>NZ_CP015594.1:684578-1369156 GCF_001647675.1 Acinetobacter sp. NCu2D-2
TGAGTGGTGGGCTTTATACCTTAAGTGGGATTGTGGCAGATCAATTGGGTTATATGACATATATGGCAATTATTGTGGCGATTGCGATTTTATGTCTAATCCCTATTTTGCGCTGGAAAAATCAGTCTCAGGCATGAAAATCAATATTTCCGATGAAAAACGGTCAAAAAATGCTTGCTTAGCCTAAAGTACTAAATGGAATATATAAATAATATTTTAATAATTTTGTAATATAAGGCGTGTGTGTAATATTCGTTACAAAATAATTCTAGGACATTTTTAAGATGAAAACTCAGTTAGCAACAGCAATCGCACTTAGCCTTTTAGCGGGGACTACATTTGCAGCACCAACTTTCTACGGTGAAATTGATGCGTCTATTGACTACTTACCTGAAGATAATAAAGCGCCAGTAGCAGATAAAGACGTTGTAGAACTTAGCTCGAACAGCTCGTTTGTAGGTTTGAAAGGTGAAGAAAAATTAACTGACCGTTTAAATGCGATTTACGCGATTGAATGGGCATTTAACTCTGATGCAGAAGGTTCTGATTGGTCTCAACGTAACCGTTTTGTAGGTTTGAAAGATGCAAAATTGGGTACATTAAAAGTTGGTGCGCATGACACACCATTGAAACAACTTTCTAGCCCAGTAGATACTTTTAACAACTACGTAGGTAACAAAGCTGACGTTACAGGCATCATGACGGGTGAAACTCGTTTAGCTAACGCTGTAGTATATGAATCACCAGCTTTTGCAGTTGCAGATGGTAAAGTCCAAGCGAATGTATTATTGGCAACTGGCGAAAATAAAAAAGCTGAAAAAGGTAATGGTGCATCAAAAGCAGCAGGTCGTGGTTTAGGTGATACTTGGTCAGCTTCTTTAGTTTACAACAGCCCAGTAGTTGTGGCAGGTCTTGCATACGATAAAGCTGTACCAACAACATTTGCCGGTCGTGGTTTTGATAATGCAACTGCTCCTGAAGCAGTTCAAAGTGGATTATTTGCTTCTGCAAATACTTTACGTGCGATTGGTCGTGTGAATTTAGATGGAGGTTTGGCACTTAAAGCACTTTATCAAACTTCTGAAGTTGAAACTGCTGAAGGTAATGCTGCAGGTTCAGAGTTTATTGATGATGCTCAAGGTTGGTTAGTAGGTGCTGAATATAACATTCCAACTGCAAAAGCTTGGACTGTGAAAGCACAATATAGCCAAAACACAACTTCATTCACAAACAATCAACCTGATTTTGAAGCGTCACAAATTTTTGTTGGCGCAGACTATGCATTTAACAAACAAGTGAAAGCGTATGGCTATGCAGGTTACTTAACACTTGAAAAAGGTTCTGATGAGACTAAACAACCAGTGGTTGGTACTGGTCTTGAATACAAATTCTAATATTTGATTCAATCAGAATAGAAAAAGGCGATCTAACAAGGTCGCCTTTTTTATTTCAGGTTTCATAACTTTCAGATTTCATAATACTGGCAAAGGACGTTCTTGATAGAGCAAATTGAGTAGCACAATTACATTTTTTCAAACGTAATCCATCTTTGCCCATTTTTTCAGGCTTAAGTTTGAGTAGCCAACGCAATTTATAACCTGTACGGGCAATATCTTGATAAGTTTTAGAATGTACATCTAAGGCATTTAATAAAATGTGTTTGACTGATGAAAGTTCGCTTTCTTCAAAGCGTTGAGCGGTTGAGAAAATCAAACATAGCCAATCTCGAGTTTGGCAATCCTCTATAGACAATATCTGCCCTGGATCAGTTTCAAAATCGATAAAAGCAAACTGCTGCTGATCATCAATTAAAATATTGCGTGCAAATGCTTCGCTTAAATAACTCTTTTTTGCGTGAATCTCAGCAATCGCGGTCACCACTTTTTCAAATAAAGCCAAGCGAGCTTCACTCGAACGCTGTTGCTGTAGTGCCGTTTCGAGTTGTACAACATGATGACCTGAATCTGCTGCATCTTTTAACAAAACCGCGTTATCCCGATAAGCTAGGATTTCAGGCACATTAATCCCAAGCTTACGCAGATTCTTTAATCGACTGACCTCACAGGCAATCGCACCTGCACCACCCGTATTGGGAACGGGTGCAAGCATCGATAAGCCGAGTAAGCGAGAAAACCAGCATAAGGGTAGGTAAATCCAAGTCGAATGTCGCTTGTTAGCTTTTTTAAGCCAGACTTTTTGTTCTCGATAATAATGAGCTGCGACAGGTTCACTTTGAAGTTGGGAGGCTGTTCTTAAAAATACATCATATTTACCGGGCATAAAGTCTTTGAACCAAATAAATAAGTTGTAGTTATTATAGAAATAGGCATTTCTACTCCAGTTATAGATATGTAAATCAACAACTTAAATGCATGATTCAATTTAAGTCGATGATATCAAGCTGAATATTTGTACTTTGGTTACTATATTTTGAGGAAATATCTGAATAAATGAAGAAAGATATTGGTGATTGAGAACTTAACTACTACAGAGTGTTTAAAGTCAGATACATAGATATGCTTAGCGGGTATGTAGCAAAAGGAATGTGCGTCTACATGCTAAAGTAACGCAAAAGTAAAATGGATAGGCTATGACGATTCAAGCTGTTATTTTTGATTTAGATAATACCTTAACGCATCGTGATTTAAGTATTCAGGCATATTGCCAACATTTAGCGAGGCATTACGCAGATCGGTTGTCATCTCCGCAGTTCGAACAGATGACAGACATTGTTCGGCGTATCGATAATGGTGGCTATCCAAAAAAAGAATTACTCACTCACCCAAGTATTGGTGCATCGGTAGCCTATGCTTTATTAAAAGAATTGAATTGGAAAAATCCTCCCGATTTAGATGAACTATCTGCATTTTGGTTTGCCGAATTTGGCAAATGCGCAGTTGCGATGCCGCATGTATCCGAAGTTTTAGAGCAGTTAAAAAGTCAAAATTATAAGTTAGGGATTATTTCAAATGGCGCGCATGAAACCCGTATGAACATTATCCAAGGTTTGGGAATAGCACATTATTTTGAGGTAATTGTCAGCTCTGGGGCTTTTGGTAAAAGTAAACCACATCCTGAAATCTTCTTGCATACGGCTCAATTGCTGGACACAGCACCAGAGGATTGTCTTTATATTGGTGATCATCCAATCAATGATGTGCAAGGTGCCAAAAGTGCAGGCATGCAAGTGCTTTGGTTAGAAGGTTTTCATCCTGAACCGAAGAATAAGCTCGTTAAAATTGAAAAATTGACCGATATTTTCGGCTTCTTAGCAAATACAGACTCATGCTAAGGCATTGTTTAAATGTCATAAAATAATGTGATGAATTACAAAAAAAAATCTGATAAATCTGAGTAGATAATTTATGATCTATCCATAAAAATTTTTATTCGGATAATGTGTGGCAAATTTTTTTCGATGGGACTCTTTTCGTAATCGAATATTGGTATTGTTTACCGCCATGTCGCTGCTGATTGGCGCGTGTGCAACCATATTCATTGAAAAAGTTGCTTCGGATCAAATGACCAAAGCTATGGGTTTAACCCTTTTTGTGGCTGCAAAAAGTATTAGTAATACTTTGGCAAATTCGCTGAATGAACGTGAACGAGAAATTGTGCTATTAAGCCAATCACCATTGTTCGAAGAAATGGATTTGAACCATCCTCGAATTCAAAAACAATTGGATCAAGTTCAGAAGTCTTATCTTTATTACGCTTGGATGGGTATTGCAGATCCAGAAGGTGAAGTTAAGGTTGCAGCACACCAGTTGTTAGAGGGTGCAGATGTCTCTCAACGCGATTGGTTTATAGAAGGCAAGAAGCAGCCCTATATTGGTGATGTGCACGAGGCCATCTTACTTGCCAAAAAAGTCAAAGCGATTGATCCAGAACAGCCTTTACGTTTTATTGATTTTGCAGCACCTATTGTGGATGCAGAGACTAAAACTTTAAAAGGTGTATTGGCTGTTCATGCAGATTGGAGCTGGGCAAAATCGGTTTTAGAAAGTTCATTAACTGAAAATGCTACTAAACGTGGTGTAGAAGTTTTCATTACCGATAAAAATGGCGAGCTACTTTATCCATATAGTGGTATCGGAAAGATCCAACCACCCGCTTACAATCCGCAAGAAGCTCGACACTTTATTCACAACTGGGGAAGCGAACAGAAATATTTAACAGTCAATTTGCCAGTGATCTCTAATACAGCCACTGATTTGGGTTGGCATGTCGTCATTCGTCAGCCAGTTGAAATTGCGCTGAGTGAAGTGAAAAGCCTGCAATATGAAATGTATGCACTTGGGTTGGCATTTGCACTGATCTTATTATTTTTTACTTATCGACTCGCACGCCGTTTTAGTACACCGATTGAAATTTTGGCACGTAATGCGCGTCTGATTGAAAAAGGTCAGCAAGATATCGACTTTAAAACCAATAATTCGATTCGCGAAATTCGTGTTTTATCAAATGCCTTACGTAGCATGGTGAAAACGCTGTTATTGCAAAAACAACAACTGCAAACTGCAAATGAAAACCTTGAACATAAAGTAAATGAGCGTACGGCCGAGCTGAAAGCTGCAAATACTGAGCTTGAGATGTTAGCAAGTCGTGATGTACTGACGGGTTTAAAAAACCGACGTGCGTTTAATGAGTATATTGAATATTTATTCGCGCAGTTTAAACGCCATCAGCAAAGTTATAGTGTACTTATGCTGGACATTGATTACTTTAAAAAAGTAAATGATAAGTTTGGACATGAGATGGGGGATCATGTACTGCATCAGACAGCAGAAATTATCAATCAATCTGTTCGAAGTACTGACTTTGTTGCACGTTTGGGCGGTGAAGAGTTCATTATCATATTACCATCCACAACAGCTAAAGCGGCATTTAACATCGCTGAGAAAATTCGCCATCAAGTGGCTCAAGCAACCATTATTTCAGACTATGTATTGACATTGAGTATTGGGGTGAGTGAAGTCGTTAATATGGATGAACTGGCAAATGCAGCAGTGAGACGTGCCGATCAAGCACTGTATATGGCAAAAGCACAAGGTCGTAATCAGGTGGTCATGATGAATAAATCAGCTGAATAAATCCGATAAATTTTCTACACGGGAAATATTTTTAAAATTAAATACTATTTTTATTTTTTAAATATCTGATATTTTAGATTTGTAGCTAAATAATGTTTTTAATCACATAAATAATCATAAAACAGCATAAAATATAATCTTTTGAAAATCCTATAAAGTAGTTTTGATGGGCTTTGTTGCACAAAGATTTGAAATGCAAAGCGCCCCTAATTGAGCCAAATTTAAGGCGTAACTTGGGTAAGTGGTCGACCTAATTCCGTAAATCTGTTGAGGACTGCTACACGTGCATGAATTTCATTCACCTGACTAGGAAAGCTTCTTGCCATTAATTTATCGCCTAATAATTTGATGCAATACATCTTGGTTTCCACCAAACTGCGGCGATGATAGCCTGACCATTTTTTCCATAATGTCCTGCCTAAACGTTTAACTGTTCGAAGTAATTCATTTCGCTCTAGCGAGCTACTTTTTGTATCTTTCCATGGTTTCGCATTTTTTCTAGGTGGAATCACCGCATGTGCTTGCCGATCTGCAATAACCTTGTCAACGGCATTGCTTGGTGTCATAAGCTCCATCGGTATAAACAGAGTCAATCTGCTCATCTTGTGGAATCTGATTAAGTAAATCACCAAGCACCTGTGAATCACTGACATTATTGGTTGTGAGCTGAATAGCGCGTATTTGTAGGGTTTTGGCATCTATACCAATATGTAGTTTACGCCATTGGCGACGATATTCAGCTCCATGTTTCTTGCGTTTCCATTCGCCCTCACCTAGAAACTTCATGCCTGTAGAGTCTACGAGTAGATGCAGCCCATCGCTACTTTTTTGGTAGCTGATTGCAATATCAATATGCTTTTGTCTTCTACAAAGCGTACTGTAATCTGGTGCGGTCCAATTTAATCCGCAAAGTTTAATCAGACTTTGCACAAAGCCAGTGACCATACGTAAAGATAGACGGAATAAGGATTTAATCATTAAGCAGCATTGGATAGCTGCGTCGGAGTAGGTTTGATTTCGCCCTTGTTTGCCTTTTGATGGAGCATACCATTGCGTAGCAGGATCAAACCAAATGGCAATATTTCCGCGACTCATGAGTGCTCGGTTATATGCGGGCCAATTGGTAGTGCGGTAGATTTTGTGTGTAGGCTTATTCATTTGGAAATTATATCGCTGAAAAAGCCTTTACAGATAGGTTTGTGCAACAAAGCCATTTCATAATAAATATCATTATTAAATTTCATTTAAATAATCGTTTATTTTAATAATTAAATTGATTTTCTATGGGTAAATATTATGAAAAAAATCTTTTATACAGTGCTTATATTAGCATGTGTTTCCACTGTTTAGGCGGATGATTGGGGTTATACCCAAGCGAATGAATGGGGCAAAAATCAAAAATATTCTGCCTGCAATGGTGTCAATCAATCACCCATTAATATTGACCGTACGGTAAAAGCTGAACTTGAACCCTTAAAGTTTAGTTATAACACCATGATTCAATCCATTTAGAATAATGGGCATACCGTTCAGGTCGATTTTTCTGAAGGCGGGATTTTGCATTTGGATGGTGATCAATTTGCTTTAAAGCAATTTCACTTGCATAGCCCGAGTGAAAACCAAATTAAGGGTAAGAGTTATCCTTTAGAAATTCACTTTGTGCATGCCAATGCGAAAGGACAACTCGCAGTAGTAGGGTTGATGTACGCACAAGGTGTAGAAAACCCGATGCTAGCAAAAATGTGGGAACGGTTGCCTAAAACAAAAGGTCAAAAGTTGGTGCTTAACACGCCACAGCCTGTAAATAGCATGTTACCCAAAAATCGTGAGTACTATCGTTTTAGTGGATCATTGACAACGCCACCATGCTCAGAAGGTGTCCGCTGGATTATTATGAAAGAAATTCAATACGCATCTGAGAAGCAAATACGTCAATTTTCAGACTTAATGGGACATCCGAATAACCGTCCGATTCAGCCTTTAAATGGTCGAATCATCGCTGAAAATTAAAATTTTGTGATGTGCTTTTTGGCAGACTTCGGTCTGCCTATTTTTTGCAAATTTTAGCTAGGCATATTGATATAGGGCTAAAATAGCATTTTCTCCTGCTGTCTATTTGTTTATGTCTTTTGAGCTTAAAACCACGCTACAAACAGGGCTTGAACTTGCCCCACAGCATCCAAAGTTAAATCGTTTAATTGATGAAATTGAACAGCAAAAACAGCTATTACTTGCATGGCAAAATGCTAAAGATGAAATTCGTGGCTACAGTCAAAAGGCACTGATGCCTGCTTATCGTGAGCTATACAATACCTTGTATGAACAGATGCTGACCTTGTGGAATAGCCTAAGTTGCTATGATTTAAGCAGATCTGATAGCGCCGTAGTGGAAGATAAAATTCAAACTTTAGTGCGTTTACTGCAAGGCTCACATTTACTGACTCAAAAGCAGCGCGATGAAGTCGAAAAGATGCATGCGTACTATATGCAGGCAGATGAATACAGCAAGAAAAAAAACAAGAAGAAAAATATAGACACTTTTGATGAGCCTGAAACTGAAACAGTCCAAGCCGATGATGTATTTGAAGATTGGAATAATGATCAATACCAACAAGCACGTGAGCAAGCCAAGTTAAAACGTCAGCAAGAAAAACAAGCGCAAGCTGAAAAGATGGTGAATCAATCACTCAAAACTGTGTATCTCAAGATTGCTTCCATCATTCACCCTGATCGTGAGCCCGATGAAGCTAAAAAAGAGGAAAAGACCGAGCTTTTACAACGTGCCAATGAAGCATACGAACAGGAAGATTTATTCTTTTTACTGAAACTTCAGCTTGAAGTTGAGCAAAGTAAAAACGGTTCAAACAAAGGTTTAAGCACAGAACAATTCAAGTTTTACCAACAGGCGTTAGAAGCACAAAGCCAGTCCTTAAAACAGCAGATGCAGGAATTGATTAACTCGCTTGTATGGTCAAATAAAGCCAAAATTACGGTGCAAAAGTCCAAAGGGCAACTCAATATTGAGCAGTTGTATAAACAGATTGATGCGGATGTGTCGAACGTGAAGCATCAGTTAAAAGCGGAGAAGCAACGGCTGAGTTTTATGGGGAAAGAGAGTGGGCTAGGGATGTTGTTGGAGCATGGGGTTTTGTAAAGAATATAGTTTTTTTGAACTAAGCAAAAAGTTTGTATGCTATTCATTATGCTAAAATATTACAGAAATTAAGATTAGCGTTGAAGTCAGTGAATGAGCAATTTAGATTTAAGCATTTATCAAACGAGTGAAAAATTATCGGCACAACAAAAAAAGTTTAATCGGTTGCTTGAAAAAATTGAGCAATTACAAATGGTATTGGCGGACTGGCAACAAACGCAAAAACAAGTTCAAGAGGATGCAAGAGATGAGCTATTACCTGTATATCGTCAGTGGCACCACGTTTTGTTCGCTCAATTAGAGACGCTTTGGCAATATAAAAATACGCATAAAATCGCAAAAACATATTTAGTGCGTTTAGATGAAAAAATTTCAATTTTAGCGAGTCAGCTGCTTAATAATCCGAATCTTTCTGAACAACAACATGAGTTGACGCTTATCATTGCTCAACATTATGAGCTGATAGAAGGAAGTGCTGATGCTGAAGAAGTCAGCTCTCATGTAAATGATCATTCGCATCAAGCGCATGATGCTGATGAAATGATGCAAAAACAAGCCATAAAAGAAATGATAGCAGACCAAATCGGGGTACCCGTAGCTTGGCTTGACTTTGATTTGGATCTCAATAATCTCGACGCGTTTATGGAAAAAGTAAAAGATAAATTAGATCGAGAAGAAGCAAATTTTATTCAAAATCAGCTTAATGAAGATGAGCGTGATGAATATCAAAAGTTTGCTGAAAAGGAAAAAAAGAAAATTTTAAAGAAGCAAACACAGCTTGAAGAAGCGAAAAAAATGGCAGGGCAATCTCTAAAAAGCATTTATTCAAAAATTGCTGCCTTAATTCACCCTGATCGAGAGCAAGATGAACAAAAGCGCATTGAAAAAACCGAATTATTACAGCAAGCAAATGCTGCATTAGAGGAAAAAGATTTGCTTACTCTTTTGAAATTGCGTGTTTTTACAGCGCAAGGTGATCAGGAACAGGCAACAAAAATCGCGAATGAGCATTTGAAATCTTATAATTTATTGTTGGAAGAGCAAGTAGAGAAATTGCAATTTGAAATAGATGATATTATTTATTCATTTGATTGGATCGGCTCTGGTTTTTACAAACAGCGTTTTAAACCTGTTGATTTGATAAAAAAATATCAACGCGATTTAGCAGATATTCAAGCAAAACTGTTAAGAGATGAAAAGCGTTTAAATGATTATAAGGATTTTGATTACTTAAAAATTTTACTGAAAAGCAGAGCATTTAGTTGGTCATTTGAGTAATTTTTAGCATTGATTGTGAGACTGTAAATTAAATTGTGTAATTGCCTGAATTTGCTATGTTCATATTCACAACGGAGTCAGGCAACATGATGAACGAACAAAAACTAAAAGACTTTGCAGCAGAATTTGCTAAAGGAATCAAAACAGAAGACGATCTCAATCAATTCACCCGATTGTTGACTAAACTCACTGTTGAAACGGCTCTCAATGCCGAACTTACCGAACATCTCGGACATGAAAAGAATGCTCGTAAGAACGGTTCAAATGCTCGTAACGGTTATTCCAGTAAGACCGTGCTGAGCGATGATGGTGAGATTGAGATCACCACACCACGAGATCGTGATGGCACATTTGAGCCACAACTAATTAAAAAGAATGAGAAGCACTGCTTCGCAAGGCGTATCACGCAAATGGATAGCCAAATTCTATCCCTTTATGCCAAAGGCATGACTACCCGTGAAATCGTGGCTACTTTCAAAGAAATGTACGATGCTGATGTATCTCCAACGCTTATTTCCAAGGTGACTGATGCTGTTAAGGAGCAAGTCGCTGAATGGCAAAACCGTCCGCTGGATGCACTCTATCCCATCGTCTATATGGACTGTATTGTAGTTAAAGTCCGTCATAATGGCAGTGTTATCAACAAGGCTGTATTCCTTGCCTTAGGCATTAATCTTGATGGACAGAAAGAACTGCTCGGCATGTGGATGGCTGAGAATGAAGGTGCAAAGTTCTGGCTGAATGTCCTGACTGAGCTTAAAAACCGAGGGTTGCAGGATATTCTGATCGCCTGTGTGGATGGACTAAAAGGCTTTCCTGATGCCATTAACAGCGTATACCCGCAAACCCATATCCAGCTGTGCATTATCCATATGCTGCGTAACAGCTTGAAATACGTATCATGGAAAGATTACAAGGCCGTCACTCAGGATTTAAAAGCCGTTTATCAGTCACCTACTGAAGAGGCAGCCTTGATGGCCATGGATCAATTCGCCCAAACATGGGATGACAAGTACCCACAGATCAGCAAAAGCTGGCGTACACACTGGGAGAATCTAAATACCTTCTTTGCTTATCCAGCCGAGATACGCAAAGCCATCTATACCACCAATGCGATCGAATCATTAAACAGCGTAATACGTCAGGCGATCAAAAAGCGTAAAGTCTTTCCAACGGATGATTCTGTACGTAAAGTGATTTACCTGGCAATTGATGCAGCGTCTAAAAAGTGGAATATGCCTATTCGCGACTGGCGTTTAGCCATGAGCCGCTTTATTATTGAATTCGGTGACCGCTTAAGCAATCACCTTTAAATTTATGAAAAGCAATTACACAAAATTATTTACAGGCTCTTGATTGTCATTCAGAGCATCGTCATTTTAACGATGCTTTTTTATGCACTTTAACCCGCTGATTATTCGCCTTCGCCAAATCCATGCGCCACACCGCCACTGATGCAGAACACCTCATGTGGCAACTGCTACGTGCCAAGCGATTTATGAATCTTAAATTTCGTCGTCAGCATGTGATTAAACCTTATATTGTGGATTTTTACTGTCATGAAATTGGTTTGGTGATTGAGTTTGAGAGTAAGTAAAATTGAGAAATCATAAAAAACTTGATTTTTAAATTTTGATTGCTATTATCAAATATAGGTGTCCACCTTACTTACACACGAGTAAAAAAAGACAAAAATCTATTTTTATATTGAATAGTCTATTCTTCTTAATGTTTTCTTTATTTTGTTTCACTATTAGATTCAAAAGTTTAAACGTGTGTCCAAATTTGATTCTAAGAAACAACTTTAAGGATAAACATGTCTACGATCAGCGCATTAGCTTTTGAAATACAGCAAACTACTAAATTTCATGATATTGAGATTAGGGTCTGTTGACATTTCAAGTATAGAATTTACCCGATAAAGGTAGCCAAATAAATACACAAGCTAATGCAACTGCACCCTCATAGCTACACTTTAGCTTATCATATCGTGTTGCTATTCCTCTGAACTGCTTTAACCTACAAAATGCATTCTCAACTAAGTGCCTGATTTTATATAAATACCAATCCATATGGTCATTATTTGACTGTGTATTTGATTTTCTTGGAATATTAGCTTTAGTTTTTTTCGCAGATATTTGTTCCCTTAATGATTCAGAGTCATATCCCTTGTCTGCACAACATACTTCCGTTTCACTCAAATCCAGTTTTTCAATCATTTTTGGAGCAATCTTGACGTCATGCGTCGTTCCATCGGAGATAATAATTTCAATTGGATTGCCATCTGCATCAACAGCTAAGTGTATTTTAGAACTATTTCCACCAATGCTTTTAGAAATATCCTGATCTTTTATTCCAGCAGAATGTTGGTGTGCCCGAACATGACTACCGTCAATAAAAACCCATTCCATATCAGCATTTGAAGAAATTAATTTAAATACTTTCATTAGCTTATCATTTTTACACCAACGATTATATTTTTTAAATATTGAGTTATACGAACCAAATTCTTTAGGCAAATCACGCCAAGGACAGCCTGTTCTTATTCTATAAAGTATGGCTTCGACAAAATTTCTCAAATTAGATTTGAAATAGATATCAAAATTTCGGAAAATAGAAAGTAACTTAGACCAGTGTTGATCATTCAGCATTGTACGAGGCATAGCGAGAGTAAAATTGGGTTTGGCGATTTAATTTTACTACCTCGCTATTTTTTTAAGCAACAAATGTCAACAGACCCTAAACGTTCTTATATAAATGAAATAGTTGCAGCACTTTTTGGATTTAAAACTTTTAATAGTTTAAAACTAAGTTCTTACCCAATTTTTACAGATTCAATCGATGACCAGTTGGATGGAGAGTTATTTGAAAATCGCTGTGAGGAATTAAACGTCTCAATTGCGCTAGCACCTTTTTTTCAAAAGCATCTTTCAAATTATCATTTTTTATATTTAACAAATGAGGAAATGAGTCAGCTTGTTAGACATGCTCTGGATGATGATTCACTGCATGACAATGTTTTAGAACGGCTGAAAAAAACCTTTATAGAGTTCCCTCAGGTTTCTATTTATCCATATTTGATTGCACAATTTTATAGTGATTGTGAAAGTGATTTTGATGAGCAGAATAAAGATATGAATTATCTTTATCATAGATATTTGCAAGGTAAAGAAATTAGTCCAACTTGGAAAGCAGGCTTAGATAATTTTATTAAAGAAAAAGAACGTAATGATGAATATAAAGATAACTATATAAAGTATTTAAAAATTGCTGCTGATTTAGGAAGTTTTCCTGCTCAGCTAGAACTTTATCAATTTGGAGATAATGATCATTACGTTGATGACGACGATTTTGATGAAGATATGTATGACTATAGTCATTCAAATTATCCATCAGATATAGAATTGGAATTAGCAAAGCGTGGTAATGAAGAATGCCTAAGAGATATATTTGATCGAATCGTCTGTGATGGATTCGATGAAATCAAAAAATTAAAAGAGAATGATTTGATTGAAGCATGGAAATGGCAAAAATTTGCTCATTATTTTGGTCATGATTTAGCTCAAGGTAATTACAAGACAGAAGCAATATATGATCAGGGTAATATTTTTGCAGCCGAAAGTGGTCGTCATGATATACATTTGCCAAAATTAACATTAGAGCAAGAAAATATAGTCGATCGAGAAGTAAATAAATTAATTCATTTTTATGAAAATTTAAATGAATTCACTTTTACTCGTTATTTAGATGATTCTTCTTATATCAATTGGGAGGATGAGGATTTTGATTGGGAAGAAGAGTAAATAAAAATCCCCTCATTTGAGGGGATTTTTTGAATCAAATTACAGCATTAAAGCGCCGCAATTTGCTCCATATTCGCTTTAATCTTCGCTAACTGATCAGCAAACTCAGCAAGTTTCACTTTCTCACCTTCAACCACAGCCGCAGGTGCTTTGCTTACGAAACCTTCGTTAGAAAGTTTGTTGGCAATTTGGTCATGCTGTTTTTGAACCTTGTCTAAGTCTTTTTGTAGACGACCCAATTCCGCTTTAGGATCAATTAAACCCTTCATAGGAACGAATACAGACACGTGACCTACGACAGAAGAAGATGACAATGGCGGTTGTTCAGCATCGCTAAGGAAAGTGATGCTTTCAACTTTAGCCAACGCTTTAAACAACGGTTCAATACGAGCGATTTGTGCTTTTTCAGCTTCAGTGGTGTTTTGAAGTAGAACAGGCAACAAGCGAGCATTACCTAGACCCATTTCACCACGGATATTACGTACCGCACCAATCAAACCTTGAAGCCATTGCATATCTGCTTCAGCTTGTTCGTTAATGAGCGCTTGGTCAGCAACTGGGTACTGTGCGAGCATAATCGTTTCGCTAGAAATGTTGAGTTTCGGCGCAAGTGTTTGCCAGATTTCTTCTGTTAAGTAAGGCATCAACGGATGTGCCAAACGTAAAGAGGCTTCCATTACAGAAAGAAGCACACGACGCACTTCAGCTTTACGTTCAACCGATACGTTTTCGTCATTCAGAACCGGTTTCGTCAGCTCGACATACCAGTCACAGTATTCATTCCAAATGAACTCGTAAATCGCTTGTGCAGCCAAGTCTAAACGATAGGTCGCAAAGGCTTGTTGAACCGCAGCTTCCGCTTTTTGTAGACGGCTGACAATCCACTGCTCAGGCAATTCCCAAAGATCTTGGCGAACGTCTTGACCAATCACTTGCTCTTCGCAGTTCATCATCACGAAACGGGTTGCGTTCCAGATTTTGTTCGCAAAGTTACGGTAACCTTCAACACGTTTCATGTCGAACTTAATGTCACGACCGGTGTTGGCAAGCGCACAGAAGGTGAAACGAACCGCATCTGTACCGTAAGATTGAATCCCTTCAGGGAACTCTTTACGGGTTGATTTTTCAATCTTCGCTGCTTGTTTCGGGTTCATCAAACCTGTGGTACGTTTTTGTACTAAAGTTTCAAGATCAACACCATCAATCAAATCTAATGGGTCAAGCACGTTACCTTTAGATTTAGACATCTTCTGACCTTCGCCATCACGTACCAAACCGTGTACATACACAGTTTTGAATGGTACTTGTGGCGTGCCATCTTCATTTTTCATGAAGTGCATGGTCAGCATGATCATACGAGCAACCCAGAAGAAGATGATGTCAAAACCTGTCACCAATACATCAGTCGGGTGGAAAGTATTTAAGAAATAGTTTTCTTTGTCTTTCGCTTCGTCACCTGTCCAACCTAAAGTTGAGAATGTCCAAAGACCAGAAGAGAACCATGTATCCAATACGTCTTCGTCTTGGTTCAATTCAACTTCAGGGGCAATACCGTTTTTCGCACGAACTTCTTCTTCGTTACGACCCACGTAAACATTACCTTCTGCATCGTACCAAGCAGGGATACGGTGACCCCACCACAATTGACGCGAGATACACCAGTCTTGAATATTATTCATCCACGCCATGTACATGTTGCTGTACTGCTCAGGCACGAATTTGATACGACCGTCTTGAACCGCTTCAATCGCAGGTTTCGCAAGCGGTGCAATTTTTACATACCATTGATCCGTCAATAACGGTTCAACGATGACACCTGAACGGTCACCGCGAGGTGGTTTCAATGTGTAGGGTTGAATTTGGTCTAACCAGCCTTCAGCTTCTGCTTGTTCGACTAACTTTTTACGTGCTTCAAAACGCTCTAAACCAATGTAGTCTGCAGGGGCAGGAATGGTTTTAGAAATTTGCTCGCCCGCTTTCGCGATGTATTCAAACTCAGCCAACACTTCAGCATTTTTATTGAAGATGTTGATGATTGGCAATTCGCAGCGTTTACCCACTTCATAGTCATTGAAGTCGTGTGCAGGGGTAATTTTTACACAGCCTGTACCGAATTCTTTTTCAACGTATTCATCTTTAACGATGGCAACCGTACGACCTGTAATTGGCAATACAATATTTTTACCGACAAGGTGTGCATAACGTTCGTCATCAGGAGCAACCGCAACCGCAGTATCACCAAGCAATGTTTCAGGACGAGTCGTTGCCACTACGATGTAATCTTTACCATCGTGAGTACGCAGTGATTTATCTTCAAAGAAATATTTGAAGTGCCAAAGAGAACCTTGTTCTTCTTTATCAGACTCAACTTCAAGGTCAGACAAGGCAGTTTGGAGTTTTGGATCCCAGTTTACGAGGCGTTTACCACGGTAAATCAAACCTTCTTCGTGAAGTTTTACAAACACTTCTTTTACCGCATTGGATAAACCTTCATCCATAGTGAAGCGTTCACGTGACCAGTCAACAGAAGAACCTAAACGACGAATTTGACGGGTAATATTACCGCCAGATTGTTCTTTCCATTCCCAAACTTTTTCGATGAACTTTTCACGACCAAGATCATGACGGCTCACACCTTGCGCACCGAGTTGACGCTCTACAACCATTTGGGTTGCAATACCAGCGTGGTCAGTACCCGGTTGCCAAAGCGTATTTTTACCTGACATACGGTTATAACGAGTCAAGGCATCCATAATGGCATTGTTAAAACCATGACCCATGTGCAAGCTACCAGTGACGTTTGGTGGCGGAATCATGATACAGAAAGACTCGCCCTGTTTAGACGGCTTAAAGTATCCGCGTTCTTCCCAAGTTTGGTACCATTTTTTCTCGATCTCGGTCGGATCGTAGGTTGTAGCAATATTTTGCGCTGAATCAGTCATAGTTCGAACAGATCAAAAGAGGATATAAAAATTGCGTCTATTGTATCAAAAAAAATAGACCGTGCGGCAGCTTAACCAAATGCAAACTTTCGACGATTAGCATGTTACAAAATTAATCGTATGATAGAGTAAATATTGAACTTTCCTCGTAGAACACTATAACGACAACACGATGAATTGGAGGTCTGAATGAGCTACAACATTTATTTGCATATACGTCCGGAAACCCATCAGCGCTTCCAAAATATCCGTGAAAAAATGAACGCAGGTGAAACTGAAAGTCTGTCCAAGGCATTAGGGGAGAATTTGGCGGATATTTCCTGTGAAATTATTGATCAAGTCTTCGGTCGTATTGTACGTTTATCGCCTTCAAAAGACCATGAATCTGAAAAAGTCGTACAACAGATTGTTGAAACCACACGTAAATATATGCCGTGGTCTGTTTCATTTTTTGGTAATGAACGTCTACTGCCAATGGTAAATCATTTGTACAGTATGACTTATGAACACGAGGGTAAGAATTATGTCCGTTATCCAGTCGACAAACCGCTTGTGACAGAACTTTTGGGCTGTGTCGAGCAGATGAAAGCGGGCAATAATCAATACGTCACTCCAGCACTTAAAGCCTTTACCCAAGTGGTTGATGTTGGGGTCACGCATTTAGTACGTGAACCGAAAAAAATGCTGAAATTTAATATGGTGGTGGATAAAACTTTAAATGGAGTGATTCATCTCACTACACAGCTCGGCTATAAACGCTTTGATAAGTTAGGGCAAATTTATGATGCCAATGCCATTAGCCATTATTTTGACCATTTTCTTGCCTTTTTAGAGCATGATAAAGTCGAACCTGTGTGAATGAACCAATAAGGGAAATAGACATTAAATGGAAAGGTTACAGGGAAAAGTAGTTTGGATTACAGGCGCGTCTTCAGGAATTGGTAAGGCGTTAGCGGTGGAGTGTGCTGTACAAGGGGCACAGGTGGTTTTGACTGCACGGCGACAGACTGAATTAGATAATGTCCGTGCAGAACTCAGCAATCCTGATCAGCATCTCGCGATTGCTGCGGACATTAGCAATGAGTCACAGGTTGAAGCGGCATATCGTCAAATTCTGGAGCAAAAAGGACGAATCGATTGGCTGATCAATAATGCAGGACTCAGTCAACGGGCTTTGATTGCCGATACGACCATGCAAACTGAACGTGCCATTATGGAGCTGGATTATTTCTCGCAGGTCTTTTTAACCAAAACTGTGTTACCTACATTTATGGCGCATAAAACGGGTCGTATCGTCTTTGTGTCGAGTGTGGCAGGGTTATTAGGCACGCAATATCGCGCTTCTTATTCTGCCGCAAAAGCAGCAATACATATGTGGGCCAATAGTTTACGTGCCGAAGTGGCTGAGCAGGGTATCGGTGTTTCTGTGCTGTTTCCTGGTTTTGTTAAAACCAATGTATCGATTAATGCTTTAGATGGGGCAGGCAAGCCACAAGGCTATGACAATGATGCCACAGCCAATGGTTTAGAAGCCGATGATTTTGCTCGTCAGTCGGTACAAGCGTTATTGGCAGGGCAAGAATACATTGTGATCGGTGGTGCGAAGGAGAAACTTGGGGTTTTAGTGTCACGTCTCTCACCAAAAATGCTTTATAAGATGATTCGTAAAACCAAAGTAAAATAATGCAATGAATTAAGCCACCTGAATCTGATTACGTCCCATTTCTTTGGCATGGTAAAGCAGTTGATCGGCTTCTAGAAATGTGGCTTCAATCTGTTCAGGTGTATTAAAGAAACTTACTCCAATACTGATCGTCAAATAAATCACATGATTTTTTTCAACCAGCGGGGTTTCTTCAATACTCTGGCGAATTCGATCAGCAATTTTAAGTGCAGCATCGGCATGAATGTTGTGCAAAATAATCACAAATTCTTCACCACCCACGCGTGAAACTTTGTCTTGTTCGCGAATATTTTGTTTGAAAATCTGACTAATATGCTGAAGAACTAAATCACCGACATGATGGCCATAATGGTCATTAATGGCTTTGAAATGATCTAGATCCGCCATCAGGATGGCATGGTTCTCAATGGGCTGTGCACTTATGCGTTCCAGATGCTCGTCTAAACCCCGACGGTTGAGTAAGCCAGTTAGCGGATCGAGCTGACGATCCAGTTTGAGTTTAGCTACTAAATCTAAAATGGCACAAGACACGAAAACGCTTAATGATACTAAGTTGATGAAGATTAACAAAAGTTGAGTTAATGCCCAGATTGGTTCGTAATGACCAATAAAACCATCATGATCTAGAAAAGATGCCAAGAGAATAGCGCGTAAAATCGCAATACTCGCAAGGCTCACCACAAAGATTTTTAAGAAGCGATCAATCTTAAAGGCATAATCGCCTTGTAAAAACAAAATCGGACGATGCAAATAAAATGCTGCTGTAGCAAAACCAATCAGTAAAATGCGTAAAGGTTGGTATGGGTAGACCGCTGTTAAGAAATACACCCCAAAAGTAGCAAGGGTCAGTAGATAAACACAACGTTGCCATGAAAATGGAATCCGTAAACGCTCATAGACCGCTTGGGCATGCAAAATACACGATAAAAAATAAATAAACGCCACGGCACTGGAAAAATGCAGTAAAGCATCTTTGGATAAAACCGTGGTCAAAAAGATGCTGACACTCATTAGAACGAGCGCCCATGAGTATGCACTTAAGTAATGAGCCAAAGATTTATAACGCGAAATAATCAGCGTCGTGATCCCCAGACTGAGCATTATAATCGGCACAAGCAAGCTATATATCGTGAAATTTGGCGTCAGCATATGTGGTTATAATGTGATCTATTACATAAATAATACCATTTAATAGCGAAAATAATGTGGATAAAAATAGAGTTTTGATTATTAAAGGAATAAATACTGATTATTTATACAGATTCTAAATATTTGAAAGGAAATTGATCAGTTTTAGCATCGCTAAGTTTATTTCGTATCTTTAAATAAATACCAATTTGGACTTGTATCACCTGATGAAGTCTTTAAAGTGAAATAAAAGAACAAGAGATAATACAAGATGCAAACTCCAGTTCCCGACTATTTACAGCATGTTTTACAGGCCTGTCAGTCCAATGCACAGGGCGCTGTGGCAGATTATATTCCTGAACTGGCTCATGCAGACCATGAAAGGTTGGCACTCGCACTTTGCACCATTGATAGCACCTTATATTCTACAGGCGATGACCAGCTTGCCTTTACCATTCAGTCCATGTCTAAACCGTTTGCCTATGCCTTGGCGCTAGAAACGCATGGACTAAACAGCGTATTAAGCAAGGTTGGGGTAGAGCCTTCAGGTGAAGCCTTTAACCAAATCTCGTTAGGGCAAGATAATTTGCCAAAAAATCCAATGATTAATTCAGGGGCGATCACCACGCATTCCTTATTGCCTTATAAGAAAACCGTGTCGCGTGCAGAACATTTACGCCGTTTTTTAAGTACTTTAGCAGGGCGAGAACTTCAGTTTGATGAGAGGGTCTATGAGTCGGAACTCAAAACTGCTTTTCGCAATCGTTCCATTGGTTATATGCTGCGTACCGTGGGGGTGTTAGATGAAGACCCCGAATCGATTGTAGATGGCTATATCCGCCAATGCGCCATTCAGGTTACGGTGCAAGATTTGGCACGTATGGCAGGCGTATTGGCCAATGGCGGTTTATGTGCTGGTACTGGGCAAAGGCTATTGGAGCGTGCAGTTGTTCGCCAAGTCTTGAGCGTGATGATGAGCTGTGGCATGTACGATGCTGCAGGAGACTGGTTGACCACGGTCGGCATTCCCGCCAAAAGTGGCGTGGCTGGTGGCATTATTGGTGTGTTGCCAGGGCAAGTCGGCATTGCGGTCTTTTCACCTAAATTAGATGAGCACGGCAATAGTGTACGCGGGGTACATATATTTGAGCGACTGTCTAAAGATATGGGCTTACATTTGATGGAAGGGACACCCTCAGCACAAACCATTTTGCAAAGTCGTTACACGGTGGGTAAAAATAATGATGTGGTCGTATATGAACTGCGTGGGGTGTTGCAGTTTACCGAATCTGAAATGTTGCTGCGCAGTTTGCAAGATGAACCGACAGGAACAAATCGTATTATTTTAGATTTAACCAATTTAACTTTGGTGCATGATGTCGGTGCACGGATGTTATTTGAAGGCGTGAAACGCCTGAAAGCTGATGGTCATCAGGTGGTGGTCATAGATAGTGAAAGGTTGTTATCGGATACACAAAGTAAAGGGCATAAACGCAGTATCGTTCATACACCTTTAGACGTTTATCTTGAACGTTTTGCGTCAGTGAAGTGATCTTGATGCAGACCTTATTTTACCAACTGACAGCGAACGAGTTTCGCATACAGCAAGATGATCAATCCATTAAACAGGGGATGGGTTTATCGCATATCGCTGCGCAGATTAAAACGCAGACTTTACATCCGCTTAGTATTGAGCAGGCGATCTAGAGCATTGAGGAGATACTTGAGCAGTTGCATCTACCGTATCACACGCCTCGGATTGCCATGAGTCATGATGTAGAACTACAGCAATTGTCTACTTTATTTTTTAACCAAGACACAGTCATTTCAAGAGAGATGATGGAACATGCCTTTAATGAATGGACTGCACGGCAAATTTATACAGAAGATTCGGTGTTGATTCTACAGCTTGGACTGTATTTTATTTTTATCAGAGAAATGATGCATCACTTAAATGTTACTCAGATTCAATACATCGAAGTGGCATAAACACATGATCGCTTATAGAAAAAAGCCCTGAATTTTCAGGGCTTTTAATCACGTTAAACTTACTTAATATGTTCGGCGATATCGGTAAAGATCACACCTAAACCGTGTGCACCCGCATCAGGATAGCCTAAGCTACGATCACCCACCGTACCAGCACGGCCCATACGTGCCACAATCTCTTTGGTGGATTCTGCACCTTGTACCGCAGCTTTTGCACCTAGCACAAAGTTTTCTTTAAATGTTTTGTCGGTATTGGCTGACCAAGCATCTGCGCAAGGCACCAAGGCATCAATGAGGGTTTTATCACCAATAACCGCACCACGACCAAATGAACGTTCACCTGTAGTTTGAATGCCTTTGACGGCTGCTTGAAGCATCTCAGCAAAATCCGCCACGGTTAATGTGGTTTTACCTTTAATGGCTTTACTTGCCGCACGGAATGCAGAACCCCAAATAGGACCTGAAGCACCGCCACAGTGTTCCATAATAATCATCGAGCAGTTCAACATGAATTCATCCATATGCTGTGCTTGAATCAGGCTTTGCCATTCACGTTTGAGTTGCTTAAAGCCTTTAGCTACGCTCATACCAAAGTCACCATCACCGGCATGCGCATCGAGTTCACAGAATGGCACTTCATTTTTGATGATACATGCTGCCATGACATCCACCACATAGCGCATATTTTCAATCGTGAATTGCTCATTACTAATGATGGCATGCTCAGGTTGGGTTTCTACTTCGGTATTGACCACACCTTCTTTAGACGCATCTTTGGCTGTAAATTCAATCGCAGGTGCTGCTGAACCATCCATTTTAAACGCAGGGGTGTTGGCTTCTGCATCAAGGTAAGTTTTCAGTTCATCATCGACTGCAAGTAAAGACACCGACGCACCGTTCATATCGATACTGGTCATGTAGTTGCCAACAAAAGTACGGTAAATTTTGATGCCTTTACGCGCTAAGTGTTCGCAGACATCATTGTTAAATACATATAGTTCTTGTGCAGGTGTTGAACCAAAACCATTCACCAACACTGCCACTTCAGTCAGGTCAGGACGGTCTAGGAATAAGTCATCGACAATACGCTGTGCGAGTTCTTTAGATGGCAAGATTTTTTCACGACGGATGCCAGGTTCACCGTGGATGCCTACGCCGTATTCCATTTCATCATCGGCGAGGGTAAAGGTTGGTGTGCCTTTAGCAGGAACGGTACAAGAGCTATAAGCAAAACCTAAGCTAATAACATTGTCTGCAGCTTTTTGTGCAAGCTCTTTGACACGTGCAAGTTCATAGCCTTTTGATGCAGCAGCACCAGCAATTTTGTGTACAAAGATGGTTCCTGCAACGCCACGACGACCTACAGTATATAAGCTGTCTTTGACTGCAATATCATCCGCCACTTTGACGTAGTCAACTTTGATGCCATCTTCAGTCGCTAAGGCTGCACCGTTCTGGAAATTCATCATGTCGCCAGAATAGTTTTTGATGATCATCAGCACACCTTTGTCTGTTGCGACGTGTTGCAGTGCTTTATAGACCTGAATTTGTGAAGGTGATGCAAAGACATCGCCACATACGGCAGCGTCTAACATGCCTTTACCGACAAAGCCCGCATGTGCAGGCTCATGACCGCTACCACCGCCACTAATGAGGGCTACATTGTTGTGTTTTTCTTTTCTTGAAATGATTTTGTGTGACTCGGTAAATTCGAGTTCAGGGTGAGCAAGGACAAAGCCTTTGCACATTTCGACAACCAGTTGTTCTGGGTTGTTCATGAGCTTTTTCATGCAGGAAACCTTTACCTGTAAATTTGGGAGAATGCTAAATGTGGCTATTATCCTAGAAAGTGCGCTTTTGTGCAGAGTTAAAAATGTAAAAACGGATGATTTGGGGTTGGGTGGTTAGAAAAGGGGCGCATATTTGATAAATTAAATCCCTCCCAACCTCCCTTTGAAAAAGGGAGGGGCTGTCAAGTAATCAATTTGATACGCGAAATTCCCCTCTTTGAAAAAGAGGAGTTAGGGGAGCTTCTAAAAAGAGAATAAAAATGAAACCCTACAATAAAAATTTAAAACACGCCTCGCGTGACTTACGCAATAATATGACTGATGCTGAAAAGTTATTATGGTCACGACTTCGTAATAAGCAAATTTTAGGTTTACAGTTTTATCGGCAAAAGCCCATTTTGAATTACATCGTGGATTTTTACTGTCCTGCTGCCAATTTAGTAATTGAGTGTGATGGTAGTCAGCACTTTACGGTTGAAGGTTTGGAAGCAGATCGGATTCGGGATGAAGCTCTCGCTCAGTTGGGGCTAAAAGTGCTGAGGTTTGATAATGGGCAGGTGATGGGGCGGATTGATGACGTGGTGGATAGAATTTATCAATTTATTCAGCAGGAATCCCCCTAAATCCCCCTTTGCTAAAGGGGACTTCACGTGAATTCAATTGTGGTTGTGGACTCGCGTAGTTCCTCCCTTTTTAAAGGGAGGTTAGGAGGGATTGGAATATTCAAATGGTGTGGAAATATTCTGATAAAAAAAGATTTTCTGATTGATTAAATAAATATTTGATCCTAGACAGTATCGTGGACAATCGATCCCTCTAAACTTTTAATATATTTCTGTTCAAAAGCTTCTGGACTTAACCAACCGTTTGCAGAATGCCTTCTGACCCGATTGTAATAAATCTCAATATAGTCAAACAAGACCGCATTCGCCTCTTTTCGAGTGACAAACACACTGCCATGCACCACATGGCCTTTCAATGTATGAAAGAAGCTTTCAGTCACGGCATTATCCCAACAGTTTCCTCGTCTAGACATACTTTGAATACAATCATTTGTCAGCAAGAGTGCTCTAAAATCACGACTACAGTACTGACTGCCTTGGTCCGAATGAACCATAACACCTGTTGGATAGCCCTGACGAGCCATTGAATAATGAAACGCATCACACACCAATTGGCGGTCTATTCGATGGCTGGTTTGCCATCCCACGATACGACGACTAAATAGATCCAGCATCACACATAAATACAGCCAACCTTGCTTGGTACGGATATAGGTAATATCCGTTGTCCAAACCTTGTTAGGCTGCATGACTGTAAATTGGCGATCTAACAAGTTTGGTGCTGTAGGCAAACGATGCTTTGAATCAGTCGTATACTTGTATTTACGTGCAATCTTGCTCCGTAGACCAAGTTTTTTTAGCATTCTTCCAACGGTTCGTTCGCTCATGGTGTACCCTAAATCATGCATGTCATGTACTAATGAAGGTGCACCCAATCGTGCATGATGCTGCCAATATACGGCTTTTAAATCATTATATTTCTGCGCTGGATTGGCCTGGCGTTTTCGCCAGGCATAATAGCCTGAAGTGCTGACACCCAGGCATTTACAGGCAGAAGATACAGTGACTTCATTCACATCCAGATCTTGAATTACCGTGTACTTTTCTTGGCATGATCTGTCAGAAAGTACACATGCGCTTTTTTTAAGATGTCATTGGCTTCCCTGAGCTGTTTGACTTCTTTCTCTAATTCTAAAATCCGCTGTTGTTCTGGTGAAAGTTGGCGTTTGCTTGAACCCGCCGGATTGATTTCACGAATCCATTTATCCAATGTTGAATAACCAACACCTAATTTCTGGGCGATTGCAGCTAAAGATTCGTGCGAGTTTGAAAGTGCATAATCAATTGCTTGCTGTTTAAATTCAGGACTAAAACGTTTAGCCATTTCTTGAATCTCCAAAGATTAAAGTTACGTTATCTTTAGAGGGACGTGCTGTCCATTATTTTGTCTAGGATCAATTTAAAGATTAAATGTTTGAATTAGAAATAGAAAAGAGAAGATTGATGAAAATAAATGGGCTTGATCAACTATCTAAGCAAATGAAGCAATTAGAAAAATTTATGAAAGAAATCGATGGTTCTCTTGGGGAGATTGGTTTTGATCCATTTGATGCTGAAAGCATTGAGCAAGCAATTATTAGTATGGAAAATATGATAGACCAAAAGTCCGAAAACTATTTGAATAATCCTATGATTAGTGAAATAGCTGAAAATTTAAAAGAAAATCGTCGTCAGTCGATAATTGATAAAGCCGCTGAAGCTAGAACAAATAATGATGAGGATACTCAAGTATGACGAGTGATCTGCTAAGAAAAATTGACAATACTGTCTTGGATTTACAGGCATCGCACTATCAAACTTATGAGGCACTTTTACAAAAGTTAGCACGTCTTTTAAGACACGATGAATTGAAAGCTTATAATGAAAAATTGATCCAAAATGTGAGTTTAGATGATTTTTTAAAGAATAGTTATAATTCTGAAGGTGGGATGATTGGTAGTGCATCTTTGGAGTGGACTGATAATGATGATGAAAACTTAGCATTGCAGTATTTACTGATTCAAAAATTTGGAAATGAGGAAAATTCTGCCGAAAATTTTAGTTATACATTTTATCATTCATCAGGAAAAACAATTAATTATATCCATAACATGGTTAGGAATTTAATTATCCCATTTGTTCGAGATTACAAACAATATATTCAGTCTAATGGAAGTACAAAGCTTGAGGTAATTTTGCCTGTGTCAAATAATAGAATTTTCATTGTGCATGGTCATGATCATGGTGCTTTACAAACAGTTGCACGATTTCTAGAAAAATATGGTTTTGAAGCAATTATTCTTCATGAACAGGCAAATGGTGGTCGTACTATTATTGAAAAAATTGAGAGAAACTCTGATGTTGGTTTTGCCATTGTGTTGTTGACACCTGATGATGTAGGTAGAGCATTATCAGAAGTTACAGATAAACCAAGAGCACGTCAGAACGTGATTTTAGAATTGGGTTACTTTATTGGTAAACTTGGGCGAGAAAGAGTGTGTGCTTTAAAAACAGCTGATTTAGAGATTCCAAGTGATTTTGGGGGTGTGGTTTATACCGAAATGGATAAATATGAAGCTTGGAAGTTTAGCCTTGCCAAAGAACTTAAAGCTGCAGGTTACTTGATAGATATGAATAAAATGATTTAAGTTTTAGTGAATCCCTCCTAACCTCCCTTTAAAAAAGGGAGGAGCTGTCACGTAATCAGTTGGATACGCGAAAGTCCCCCTTTGAAAAAGGGGGATTTAGGGGGATTAAAAAATAAAAGCCCTCAATCTGAGAGCTTTTATTAATTCAAATTATTGAACTGAATCATCCAAATTCGGTGCTAGCCATCGCTTCGCCTCATCCAAGGTCCAACCTTTACGTTTCGCATAATCTTCCAACTGATCGCCAGAGATTTTACCCACGTTAAAGTATTCCGTTTCAGGGTTTGCGTAGTAGAAACCGCTCACTGATGAAGGCGGCCACATTGCAAAGCTAGAAGTCAGGTAAGTCCCCATCTTCTCAGTGGTACCTAACCAATCAAACAATGGCGCTTTTTCAGAATGTTCAGGGCAAGCAGGGTAGCCCGGTGCAGGGCGAATACCGACATACTTCTCTTTGATCAATTCTTCATTGGAAAGCTGTTCATCAGCTTGGTAGCCCCAGAACTCTTTACGAATACGTTGGTGCAAGTGCTCTGCAAAGGCTTCTGCAAAACGGTCACCCAAGGCTTGAACCATAATCGCGTTATAGTCATCACCTTTGGCTTTGTATTCTTGCGAAAGTTCTTCTGCACCAAAGATCGAAACGGTGAAGCCGCCTAAGTAATCTTGCGCGACATCTTTTGGCGCAACAAAGTCAGCCAATGAGAAGTTTGCTTTACCGGTCACTTTGTCAGATTGCTGACGAAGATGCTCGAAGGTATGGGTCACATTGCCATTTGCATCCGTCACGGCAACAGTATCTGCTGCCACACGGTTGGCAGGGTAAATGCTAAAGGTTGCACGTGCATCAAAGCGTTTATTTTCGATAATGTCTTTGAGCATTTCTTGTGCTTGCGCATACAAGTCACGTGCTGCTTCGCCCACCACCTCATCTTCAAGGATTTTCGGGAATTTACCCGCCAAGCTCCAAGAAATAAAGAACGGTGTCCAGTCGAAGTATTCCACCAATGTTTCTAAAGGATAGTTGGTGAAGGTTTGTGAACCAATGAAGTTTGGCTTCACAGGGGCATGCTTTTCAAAGTCAATTTTGAAACCATTTTCAACTGATTCAGCATAAGAGAGTTTGGCCGCTTTCGGTTGCTTGTTGGCAAGACGGGTACGGATTTTTTCATAATCCGCAGCATAGTCAGCTGCCAATTGTGGCTTCATATCAGCAGATAAAAGTTGTGTTGCAACACCCACAGCACGAGATGCATCAGCCGTGTAGTACACGCCATCATTGTGATATTGCGGAGCAATTTTCACCGCAGTATGTGCTTTAGACGTGGTCGCACCACCAATCATGAGTGGAATGTTAAAGCCTTTACGTTGCATTTCTTTGGCAACAAAAACCATTTCATCCAATGACGGTGTGATCAAACCTGACAAACCAATGATGTCAACTTTCTCATCAATCGCAGTTTGTAGAATCTTCTCACAAGGCACCATCACGCCAAGATCGACGATGTCATAACCGTTACAGCCCAGTACCACGCCGACAATGTTTTTACCAATGTCGTGTACGTCGCCTTTTACTGTTGCAAGCAAGATTTTACCTTTGGCTTCGCCTTGGGTTTTTTCTGCTTCAATGAAAGGATTCAACCACGCCACGGCTTGTTTCATCACACGTGCAGATTTCACCACTTGTGGTAAGAACATTTTGCCGGCACCGAACAAGTCACCCACCACGTTCATACCTGCCATGAGTGGACCTTCGATCACATCAAGCGGACGGGCTGCTTTTAAACGTGCTTCTTCGGTGTCTTCATCGATATACGTGGTAATACCTTTTACAAGCGCATATTCAAGACGTTTTTCTACAGGTTCATTACGCCATTCAATGTTTTCTTCGGCTTTTTGCGCACCTGCTTGACCACGGTATTTTTCAGCCACTGCAAGCAGTTTTTCTGTTGCTTCTTGACCGTTAGCACCTTGATTACGGTTCAGTACCACATCTTCAACGGCTTCTTTGAGTTCTGCATCGATATCATCATAAATCGCAAGCTGACCTGCGTTGACGATCCCCATGGTTAAACCTTGTTGAATGCCGTGATACAAGAACACCGCATGGATCGCTTCACGTACAGGTTCGTTACCACGGAATGAGAACGATACGTTTGAGATACCGCCTGACACCATCGCATTTGGCAGGTTTTGTTTAATCCAACCGGTTGCTTCAATGAAGTCCACGCCATAGTTGTTGTGTTCTTCAATACCGGTTGCAACGGCAAACACGTTCGGGTCAAAGATAATATCTTCAGAAGGGAAGCCCACTTCATTCACAAGCACATCATAAGAACGTTTACAAATGGCTTTTTTGCGTTCTGCAGTATCGGCCTGACCATCTTCGTCAAATGCCATGACAATGACAGCTGCACCGTATTGACGACATAAACGCGCACGTTCGACAAACTCGTCATAACCTTCTTTGAGGGAAATCGAGTTGACAACTGCTTTACCTTGCACGCATTTCAAACCTGCTTCAATGATCTCCCATTTAGAAGAATCGAGCATGATGGGCACACGCGAAATATCAGGTTCAGATGCAATCAAATTCAGGAAATGCACCATCGCTTCTTGCGAATCGAGCATCCCTTCATCCATGTTGATGTCGATGATCTGTGCACCGGCTTCAACTTGTTGACGTGCCACATCCAACGCTTCGGTGAAGTTACCTTCTTTAATTAAGCGAAGGAATTTCTTAGAACCTGTCACGTTGGTACGTTCACCGACGTTCACGAACAATGAATCTTTAGTGATGTTAAATGGCTCTAAACCACTTAAACGACATGCAGGTTCAATTTCAGGCACTTGACGTGGAGTAATGCCTTCAACCGCTTGCGCAATCGCACGGATATGATCCGGTGTGGTACCACAGCAACCACCGGTGATGTTAATTAAACCACTTTCAGCAAATTCTTTAATAAATGCTGCAGTTTGTTCAGGGGTTTCATCATAACCACCGAAGGCATTTGGTAAGCCTGCGTTAGGATGCGCTGAAACAAAAGTATCCGCAACGTCAGACACGGTTTTGACGTGTGGACGCATCGCATCTGCACCAAGTGCACAGTTAAAGCCAATCGATAAAGGCTCTGCATGGCGCATTGAGTTCCAGAACGCTTCAGCAGTTTGACCTGTCAATGTACGACCTGAGGCATCGGTAATCGTACCTGAAATCATAATAGGCAATTCAGTGCCAAGTTCTTTAAAGACTTCTTTTACGGCAAAGATGGCAGCTTTGGCATTTAAGGTATCGAAAATGGTTTCAATCAGGATGATATCGACGCCGCCTTCAATGAGCGCTTTGGTCGACTCAATATAATTTACTTTGAGTTCATCAAAAGTGATGTTACGAAACGCAGGGTCATTTACATTCGGTGAAATCGACGTCGTACGAGATGTCGGCCCAATCACACCTGCCACAAAACGTGGTTTTTCAGGCGTTGAATATTTGGCACAGGCTTCTTTTGCAAGGCGCGCGGCTTCACGGTTAATCTCAGGGACCAAGTCTTCCATGTGGTAATCCGACATGGAAACACGTGTACCGTTAAAGGTATTGGTTTCAATAATGTCCGCACCCGCTTCAAGATAGGCTTCGTGAATGCCTTGAATAATCTGTGGCTGAGTTAACACCAAAAGGTCATTGTTGCCTTTAAGGTCATATGCCCAATCTGCAAAACGCTCACCACGATAATCGGCTTCTTCCAGTTTATGGCGTTGGATCATGGTACCCATTGCACCATCGATAATTAAAATTCTCTTGGCAAGAAGTTCTTTTAGAGTGGCAAGTGTGGACATTCAAACTTTCTCAGCAGAAATCAAAAACATCGGTCATCTTAGCAGAATTAAACAATGAATTCTGCGGCTCATTCCTCAGAAAGATGGATATGCTTGATATGAAAATTTGATAAGAGCGAAATGATTTAAGCTAGGCTGAACAAGACGAAATCCACGCGGATGCGTCATCAAAATGTCATGATTGAAGCTTAAATTAGCAATATGAAAACATTTGACATGAATATGACAGCAAATGTTTCAAAGCAGATCTAAGGGTAATAATTAAGCTGATATAACATAATTAGATAGAATATTTTATAAGTGATTGTAATTAAAAAGATTAAAATTCATGGGTAAGTGTGTATTAAGATTAAAAAAACGACAAAAATGTGTAGATAACTGCATCAGATAACGGCACATTGTCATATAACTGTCATAATTAAATTGAACAATAGATTCATTCTGAATCCTCTATTCCTGCTTGAATGAATTCTAATCAAACTCCCGTAGATTCTGCACAACAATCGGCTCCACAAAAGTCGACCAATGTTCATGTGCCTACACCGAAATTTTTTATGCCGGTGTTTTTAACACTTATTATTTCTACGCTGATTTATATTGGCTTTCAATTAACTGCAGATTTAGCGCACGTTCCGCCTGTTGGTCTTTATTCAATGATCATGTTGGCAACGGCTTTATTTATCGCGCTTAGCTTTGAATTTGTAAATGGCTTCCATGACACAGCCAATGCGGTCGCGACAGTCATTTATACCAATGCACTGTCTGCACCTGTTGCAGTGATGTGGGCTGGCTTTTGTAATTTCCTTGGGGTAATGGTAGCAAGCGGTGCGGTGGCTTACGGGATTATTGCTTTATTGCCTGTTGAACTGATCATGAATGTCGGTTCAGGTGCAGGCTTTGCCATGGTCTTTGCGATGCTGATTGCAGCCATTTTATGGAACTTAGGAACATGGTTCCTTGGTATCCCAGCATCAAGTTCACACACCTTGATTGGTTCAATTTTAGGTGTGGGGATCATGAACTATATCTTACACGCAGGCACAGGTGCTTCGGGTATTGATATGGAACAGGTGCTGAAAGTAGGTAAAGCCCTACTGTTTTCTCCATTGATTGGTTTTGCTTTTGCGGCAGTTTTATTCTTGCTTGTGAAGAAAATCTTCCGTAAACAGCTTGAACTTTTCCAACCGCCTGAAGGTAATAAACCACCACCACCATTGATTCGTGCCATTTTGATCTTCACATGTACAGGTGTAAGTTTTGCGCATGGTTCAAATGATGGTCAAAAAGGTATGGGCTTGATCATGTTAATCTTGATCGGCTGCGTTCCATTGGCATATTCACTGAATAAAAACTTGGATCAAGAACACATTCAGTCATTTAGTCAATTGTCTCAAAATACTGCTCAAGTGATTTATGCGCAGCATGAAGATATTCCTGATGAGCAAGCACGCGCAACGATCACGAAGTATATTCAGACTAAAGAAATTACGCCTGAAGTAGTGCCTGCATTGGCAAGCTTAACTGATCATTTGGGTGAGAAAGTTGGTACTTATAGCAACATCAAAGAAGTACCGGAAGATCAGGTTGCAGAATTCCGTAATGATATGTACTTGAGCACTACAGCGTTTAAACGTTTGGATAAAGCAGATGCTTTACCCGCGATGACGCCTGCTCAAGAAGAAACAGTGAAGGAATATCGTAGCAACCTTGATTCATTCTTACAGTACATTCCGACGTGGGTAAAAGTAGCTACAGCGTTGGCACTTGGTCTAGGTACGATGGTCGGTTGGAAACGTATTGTCGTAACTGTGGGTGAGCGTATTGGTAAAGAGCATATGACGTATGGTCAAGGCATGTCAGCAGAATTAGTCGCAATGTCGACCATTGCTGCAGCTGATGGTTTCGGTATGCCAGTGTCTACCACACACGTTCTTAACTCTGCGGTTGCAGGTACGATGGTTGCGAATAAGTCTGGTCTGAACTTTAAGATGGTCAAATCTATTCTGTCTGCTTGGGTGTTTACACTGCCTGCAACGATCTGTTTATCAGGTGCTTTATATTGGTTATTGCTTAAAGTTTTCTAATTAAATATTTCATAAAAAAACGCTGCCTAGGCAGCGTTTTTTTATGGGTGTCTTTTAAAACGTTTATAGCAAGAAATATAAAGAAGTTGAAACTACACTTCTTAAGGCAAATGAATCTTTTGTTAGATTGATCCTACTTTCTGAGGCTTATTCTCAGCACTATTTGTAACTGCAAATAAAAAAGCCTAACAGTAACTTCCTTGTCACCAAATCATTTAGATTAGTTCGTATATTTGAAAAATTACTTCTTCAACTTACTCAATAATCCTTTTGGTAATTTCTCTTCAGCAAAACCGCAGAGTGCAGCGAATGGTAAAGCTGTGCGCGCCAAATATGCGACACGCCATAAGCCACCGTGATTTGCACCATGCATCATCAATTCTAAAGGATGGTTTAACTCAACTTCAGGGTTTGCGACAGATTTTGGATTGCGTAAATCATGAATCCATAATGCCGCCATAATCGCGTTGGTTGTTTCAGGAGCAAATGCTTCAACATCGAAAATGCTTGCCCCATTAAATGCAGCTTTAAGCAACGGATTCTTGGTCACAGAACGCGTTGTGGTCGAAGGTGCAATATTGATACTGACACGTTGACCATTTTCACGCGCTAATGTTGCACGCCATTGTTGTAAGCGTTTTGCCAACGCGTAGTTTGGACCTTGCTCTACCACTAAACAGTCACAGATTCCGTAAGATTGCTTGCCTGAAAGGTAAAGTTGATACTCACTGCGTTTAAAGAAATGCTGCGCTGAAAGACGAGAAATCCCTTTAGAAATTAACGCATGTGCAGTCGAACGTGTTTGGAATTTATCACGTGATGCATGAATCACTTCTTGTGGAACGGCATAAACATCAGTAGGCGTACACATATACATTAGGCTGGTATTGGCTTTTTGCTCACTAACATATTTCATAATGGCATCCATTGCCATCGAAACACGAACGTGTTTTTCACCATCGAGGTAAGCAATTGCGGCAAGATCTAAATCTTGTTCAAACTGAACTAACCATTTTGCAATTTCAGGTGTTTGGGTTAATAAATTTGCACCGAGTTTAGTTTTTAATAGATCAATTGATGAGTCAGCAGTAATTTGTTCATCACATGGCGCGTAAAGATTAGCGTTACCTTGAGCAACCGTGTCTAAGATCTTTCCCCAAACACGTTCATTGGGTAGGTCAACTGCAACAATATTCGCTTTCCATTTGGATAACCATGTCAGCGGACCAGCCTCAGATGCCGCACCAAACAACACTGTTGTACGGTCAGATAAATCAAACCATTCAGGGTGTGCGATACATTCACGTAAGGCAGCGGCATGACTCGGTTCAACAATGCCACGATCTTCCCAAGTCTGAATTTGCTGGAGTAAATCATCTCCTGAAAGATTTTGTCCATGATAAGGCACATACCATTCAGGCGCTTTATCAGAAGCACCTTTCATTTTGAATGTTTCAAATGCTTGAGTTTCAAGTTGCATCACATCTTTCAGTAGATGCTTTTGACCATTTCGGTAAAATTCAAAATGTTGGTGTGCATATTCCAAACCATTTTTAGCAATGCGAATAGCAGCTTCTGCTGATTCTAAACCTGATTCAACTAATTTTTTGAAATGAACTGGATAATGTTTACGCCATTTTTTTTCTTTTTGCACCGCTTGTGCTGAGTCTGGATTATCAACTTGCAAAGCTGCAGCAAGTAAGGCGCGGCCGAGTTTAGAGGTACTTGGTTTTTCTTGAGTATTGGGGAGAGGGAATTGAAGACCGTCAATTGAAGTGGACATGCAAAATATCTCGTGCTTAACAGCAATTAATATACAGATGTATACATTATCGCTGCTAAGTTTGGCATCAGGTTGGCAATAACTGCCAACCTTTTTGCTTAAATTATTACGAGATATTTCAAGTGATATATAAAATCATTTTGTGCGATTAAAGCGCATCCATAATTTCTTTCAGCATGAATGCGGTATTATTTAATCCTGCGCCTGTGATATACCAAGCATCAGCATTTACATAAATCACTTTTTTATCTTGTAAAGCTTTCGCATTTTTAAGTGCTGGATGTTTCAAAATATTGTCTTGAGCCGTGTATTTTTGAGTGTTCACCGCGCCACGATCAAGCACAATAATATAATCTGGATTTTGCGCGACTGCTTTTTCCAAACGTTTTACATTTGCTGCTGCTTGAAGTGCTTCTGGACTACCTGCTGTAGGGCGAGGTGCATCAGACTTCTCAGAAGGTTCTAAAACTGATTTAAAACCTGCTAAATCATAAACAAAACCAAAACGGTCATTTTCTGCATGTGGCATGAAGTTTTCACCCACTGCAAATAACATAAGTGCAGATTTACCTTTTGTTTTCTTTTTCAGTTCAGCTTGTAGTTGAGAAACACGTTCTAACTTTTCCTGAGCAATCTTCTGCTTAGAATAGGCATTAGCTAAGGTCATTGTGCGTGCTTTTAGATCTTCCAGATAGTTGGACGTATCTGGTGATAAGTTCAAAATAGGGGCAATGGCTTTTAAACTGTCAGCTTTAGATGCTGAGCGTCCGCCTACAATAATTAAATCAGGTTTAGATTTTTGTAAAACAGATGTGTCTGGCTCAAATAAAGTCCCCGCTTTAATATACTTTTCTTGTTGATAACGGTTTAAGTCACCCGAAAAACTTGCAGCTGGTACCAACTGTGCATCAACACCTAATGCATTTAATGTATCAAGTACGGAAAGATCATAAACGGCTAAAGTTTTTGGTGATTGAGCCAAAGAAATACTTTGATCTTTATAATTAAAATTAACCTGCGCAGAGGCACTCATTGCAGTACCTAAACCAAGAATTATCGAAATTGTTAACGTTTTTAAGTTCATAAGTCATCCTCAAATTTTGGCAAAGATTAACATAATTTTTATAAATGAAAATCGTTTACATTCACATTTTCAAAAAAAGAGACCTCTTAGATCTCTTTTCAAGGGTTAAAACGGGAGTTGCATGAGCTTATTCAGGAAGTGGGGGATAAGTCTTGGCTCTAAAATAATGGTCATAATCACACCGTAAGCCGCACCCCATAAATGAGCACTATGGTTGATATTGGTATTGCCACGTTTTCCTGACCAAATACTGTAAGCAACATAAAGAAAAGCAAAGATAATTGCTGGTACTGGAATAAAGAAAACAAAAATTAGTTTCCATGGTTCAAATAAGATATAGGCAAAAAGTACAGCGGAAACAGCACCTGATGCTCCTAAACTTGCCCAGCGGTGATTATTTTTATGTTGAAGATAGCTCGGAAGAATGGCTGCAATCAAACCACCTAAATAAAATAAGACAAAGCCCAGTTCATAAAAGTATTGGCGATAAAAACTTTCAATAATACTGCCAAAAAAGAACAGCGTAATCATATTGAACAGTAAATGCGTACCATCAGCATGAATAAAACCATGTGTGATAAAGCGGTCGTATTGACCTTTTTGTATTGCAGGTGGCCAAAAAATAAGACGGTTCATCACTTGTTCTTTCGAGAAAGCTACAAAAGAGATTAAACAGGTAATAATGATGAGCGTGACTGTATGATTAAAAGGTAAATCAAGCATTTGCAATCGTCTGAAAATGGTTACTTATACAGCATGATGCCATTAAATGAGATTTTATAGTGTTGTTTTATAATAAATCCGACAATTTTAGTTGAATTTTAAATTTTACCCCACATCTTCAGTTAAAATAGCATCTTCAGCTTGAGGAAATAATTGTTATGTCGACTGAGAACAGCAGCACTGCAGTTGCAAGTGAAATTCCAAACTTATTAATTACACCAACTGCACAAGAGTATCTTAAGGATCTTTTAGAAAAACAAAATACACCGGGTATTGGTGTGCGTATTTTTGTTGAACATCCAGGTACACCACGTGCTGAATGTTGTATGGCGTATAGTGCACCTGATGAAGTTGTACCGACAGACTACAAGCAAGAATACCCTGACTTCCCAGCGTTTATTGATGCACCATCAATTCCGTATTTATTAGATGCGGTGATTGACTACAACAAAGACCGTTTTGGTGGTCAATTAACATTCCGTGCACCGAATTCTAAAGTGCCTCGCGTAGGGCCTGATGCTTCAGTCGAAGAACGTATTACTTATGTACTTCAATCTGAAATTAACCCAGGTCTTGCAGGCCATGGCGGTAACTGTGCTTTGGTTAAAGTAAAAGAAGATCCTGAACATGGCTTAACTGCTGTGCTTAAATTTGGTGGTGGTTGCCAAGGTTGTTCAGCAATTGATATCACTTTAAAACAAGGTGTAGAAACAACGCTTAAACAACATATCCCTGAATTGGCTCATGTGATTGATGAAACTGACCACAGTCAATCTGAAGGCGCATATATGAAATAAGCTTTTTTAAGCATTATTTCCAAAAGCTCAGAATTTTCTGGGCTTTTTTTATGAAATTAAAAGTAAATGAGAATAATTATTAATATTAATTGTATTTAATTGAAAATTAGTTACAATGAGCAACATTCCAAACACGATTAATTCACATTTACATTTGATGGGTCTTTAGGTATGACAAAGCCGTATTTAAAATCGACTTTAAGTTTTGCAGTTCTCGCTGCCATGACTGCGACTGTACACGCACAAGAATCTGTAAAAAATGATTCAAATACGACAAAATTAGAAACAATCGTTATTACTGCTGCAGGTTACGAACAAGATGTAGCGCAGGCACCAGCATCTATTACAGTTATCGATCGCAAGGAATTAGATAAAAGAAATTATAATGATATTAATGATGTACTACGCAACACACCAGGGGTTGTAGTTACAGGTAATGGTGCCTCACAAGGAATTAGCATCCGAGGTATGGGTTCAAATTACACACTTTTCTTAGTGAATGGTAAACGTCAGTTTTCTAGAGATGCGAATCCAAATGGAGATGATAACGGTTTTGAAAAAAACATTTTACCTCCAATGGCAGCAGTAGAACGTATTGAGATTATTCGCGGGCCGGCTTCTACACTCTATGGTACTGATGCAATGGGTGGTGTAGTTAACATTATTACTAAAAAAGTATCAGATGAATGGTCTGGTACGGTTGAATTAGGAACTGTTTTACAAGACAGTAATAAATCGGGTGATATTAAAGAGGGATCAGTGTATTTGGCTGGTCCATTATTACAAGATAAATTAGGATTACAACTAGGACTAAATAAGCAAAAGAGAGAAGAAGATAACTATGTAGGTGGTTTCCGTGGTACGGAAAGAGAAAGCCTCAATTCACGCTTAACATACATATTAAATGACAAGCATGACTTAGAGTTTGAAGCTAATTTTGTAAAACAAGAAGGAGAAACTACTGCAGGTAAAACAACAAAATTAGGTGAAAAAGATTCATATTCAAGAAATTATCGTGATGTATATAGTATAACGCATAATGGACAATATAATGATAACGTTGAAAGTGTGTCATTTATTCAGTATGAGAAGTCACGTAACCCAGACCGAAAACATAGCACAAATCCGACAAGCGGAATCGATTTAGAAACTGTATTAGCAAATACGCAGTGGAATTGGACTCTTGGAGAGCATGATTTAACTTTAGGAGCATCTTTTAAAGGTGAAAATCTAGAAGATAAAGCAACGAATAGTAATCCGTTAGTTGGCTTCAAGCCGATTACACGTGATACATACTCTTTATTTGGTGAAGATACTCGGGGCTTAACAGATCGTTTTAGTTTAACCGCAGGTGTGCGTGTTGATTATGATGAAAACTTTGGCGAGCAATTTAGTCCTCGTCTATATGGTGTGTATAACCTAAATGATTCAATGATCGTTAAAGGTGGTGTATCTACAGGTTATAAACAACCGGATATTCGCGCAGTCGCACCAGGTTATTACGCAGCAACTGGTGGTGGGGCTGGTAATGCTGTAATTCGTGCGAATCCTGATTTAAAGCCAGAAGAGTCAGTATCGAGTGAGTTAGGCTTCTATTTAACTCGTGATATTTATAAAGCGTCTTTGACAGGTTTTTATACAGAGTTTAAAAATAAAATTATCGAAGTCCGAGATTGTGAATCTGATCGTATCGATGATAAGTGGGTGGCAAAGCAGTGTGAGTTATTCCCTGGACAAGCTGACTCTCCAATGTATTATTTCATTAGTGATCGATTCAATGTCGATGAAGCCGTAATGTATGGTGCTGAAGCAACATTTGAAGCAGAATTAGCTCCTGGGGTTAACTTATTAACGAACTATACATATACCGAAACTGAGCAAAAATCAGGAAAGTTTAAAGGTCAGCCTTTAAATGAAATGCCCAAACATATGGCAAATTTAACTGTTGATTATGAAATAACGGATGATCTAAATATTTGGAGTCGTTTGCATTATCGAAGTGAAACTTCAAGTTTCTTAGGTCGAGCTTCAATGTCGGACAAGACACCGGGTTATGAATTCCTAGATATTGGTTTAAATTATAACTTTACTGATAACTTAAAAGGAAAATTTGGTGTATATAACGTGTTAAATGAAAAAGCCTTGAGCTCATCTGGTGTACAGGAACTTGATGGTCGACGCTATGGAATTGGATTAGTTGCAAAATTCTAATTCAATCGAAAAAAAGCCGCTTAACGCGGCTTTTTTTATGGAGTTAGCTTAACTGCAAAATCTTTAAAGTTTTTTCTGAATAATAAAATTTTTCGAGATAACGACGCGCACGTCTACGTAAATACTGCTGTGAAATCATCTGCTGAATAATTGGTGTTAATAGCTGATTTAATTCATTCTGCACCAAGGATTCATCAATATTTAAATCACGTAAAAGCTGATCAAATGTATGCTGCTGATTACGGATGTACCATGCATAAACGCCGTCATGGACTTGTTGCTGTAAGTATGGTGTTTGACGCATGAAACCCCAAATTTCATGACCCATTGCAACCGTCTGTGATAAGTCCTGTACTTCAATATAATTTTTAAGTACAGATAAAGGCATACTTTTAATTTTGTGCCAAAGATTGGCTTGGAAGTGATAGAGCTTGTCATCATCAAAGTGCTGATTAAGCACGTTTTCGCTCATTTGGCTGAGTTTTAAAATATTTTTTTGCAAATACTTGGCCACTGCATTATCCAGGTTGGTATCTGTCACATTTTCAAGTACAGATTTGCCCATTTTCATAAAACGTGACACACCAGGGACACTTTTCGCAATAACTGAATTATCTAAATAATCTTGAATAGAATGCTGAATCAACTGCGTGATCATGGCTGAAAAAGCCGGATTATTGACGATAGTTTTGATTAAACGCTGACGATGGCCACTTTTACTTGCAACATATTGTGCAATTTTATCAATGGTCATCACAGGAATCACATCTTCAATTTTTGTTGTTTCATTTGAGGGATGCACGAGCGCAAAACGTATATGCTCTGCAATTTGCTCAATCAAAAAACTACTTGCGGGCGTTGCTAGAATTTGTTTTTGCAATAATGCATTGATGGATTCAAATGACCAAAGCTCTTGCAGTGTTTGCTTACGAAACCACAGATAGAACTGTTGAAACTCGGTTTGAACATTTTCAGAATTAGCAAATGTCTCATCTAAAAAGTCGAGCTGAGCATCAATGAGTTGCTCAATCAAAGGGAGTTTCTGCATAGTCTCTCTGCAATTTAATTTAAAGGAATGAGTTTATCAGCAAGTGGGTTTTTTAGGATCTGTGTCTTGGCAAGGAAAGGTAAATAATACTGTGCAACTTGTTTTTCTGCTTCAAGAATGGGCATATGACCGACATTATTGAGAATAATCGGCGTTTCTGGGCGTTTAAGCAAACCATAAAGTTCTTTTGCGACTTCAAAATTAAAAATACGGTCCTGTTTGCCCCATAAAATCAAAGTCGGTGCTTCAATCGTTCGCGTTAAACGTGCAAAAGACTCTGGCGTATAAAGTCGACTGAGCATCACGACTTGATCGACAGCTTTTAAAGTTGTTGCTGATTTTGAAATCAGTAATTTTTCTTGTGCAGATTTATATTGATAGGGAATTTGCGGAGGGTTTTCCATGAGCTGACGTGATACATCATCTAAATCTCCCGCTTTGGTCACAATCAAATTTTTTAAAGTCTGCGGATTTTTGGTATAGGGGGTATTGGCAAGTTTATAAATGCCAGCGCTATTAAGTAAAAATAAGCTTTGGGTATCAAATGGATATTGTGATGCATACACAGTTGCAATTGAGCCACCCAATGAGTGACCGGCAATATTTAAGTTTTCATCGATATTTAAAGTTTCAATAAAATTGCGCAGTTCAGAGGTTACATTTGGAATAGAGAAATCAAAATCACGTGGGGTTCTGGTCTCACCATTGGTAGGTAGGTCAGGAATAATTACATGATAGCTTGGCGTTAAAAACTTCGCGACACGGTTCCAGTCATCTTTAGAACCTGCCAAACCATGAATTAAAATAATCGTCGATTTATTTTTTACACCGCCTTCATTATAGCTCCAGACCATGTCTCCAACTTTCAGTGTTTTTGTGGTGAGACCTGCAATTGCTCTTTCCTGAGCTAAATATTGCTGTAGGGTTTTTTGAGTGGATTCTGAGAGTGCAGCATGGCTCAAAGTAGCAAGGGGCAGGAAACTTAAGCCAAAAGTCAGACTTAAAGCGAATTTAGAAAAAATACTCATATGCGATTTATTTTTTTTCATCATTGGTGTTTTCCCCAGTGTTTAAAGCGCAGATTCGTGCTTATTCTTCTATTATCAAATGACCATTTATAGAATTGGTAAAATAATCTGATTGATTAGATCTCTTGCGAAAGTTAATTTAAGAGCATCCAATTCACCATTCCAGCAATTAAATTCATTCTTAGACCAAAGCGTTTCCGTCTATTTCTATAGCGTTCTGTTAATATCCGAAAATGTTTAAGTTTGCCGTTGATATGTTCAATTGTGATCCTACGCCGACTGATTTCTTGGTTGATCTGTTTTGCTATTTGGGGTAATGATAAATTCTTAGGTTTCTTGATGGGAATGAGTAACTTACTCTTAATCTGATGAAATCCTTTATAGGCTAAATCTGCCATGATACAAGGATAAATGACCATCTCCTTCAAATACTTACGCGCAATCGTCAGATCGTGTTTTCTGCCATCTTCAATCTGTATACTTACAATTTGCTTTAATTTTGGGTTAAAAATGACCTGTGTTTTTAGCGTATGTTTCTTCTTTTTACCGCTATAGAATTTTCTTTGTTTTTTTGGGACGCTCAATCTGTGACTCAGTGACATCAACGATTACATAATCCTCCTCACTAAACTTTTGATTCCTTTTAGGCAATGCGAAAATCCGTGATTGAATCAGAGCCTTTTCAACTTTCTGAATCGTACGATTCACATTACTTTCAGCTAGGTTATAGTCGGCGGATAACTCAATTTGAGTTCTATAACAGCGTAAGTAATTTAAAGTTAACAACAATTGATCCTCTAAACACAACGAATGAGGTCTTCCAGATTTTTTCTTGGCAAGTTCAGCGTGTTGTAACACTGATACCATTTTTAAGAATAATGGACGAGGAACGCCAACAAGTCGTTTAAATTCCCCATCATTAAATCTAGTTAAATTTTCATATTTCATGGGACTAGTATAAACAATTTTTTACTTTCGCAAGAGGTCTATTCTATTCTAATTAATTTATAATTAATGTCACGAATGAGTTTATAGATTCAGATAAAATATTACATAAAAATGTGAAATATCGCTAGATGTTTTATCGTGAATGTGATGCTTTTAAAATGAACTTATTTTAATCAGCTACATGTTTTGCAAGTGACAATCAAATAGGCTGGTATTACTATAATACAACTTAAAACATCGGTGGTAATAGAAGAATGCTCACAGCTCAAGAAGCTTTAGAACGTCTCAAACAGGGTAACCAACGTTTCGTAAACGGACAAATGGCGCATGTGAAGATGTTATCCCATCAAGAACGTGCAGAAATGGCAGAAAGCCAAGAGCCATTTGCCATTGTTTTAGGTTGCTCAGATTCACGCGTACCTGCAGAAATGGTTTTTGACCAAGGTTTAGGTGATCTATTTGTAATTCGTGTTGCAGGGAATATCGTTGCACCATCACAAGTAGGTAGTGTGGAATTCGCAGCGGAAAGCTTTGGTTGCCCAGTCGTAATTGTATTAGGTCATACGCATTGTGGCGCGATTAAATCGACCATCAATGCACTCACCAATCCAACGACGCCACCATCTGCAAACTTGATGTCAATTGTGAATCGTGTTCGTCCATCGGTTGAAATTCTGCTACAAACTGAATTAAAAGACGATTTGAAAAAATTATCTCAACATGCTGTACGTTCAAACGTATTTGCATCTGTAAATCAGCTTCGCCACGGTTCAGCAGTATTAGAAAGTTTAATTTCTAAAGGTCAGTTAAAAGTGGTGGGTGCGGAGTACTCATTAGAAACTGGCGAAGTGACTTTCTACGATTTCTAAAATATAAAATTTAAAAACTTAAAGGCGCTTTATAAAGCGCCTTTAATATATGGATAAGCTGAATTTAGTAAAATACTTTGGGCTTTGGCATTGGGGTGAATTAAATCACTTTGCATTAGAGTTTTATTGCCAGCCACACCCTCTAAGAAAAATGGCAATAATTTGACCTGATACTTTTGGCTGACAACTTTATAATTATTTTCAAATGCTTTGCTGTATGCCTGTCCATAATTTGGTGGGATTTTCATTCCAAATAAAATCACCTTGGCTTTGGCATTTTGACTTTGTTTGACCAAGCTTTCTAAATTTTTTTGTATTGCTTGTGGCGGCTGCCCGCGAAGTCCATCATTCCCACCTAATTCAATCACCACAATATTCGGACGATATGTCTGTAATAATTTAGGAAGTCTTGCCAGTGCACCACTGGTAGTTTCACCACTCACACTTGCATTGACCACTTTGTGTTGTTTGGGATACTGTTGAGCTAGACGTTTATCTAACAAACTCACCCAAGTCTGAGCAGGTGACATGCCATAGCCTGCACTAATGCTATCACCTAAAATCATGATAGTTTTGGCATAACTGAGATTAGTCAGTAGACAAGCACTGATCAGCATTAAACTGAAAAATAACCTTTTGCGAATAACTCGAATAGACATAACAAGGACACGTATGGTTCAGAACAATCCAGAATCCATCATGCCACAAGTCATCATTGCTGCCCAATCTTTGAGCCAAAAGATACAACTTCCACACAAGCAACTCAGTATTTTTGAAGATCTCAATCTTGAAATTTATGCAGGTGAGCAGGTGGCGATTACAGGCCGATCAGGCTCTGGTAAGTCTACGTTATTGGGGATTTTAGCGACCTTGGATCAAGCCAGTTCTGGACAACTTCACATCTGCGGTCAAGAGATTTCTATACTGAGTGAAGAGCAGCGCGCACGTGTCCGTCTTGAGAATATCGGCTTTGTGTTCCAATCTTTTCAATTATTGCCGCATCTCACAGCGCTCGAAAATGTCATGCTTCCACTGCGTTTACAGCCTGATTTTAAATATAGCAAAGCGGAAAAAACGGCATTAGCTCTTTTAGAAAAGGTGGGATTAGCACGTCAAGCACAGCAAACCCCTAAGGTCTTATCGGGTGGTGAACAGCAACGGGTTGCGATTGCCCGTGCGTTGGTGAGTCAACCCCAAATCATCTTTGCTGATGAGCCGACAGGGAATTTAGATGGACAAACAGCACAAGAGATCGAACAGCTTTTATTTAGCCTCAATCAAGAAACGGGGACGACCTTGGTATTGGTCACGCATGATGTGAAACTTGCAGCGCAGTGCCAACGTCATTTGCAATTGCAGGATGGAAAACTGATTGAACAAATGCAGGGAGGATGAAGATGAATGATTTATTTCATCCTTTACTGAAACAAAGTTTTCAAAGTACAGGCATCTATCTATTAATCATCGCGCTGACACTTGCTATTAGTGCGACTACAGCACTTAAATTTAGTAATCAACAAATTCAAAATGCTGTGACATTACAGGCCGCTGAAATGCTGGCGGGCGATTTACTCCTCAGTGATAACCAACCAATTCCAAATGAATGGCGAGATCAAGCAACGCAATTGGGATTAGAACAATCTGAAGTAACAGTCTTTAGTTCCATGGCGTCGACTTCAGATAAATTTGTCATGGTTAATGTCAAAGCGGTGGATACTCATTTCCCGCTCAGAGGTGAGATCACTGTTTCACCCTCGCAAAAAGGACTAAACGCTGGTGAAATTTGGCTTAGTCCACGTGCTATGCAACTGTTGAAAGTCAATATTGGGGATCAAGTTCAAATTGCAGATGCAAGTTTTCAACTCAGTGCAGAAATTGTGCGTGATTCAAACCAAGAATTGGGTTTTGGTGGGTTTTCACCTACCGTGATGATTGCACAAAGTGAAGTTGCACGAACCAATGCAATTCAGGTGGGAAGCCGAATTGATTATCGACTATTACTTGCAGGAACGCCGCAGCAAACACAGCGTTTTGAACACATATTTAGAACGAAGTTCCCTGATCAACAAGAACTCTCCAATCAGGAAGCTACCATTCAAAGTTTAAAACTGCGTAATGCTGCAGAAGGTAATTCTCGCTTAATCAAACCGATTGCCAATTTAGATACCTTCCTACAATTGGCGAATATTTTGACTATTTTATTATGTGGCATTGCCATTGCTTTAACTGCGCAACGTTATGTACAACAAAATCAGGATCATATTGCTTTAATGCGCTGTATGGGAGCAAGTCGACAGCAGATTTTAAAAGCCTATGTGGTGCTACTGGTTTTAATCATTGCTATAGCTATTGTATTGGGCACAGTTATCGGTATTGGTTTGGGGTTTGGTTTGCTGCAACTGATGATGCAATTGATCCCAAACCTCATCATTACATTTTCTGTTAAGAGTTTAATTGTTGGGCCGTTGCCTATCGCCATTCTTACCAGTGCCGTTGTATTGATTGGATTTGTCTTACCCAATCTATGGCAACTCATGAATACTGCGCCGATTCGTGTGATCCGTCAGCAAGAAAAATCAGTACATACCTTGCTATGGACTTTAGCGACGGGTTTAGTCAGTTTAATTATGTTTAGTCTAATACTGACAGAAAATATAGTCCTGAGTGCTTGGGTGATGGGCGCAATTATCCTACTTTGTGCAGTGCTGTATTTAACGGTGTGGTTATTTCTACGCGGGATGAAGCAGCTCAAACTTGGTGCTTCAGCTTATATTAGAACACCCTCGCAAACTGCTTTACAGATTACCGCTTTAGCGCTAGGGCTGAGTCTGATTAGTGTACTTGTCGTACTTCGTACCGATTTACTTGAAAGATGGCAGCAACAGTTACCTGAGGGAACTCCCAATCAATTTGTTTATGGCTTACCCCCCTTTGAAATGCCTGAACTAGCCGCCAAGCTCAAACAAAACCAATGGGAAAGTACACCGTTATATCCGAATATTCGGGGGCGTTTAGTAGAGAAAAATGGCAAAGCATTTAGTGCAGATTTAGTACGTACAAATAACACATTACAGCGTGAGCTAAATCTGACCCAATCAGATACTTATCCAAAAGACAATGTCATCTTGAAAGGCGAGCCTTTACTCAAGCATCCAGGAGAAGTTTCGGTGGAAGCCAAAACTGCGCAAGAGTTGGGGATTCAAATTGGAGATCGTTTAACGTTTAACTTACCTGAAGGCCCTTTACAGGCAAAAGTAGTGAATTTACGCAGTGTCGAATGGGAGAGTTTTAGCCCGAATTTCTTTTTTATTTTTCACCCAAAGACTATGGATGTAAATGCGGGCAGTTATTTAGGCAGTTTTTATGTACCTGAAGTGGATAAACCTAAGCTCATCAATCTGATCCAACAGTTTGCAACCACTGTTTTTATTGATGTCAGTTTAATCTTAGATGAAGTAAAACGTATCGTAAATGTCCTGGTTCAAGTGGTGACGCTTTTGGCACTCTTAGTGAGTATTTCAGGATTTTTGGTCTTAATTGCTTGTCTGAACTTACTGATGGATGAACGAAAAAAAGAAGTGGCTTTATTACGTGCATTTGGCAGCTCTAAAACAAAAATCAAAAGTATGTTGACGCTTGAGATTGGCTGTATTGGATTTATTTCAGGCGTTGTGGCTTGTGTATTCGCTGAAATTATCAGTGCTGTTGCTAGCTATAAGATGGAACTGAGTATTCAACTACATTATGAAATTTGGGTAGTCTTGCCGCTCTTAATGACGTTATTGTGTGCTTTGATCGGACGTTATCGACTCAGTTACCTAGCTCAAATTCCACCTTTACAAAGTTTAAGAGAAATCGGGCAATAGCCCGATTTTTTTATGGAGATATCTTAGAGAGACAGTTGCTGTTCCATCAACTGCAAAATTTCTTGCCAAAGTGGCTGAATAGGTTGAATCAATGCAAGGTTATAGCGATATAACAAAACACATAAACCAATACCCAAGATGATGCCGATGATTTGCAGAGTTTTTGTTTTATGCCATTTATGACTGAGATACCAAACTAAGCTTAAGACAGCACCCATGATCATGCCACCAATATGGGCAGCGTTATTAATTCCACTAATCATAAAGCCCATCATGAGGTTAATGCCCATCACTAAAAGTAATGTCTTTTTATCTAAGATAAAACGCTGTGTTGGTAGAACAGGAAATAAGGAGAGTACAGTCAATGCACCACCTAGTCCCATCACTGCACCTGAAGCACCAGCACTGACTGCAGGTAGTAATTGAGGATTTGCTACTCCACCTTCAAGAAGTGCATAACTGTCCTGAATGCTCATATATCCACTGACTAAGCTTCCCATTAACCCAGCAAGGAGATACATAGCAATAAAATAGCGACGTCCATAGAGCTGTTCAGCAACACTACCAAAGATATACAAAGCCCACATATTCAGCATCAGGTGAATAAAGCCAAAATGAAAAAACATGCTTGTAAACAGGCGGATGGGTTCCACTAAATACGTTAAAGGCGCATAATCGGCACCCCAATGAATCGCATCTTGTGTACTGGGTTGATTCAAATCCATGCCGTTTATAGCTTGTAATAAAAACAGCCCAACATTAATGGCAATCAACAATGCACTAAACCACCAAAGATGAATTTCAGGTTTTGAATGGATGCGTGGGGGAGAATACTCAGACATGCTTTTCTTTTGCTGTGGTTCTTTATTTCGAATAAGCTTAACACGAAACCGAATTCTCAGGAGTAACTCGCTGACATGAAAGCTTTCTTGCTACGTACTTTCTTACTCTTGATCAGTATTGTGCTATTGATTCAACTGTGGATCTTTGCAAGTTTGGCTTGGTGGCGGACTCATCCTGTTGAAACCACCATGATGATGCGTATCGACTATTGGACAGAACCCAGTAAGCCCATTCAGCATCAATGGCGTCCATATGATGAAATCAGTACCAATCTAAAAAAAGCCATTGTGACTGCTGAAGATGGCAAATTTATCCATCATCATGGTTTTGACTGGGATGGTATTCAAACAGCATTGAATAAAAATCGAGATCAAGGAAAAGTTGTGGCTGGTGGTTCAACCATTTCACAGCAATTGGCGAAGAATTTATTTTTATACAATAAGCGTTCTTTTGTACGTAAAGGTCAGGAAGCTGTCGCTACATGGATGATGGAGCGTATGTGGTCGAAGCAGCGGATTCTTGAGGTATATTTAAACTCAATTGAGTTTGGAAATAATATCTACGGGGTTGAGGCAGCAGCGAAACATTACTTTGGTAAAACCTCAAAAAGTTTGACCAAAGACCAAGCCATTTTCTTGGCTGCGATTTTAACCAATCCTAAATATTTTGAAGATCATCGCCATGCTGATGGTTTAAAAGCACGTAAGCAAATGATTCGTCGCTATATGCGTTATGCTGAATTACCTTAATGTAAAAAATCTTATAAAAAGCCCGATATTCGGGCTTTTTTTTATGAAATTGTCATGTTTTTGAAGCATACTGAAAGCAGTACTTTAGATTTAAAAACATAGCACAGGTTCAATATGAATACGGCAACGAGCACTACACCCGTCGACACAGAATATACCTACAATGATCGTTATATTAATCGTGAGCTATCGATTTTAGATTTCCACTTGCGTGTATTGGAGCAGGCGGTTGATCCGTTGCATCCTTTGCTCGAACGTATGAATTTCTTACTGATTTTTTCACGAAATTTAGATGAATTTTTTGAAATTCGCGTTGCAGGTATCTTAGAACAACTCGACTTGGGTAATGAAAGCCGAAGCCCAGACGGATTAACCCCGAAACAAGTTTTAGAGCAAATTTCGCAAACGGCTCATGCTGCCATTGAACGCCAATACCGCATTTTAAATGAAGAAATATTACCGAAGTTACGTGAGGAGGATATTTGCTTCTTGCGTCGTGGTGAGCTGACACCCGCACAGTCGGCATGGGTGAAAAAATATTTCCAAGAACAAGTTGCACCTGTATTAACCCCAATTAGCCTTGACCCTGCACATCCATTCCCACGTTTGGTGAATAAATCACTGAACTTTATTGTCACGCTTGAAGGGAAGGATGCCTTTGGTCGTCAAATTGATTTGGCCGTTGTACCAGCACCACGCTCTTTACCACGTGTTGTGCGCTTACCTGATGAGCTGACAGGTGGTAAAGAGCATCATGTAATGTTATCTGCCATTATTCATGAACATGTTTCTGATTTGTTCCCTGGTATGACGGCGACAGGGTGTTATCAATTCCGTGTGACCCGTAATGCCGATTTAGCATTAAATGAAGACGTTGAAGACTTAGCGATTGCGTTAAAAGGCGAACTTAACTCACGCCGTTTTGGTCGTGCAGTGCGTTTAGAAGTCACTGAAAACTGTCCTGAACATATTTATAAATACTTGCTGGATGAGTTTGATCTAGAACTGGAACAGCTTTATAAAGTTGAAGGTCCGGTCAATTTAGCGCGTCTTTTAACCAATTTTAAACGTCCGCATTTACGTTATGACTCACATACGCCCATCGTTCCAAAGGCGTTAAAAAAATCTGAAAATGTCTTTGCAGCGATGCAGAAGCAAGACATCTTACTTCACCATCCGTTTGAATCTTTCTCGCCTGTGATTTCACTGTTACGTGAAGCTGCACGCGATCCGCAAGTCCTTGCAATCAAACAAACCTTGTATCGTAGTGGTGCAAATTCTGAAGTAGTGCAACTCCTTGCTGAAGCGGCACGAAATGGTAAAGAGGTAACAGCGGTTATTGAGCTTCGTGCTCGTTTTGATGAAGAATCGAATATTGCAGTTGCTAATGTGCTACAGGAAGCAGGCGCTGTCGTGGTATATGGCATCGTGGGTTATAAAACGCATGCCAAAATGATTCTTGTGGTGCGCCGTGAGAACAATAAACTAGTGCGTTATGTGCATTTAGGCACAGGTAACTACCATGCGATGAATGCCCGAATCTATACCGATTATGGTTTGATGACCACAGATAAAGATTTGTGTGAGGATGTACATCGTATTTTCCAAGAGCTTACAGGTATGGGAAAAATGGCCAAGCTGAAAAAGCTGTTGCATGCGCCGTTTACCTTACATGCCCAATTAATTCATTATATTGATAATGAAATTGCCAATGCTCAAGCGGGTAAACAGGCGCATATTATTGTTAAAGTCAATGCACTCACTGAACTGCAATTGATTAACAAGCTCTATGAAGCCTCACAAGCAGGGGTGAAAATTGATCTGATCATTCGTTCGATTTGCTGCTTACGTCCAGGGCTTCCGGGTTTATCTGAAAATATTAAAGTACGTTCAATCGTGGGTCGTTTCCTTGAACATACCCGTGTTTATTACTTTAGCAATAATGGTAATGCCAAGATTTATTGTTCGAGTGCCGATTGGATGGATCGTAATTTATTCAATCGTGTCGAAGCGTGTTTCCCAATTGAAGATGAAGCATTGAAAAAGCGCATCTATCAACAAGGATTATTGAATTACTTGAAAGATAATCAGCAAGCATGGTTATTACAAAGTGATGGAACTTGGGTACGTGTTCAAGCGGCTGAGGGTGAAGAACCGCATAATGCACAGCGCAAGTTACTCGAAAGTATTAAATAATAAAGGAGAGGCTACGATATGTGGCCTCTTTTTTTATGCAGAGATTTTTTGATAAATCTTTCGAACGATATTTTGGGCGTGAAAATCTTTTAATTGCATACGCTCTAAGATATCGCGAAAAGCAAGGTTTTGACTTACAAATGCTAAGAGCTGTAATTCACTGGCTGTGAATTGAGTTTTTAAATGCGCATCTAATCGGATTTGTTCTAATAGATAGTTTGCAAGCGTAGGATGCAAATAGGCACCGCCACGAAGTGCGATTTTCAAAGTTTCAGCCATTTGAGGAATAGTATCTTCTTGCACCATATAACTATGGATTCCGTAGCGTAATGCCGAATAAATGACAGATGCTGCTGGAGTTTTAAAAATAACAATAAAATGGTCTGAATAATATTGTTGTTTTAGTTTGGGAATATGGATGACATCATGTGCATCTTCAATAACATATAAAATAAGATTGGGTGCATGTCTTTCAATGATTGGGCTTGCTGCCTGAATATCATCTGCGTAAATCACCATATCAGCCCGATAGCCGAGATGATCAATCATGCTGTTTATTTTATTGAGTTCGACCTGTACAGAGGGACGTACAATAACAATAGGTACAGGGAGTAAGAGTGCCACGGCATGTACTTCTAGTGAATCAATAAAATGAAGTTCACTGTGCACGATTTTGAAACAATTACCTATCCCAATAATTAGGTATTTATTGGGTGAAACTGAAATATTTTCAGCTTAAAAGAAGATATATACCGAATAAGAAAATTAAAGCGATAAAAAAAGGAGCATCGAAGTGCTCCTTTTTCTTAAATCATGATTAGTGACGGCAAATCTTTTGCAGAATTTGTAGTAGTACGTCAAATTCGCTTTGTAGCGGTGTACTTTTACGTGTTACCAATGCCAATGTACGGCTTGGAGCAGCATTGATTGGTTTAACGTGCAAATCAGGATTTGATTTGATCATGTTGGTATGGATTGAAATCTCAGGCAAGAGTGTAAAGCCAAGATCACTTGAAACCATCTCAATCAGCGTAGGTAAAGAACTTGCTTTTAAACGATGATCATTTTTACGTTCGCCAATTGGACATGCACTTAAAGCATGATCACGTAAACAATGACCTTCTTCGAGTAACATTAAACGTGACAAATCTAATTCATCTAAAGTAGTTGCTTTAGCGGCATTTAGATCTGATTTGTGGTGAACCACATATAAGTTTTCTTTAACAATCTCAGCAACTTTTAAACTGCGTGTGTCGAAAGGTAGGGCAAGAACAACCATATCAAGGTTACCATGCTCTAATTTCTCAACAATTTTTTCACTTTGCGCTTCATGCAAATGCAATTGGATTTTTGGTAATTGCTTATGCACTTCTTCAAGTAATTGCGACAAAATAAATGGAGCAATAGTCGGAATGACACCAAGGTGTAAATCACCTGTTAATGGTTCACTCATTTCGCGGCTTAAACGCATTAGATCTTGCGCATCTGCCAATAGAACACGGGCACGAGCAACAACTTGTTCACCAAGGGGCGTTAATCGAACATTTTGGCGATCGCGTTCAACAAGTACGCCACCAAGTAAACGTTCTAGCTCCATAATCCCACCAGACAAAGTCGATTGGGTTACAAATGAACGGCGAGCAGCTTCTGTAAAATGCAGCGTCTCAGACAGCGTTACGAGGTATGACAGCTGTCTTAGGGATGGTAATGCAGCCATAGTGTCCTAATTTTATGATTTAAAATGATCAGCAAATAATTCGCTAAGATATGGAATAAAATGCGGTGGGATATCATGCCCCATTCCATCAATTAATTCAAATTTAGCACCTGATATTGCTTTGGCAACAGCCTTACCATGGCTAGGTGGCAGCAAACGATCTCGAGAGCCATGAACCACCAGCGTCTCTTGTTTAATTTGCTTGTCCAGTTGCAGCAATGAACCCGTACATAATATTGCTAAAAACTGTTGAAGTACACCCGCAGGATGGTAACTTCGTTTATATAATTTACGGGCAGTTTGCATGGCTTCCAGCTGATTGATGTAGCCTGGAGAACCAATAATGTTAAATAGTTTAAGACTATGATCAACAATGCCATCTTCATCAGATGAGGCCGGTTTGTCAATCAGACTAAATAATTGCTTTGGAAAGGGTGGGGGTAAAAGCGGTTGATTATTACTGGTAAACAGAAGTCCCAGCTTTTTAACTTTTTCAGGATAACGTGCAGCTAGAATCTGAGCGATCATGCCGCCCATCGATGCACCTAACACATAAACCTGACCGAGCTCTAATTTTTCAATCAATAAGCTAACATCTTCTGCCATATCAAAAAGGTCATAAGGTGCACCTTGATTACCAAGTCCAAGCACAAACCGACTCATCATTTTGACAGTATGGAGTCGTGGACCTTTGTTATGGATTTTAGAAGACAGACCTATATCGCGATTATCAAAACGAATCACACGATAGCCTTGATCAATCAGCGAGCGACAGAAAAAGTCAGGCCAATACAGCATTTGTGCGCCCAGACCCATAATTAACAGAATTGTGGGGTGATCTTGATGTCCACCGATTTCAACATGCAATTGAATACCATTGCCTAAATCGACTTTGGTTTCTCGCATAAAGCTGGTATATGGCGAAAGACTAAACTGGAGCGCACTCTGCATAAACTTCATCCTTGAAAAGGATATTTTGTATGAAAAATATCCTGTGTATTAAACGCTTAAACTGCAGCAGGAATCAAGTCAGGAACAAGTTTAGTTAATGTTAAACGTTGTTTGGCTGCTGTTGCACCTAGCAATACGAAACCACGTAATGTGTGTTCTGCATCTACAGCCTTCGCAATCATGCCATCTTCAAGTTCTTCAGTTTCCCATGTCACATCTACGCCAACAGGCGCTGGAAGTACAGTCAATGGTGCTGCTGGTGTTTTTACGGCAACAGGCATTGCAGGATAATGAACTGCAGTTTCAGCACCATTTAGAGTTTTAGCTAAAGCGCGTGCTTGTTGCATGATTGGCATCACATAAGGCAATAAAGTTCCATTCACTTCAGCACAGTCACCCACGGCATACACATCAACTAAATTTGTTTCAAGAAGCGTATTAGTGATGACACCACGTGAAATTGTAATCCCAGCTTCTTTAGCCACTGCAATATTAGGTTGTAAGCCGATTGCTGAAAGTACAGCATCTGCAACAAGGGTTTGACCATTGGCAAGTGTGACTAAATAGTCGTCGCTTTCAGATTTTGTCACTTTTTCAACGGTAGTTGCCAACACGAATTGGATACCAGTTTCTTCCAAGTTTTGTTGAAAAGCACTTGCAACGTGTTGTGGCAACAAACGACCTAGAGGCTGTGGTGCAAGATCAACCACTGTGACTTGATGACCTGTATTTTGTAAATCATTGGCAAATTCACAACCGATTAAACCTGCCCCAAGAATCACGACACGTTTGTCTTCACGTGCATCCAATTGCACGCGGAATTTTTTATAGTGATCTAGGTTGTTGACGACATGAATATCATCACTTGCATCGCCAGCAATGGCTAAACGAATTGGGTTTGCACCCACAGCCAAGACTAATTTTGAATAGGCTTGTTCTGATGTTTGTCCATCTTTTTCTAAAGTGAGCGTATGATTTTCTGCATTAATCGCTTTAACCCAAGTGTGCGTTTCAATACGCATATTGAGCTGTGCTGACATTTTGGCTGCATCACCTAATGCAATTTGCTCAGGTGCTTTTTTTGCGACGTAAGCATTCGATAATGTTGGTTTGGCATAGTTGATTGCATCATCCGCACAGATCATGACCAATTCTTGTTCAGGATTCAATTTGCGGAATTCACGTGCAACAGCATAACCCGCCATACCTGAACCAACGATGATGATAGGATGCATAACAATCTCCATGCTTTAATTTAATATTTTGTAGGGGCATAAAAAAAGACCATAAAACATGGTCTTTGAATAGATGTAATTAGATTTCGACCATTTCAAAATCAATTTTTGACACGCCACAGTCAGGGCACGTCCAGTCATCAGGGATATCTTCCCATTTTGTACCTGCGACAATCCCGTCTTGAGGCCAACCTTCGGCTTCATCGTAAATCCATCCACACACGATGCATTGATACTTTTTCATGTAATTCTCCAGCAACCAACCAAACTCTCAGGCGGTTTAAAATCCATAAATGGAAAGACTCTAATAATATGATCTTGAACAGCAGATATATTTGAGTAAATTTTTACGCAGTTCTATTCAGAAAGTAAAGTGCATAACAGTTTAATCAGCGAAATTAAAAGCAGAAGAGCAGTGGAGGTCAAAAAATATCATTAAAATCATCAATCACAGCGCAAGATTATAGTTTCAAAGGCATAACAGGTGAAATTTTTTCTGATTTTTAGTTTTCTAAGTCGAATATAAATATTCTTTAAAAAAGCATCTATAGATTTGAAAATTTATAGGATAATTCAATAAATTAAATTATTAATACTTGATTAAAAACAATAACTTAATGTTTAAATCTAAGGCTGAGTTTTGTAATTTATCTTGTTCATACGCTATAAAACAGTTTAAAATTGCACTGTTCCCTTTCTTTTTTGAATATCTCCCCATGAGCAATTTGTCTACTTCATTGTGGTCTCACATTCGTACGGTCGAGGATTTTCCAAAACCTGGTATTTGCTTCTTTGATTTAACACCTTTATTCATGAGTAATATCGGTCCCTTAACAGATGCTTTAATCGAAAGTATTCCTGCTGAGCAATTGGCAGAAGTAGATAGTTTTATTGCTGTTGAAGCTCGTGGTTTTGTATTGGCAAGTTTGCTTGCTCAGCGTTTAGGTAAAGGTCTGCTTTTAGTACGTAAAGCAGGTAAATTGCCACCACCTGTAATTGGTGTGGGTTATAGCCTTGAATATGGCATGGATCGTTTGGAAATGTCTGCTGAAGTTCCAGCGCAAAAAGTGATTATTGTTGATGATGTACTTGCGACAGGTGGTACATTAAAAGCCGTGGTTGAACTTGCAGAAAAATGCCAACATCAAGTATTAGGTGCAAGCATTTTCCTTGACTTGCCTGACTTACATGGTGATTTAGGTCTGAATGTTTGGACAGTATTAGATGATAAATCTAAACCTGCTGATGCAGCTTAAATACTAAAGATTCAAAAAACCTGACCCAGTGTCAGGTTTTTTTATGCTTGAAAGTGATGAACTTCTATAAACTCAATAAGCTGGTTTATACGCTCTGGGTATGCCAAACGATGATGCCCGCCTTCAATGGCTTCAACCTGCATATAGTCTTCAAGTTGTGATTGAACTGCATGCATATCTAGAATTTCATCACCAAGTTCAATATATGCCATTTGGGGGACATCATTTTGTAAGTCCGCATCATCTATTTCTGGATAATCATCACGGAAAAATGGTTTTAAGCTGGGATTGGCAATGACACAGGGGATTTTATGCAAAGCTGACATTTTAAGTGCCCAATAGCCACCTAAACTATGCCCAACAATGATATGGGGTTTTATTTTTTCAATAATTTCATCATAAAAAGCCGCAACCGTCGTAAAACTTAAATTACGATAGTCGATATCAATACAAAATTTATGTACTGCATCAATGGCATGGAACTTCGTGGATTCTTTAGAAGAATCCAAACCATGCAAGAACAAAATTTTTGATTGAGATTGGCTCATGATTGAATTTAATTTTTACTCTTCGTTATAAAAAATTGGATGATGTAACTACTCATTTAATTGTAGAAGTTATCACCAAATAAAGAATTAGCATTTGGTCTAAGAACGGTATGAAACGAATGATTTATAAGTGAAATTTTGAGTTTATTTATGCGTGTGGAGTATTTGGCGATTTGTAGGTTTACTGATTCAGCTTACGAAAGCTGGTTTTATGATGATAAATCCTGAATCTGAACGAGTATGACACTTCGATTTAGTACGCTTTTCTGCTATTCTATGTCACTTCCGTTTTTTAACTATTCATATTCGAGGCAGAGATGACGCACAATAACGCTCAATCGACTTCTGAACAACACATTTCCGAAAACGATTTAATTGCACAGCGTCATGCCAAGTTAAAGCAAATCGAAGCTCACGCACAAGAAACTGGTAAGAGCCCATGGCCAAATACCTTTAAACGTGAGCATTATGCTCAAGATTTACAAGACCAATTCGCTGAAATCTCTAAAGAAGATATCGAAGCTGGTGAAAAAGTTCATGTTAAAGTTGCTGGTCGTGTGATGTTGAACCGTGGTTCATTCATCGTGATCCAAGACATGACGGGTCGTATCCAACTTTATGTTGCGCGTAAAGAACTTCCTGCTGAAGACCTTGCAACCATTAAAGGTTTAGACCTTGGTGATATTATTGCAGTAGAAGGTTATATCGGTCGTTCTGGTAAAGGTGATCTTTATGTTCATATCGAACATTTTGAACTTTTAACTAAATCATTGCGTCCACTTCCAGATAAATTCCACGGTTTAACTGACACAGAAGTTAAATACCGTAAACGTTACCTTGATTTGATCGTAAACGAAGATACACGTAAAACTTTTGAAATTCGTGCAAAAGTGGTGTCTGGTATTCGTTCATTCTTATCTGACAAACGCTTCATGGAAGTTGAAACTCCAATGATGCATGTGATTCCAGGTGGCGCATCTGCTCGTCCATTCGAAACACATCATAATGCATTGGATATGCCTTTGTTCTTGCGTATTGCGCCTGAACTTTACTTAAAACGTTTGGTTGTCGGTGGTTTTGAACGTGTATTCGAAATTAACCGTAACTTCCGTAACGAAGGTGTATCAACTCGTCATAACCCAGAATTCACTATGATTGAATTCTACCAAGCGTATGCAGATTACAAAGATTTGATGGAACTTACAGAGCAAATGCTAGAAAAACTGGCAATTGATATCTTAGGTTCTACTGATGTGCCTTATGGTGATGAAGTGTATAGCTTCAAAGGTCCATTCAAAAAAATCTCAATGTTTGATGCGATTCTTGAACATAACCCAACATTCACTGCTGAAAATGTTGCAGATCGTGAATTCTTGGCCAACTTTGTTCAAAATGAATTGAAAGAACAAGTTAAACCAAGCTTTGGTTTAGGCAAGCTTCAAACCATCGTCTTTGAAGAAACTGTTGAAATTCAATTACGTCAGCCGACATTTATTACTGAATATCCAGCGGAAACATCTCCATTGGCACGTCGTAATGATGAAAACCCACATATCACAGACCGTTTTGAATTCTTCATCGGTGGTCGTGAATTGGCAAATGGCTTCTCAGAATTAAATGACCCAATTGACCAAGCAGAGCGTTTCCAAGCACAAGTCGCTGAAAAAGATGCAGGTGATGATGAAGCGATGCACTATGATGCTGACTTCATCGAAGCACTTGAATACGGCTTACCTCCAACAGCAGGTGAAGGTATCGGTATTGATCGTCTTGTCATGTTGTTCGCAAATGCTTCAAGTATTCGTGATGTGATTCTGTTCCCACATATGCGTCATAAAAATGCATAAGTTGTGATAATCAAAAAAAACCCGCGTTATGCGGGTTTTTTTTATATCTACTTAAAGATGACGCAGATTCAAATCCCAAGTGCAACACATTTGTAGTTAGTTGAAAAAGTTAGGTGTATTCATAGAATCATTAGACTTTTTCAACTCGCAATTGGAAAGCACACAATGAAGAAATACACCCAACTTTCTCAAGATGAAAGATACGAAATTTATGCTACTTTGAAAAGTAAAAGTTCAATCGCTACCCTTGCTCGGGAGTTAGGACGTTCACGATCAACCATCTACCGTGAAATAAAAAGAAATACTGGGCAACGTGGATATAGAGCTCAACAGGCAGCTAAATTTGCAAGTCAAAGACGGTACCGTCCTTCATCATCAATGACAGCATTTGCCTTCGCTTATATTGATTATTTGATTGGTTTGGACTGGTCACCAGAACAAATTTCAGGTGCTTTAACACAACGCGGTTGGCTGGATGTACCTTCACATGAGTGGATTTACCAGTACATTTATCAAGATAAATCACAAGGAGGTAAACTCCATCTACACTTAAGGCATCAGAAGAAATATCGAAAACGCGGTTACAAAAACACGGATCGTAGGGGGCAAATCATTGATAAAACAAGTATTCATTGCAGAGACCAGGTCATTGATCAACGACAACGTTTAGGAGATTTCGAAGGTGACACGGTGATTGGTAAACACCATAAAGGTGCTTTATTGACTCTCGTTGATCGAAAGAGCCTGTATGTACATATTGTTCATTTAGGGCCAACGAGAGCATCCTCTCAAACGATTACTTGTGCATTAGATCGTTTACAAATGAGCCATGCTTATAGTGTGACATTTGATAATGGCAAAGAATTTTCCGAACACAAAAGAATTATTGATGCTGGGATAGAGACGTATTTTGCTGATCCTTACAAGTCTATTCAGCGAGCTAGAAATGAAAATACGAATGGTTTAATCCGTCAATATCTGCCAAAATCATCATCGTTTGATGATGTGTCAAACGAACAAATAGAGCAGATAGAATTTGCACTCAACCATCGTCCTAGAAAAACACTAGGTTGGTATACACCGAGTGAAGTTATGGCTGGTTTTTATACTGTTGCACTTGTCGTTTGAATCCGCCTGATATAAAAGCATTATAGAAAAATTAAAGACAAAAAAAACGCAATGATTGGGGTTGTCATTGCGTAGAAAAAGGAAACTGTTGTATAAACAAAAACGTACTGTGGAGAATGTTTCTGTTGCTTCCGAATATGTATTTATCTTAGTTTCCTAAAATGCCAAATACATCAGTCTTCGTGTTAATAGATGTTAATTAAGGTAAACAATATGGATAAATTGTGATGGTTTGCACAAATATTATTCAAAATTTAGACGCATTAAAAAAGCCTTTCATTAGAAAGGCTTTTTTTGAATCAGAATTGAATTTAAAAATGGAATACACCAAGACCAGATTTCACTTCATCTAATGTTTGTTGAGTGATGTCTTGGCATTTCAATGTACCGGCTTTCAGGATGTCCATGATGTAATCTGGATCTTTTTGGAGTTCCATACGATGTTCACGAATCGGGCCAATCAATTCTTTTAAAATTGTTTCTAGGCGTTTTTTCACTGTACCATCACCTAAACCACCACGACGATAGTGTGCTTTAAGCTCTTCAAGTTCTTCTTTGTTTGGATCGAATGCATCAAGGTAAGTGAATACGACGTTGCCTTCGACTTGACCTGGATCTTCAATACGCAGGTGATTTGGGTCGGTATACATTGCATTGACTGCTTTTTTAATATCTTTATCAGAGGCATCCAGCACAATAGTATTGCCTAAAGATTTAGACATTTTTGCTTTACCATCAAAACCAGGTAAACGACCAACATTAGATAAAAGCGCTTTACATTCTGGTAATAGCTCTTGACCAATTTGACGATTCAAACGACGCACGATTTCGTTGGTTTGTTCAATCATTGGAATCTGATCTTCACCCACTGGTACGACAGTCGCTTTGAAGGCTGTAATATCAGCTGCTTGTGCAACAGGGTAGCAAAGGAAACCAGCAGGAATATCACGCTCAAAACCACGCATCTGAATTTCAGACTTAATGGTTGGATTACGCTCTAAACGAGAAACAGTCACAAAGTTAAGATATAACATCGTAAGCTCGTTTAAAGCAGGTAAGCTTGATTGAACACAAATCGTTGTTTTTGTTGGGTCAATACCTACCGCTAAATAGTCAGTTGCAACTTCAATGATGTTACGACGAACTTTTTCAAAATTATCTGCATTGTCAGTAAATGCTTGCGCATCTGCCAATAACAAATGTTGATGATGAGAATCTTGTAAACCTACACGTGAACGTAAAGAACCTACAAAGTGACCAAGGTGAAGTTGTCCAGTTGGACGGTCGCCAGTCAAAATCACTGGACGATTATCTAGATTACTCATTATCTATCCCAAATCAGTCGTCATCACGACATGTCTATTTTCAACGAATATTTACATTGTACGGCATTCTATTTTCGAATGTCAGCCAGAATAAAAATCTGTTGAGAAAAAAACCAAGGATTTAAACAACAAAATACAATTCAATCAGCCATTTTGATTAAAATATTGTGAAAGACCACGAGAAGAATAACTATGGCGAGCAGTTTATTATTATTACTCGATGATATTGCCACCATCATGGATGACATTGCCCTCATGAGTAAAATGGCAGCCAAGAAGACGGCTGGCGTACTTGGAGATGATTTGGCATTGAACGCTCAGCAGGTAACGGGTGTGAGTGCAGATCGTGAATTACCTGTCGTGTGGAAAGTGGCTAAAGGCTCGCTCATTAATAAGTGCATACTCGTGCCCTTGGCTCTGATTATTAGCTATGTCGCAGGTTGGTTAATCAATCCACTTTTGGTCATTGGTGGATTATTTTTGTGCTATGAAGGTGTGGAAAAAGTTATTCATACTTTACAGCATAAAAAATCAACAGACGCTGAAGCGGCTGAACAACGCGTTCTACAAGCTGAAACAGATTTGGTCGCGTATGAAAATGAAAAAGTAAAAGGTGCGATCCGAACAGATTTTATTTTATCGGCTGAAATTGTGGTGATTACTTTAGGAACAGTCGCAGCGGCCACTATGCTGACTAAAATTACGGTCTTGAGCTTAATCGCATTGGTGATGACAGTCGGTGTCTATGGTTTTGTGGCTGTCATTGTCAAAATTGATGATGCTGGATTGTATCTTATTAAAAAAGAATCAGATTTTAAGAAAAAACTTGGACAGGGTTTGTTATCATTCGCGCCAATTTTAATGAAATTTCTATCCATTGTTGGCACGATAGCCATGTTTTTAGTCGGTGGTGGCATCATTAATCATGCCGTACCATGGATGCATCATTTTACTGAAGACAGTGTCGACTATGTCGAAGTACTTCCAAATATTGGAACAATCTTGGGCGCGGTCACTCCGATGTTAATAAATTTTGTTGTTGGAATAATTGCAGGACTAATTGTTTTAATGGTGGTGAAGGCCGTTACGAAACTATGGCCTAAATCGGGTAAATCATCTTAAAACGATAAGCTAAATATTGGTAAATAAAGAAGGATAGAGCTATGCGCTGGAAAGGTCGTCGAGTCAGCTCGAATATAGAAGATAACCGTGGTGGCGGTGGTGCAAAAGCGGGTGGCATTAGTATTGTCGGGCTCGTGGTGGCTTTTGTGGCATGGAAATTTTTTGGGGTGGATCCGCAGCAAGCCTATCAAACTACCAAACAAGTCACGTCTGGTATGTCAGCAAGTGCTGAAACGCGTGGTTTGGATAATCCAACGCCTGAGCAGCAAGAGTCGATGGAGTTTGTCGGCACGGTCTTGGCAGATACAGAGGATACATGGTCTCAAGTTTTTCAATCCCAGCTGAATCAGCAATATACACCACCAAAATTAGTATTATTTAGTGGTGTGGTGAATTCAGGCTGTGGAGCTGCACAATCTGCAATGGGGCCATTTTATTGTCCAGCGGATCAAAAAGTTTATATCGATACCGCTTTCTTTAAAGATATGCGTACCCAAATGGGCATTACAGGCGAGCAAAACTCAACTGAACTTTCTCGTAATGACCAAGCAGGTGACTTTGCTCTAGCTTATGTAGTTGCACATGAAGTGGGACATCACATTCAAACGATTTTAGGTATTTCATCTCAAGTTCAGCACGCTCGTCAGCAAGCGACTAAAGTGCAAGGCAATCAGTTGTCAGTCTTGCAAGAGCTGCAAGCAGACTGTTTTGCTGGAGTTTGGGCGTATCATAACCATGAGCGTACCCAATTCTTAGAACAAGGTGATGTACAAGAAGCAATGGATGCAGCCCATAAGATTGGTGATGACTACTTACAAAAGCAAGCTACAGGTCATGTTGTCCCAGACAGCTTTACTCATGGTACCAGTGCACAGCGTGTACAGTGGTTTAATACAGGGTTGAAAACAGGACAAATGTCATCGTGTGATACATTTAAAAATGGTGTCTAAAGTCACATAGAAAAGGAGCGTGAAGCTCCTTTTTTTATCGACCGAGGAATTGTTTAAAATTGCGTAATATTCTAAAACTGACATACAACGCAGCGATTGCAAACAGCGCGATTGCGAAGATGATATATTTTAAATTACTGACATCTTGCTGATAGAACTGATGAATTTCACTTTGGCTATATTCAAAATTTTTAGCTTGCCCATTACGGCTATCAACATAACTTAATTTTTGAATATAGTGCTGTTGTCCAATCTTGATAAGATCAATGGATTGAATCTGACGCGTGTGAGTTTGATTATCTTCATCTAAGCAAAGTTGCGCATAATGTTCGCAGCTTACTTTACTGACATAGCCTTGATTGGCAAGCAAAATAAAAATCGCTTGATCAGACTTTTTATTATTTGAAACCAGTACAAACTGGCGATCATTTTGGCTCTGTAAAGATAATGTTTTCGCATCTTGATAGTATTGATCTGCTTTAATAATTTCATTGAGTTTAGTAAAACAGGTGAGTACCAATGACAGCGTAACGGTAAAAATAATTAAAGCCAAGAATAGGCGGAACAGCGTTAAGACAGTTTTATGCATGGGAGAGACTTTAACAAGAAACGAAAGGGATCATTTTAATGATCGGCTTGTATGTTAATGCATCAATCAGTAAAACTGAAAACAAACTTAACTCAAAGTTTAAAAAATAAGTTTAAAATTAATTTTATCTCTCCGTGCACATTTATTTTATTTTTGGTATTTGCTGCATATTTACCCCACAACACTTGTGATTTCGCCCAATAAGGAAACCTGATGGGAAGTTTCTTTTTCCTCCAAGTATTGACAGTGGTCTTTTCGCTTTCAATTGCAACCACCATGTTTAACAAGCGTGTCCTTGGTTTCCCGCAAGCCATTGGTGTGCCGATTGTTTCTGCAATTTTTGTCTTTATTTTACAGTGGGGCGCAAGTCTCCTGCATGGTAATCCATTCTTTAATATTAATATTACTAATATTGAAAAAGCAGTACGAACCATTGATTTTTATGATTTTTTAATTAATGGCGTAATCTGTTTCATTTTGACCTCTTCAGCTCTGAAATTTAAGGTTTCGGATTTAAGAAACCACTGGAGACCGATTGGTATCTTGGCTAGTGTAGCGTTGGTCTTTTGTGCGGTTTTCTTTGGACTGATTCTATATGGTTACCAATTCCTGATTGGTAAACATGTTGATTTGTTGGTGCTGCTATTATTGGGTGCTGCATTAGGGGCAACGGATCCGATTGGGATTAAAGGCGTACTCAGTTCCGTGCGTGCACCTCATCATTTAATCGTCAAGCTTGAAGGTGAATCACTCTTTAACGATGCCATGTGTATTGCATTGTTCATGACCTTGTTTAATGTCTTGCAAGGCGAGAATTTTACCGTCATCGGGGTGTTACAAACCTTACTTTATGAAATTGTCGTTGCAGTATTGATTGGTTTGGTATTCGGTTTTGCCATTCTAAGAATTTTGCGTGGCAAACATGAAATGGAATCGTTGATTCTCACGACTGCTTTATTGGCTTGTGGTTCTTATTTAGTCGCGTTACTTGCTCATGCCTCTGCACCGATTGCATGTGTGATTGGTGGTTTGATTGTCGGTAACAAATGGAAAGAAATTCTTGCTCGTTCTGATATTGAAGATGTGAATCATTTCTGGCATACCGTCGAAGGTATTATTAATTCCTTCTTGTTCACCCTCATTGGGCTTGAACTGTTTATTTTAGATTTAAGTACGAGCTTGGTTCTAGGAGGTATTGTTGCCTTTATTATTTTGCATGCTGCTCGCTTCGCTGCCAATCATTTGTCGTTTGCATTATTCCCAAGTATGCGCAAGAAAAGCTATAACGGCAGTTTGACCATCCTGTCATGGGGTGGGGTGCGCGGTGGGATTTCATTGGCACTCATTTTAGCGGTCGCCAATATTCCTGAACTTGAGGAATACAGCAGTATCTTGATCGGCTATACCTTTATTGTGGTGCTACTTTCGGGTGTTGTCTGTGGTTTGGGGCTACCTGCAGTAATGAATGCCTTTTACTACAATCCCAATGAAGAAACACAAGGTTTCAAAGGGTGGTACCAACGGATGTGCCATAAGATGAACCGTAAGAAGTTCCAATATCTAGTCGGTGAAGATGCTCACGGAAATGAAATTATTACCGTTTATAAGCCTGAGAATCTGATTGATGAAAAAGCTGAAGATGGTGTTGCAGCATTGCATAATCCTGAGAAGGTGAAAGAAGTTAAACGTCTTGAAAACCCAGATAACTTCTAAATCTTGTATCAGTCAATTTAAAAAGAGAATCTCAGGATTCTCTTTTTTGTTTATAGTAGGTTTTTATTTTATGGGTTTCCCTATGCTGACTGCGACAGAAGAAATGGCACAGATGATCTTAGAAACTGTGCAGCATATTCCATATGGTAAAGTTGCCAGTTATGGGCAGATTGCTTGCTTGGCGGGTTTGCCGCGTCATGCACGGTTAGTGGGGAAGACCTTGAGTCAACTTGAAACAGAGAGCAGTATTCCTTGGCATCGCGTTATTAATGCTTCAGGTAAAATTACGCATACTCGTGCCAATGAATGGGGTGATAATATTCAAGCACTGAAACTAAAAGATGAAGGTATATTGGTGGTAAATTTAAAAGTAAATCTCAAACAATTTCTTTGGGATGGTTATGCCGTTTAAATCAGTATTGATCGGATGATTAAAAAGCTTGATATGGACTAGATTCAGTTTAATTGCGTAGGCAGTACATCAAAAAATTATGATAAAAATCAATAATTGATTATTTTTTAATTATTTATAATGAATTTGCATACTCTGTGTACATTCATGTGTGAAAACACTTGACGTTGGTAAATGAAATTAAGATAATGCGCACACAGTTTACGGCTATGTAGCTCAGTTGGTTAGAGCACCGCACTCATAATGCGGGGGTCACAAGTTCAAGTCTCGTCATAGCCACCATTTTAAAAGACCAAGCTCTCAGCTTGGTCTCTTTTTTGTGCCTGGAAAAAAAGTGGAAAAGTAATCTAAATATTATTTTGTATAAATGAATAAGCAAAAAAAATCGCCTAGTCAACTAAGCGATTTTTTTGAGCAGATTCTAAAGATTAGAGACCTGCTTTCCAACCATTTACGATTGGATAGCGACGTTCACGGCTAAAGGCACGTGAACTGATGCGAGGACCAATCGCACCTTGACGACGTTTATATTCATTAAAGTCGACCAAACGAATTACCTTTTTCACAACTTCAGCGTCGAAGCCTTTGGCAATAATGTCGTCTTGACTCATATCTTCTTCAATATATGCATAAAGAATTGCATCAAGTACATCGTAAGCAGGTAATGAGTCTTGGTCAGTTTGATCTGGACGAAGTTCAGCTGAAGGTGGGCGAGTAATGACACGTTCAGGAATTACAGGTGTCTCAGAAATGCTATTACGGTATTTTGCAAGTTCAAATACAATGGTTTTATAAACATCTTTAAGTACAGCAAAACCACCGACCATATCACCATAGAGTGTGCAGTAACCGACAGAAAGTTCAGACTTGTTACCTGTTGAAAGCACTAAATTACCGAATTTATTCGATAACGCCATCAACAAAGTACCACGTGAACGTGCCTGTAAGTTTTCTTCAGTTGAGTCAGCTGGCGCATCACCGAAGAATGGGAACAGGGTTTGCATGAAGCCATTCACAATCGGATTGATTTCTGCAATACCAAAGGTCACACCAAGTGCTTTTGCTTGAGCTGCTGCATCTTCAACACTAATTTGTGCTGTGTAGGTGTATGGCATCATGACTGCCTGAACTTTATCTGCACCAATTGCATCAACCGCAATGGCAAGTGTTAATGCTGAATCGATACCGCCTGATAAGCCAAGAATCACACCAGGGAAACCTGAGCGTTGTACATAGTCACGTGTTGCAACCACAAGGCTTTGATAAATCTCAGCCATCGTTTCGAGTACAGGCGTGATGTTGCCTTTGCTATACTCTTGTTGTTCAGGGTTAAATTCAACAATGTACTGATCTTCTTTGAAGCTTGGTGCTTGTAAAGCGATTTCACCAGACTTGTTCAATACAAAACTTGTACCGTCAAAGACAAGGTCATCCTGTCCACCCACTTGGTTACAGTAAACCAAATTGATGTTGAGCTGTTTTGCCAAAGCTGACATGGTGTCAATACGGTGCTGAGGTTTACCTACTTCATACGGAGATGAATTAAGTACCAAAGCAGTATCGACATTTAATTGAGCCAACTGTTGAACAGTAGTCAGTGACCAAACATCTTCACAAATTAGTACACCAAATTTATGTCCAAGATATTCAAAGACTAAATGTTGGTGACCTTCAGTGAAGTAACGTTTTTCATCGAACACGCTGTAGTTTGGCAAAGTCTGCTTGTTATATACACCTAAGACTTGACCATCTTTCATCACAGCTGCTGAGTTAAAGCGTTGACCGTCTTCAGTCACATTCACAAAGCCAAACACCATCAAAATATCTTTCACTTCAGAAAGTTGTTTGAATGCCTGTTCAGTACGTTTGGTTACGCTTGGGCGAATCAATAAATCTTCAGCAGGATAACCAATGGTTGAAAGTTCAGGGAAGATAATAATGTCAGCGTTATCTTTTTTAGCCTGATTGGCTTGTTCAATCATTTTTTGGGTATTTGCGTCTATATTGCCCACATGTGGAGAGAATTGAGCAAGGGCAATTTTAAAACTTTTCATTCCAACTAAATCCTATTCCTATAGGTGAATACACTAGGTCACTGATTTTTATAATTCTAGTTATTCAGCTGAGTGCACTTTGTTACTAACAATATGCCAAATGGCCAAAATTAAAAAAACATCATTTTTGTATGATATTTAAGTCTTCATTAACAGAGCTAAAATATCAGACTCGACTTATTTTATCGAAATTTGCTTGAGATGCTAGCAATGTTTTGATTGTTTTATGGAACTTAACATTGAAACGCAATAAAAGTTGATAAAACTGTGATGAAAATGGAATAAATCAAATGAAAGATTAAGAGAAAATGACATAAATTCAGTGATTATTTCTTTTGAGTATTCATTGCTACATAGAATGTGCTGAGTCATTCAAAATAATATTGGGGATTTTTTTGAGAAAAATATCACGTGCAATATCACCTTGCTGCTCAATATTATAATCCCAGTAAGATTTATTCGCCTCAAGCGTATAGGCATATGGGTTATAGCGTTTGAAACTCAAAAAATAAGCACTTTGTAATAGGGCGCCTTTCAATAGAACATTGATGTTTTTTTGGTATTGTAAAATATGTGCCATTTCATGAATAAACAATGCCTGATAGCTCAAAGATTCTTTTGAGTAATCCGCCTTAAAGTGAAAGGCACGAGCATGAATGAATCCGCTGGGTGCCATAATCACATCTCTCGCTTGCCAAGGTAGGTAAGGATGATTCATAACATAGACATCCGAATAGCGAATCAAATCTCCAAAAACCTGTCTGCACAGTTGTACTTCACCTGATGTTAAAGATCGCCCTTTAAATTTTGAAAAACGAATCAGACGAAGTAATACGTAAAGCAGAAAACTTGGCATAGCAGACATTTAAAACCGTATTGGTTGAGTGTTGTGTTCTATGTGATTTACAAGTTTCGTATGGAACTAAAATCCATTAAACCTGTTTTACAGATTGTTGCTTTTGACCTCTATAGATAAGGTTTTTCCCTTAAAGCTAAAAAGTCACTACTCACCTAGTTTAAAGTCATTATTTGTCAATTTAAAAGACTATTCTTGCAAATGCCAAGATCTGATTAGTCGCATAGCTTTGCTATATAAAGTGCAATTTCAAAATAAAAATTGCGTCACACCCTAACTGAAACATGAAAGGTGATGCTATGCGATTCATACTGAATCTAAGAGATCAATTTCTGCAATTTAAAAAAATACGTCCTTTTAAAACAGAAGTTCAGTCGCCTGTAATTCCAATAAGGCATATGAAGTTCGATTTTAAAGCCGATCAAATCGATCATCGTTTTTACTTAAATGCAGAACTGGCAACGGCTTATTTTGCATCGTTATCTATTTTTTTGACCTATGGTGAAGATTTGGTCATCGATACCGCGCGTTATCATCGGAATCTTGTGGATGATCCAAAACTCAAACAATGGATTACCTCGTTGATTGGGCAGGAAGCATTACATTCAAAATTGCATGAAGAGCTTAATAATGCATTTTTGCAGGCAGATTTGCCCGTCGCGATGTTTAGGCATTGGGCGGAGCTGGTATTTAATTATGGATTCAACCGTTTGCCGCAAGCGATGAAACTATCATTAATGGCAGGTATTGAGCATTTTACTGCGGTTTTGGCTGAATACATGATGAACCATGAGTAAATTTTCTTTGAGACATCAGATGAAAAGCAGCGTGCAATATGGATGTGGCATATGCTTGAAGAATCTGAACACAAAGATATTGCATATGATGTATTTCAGTATTTATCTAATAATTACTGGCTTCGAATTGCGGGATTTTTTCCTGCACTAATCACGATTTTAGTGTTGATATCAGCGGCGGCAACGCTTGTGCCATTTTATCGAAATCCGAAAAATTTAATCCGTTTAGATTATTGGCAAGACATACCGAGAAGCTTCAAGCTGATCTTTGGTTTAAAAGATGGGGTATATGGCAGTACATGGAAGCATATATTAGATTACTTGCGATCAAGTTTTCATCCTAATGACCATGATACTTCCGAATGGCTACAATATTATAAACAGAGATTATTAGATCGTGATCAAGGTGTGTTGGCGCCTTATCTTATAAAAGAGTTTACTCCGTCAATTCGAGCCTAAATTAGGAAATAAAAAAACCGCCCGAAGGGGCGGTTTTTTGTGGTCTCTCGACGCGGTTCGAATTAACGAACGATATCGCGTTGAGTTTCGCCAGTGTAAAGCTGACGAGGACGACCGATTTTGTAAGGTGCGCTGTGCATTTCTAACCAGTGGCTGATCCAACCAACTGTACGTGCAAGAGCGAAGATTACAGTAAACATTTCTGTTGGGATACCAATCGCTTTAAGGATGATACCTGAGTAGAAGTCTACGTTAGGGTATAGGTTACGTTTAATGAAGTATTCGTCAGAAAGCGCGATACGTTCAAGTTCCATAGCCAAAGCAAGTTGTGGATCGTTGATACCAAGTGCAGTTAACACTTCGTCACAAGTTTCTTTCATTACTTTCGCACGTGGATCGAAGTTTTTGTAAACTCGGTGACCGAAGCCCATAAGTTTAACTTCTTTAGTTTTCACTTTTTCCATGAACGGAGCAACGTTTTCTACAGTGCCGATTTCATCAAGCATCTTAAGAACAGCTTCGTTCGCGCCACCGTGAGCAGGTCCCCAAAGCGCTGCAATACCAGCCGCGATACATGCGTATGGGTTTGCACCAGTAGAACCAGCAAGACGCACTGTAGAAGTAGACGCGTTTTGTTCGTGGTCAGCATGAAGCGTAAAGATACGGTCCATTGCTTTTGCAAGAATAGGATCAACTTTGTAATCACGGTCTGCAGGAGTTGCAAACATCATGTACAAGAAGTTTTCTGCGTAGCTTAAATCGTTACGTGGGTAAACGAATGGTTGACCAACAGTGTACTTGTAAGTCCAAGCAGCAAGTGTAGGTACTTTTGCAATTAAGCGAATTGCAGTGATTTCACGGTGGTCAATGTTTTCAACATCGAAACCGTTGTGATAGAACGCAGAAAGCGCACCAACAACACCACACATGATCGCCATAGGATGGGCGTCACGACGGAAACCATTGAAGAAACGGCTAACTTGGTCGTGAACCATAGTATGGTTACGTACTTTAGCGTCAAATTCTTCTTTTTGTTCAGCTGTTGGAAGCTCACCATTAAGAAGCAAGTAGCAAGTTTCTAGATAGTCAGCTTTAGTTGCCAATTGGTCAATTGGGTAACCACGGTGTAAAAGAACACCTTTACCACCATCGATGAATGTAATTTTTGATTCGCAAGCAGCGGTAGACACAAAACCAGGATCAAAAGTAAAGTGACCTGCGGCCAATACATCTTTAACGTCGATTACATCTGGGCCCAATGTGCCGCTGTAAATTGGTAATTCAATTTCTTTGCCATCAAGCTGTAAAACGGCTTTCTTGCCAGTTGCTTCAGACATTCAATAGATCTCCTGTCCTGGTGAATGTTTATCCGATTTGCCTATCAGTTTTTTCATGTACAAAACGGACGGATCAAATTTCGATATAGATTAGTGAGTACTGAAATTTTGTCAATTATACTTATGGATAAAAATGTCACCCTCTTTATTTAGCTGGTGTTGATTCTTATGCATAACGCACACGGGACATAAGCAGCACTTGGCGCAATATCATAAGTGATATTATTCTCTTGTGGAGAAATAATTTTAAAATATCGCGTTCAAAAATAACGAAAACTTGGTGAAAAAGCTATCAACGTGCCGCGTGGACACTTGTGTGTAAATATTAAAAAAAGTGTAAAAATTCTTTATATATTGGGGTTTATTTTCTAATGACGGTTTTTCTCTGTCAAAAAAGTCAATTTTAAATGTAAAAAATATGTGTGATTTAATTGATTAAAAAATAGCTCATTTGGAATTTAATTGATTATTTTTTGTTTAATAAAGTGTGAAATTTATCACATTTTTGAGCTTTATTTATACAACTAAAGCCCATTTTGAAAAATTACTCACAATATAAGTTATTCATTCACTTGGTGATCTTTGTTTGATTGTATAAAAACAAAAATGTTATACATTTATTTTCTAAATAAAGGGTGGTTTTCTTATTTATATAAGTAGATAGGTAAATTTATAAACATTTAAATAATTTTTTATAGTGCTTTAGTCTATGTATGGTTAAAGAAGTCTATTTGATTTTTTTGAGTTGAGTGGTAGTGTTTGTAATGTAAAACCAAGCATATAAATATGAATAAGATGTCAGGGCAGGGAAGAAGAAGTAAATAAGTTATTGTTAATGATTCTTATTTAAGTGTTTTTTCTGAAAAAAGCTGTTTTGCATTGTTTGTATTTTGATAGTTCGCGTTTTATAATTCACTGTCGTTTTATGTTTAGGCATTGATTTGTCTAATAATGCCAGCTTTCCTTCGAATTAATTCCAACAAACTCCGGATGGAGTTTTTACTTACAGGATGCCCGCTGTGAAAAGCAACAGACCTGTCAATTTGTCCATGGGTCAAGTTTTAGATGTAAACTTAAAATCCCCTGTGGCTATTGCATCAATTTTACACCGTCTTTCAGGTGTGATCGTATTTTTACTCGTACCGGTACTTCTATGGATTTTAGACAAGTCATTGTCTTCTCCTGAAGGTTTTGCACAAGTTCAAGAAATCATGAATGGTTTCATTGTTCGCTTCATCGTATGGGTATTTGTAGCTGGTTTAATCTACCACTTCATCGCTGGTGTTAAGCATTTACTTGCTGATGTTGGTGTTGCAGAAGAACTGCAAAGTGGTCGTACTGCAGCTACTATCGCATTAATCTTGTCTGCAATCGGTATCGTTGCGTCATTTGTATGGATCGTACTCTAATGAAAAGTGCTACTGGTTTAACGGGTTCAGGTTCTCGCGATTGGTTTCTTCAACGTGTGAGTGCAGTTGTATTGGCTGTATATACTGTTGTTGTTTTTGGTTGGATCCTTTGTAATGGTGGTTTCAACTTCGAACAGTGGTATGGCTTTATGATGACAACTCCAATGAAGATTATGTCTTTATTGGCAGTTTTCTCTCTTGTTGCACATGCATGGATTGGTATGTGGCAAGTATTCACTGACTATGTGACTACTCGTCAAATGGGTCCATCAGCATCAGGTTTACGCATTGTATTGACTTCGGCAGTGATTATCGCTGTATTAGCATACGCAATCTGGGCAATCCAGATTTTCTGGGCTTGATAGGAAGAGATCATGGGCGCAATTAACCCTAAAGAAGATTACACAAATATTCCACACGAAACTTTCGATGCTGTCATCGTTGGTGGTGGTGGTTCAGGTATGCGTGCATCTTACCAACTTGCTCAAGCTGGTTTAAAAGTTGCTGTACTAACTAAAGTATTCCCGACACGTTCACACACTGTTGCTGCACAGGGTGGTATTGGTGCATCTCTTGGTAACATGCAAGAAGATAACTGGCACTACCACTTCTATGACACAGTTAAAGGTTCTGACTGGTTAGGTGACCAAGACGCGATCGAGTTCATGACTCGCGAAGCGCCACAAGTCGTTTACGAACTTGAACACCTAGGTATGCCATTCGACCGTAACGCGGACGGTACAATTTACCAACGTCCATTCGGTGGTCACTCTGCGAACTACGGTGAAAAAGCTGTTCCTCGTGCATGTGCTGCTGCCGACCGTACAGGTCACGCACTTCTTCATACGCTTTATCAAAGCAACGTGAAAATGGGTACGCAATTCTTCGTGGAATGGATCGCACTTGATCTCATTCGTAACGAAGCAGGCGATGTACTTGGTGTAACAGCAATTGACCAAGAAACTGGTAAAATTGCAGTATTCCAAGCAAAAGCAACATTATTCGCTACTGGTGGTGCTGGTCGTGTTTACCGTGCATCTACTAACGCTTATATCAACACTGGTGACGGTCTTGGTATGGCTGCTCGTGCAGGTATTCCATTGCAAGATATGGAATTCTGGCAATTCCACCCTACAGGTGTTGCGGGCGCAGGCGTATTGTTAACTGAAGGTTGTCGTGGTGAAGGTGCGATCCTTCGTAACAAAGACGGCGAACCGTTCATGGAACGTTATGCACCAACTTTAAAAGACTTGGCACCACGTGACTTCGTATCACGTTCTATGGACCAAGAAATTAAAGAAGGTCGCGGTTGTGGTCCTAAAGGTGATTATATCCTTCTTGATATGACTCACTTGGGTGCTGATACCATCATGAAACGTCTTCCATCTGTATTCGAGATTGGTAAGAAGTTCGCGAACGTTGACATCACTAAAGAACCAATTCCTGTAGTACCTACAATCCATTACCAAATGGGTGGTATTCCTACAAATATTCATGGTCAAGTGGTTGTTCCTGAGTCTCCAGCGACTGAAGCGCTTGTAACAAATTACGACAAGAATACTGATACATATTCTACTAACCAAGAAGGTCGTAACTTCACTAAACCAGTGAAAGGTTTCTACGCAATTGGTGAATGTTCATGTGTATCTGTACATGGTGCGAACCGTTTAGGTACAAACTCACTGCTTGATTTGGTTGTATTTGGTAAAGCTGCGGGTGAACACATCATCGATTACGTGACTAAACACCACGGTGATGAATATGCTCCACTTCCTACAACTGTACTTGAGAAAACTGTTGCTCGTATTCGTAAATTAGACGAATCAACTACAGGTGAAAATGCTCAAGAAGTTGCTGATGCAATTCGTGACATCGTTCAAGACCACGCAGGTGTATTCCGTACATCTGAATTACTTGAAGAAGGTGTTAAACAAATTCTTGCGCTTGAACCACGTGTTCGCAACATTCATTTGAAAGACAAATCTAAAGTATTCAACACTGCACGTATTGAAGCTCTAGAAGTTGAAAACTTGTATGAAGTTGCTAAAGCGACCCTAATTTCAGCTGCAGCTCGTAAAGAGTGTCGTGGTGCGCATACAGTGGTTGATTTCGAATTACCACCTGATCATGCAGAATACCCATACGGTCGTCGTGATGATGAGTGGATGAAGCACACATTATGGTTCTCTGCGGACAACCGTCTTGAGTACAAACCAGTTCGTTACCGTCCATTGTCGGTTGACGCAATTCCACCTAAACCACGTACATTCTAATTAGGAGAAGTAAGATGAGTAGAGGTACTCGTACATTTAATATCTACCGCTACGATCCTGATAAGGATAAAGCACCGTACATGCAAACTTTTAAACTTGAATTGACTGACAAGCATCGTATGTTGCTTGACGCTCTTCTTGCGTTAAAAGTACAAGACGAATCTTTGACATTCCGTCGTTCATGTCGTGAAGGTATTTGTGGTTCTGATGGTGTAAACATCAATGGTAAAAATGGTTTGGCGTGTCTTTGGAACCTAAACGATTTACCAGAAGTGATTACTATTCGTCCGCTTCCAGGTCTTCCAGTGATTAAAGACTTGGTTGTAGATATGAATCAGTTCTACGATCAGTACAATAAAATCCATCCGTTCCTAATCAATAATCAGCCTGCGCCTCCTAAAGAGCGTCTGCAGTCTCCTGAAGATCGTGAACACTTGAATGGTTTGTACGAATGTATTCTTTGTGCATGTTGTTCAACTTCATGCCCATCATTCTGGTGGAACCCAGACAAGTTCTTGGGTCCTTCAGCATTGTTGAATGCATACCGTTTCATCATTGACTCTCGTGATACTTCAACTCAAGAGCGTTTGGCTCGTCTTGACGACCCATTCTCGCTTTTCCGTTGTAAAGGTATCATGAACTGTGTATCAGTATGTCCTAAAGGCTTGAACCCTACAAAAGCAATCGGTCACATCCGTAATATGCTTCTTGATATGGCTGGCTAATCGACTGATTATTCAGGTCAAAAAAAGCACATCATTTGATGTGCTTTTTTTATGGATATGTAAATATGAAATAGGCATGATTATTGCTCATAAAAATTACAAGAAAAGTGTATTAGTTATAGGATATGGAAGTGTGAATTGACGCACATAACGAAACGATAAAAAGTAATTGAATCTGTAGTATAGCTGTAAATCTAGACTGTAAATCCAAATTATTAATGTTATGATATAACAAAGGTAAGGGAGTGGATTGTAGGATTTACTCTCTTTTTATTTATCTATAAAGTCTAGAACTTTAGTATGGATTAGGTGGGTATCTGTTTGGAATAGCCATATTATACTAGAATGGTTATGCAGTGTATTTATTGAATTTATAAGCAGTATATGCCAAAAAAATCAATTGATTTGTAAAGTATGTGTTAGCATTTAGCGCAAGACTATATGTCAAAAAAGTCAATCCATGTACATTTTTTAAACATTGGATTTTGTTGGCTTGGTATATAAATGTAAATTGAAGTCGCTTTAGAAAAAACTTCTGTTAATTCATTGTTTTTTCTAAGTCGATTTGCAAAAAATTGCTCGGTATTTATCGGGTATTCAATGAGTGATGATGCCGCTGAGGGGCGTTATTGTTCATTAAACACATTGAGTTTACTTGATGTGTTGATAACGCCTCATGGCTTATGCCTTATGGGGGACTAATGTCATTTTACAATTTGACATTAATAATCCTGGGTTTTGCTTAAAAAGCATCCTGAAAATGTTTTTGCAATAGGAAATGGGTCCACAAATGCAAGAAGTTGCTGACGCTCTGCGTCTTGACACTGAACTTAGCGCTGATAGTGCAGCGTATATTGAAGAACTTTATGAGCAGTATTTAACGGCTCCAGACTCAGTGGGTGCTGATTGGCAAGAATACTTTGGTAAATTCCCTAAAGGTGACCAACCCCACAGCAATGTACGTGAGCAATTCCTTCTCCTAGGTCGCAACTCAAGCCGTATTCAGCCTGTTATTCAAGCAACAGTGAGTTCTGAGCACGAACGTCGTCAAATCGGCGTTTTACAATTGATCGCTGCGTATCGTAACCGTGGTCATCAAAAAGCGAAATTAGATCCATTAGGTCTTGCAAAACGTGAACAAGCCTATGATTTGGAACTAAGCGCTCACGGCTTAACTCAATCTGATTTAGATACCGTATTCAATACTGGTAATCTTGCAATTGGTAAAGAAGAAGCAACACTTGCTGAGATTGTCGCTGCATTAGAGTCAACTTACTGTTCAACAGTAGGTTCTGAATACATGCATATTGTGGACACCAAAGAAAAACGTTGGATTCAACAACGTCTTGAAGGTGCACGCGGTCAATTTGGTTTCTCTGCAGAACAGAAAAAACACGTCTTAGAACGTTTAACTGCAGCTGAAGGACTAGAAAAATACTTAGGTAACAAATACGTTGGTGCGAAACGTTTCGGTGTTGAGGGTGGTGAATCATTCATCCCAATGGTTAACGAATTGATCCAATGTGCAGGTTCAGTGGGTTGTAAAGAAGTGGTTATCGGAATGCCTCACCGTGGCCGTTTAAACCTTCTTGTCAACATTATGGGTAAAAACCCAGCTGACCTATTTGGTGAATTTGAAGGTAAATCACTGAACAAAAAAGGTTCAGGTGACGTTAAATACCACCAAGGTTTCTCATCTAACGTGATGACTCCAGGTGGCGAAGTACACTTGGCATTGGCATTTAACCCATCACACTTGGAAATCGTAGGTCCTGTAGTTGAAGGTTCTGTACGTGCGCGTCAAGTACGTCGTAAAGACATCGGTGGTGATGATGTATTGCCAATCATCGTTCACGGTGATGCAGCATTTGCAGGTCAAGGTGTTAACCAAGAAACCTTCCAGATGTCACAAACTCGTGGCTTTACAGTGGGTGGTACAGTTCACATTGTTGTGAACAACCAAGTTGGTTTCACAACATCTGACCCACGTGATGCACGTTCTACAGAATACTGTACTGACATCGCGAAAATGATCCAAGCGCCGATCTTCCACGTGAACGGTGATGATCCTGAAGCTGTATTGTTTGTTTCTCAATTGGCACACGATTTCCGTCATACATTCCGTAAAGATGTTGTAATCGATATGTTCTGCTACCGTCGTCGTGGTCATAACGAAGCGGACGAACCTGCTGCAACTCAGCCAATGATGTATCAAGTGATCACTAAGAAAGCGACAACTCGTACGCTTTATGCTGATCAATTGGTTCAACAAGGTATTTTGGATCGTGCTGCTGCTGACGCAATGGTTGAACAATACCGTTCAGATCTTGAAGCGGGTAACCACGTTGCCAATGCACTTGTTCTTGAGCCAAACACTAAAATGTTTGTGGACTGGACACCATACCTTGGTCACGAATACACAGACGAGTGGGATACTTCATTCCCAATCGAACGCTTAAAAGAACTTGGTCGTAAAATGCGTGAGCTTCCAGAAGGCTTTGTAATGCAACGTCAAGTATCTAAAGTGATTGATGACCGTCTGAAAATGCAGACTGGTGAAATGCCACTGAACTGGGGTGCTGCTGAAACTTTAGCGTATGCGTCTGTTTTAGATGAAGGTTACCTTGTTCGTTTAACAGGTGAAGACGTTGGTCGTGGTACATTCTCACACCGTCATGCAAAACTTCATAACCAAGTAGATGGTTCGACTTACATTCCATTATGTAACTTGAAAGAAAACCAACCACGTACTGCAATTTATGACTCATTATTGTCTGAAATGGCGGTATTGGCATTTGAATACGGTTATGCAACGACTCTTCCTAAGAGCCTTGTGATTTGGGAAGCGCAATTTGGTGACTTCGCAAACTGTGCGCAAGTGGTGATTGACCAATTTATCTCATCTGGTGAAACCAAATGGGAACGTGTGTGTGGCTTAACCATGCTTCTTCCACACGGTTTCGAAGGTCAAGGTCCTGAGCATTCATCTGCACGTTTAGAACGTTTCTTACAGCTATGTGCTGAAGACAATATGCAAGTGATTACACCGACTACACCTGCGCAGATTTTCCATGCGATGCGTCGTCAAGCACTTCGTCCAATCCGTAAACCAATGATCGTGACTTCACCTAAGTCACTTCTTCGTCACAAACTTGCAACGTCTACATTAGAAGAACTTGCAAATGGTAAATTCCAAACTGTGATCGACGAAATCGACAACATCAACAAGTCTGACGTAACTCGTCTTGTGCTTTGTGGTGGTAAGGTTTACTACGACTTACTTGAAAAACGTCGTGAAAAAGAATTGAACAACACAGCAATCGTTCGTATTGAACAATTGTATCCGTACCCAGAAGCACGTCTTGCTGAAGTTCTTGCTCAATATCCAAACGTAACTGAACTTGTTTGGGCTCAAGAAGAACCGAAAAACCAAGGTGCTTGGTTATTCATCGCGCCACGTTTATACGAAGGTGTAATGAAATCTGGTCAACAGATTCGTATTAGCTACGCAGGTCGTGAAGCTTCAGCTGCACCGGCTTGTGGTTCACCATATTTGCATGCAAAACAACAAGCTCAGCTCGTTAACGACGCTCTAGCGATCGATGCTGAATAATCCAGGAGATTCTAAGTAATGGCAACCGAAATTAAAGCACCGGTGTTCCCAGAGTCAGTTGCAGACGGAACAATCGCAACTTGGCACAAACAACCAGGTGAAGCTGTATCACGTGATGAAGTGATCTGTGATATTGAAACTGATAAAGTTGTTTTAGAAGTTGTAGCTCCTGCAGATGGTACGCTTGCATCAATCATTAAAAATGAAGGTGACACTGTACTTTCAGCTGAAGTGATTGCTCAGTTTGAAGAAGGCGCTGTATCTGGCGCTGCAAACACTCAAGCTGTTCAATCTGAAGAGAAAGTTGAACAAGCTGCTGCAAAAACAGAAGCAGGTAATGCACCAATCGTTGAACGCGCTCAAGTTGCAGACCAAGCGCCTGCAGTACGTAAAGCATTAACAGAAACTGGTATTAATGCTGCTGACGTTCAAGGTTCTGGTCGCGGTGGTCGCATCACCAAAGAAGATGTTGCAAACCACCAAGCGAAACCAGCTGATGCAGCTGCGCCTGCGGCACCTTTAAGTGTTGCTGTTGGTGAACGTATTGAAAAACGCGTTCCAATGACTCGTCTTCGTAAACGTGTTGCTGAACGTCTGCTTAATGCAACTCAAAGCACTGCAATGTTGACAACGTTTAACGAAGTCAACATGAAACCAATCATGGAAATGCGTGCTCAATATAAAGATGCATTCGAAAAACGTCATGGTGCACGTCTAGGCTTCATGTCATTCTTCGTAAAAGCAGCGACAGAAGCGCTTAAACGCTACCCAGCTGTTAATGCTTCAATTGATGGCGATGATATCGTGTATCACGGTTTCTATGACATCGGTGTAGCTGTATCTTCTGATCGTGGTCTTGTTGTACCTGTACTTCGTGATACAGATCGTATGAACTATGCTGAAGTTGAAAACGGCATTCGTGCATACGCTGGTAAAGCGCGTGAAGGTAAACTTGCAATTGAAGATATGACTGGCGGTACGTTCACCATTACTAATGGTGGTACTTTCGGTTCACTTCTTTCTACTCCGATTTTAAACACGCCACAAACTGCAATCTTGGGTATGCATAAAATTCAAGAGCGTCCAATGGCGGTGAATGGTCAAGTAGAAATCTTGCCAATGATGTATTTAGCACTTTCTTATGACCACCGTTTAATCGATGGTAAAGAAGCGGTAGGTTTCCTTGTAACAATTAAAGAATTGTTAGAAGAACCAGCTAAACTGATCCTTGACCTTTAATTCTAAAGAATAAATCCATGGGCTTAGAGTGATCCTCTAAGCCCATTTTTGGAGAGAATAATGTCTCAACAATTTGATTTAGTTGTAATTGGTGGTGGCCCAGGTGGTTACGAAGCTGCAATTCGTGCTGCACAATTGGGTTTTAAAGTTGCGTGTATCGAAAAACGCATCCATAAAGGTAAACCATCTTTAGGTGGTACTTGCTTAAACGTGGGTTGTATCCCATCTAAAGCACTTCTTGATTCTTCTCACCGTTATGAAGATACCGTTCATCACTTAGATGATCACGGTATTACCACAGGTGAAGTGAAGTTTGATCTTGCAAAATTACTTGCACGTAAAGACAAAATCGTAAACCAATTAACCATGGGTATCGACGGCCTTCTAAAAGGTAACGGTATCGAATGGTTAAAAGGTACAGGTAAACTGCTTGCAGGTAAAAAAGTTGAGTTCGTTTCTCACGAAGGTGAAACTCAAATTTTAGAACCTAAATACGTCATCCTTGCGTCAGGTTCTGTGCCAGTGAATATTCCTGTTGCGCCTGTCGATCAAGACCTTATCGTTGATTCAACTGGTGCGCTTGAATTCCAAGAAGTACCTAAACGTCTAGGTGTGATTGGTGCGGGTGTTATCGGTCTTGAGCTTGGTTCAGTTTGGCGTCGTCTTGGTGCAGAAGTTGTTGTATTTGAAGCAATGGATGCATTCTTACCAATGGCTGATAAAGCATTGGCAAAAGACTATCAAAAAGTATTGACTAAACAAGGTCTTGATATCCGTGTAGGTGCGAAAGTATCAGGCACTGAAATTAACGGTCGTGAAGTGACAGTTAAATATACCCAAGGCGGCGAAGACAAAACTCAAACTTTCGACAAGTTGATCGTTTGTGTAGGTCGTAAAGCGTATGCAGAAGGTTTATTGGCTGAAGATTCAGGCATTAAATTGACTGAACGTGGTTTAGTTGAAGTGAATGATTGGTGTGCAACTTCGGTTGAAGGCGTATACGCAATTGGTGACTTAGTACGTGGTCCAATGCTTGCACATAAAGCAATGGAAGAAGGCGTAATGGCTGTTGAACGTATTCACGGTCATGCTGCTCAAGTGAACTATGACACAATTATTTCTGTTATCTACACACACCCTGAAGCGGCGTGGGTAGGTTTAACAGAAGAGCAAGCGAAAGAAAAAGGCCACGAAGTAAAAACTGGTCAATTCGGCTTTGCTGCTAACGGTCGTGCAATGGCTGCGGGCGAAAATGCTGGTTTCGTGAAGTTTGTTGCAGATGCAAAAACTGATCGTTTACTCGGTATGCACGTGATTGGTCCAAATGCTTCTGATATCGTTCACCAAGGTATGATCTCTCTTGAGTTTGTATCATCTGTTGAAGATCTTCAGTTAATGACATTTGGTCATCCAACATTTTCTGAAGTTGTTCATGAAGCTGCGCTTGCAGTGGATGGTCGTGCAATTCACGCGATTCAACGTAAGCGTAAGTAATTTGAAAAAAAGAGCGGCTTAGGCCGCTCTTTTTGCATTTGGTGGTTGTTTTTGTATGAATAATCATCTAAAAATAATGATAAGAAATATTTTAATTTTTAGCACCAAAGCTGCGTTGACGGATGTCTGGGTTTTGGGAAGTCATAACAAAGTAAGAATAGAAAAGGTTGTTGAATGAATCTACACGAGTATCAAGCCAAAGCTTTATTAAAGAAATATGGGATGCCTGTTCAAGAGGGCGTATTTGCCACAAATGCCGAAGAAACCGTTGCAGCATTTGAGCAATTGGGTGGTAAATTTGCAGTTTTAAAAGCCCAAGTTCACGCGGGCGGTCGCGGGAAGGCAGGTGGCGTGAAAGTTGTTAAATCTGCGGATGAAGCAGCTGAATATGCCAAACAAATGATTGGTTCACGTTTAGTGACTTATCAAACCGATAGTTTAGGACAACCTGTTAGCGGAATTTTAGTTGCAGAAGATGTCTATCCTGTAGAACGTGAACTGTACCTTGGTGCAGTGGTTGATCGTTCAAGTCGCCGCATTACCTTTATGGCATCTACTGAAGGTGGTGTCGAAATTGAAAAAGTTGCAGAAGAAACCCCTGAAAAAATTATTAAAGTCGAAGTGGATCCTTTAGTTGGTCTATTACCATTCCAAGCGCGTGAAACTGCGTTTGCGTTGGGCTTAAAAGATGGTCAAATTAACCAGTTTGTCAAAATTATGACCGCTGCCTATCAGGCATTTATTGAAAATGACTTTGCATTGTTTGAGATTAATCCACTTTCAGTACGTGAAAATGGTGAGATTCTTTGTGTAGATGCCAAAGTCGGTATCGATTCAAATGCGCTCTATCGTTTACCTGAAGTGGCAGCACTTCGTGATAAGTCACAAGAAAATGAACGTGAACTAAAAGCCTCTGAGTTTGATCTCAACTATGTGGCTTTAGAAGGGAACATTGGTTGTATGGTCAATGGTGCAGGTCTTGCCATGGCAACCATGGACATTATTAAGTTGTACGGTGGTCAGCCGGCTAACTTCTTGGATGTCGGTGGTGGTGCAACCAAAGAGCGTGTAATTGAAGCATTTAAAATTATTTTGGCTGATAGCTCTGTTCAGGGTGTCCTGATTAATATTTTTGGTGGAATTGTACGTTGTGACATGATCGCAGAAGCGATTATTGCAGCAGTTCAAGAAGTAAATGTCACAGTGCCTGTGGTTGTTCGCTTAGAGGGAAATAACGCAGAACTGGGGGCAAAATTACTCGATGAATCTGGTTTGAAATTGATTTCTGCAAATGGTCTAGCTGATGCTGCAGAAAAAATTGTTGCTGCAGTAAAAGCATAAGGAGATCACACATGAGCGTACTGATTAATAAAGATACAAAAGTATTGGTTCAAGGTTTCACTGGTAAAAATGGTACATTCCATTCAGAACAATCGATTGCATATGGCACCAAAGTTGTTGGTGGGGTAACGCCGGGTAAAGGTGGCACACAACATCTAAACCTACCTGTTTTTAACACGATGAAAGAAGCAGTACGTGAAACAGGTGCGACAGCAACCTCAATTTATGTACCTGCGCCATTTGTATTGGATTCGATTATTGAGTCGATTGATTCAGGTGTTGAGCTGATCGTGGTGATCACTGAGGGTGTGCCGACGTTGGATATGCTCAAAGCCAAACGTTATCTTGAAACCTATGGCAATGGCGCACGCCTGATCGGGCCTAACTGCCCAGGGATTATTACTCCTGAGGAATGCAAGATCGGCATTATGCCTGGTCACATTCATAAAAAAGGTAAGATCGGGATTATCTCACGTTCAGGTACGTTAACGTACGAAGCTGTAGCACAAACGACTAAGTTAGGTCTTGGGCAGTCGACATGTATTGGTATCGGGGGAGACCCAATTCCGGGTATGAACCAGATTGATTGCTTAAAACTGTTCCAAGAAGACCCTGAAACTGAAGCAATCATTATGATTGGTGAAATTGGTGGAACCGCAGAGGAAGAGGCTGCTGAATATATCCAATCTGAAGTGACTAAACCGGTGGTGGGTTACATCGCGGGTGTAACAGCGCCGAAAGGTAAGCGTATGGGACATGCAGGTGCAATTATCTCGGGTGGTAAAGGAACCGCAGAAGAGAAGTTTGCAGCTTTTGAAAAAGCAGGTATGGCATACACACGTAGTCCAGCTGAATTGGGTTCAACCATGTATGCCGTATTAAAGGATAAAGGTTTAGTCTAAAAGCTAAATGTTAAAAAGCCTCCTTAGGGAGGCTTTTTTATTGCCTAAAAAATGGGTGATTAAATAAAAGCAGATTTAGATCGTGAAGAAGGGAGATATGTGAAAAAGTGGTTAAGCTGATAAGTAAAAACAATAGATAAATTGAATGAATATAGGACTTACGCACTATTATTTATAGATTTTCTGTGGCAGCAGATGATTCTTATCGAGAATAAATTCATCAATAAAGTTCTTGATAATTGGTCTAAATAATTTCTTCTGCCAACGATATACATTTTCAAAGATCCGCTCAAATTGGTTCTTTTGTATCTCAACATAGGCCATCAAGGCTGAGAAAATATGATTCAAAATCAGCTTGGATCGTCTTACTTGAAACTTTTCAATATGACAAACCTGTTTAATTACTCGATGATATTGTTCTATTTTCCAATGACTTGAATGTAATTCATAAAAACCATCAAAGGACAATAAATCATCTTCATCTTGATGCACAATATAAAATCTCTGCTGTTCTTTTAACTGAGTCTTAAATAATTGTACAAAGCCAACATCTTTGAGCCAGACCACTTGACCCTGATGAAAATTCGGCAATAAACGGAGTTGAAACCATTGTCCTTTTTCAGGGGAAACCTTACGGTTACTGTCGACACCAAACATAAATCGAATACCATGTTTTCTTATGGTTTTTAGATTTTCAGTCGATGAATACCAACTATCACCTGTAATAAATTGAATCTTTGCACCCCAATTGAGTACTTCACTTAACATCTCCATAAAGTAATCATTCTTGGTTTTACTTTCTGACTTATCATAAATTCGAAAATTAATTGGAATATTTTTGCCATGTTGATCTGTCGCATACAAGGTAATGAGATTAATACCCTTGACGGATCGGTGGTGTTTACCTGACCAAAAATAGCTAACTAAGTCCATATGTTGACTATATGGCTTATCTAAAACAGTATCATCAATACTGACTATAAGTTTATTATTATCAATGTGTTGAATTGCTTCTTGATATAGATCGTGAGCTGTGTAGTCTTCACGCTCCAAAAAGCGATTTACACTGTCATGCGAGATATTATAAGTCTCGGCAAGTTGTGTGCAGCTAATAGAGTTTGGTTCTGTCATGAGAAAGCCCATATAAATGGGTAATGTACAAGTTGCTGTAGAAGCATGTTTAGTTCGTCTGATCACAGATACGTTATAAAGTAGTTTGAGACTTTTTTGAATCCGTCAATGCGTAAGTCCTAGAATAGTAAAAAACTTATGTGTAAGATATGCGCACATTTTAGGTGGATATATAACTTTTGGTAAAAAATTATCATTACAAATAAGCAGCGATCATGGATTTGCTAAAAGTACATCTAAATTTCTGACTATATCTCGTCAATTCAAAGTTTGAATATGATTTCAATGAGGATAAGCCCTTGACTCATCAAAACGTGAAAGCTGTTGCAAAATCCGTTGCAGCTGCATTATTGGTAATGTCTTTCTCTGCATCAGTTATGGCACATGAGGAGCCATCAGCATCAGAAATTACTGTAACTGGCGATTTAAGCTTTGCAACAGATTATCGTTTCCGTGGTTTATCAAATACCAGTAATAACATTGCGGTACAAGGTGCTTTAAATCTTGAACATGCATCAGGACTTTATGCGAGTCTATGGGCATCTAATGTTGATTTAGACATTGGTACAACAATTGAAACAGACTTTACCCTAGGTTATGCCTTTGATGTCTCAGAAAATGGCTCATTTGATGTGAGTTACACACGTTTCGAATATCCAGGTGCGGATGATGAAGCAAATGCAGACTATGATGAGTTTGCAGTCATTTATAATCATGCCAATGCAGTAGTGGCTGATGACCAACTCTCTACGGGTGTTTATTATTCACCTGAATACAGTGGTAAAACAGGTCAGGAATATTACTTTGAAGCGGGTTACCAATATCCATTAACGCCAAAATTCAACATTGTGAGTGGCGTGGGTTATACCTTAATGGAAAATAAAGAAAAGTTTGAAGCAGCTTTCGGTGGTAATGGCTCACAAAAAGGCTATTGGGATTACAAAATTGGTCTCAATACTGAAATTGTAGGCTTGGGTGCTGAATTGGTTTGGGTGGATAACAATCTTAAAACTGATGATGCAACAGCGAAAGGCGCTGCTGTATTTAGTTTGAGTAAATCATTTTAAGCGATCTAAATAGTAAAGAATGCGCCTAGTTCGGGCGCATTTTTTTAATTTAAGCTGCGATCGCTTGAAAACCTTCTGATGTTTTATGTGTAAGTAATACAGTTTGACCCTGACGGAAAACTTCATCATTCTCGGGTTCAACCAATATGTAATGCACATAACCATTGTTGTCGCGCACCTTTGCTTGAGCAGGTTCTTGTGGTTTGGTGTTGCCAAGTACAATAGTAGCTGTGCAGCCGATCAGTTCTTCACTAAACATGGCAGAAGGATTGTGTTTAGGGAGTAATTTATAAGTACGTCTCGCAACAAAACGCACGACAGGTAAGCATAAAATTAGACAGAGTGGTGAAATGATCCAAGCAGAAAATACTTTGCCTATCATGACACTACTGAGATATTGGATGAATAAACCGAGCAAACTATAGCAAGTCAGAAGCACAATCATCCAAACGAAAAGTGGCACACGTCCAAGATAGAGCCAACGTAACAGTTTTGAGAAAAAACCATCATTTTTGCGCATTTGTTGTTCAGTTTGCGAAGTTTCTTCAGGTAAAAAATGCTCTAAAAGTTGTTGTGAACCGCCACCAAGAATCATCAATACAAACTCTAACGCTGCAAACATCAACATAAGACTTAAGCTTATGCTAAAGATGATGTTAGATGGATGTGTAAAGAGGTCCCACATTATAATAAGTCTCTATTGTTATGTTTTTTATATAAAAAGTAATTCACGGTTAAAACGATAACATTGTATTGTTGTTTTGTAAGCAAAACTTAGACTAATTTCAGACAGAAGGTGGCTTGAAAATACGGTATTTTACGGATTTATTTTTATAAAATATTGAAATTCATGTGTTTCTAGTGTTATTGATTTTTATGGTTGAAATAATGGATTTAAAAGGTTTATTGATATTAATAAACCTACTGGCCTAATTAAAGCGAATGACAATACTTAAATAATATGCTAACAAAAATTAAAGTAAGCTGGTTTGAATACGAACTTTCATATCAAGTACTTGTTGCAACATATATGCTTTCATCCACTTGACTTGCTCACCCATTGGATTGGTTTTTATTGCATGATCTAGAAAAGCTAACTCGGGTCGACTAAAGAGCTGTGTTTCTAAAGCATCTTCAAGACCTTGACTATGAATGGATAGATCACAACTGACCGTATAGAACGCTTTTGGATAATTATAAAAAGCATAGAGCAAATTAAATGCTTTTTGATCGCCACGCAAATTACCTGCACCAATTTCATACTGAGGATTTTGATTACTATGCGTAACACCCAATACAAATTCGAGACCTTGCTCCGTTAAGCGCAGAGCAAACTGAAGCCCGAGCTGATCCGCTGTAACTTCATGTTGAATATAAAAGCTCAGTGGCGTGCCATCATCATTTAGAGGTTGTTGTAACACCAGCATATGTTGTTGATGTTGGTAAATAAATCCTGCTAGATTTGCCTTTTCAAGGCGAGATTTAATGGTGGCAAGGTCTAAAGCATGATAAGGCATAGGGGGGCACAACTTTGCTTTCATAAATAGATGCTTAAACTGTACGCATTTTATTTAATATTTTGAATATTTCGTTTAGAGCTTTTTAATATGAAGTTATTGATTAAAAATAATAAAAAATACAGATCATATAACTTTATATGTCGACTTTTATGAAGCGAAAATGTCAGATTAATAAAAATTGATAGGTCATATCAGTGAATTTTTATATGAGCTTTTGATATATCAATATCATAAAACAAGAAATCGTTATGAATTCTAAATCACTATAATGTATATAAATTCTATAAAGTGTAATAAGTACACGTGTAATTCGCAGGTTGTCCATGTCGTTAAATGAGGAAAGACTTACTCATCTAAAACAGCTTGAAGCTGAGAGTATTCATATCATCCGTGAAGTAGCTGCCGAGTTCGAAAACCCAGTAATGCTTTACTCAATTGGTAAAGATTCAGCAGTTATGCTGCATTTGGCCTTAAAAGCATTCTATCCTGCTAAGTTGCCATTCCCACTTCTACATGTAGATACGGGGTGGAAATTTAAAGACATGATTGCCTTTCGTGACAACATGGCCAAAGAACATGGCTTTGATTTGATCGTACACCAAAACAAAGAAGGTCGTGAAGCGGGTGTAAACCCATTCGACTATGGTAGTTCAAAATATACTGACATTATGAAAACCCAAGGCTTAAAACAAGCATTGGATAAATATCAGTTTGATGCTGCTTTTGGTGGTGCGCGTCGCGATGAAGAAAAATCACGTGCCAAAGAACGTGTGTATTCATTCCGTGACTCTAAACACCGTTGGGACCCAAAAAACCAACGTCCAGAACTTTGGAACCTTTACAACGGTAAAGTGAACAAAGGCGAAAGTATTCGTGTATTCCCATTGTCAAACTGGACTGAGCTTGATATCTGGCAATACATTTACCTTGAAAATATTAAATTGGTGCCTTTATACCTAGCGGCTGAACGCCCAGTGGTAGAACGTAACGGTACACTCATTATGGTAGATGATGAGCGTATGCGTTTGCATGAAGGTGAAGTTCCACAAATGAAATCGGTACGTTTCCGTACTTTAGGTTGTTACCCATTAACAGGGGCGGTTGAATCAACTGCTACAACTTTGCCGGAAATTATCCAAGAGATGCTGCTTGCCACAACGTCTGAACGTCAAGGTCGTATGATTGACCATGATGAAGCAGGCTCGATGGAGAAGAAAAAGCAGGAAGGTTACTTCTAAGAAAATCTCCCCCCTAACCCCCTATTTGAGAAAGAGGGGAAACTCCCAAATGAAACGGAGGCAAGTCCTCCTTTATTAAAGGAGGATTTAGGTGGATTTGAAGATTACAACCGATTTCAAAAGAATATGTGGAGTTTGAGCGATGTCTCACCAGTCAGATTTAATTAGCCAAGACATCTTGGCGTATTTAAAACAACACGAAAACAAAGACCTTCTTCGTTTCTTGACTTGCGGTAACGTGGATGATGGTAAATCAACTTTGATTGGTCGTTTGCTTTACGATTCGAAATTGATTTATGAAGATCAACTACAAGCCGTAACACGTGACTCGAAAAAAGTCGGGACTACAGGTGATGCACCTGACTTGGCGTTACTTGTGGATGGTCTGCAAGCTGAACGTGAGCAGGGGATTACTATTGATGTCGCGTATCGTTATTTCTCTACAGAAAAACGTAAGTTCATTATTGCCGACACCCCGGGACATGAACAGTACACCCGTAATATGGCAACTGGTGCATCAACAGCCGATCTTGCAATTATCTTGATCGATGCGCGTTATGGCGTACAAACTCAAACTCGCCGTCACTCATTTATTGCGAGCCTTTTAGGTATTCGTAATATTGTGGTGGCTGTGAACAAAATGGACTTGGTGGAATTCTCTGAAGCACGCTTCAATGAAATTCAGGCTGAGTACAATGAGTTTGTGAACCAACTGGGTGACCGTAAACCTGCCAACATCATCTTTACGCCGATCTCTGCGTTAAATGGTGACAACGTGGTGAACAAATCTCCAAATACACCTTGGTACCAAGGTGAAACCTTAATGGAGACTTTAGAAAACGTTGAAATTTCGCACGACACAAGCAAACACGAATTCCGTTTCCCTGTACAGTATGTGAACCGTCCAAACCTCGACTTCCGTGGTTTCTGCGGTACGATCGCACTTGGTGAAGTCAAAGTAGGCGATGAAATTGTCGCTTTGCCATCAGGTAAAAAGTCAACAGTCAAAGAAATCGTCACTTTTGATGGTAACTTGCAACACGCAGTTGCAGGTCAAGCGGTGACTTTAACGTTAAATGATGAAATTGATATTTCGCGTGGTAACGTTTTGGTGAAAGCAGGCGAGCAACCACTTATTTCGCGTTCTGCACGTGCATCAGTGGTGTGGATGAATGATCAACCACTTGTACTTGGCAAACTGTACAACGTGAAGTTTGGTACACAAACTATTCCAGCGAAAGTTGCGAAAATTAACTACCGTACCAATGTCAACACATTGGAAAAAATGGAAGTTGCTGAGCTTGAGTTGAATGCCATTGCAGATGTGACCATTGAATTTGATGCACCTGTTGTCTTTGACCGTTACAAAGATAGTCGTTACACCGGTTCATTTATCTTTATTGACCGTCTCAATAACGTGACTGTTGGTGCGGGTATGGTTGAAGCGGCGATTGAATATACTGCACACAATGAGCCTGTTACTGCTGAAGCACGTGCTGCACGTTTAGGTCAAAAACCTGCTGCGGTCACTGTAACTGCAAAAGCTCTTGAAAATGCGCAAGCGCTTGAAAGCTTACTCATTCAACAAGGTGTGGTTGCGATTGCAAAAGCAGGCTTAGATGATGCACAAGTTGCGCTTGTTCGTGAAACAGGTGTGGTGGTGATTACAGATAATGCTGAAGGCACAGATGTGACTTACACAGCCGATGCTGTTGAAGAACTTGCTGAGAAGATTGTGGAATTGGTTCGTCTATAAGACTGAATTGATTTAAAAAAACCCGCTGTAAAGCGGGTTTTTTATTGCTTAGTTTTTAACTGTTGGAAAAGTACTCGAATAGTCAAAACAGGATCTTTCAATTCATTTACAGCTTTATACAATCCTTCCGTGGATGGGGGTATGTATGAAAAAATTATTATTGTTAGTTGGTTTGTGTGTGGCTTTTGGAGCGGAAGCTAAGCAAAGCAGTCAAAGTGTAGATGCGATTAAGCAAAAGATTATCAAAGAGTCGATAGAGAGTTATCCAGGTAACTGCCCATGTCCTTATAACACTGTTCGTAATGGTAGCCGCTGTGGTAAACGTAGTGCTTATAATCGAGCAGGTGGCTATTCGCCAATTGGTTATACAGAAGATGTTAGTGATCGCATGGTTAAAGAATATAAAGGTCAAAGATAGATATTTCTTGTGATAGATCAAAAGAATATTGCTGAAAGATATAAGTTTATTTTCACAAATACAGTAGTGATGTCAGGGTTTGGATTTCGAGCACCACATCACCAATCTGATAAGCCCAATGCCTATACCCGCATAAATTTGAAATACTGCAAAGAAAATCATAGTCCATCCACCATTCCCTGCAACATGGCGCGCATCAAATTCAATGAGTAGCACAAGTAGCATGACGAGTACTTCTAGAATAACGACAGTTTTTAAAATCCAAGATTGCGGAAAACGTAAAGCCCAAACCCAAAGCATCATAATAAGGGGAGGTAGGACACTCCATAAAAGAATCGTACTTAATGACATATTGTTATTTTAATAAAAACATTGGAAACAATTTAGAAAGAATAACTTGTAAATACAAGTCCAGAGCGATTAAGGGTAAAAGAAGAAAGTGATTATTTCGTAGAGGTGCTAAGACAAAAGTCATAAGTCGCTTCAAAGCCTATAGGAACTATGTTCAAATAACGCTAGATACATGAAAAGTGAAAGATAGGGAAAGCGCATATGTCTCAAGCAACAATGCAACAAGTAATTATTACCGAACCAGGTGGTATTGAAAAATTAGCCTATGAAACGGTTGCACTACCTGAAGCGAAAGCGGATGAAGTGTTAGTCAAAGTCCATGCATTTGGTATTAATCGTCCTGACATCTTACAACGTCAAGGTTTATATCCAATGCCTAAAGGTGTAACACCAGTACCAGGTTTAGAAGTTGCGGGTGAAGTTGTTGCTGTGGGGGCAGACGTTACTCAATTTAAAGTAGGCGATAAAGTCTGTGGTTTAACCAATGGTGGTGGCTACGCAGAATATTGCGTGGTTCCACAAACACAAACTTTAAAAATTCCCGAAGGTGTAAGCTTCGTACAAGCGGCCGCAATTCCTGAAACATTCTTTACCGTTTGGGCGAATGTATTCCAAATGGGTAAAGCCAAAGCAGGCGAAACTGTACTGATTCATGGCGGTACAAGTGGTATTGGGACCACGGCATTGATGTTATGCAAATCACTTGGCATTAAAACCTTTGCGACGGTAGGCTCTGACGAAAAAATCCAAGCGATTTCACATTTAACGACTGGCATTAACTACAAAACTCAAGATTTTGAGCAAGTGATTAATGAAGCAACTGACAACGCAGGTGTCGATGTTGTACTTGATATGGTCGGCGCGCCGTATTTAGAGAAAAACTTAAATCTTCTGCGTCGTGATGGTCGTTTGGTTTATATTGCTTTCTTAGGTGGACGTAAGGCAAAAGAAGTGAGCCTTGGCCATATTATGATGAAACGTCTGACCATTACAGGCTCAACCATGCGCGCGCGCAGCACAGCTGAAAAGGCGGAGATTGCACAAGGTCTCCAAACTCATGTTGCTCCACTATGGGCAAAAGGCGAATGTCTACCGATGATCTATAAAACTTTTGCCTTTGATCAGATTCAAGATGCTCACGCATGTATGGATACAGGTGAACATATTGGTAAAGTGGTCGTAGAAGTCATTTCTTAAGTCTTATGAGTCAAGAAGCCCCATTTATTGGGGCTTTTTTAATGGCTCAAGCGAGCGCTATGTTGGAAATGATTTAGATATTACGACATGGTTTATATTTTTAATAATGTGACAAGATCTGTCGCTAATAGACATTTTAAAAATTTAAAGTAATAAGTGTGCGATAGATTGTTAGAAGAAGTAGAGCAGATTTGGTTTTATTTATGATAATAAAAATTATTAATTTCAAACATTTATGGGTGAGTTGGTTTTGTTGAAATAAAAACCTGAAAAAAGTAGGGGATTTGGTCAGTATTTTGCAATGCATCTGATGAGCACATTTAAATTTGTCTCTTTTTTCATATTTGGAGGTTGAGACGATGCGTATTTCAAAAGGTCCTTATCATCATTTATATCAACAACATGCTCTAGTGTCAGTAATTCATGCACGTTTGATGAATCAAATTACGCCTGATCAAGTTGCATTGTTTTATTTGGCTGCATTGAATATGGAAACGTATATCCGAAAACTAACTAAGCCTAAACGTAGACGCATAAGAGGAATGAAGAAATTTTTAAAATTATTAGCCGTATAGATGACTTTAAAATAAGACAACTCAAATTACAGGCATAAAAAAACCAGCTTTCGCTGGGTTCTTTATATACACCATTATTCTGTAGTAGAAGAATGGTGCCCGAGGCCAGACTCGAACTGGCACGCTTTGTGGGCGGGGGATTTTAAATCCCCTGTGTCTACCGATTTCACCACTCGGGCTTAACAAGATTGGAGGCGGAGGTCGGAATCGAACCGGCGTACACGGAGTTGCAGTCCGCTGCATGACCACTCTGCCACCCCGCCATGTCTTGTTGATGCGTATATTAGCAAGCTCTCAAAAAAAAACAATAGCAGTTTGAATCGTATGCGCAGAAAAGCAGCATATAACGGAAAATATTCAAAATATTCATGTAGAATGTGCAAAAATTGATTCATATCAACACGAGGGAGAAGTGCCGTGGCATTAGTTTTAGATGGTCGTGCATTGGCGAAGAAAATTGAAGCTGACTTGTTAACACGCGTAGAAGCGTTAAAAGCAAAGTCTGGTCGTACTCCAATTCTTGCGACTATTTTAGTAGGTGACGACGGTGCATCTGCAACTTATGTTCGTATGAAAGGAAACGCTTGCCGTCGTGTCGGTATGGACTCGCTCAAAGTTGAGCTTCCGAAAGAAACCACAACAGAACAATTGCTTGCTGAAATTGAAAAATTAAATGCAAATCCTGATGTTCACGGTATTTTGTTACAACATCCAGTACCTGCTCAAATTGATGAGCGTGCATGTTTCGATGCAATCTCACTTGAAAAAGACGTGGATGGTGTAACTTGCCTTGGCTATGGTCGTATGGCAATGGGTGAAGCTGCATATGGTTCTGCAACACCTGCGGGCATCATGACGATTCTGAAAGAAAACAACATTGAAATTGCGGGTAAACATGCGGTGGTTGTCGGTCGTTCTGCAATTTTGGGTAAACCGATGGCGGCGATGTTGCTTGAAGCCAATGCAACCGTGACCATTTGCCATTCACGTACACAAAATCTTCCTGAATTTGTAAAACAAGCGGACATTATTGTTGGTGCAGTGGGTAAAGCGGAATTAATCCAAAAAGATTGGATTAAACCGGGCGCAGTGGTTGTTGATGCGGGCTTCCATCCACGTGATGGCGGCGGTGTAGGTGACATTCAATTGGTCGGTATTGAAGATATCGCATCTGCGTATACACCAGTACCAGGTGGTGTAGGTCCAATGACGATTACAACTTTAATTCGTCAAACTGTAGAAGCTGCTGAGAAAGCGCTCGGTTAATTTAATCCTCCCTAACCCTCCTTTTTCAAAGGAGGGAACAAACTTCTAATTTTAAATTGAAGTTCCCCTCTTTTTTAAAGAGGGGTTAGGGGAGATTATAAGACCTCTCCCTGACCCTCTCCTAAAAGGAGAGGGAAAATCCATTTGAAAATTGTGGATGTTCCTTCTCTTGCTCCGTATACGGCTCAGGGAGAAGGTTGGGATGAGGGTAGTTATTCAAGTATTCCTTCAAAATATATTAATAAAAGAAATTAAATGAGCTGTACCTTCCAATTCCCTAAAGCACCTGAACATCTTCTACAAGCCTTGCATGATGTGATTCCAAACTGTGAATTACATGCACAGCAACTTCCTGAAACGCCAATTTCACTTTGGCTGATTCCGCCTGTCTTTCCGACCGATAAGCTCGATGATGAGGTGATTCGCCGCATTTGGAATGATACGCCGTATTGGATCTTTTGTTGGGCGTCAGGACTTGCGATGGCGCAGTGGTTACTTGCAGAGCCTCATCATGTGAAAGACAAAGTTGTGTTGGATTTTGGCGCGGGTTCAGGAGTAGTGGCGATTGCTGCAAAAATGGCAGGTGCAAAGCGTGTGATTTGCTGTGATATTGATCAGTTGAGTCTAGATGCCTGCCGTGCCAATGCAGAATTAAATGATGTTGAGCTTGAATATCTCGATGACTTATACAAGGCCGAACAAGTTGATATTCTGCTTGCTGCAGATGTGCTGTATGACCAATGTAATCGTTTTTTCTTGGATGAGTTTTTGAAGTTTGCCTCTGAAGTGTGGGTCGCAGACAGTCGCGTAAAAAACTTTAGTCATCCGAAATATATTAAGCTAGATGAACGCAGTGCGACAACCTGGCCAGATCTAGATGAATCACCTGAGTTTCGTAATGTAAGTTTCTATAAAACTAAATGATAAAAAGGCAGATCTTCTGCCTTTTTTTACGGTTTTAACCTTATTTTATGAGCAGATATAGCGCACGACGCGTAAAGTACTTGGGCTAACATTTAAGGCATCACGCGCACCTAAATTGTCGCTATTATATAAATCAGGCGTATTACTTAAACCAAATTTGGTATTGGTGTTACCAATCTGACGACCATATTGATCAGATGAAATGGTGTTGGGATGTGCAATTTCCTGACTGCTTAGAATCTGAATAGAATATTTTTTATTGTGTCCTAAAGTCTGCTGACAAGCAGCTTGAAACTTGTGCTCATCTTTGACTGAATTTTGTTTGCCTGCAGTTGTATAGCGAATTGTAGCTGTATTTTCAGTTTGGCTTTCGACTTGGAAACCCGTCGTTCCATTAAATGGTTTAGAAGTGCTTTGGCAAGCTGCCAATACAAAAGCAGTGACGCCCATTCCTATTATCTGTAATGATTTTTTCATCATTGAATCCCTTAAATCTCAATTAAATTATGCTATATCTCAGTCACAGATCATACTCATTTCAACAAAAGCACAATAAAAAAGCCTCTCATATTGGAGAGGCTTTTTTTGTATAGATGAGGATTAATCGTCCTGAATCATACTGTGTTTCTTGGTATCTTTCATGAAGATGTATGTAACGAGTGAAATACCAATCATGAATGTAATGTAGTAGAAGAAGTAGTTTTCATGTCCAGCATTTTTAAAGCTTAGAGCCACAAGTTCTGCTGTACCACCAAAGAGTGTATTGGCAATTGCATAAGGAAGGGCAACACCAAGTGCACGGATATGTGCAGGGAACAATTCAGCTTTTACGACAGCGTTAATTGCAGTATAACCAGTCACAATTACCATACCACTCATACAAAGCATGAACGCAGTTGTTGGGTTTGAAGTAGAACCTAAACCATTGAAGATTGGAATAGTAAAGAGAACACCTAATACACCAAAGGCAATCATAATTGGTTTACGACCGATCTTATCTGAAAGCGCACCAATTAATGGTTGTAACAACATGAAGATGAAAATCGCTAAAGTTGTGATTTCAGTTGCTGTTGTTTTTTCAAAGCCTGAAGTATTTACAAGGTACTTTTGAAGGTAAGTTGTAAATGTGTTGAACGCCAATGTACCACCAGCAGTCAACATGATTACAGTGAATGCTTGTTTAGGGTACTTAGTGAATAATGCAAGCGCACTTGATTTTGGACCACCAGACTTTGCTTGTTCTTGTGCTTGTTTAGATGATTGAGTTTCAATCAGGCCACGACGAATCCAGAACACCACAATGGCAAGTAATGCACCGATGAAGAACGGAATACGCCAGCCCCATTCGGTAAGTTGTGTATCGGTTAAAGTGCGTTGTAAAACGATCAATACACAAAGTGCCAGTAACTGACCTGAAATCAGGGTTACATATTGGAAACTCGAGAAGAAACCACGATGGTTTTTACCTGCCATTTCAGTCAAGTAGGTAGCACTTGAACCGTATTCACCACCTACACTAAGACCTTGAAGTAAACGTGCAAATAAAAGCAGTGCAGGAGCAAGCATGCCGACAGAATCATACGTTGGTGCACACGCAATAATGAGTGAACCAATACACATTAATGAGACTGATACAGTCAGACCCGCCTTACGACCTTTACGGTCAGCATAAATCCCCATAATCCATGCGCCAATCGGACGCATTAAGAAACCAAGTGCAAATACGGCAGCTGCCTGAAGTAGCTTAACGGTATCATCACCCTCAGGGAAGAATTGAGAAGCAAAGTACAGCGTAAAGGCAGCGTAGACATACCAATCGTACCATTCAACGAGGTTACCTGCTGAACCGCCTAAAATCGATTTAACACGTGTTTTTCGATCAAGTTGCGGCTGTGCAACTTGTGGAGAAGGCTGAGTCACGAGTGTGCTCCATACAAAGAGTCATGAAACGGCTTTTGAATCGCAAACGCTATTTAAAAAACGTCTCTCGAGGAAAGAGGAGAAAAGAATATAGCTTTTATACACCTATGCTTTTATAGCGTTTATAGGACTTTAGTAGTAGGAAAAATGTATTAATGTTTTTATGTTTTAAAAACAATTATTTGTGGTTATTTTAGAGTATATACTTGATTTTTATGGAAGTTTGTTTGTTTGTAAAATGATCTATATATTTTAATAGAAGATAAAAAAAATCTAAGTGAAAATGTAAACAATATGCATAAAAAAAGACCGCATTTGCGGTCTTTTTTTAAATCAGCAATTAAGCAGATTTAACAGCTTCTAAAAGCTCAGCTTGACGTTTTTTCAACGCTTCTGGTAAACGATCACCAAGTTTGTTGAATAATTCAGTATGGCTTTCAAGTTCTTTGATCCATTGATCTTTATCTTGAGAAGTCACAAGGTCAAATTGTTCTTTAGTAAAGTCAGAACCAGTCCAGTTCAATTGTTCGTAAGTTGGAACGCGACCAATTGGAGTGTCAATAGCAGTTGCACGACCTTCACAACGGTCAATGATCCACTCAAGAACACGCATGTTTTGACCGAAACCAGGCCATACGAAGTTGCCTTCAGCATCACGACGGAACCAGTTCACGTTGTAGATACCAGGAAGTTTGTTGCCTGCAGCTTCAGCTTTAGCACCAACTTTTTCGCCCATTTCTAACCAATGAGTGAAGTAGTCAGCCATGTTGTAGCCAGCGAAAGGAAGCATTGCAAATGGGTCGCGACGAACGATACCTTGTTGACCAACAGCAGCAGCAGTTGTTTCAGAACCCATAGTTGCAGCTTTATAAACGCCATCAACCCAGTCAAATGCTTCTGAAATTAAAGGCACTGTGTCTGCACGGCGACCACCGAAGATGAACGCAGAGATTGGAACACCTGCTGGATTTTCCCAGTCAGCATCGATGGAAGGGCATTGACCAGCAGATACTGTGAAGCGAGCGTTTGGATGCGCTGCTTTTTCTTCACCAGTGTGTGGTTGACCTTTCCAGTTTGTAAGGTTTGCAGGCGCTTCTTTAGTCAGACCTTCCCACCAAACTTCGCCATTGTCAGTCACAGCAACGTTTGTATAGATCACGTCTTTGTGAAGAGTTGCCATACAGTTCGGGTTAGTTTTGGTGTTTGTACCAGGAGCTACACCGAAGAAACCAGCTTCAGGGTTGATTGCATATAGACGACCATCTTCACCTGGTTTAATCCAAGCAATATCGTCACCTACAGTTTCAATTTTCCAACCTTCGTAGCCTGCTGGTGGAATCAACATGGCAAAGTTAGTTTTACCACAAGCTGAAGGGAATGCAGCAGCGATGTAGTGTTTTTCGCCTTTTGGATTAGTCACACCAAGGATTAGCATGTGTTCAGCTAACCAACCTTGTTGACGACCCATGTAAGATGCAATACGTAACGCTAGGCATTTTTTACCTAACAATGCGTTACCGCCGTAACCAGAACCGAATGACCAGATTTCGCGAGTTTCTGGGTAATGAACGATATATTTTTCAGGGTTGCAAGGCCAAGCAACGTCTTTTTGACCTTCTTCCAAAGGTGCACCAACAGTGTGTACACATGGAATGAATTCGCCATCAGTACCTAGAACGTCATAAACGGCTTTACCCATGCGAGCCATTTTAGACATGCTTACTGCAACATATGGAGAGTCAGTAAGTTCGATACCAATGTGAGCAATATGAGAACCTAAAGGACCCATAGAGAAAGGAACTACATATAAAGTACGACCTTTCATTGAACCGTCAAACAAACCGTTTAGGCGAGCGCGCATTTCAGCAGGCGCTTCCCAGTTGTTTGTAGCACCAGCATCTTCTTTGTTTTCAGAACAAATAAAAGTACGACCTTCAACACGAGCAACGTCAGAAGGATCAGAATTTGCAAGATATGAACCAGGATGTTTTTCTTGGTTAAGTTCTTGCATTGTGCCGTTAGCGATCATCAAGTCGATATAACGTTGATACTCTTCTGCGCTACCGTCACACCATTCAATTTTTGCTGGTTTTGTTAATTTAGCAATCTCTTCCACCCAAGCAATAAGCTTAGGGTGACGAACGAATTCTGGTGCGTTCACTTGGGTCATGGTGAGGCCTATCTCAAATGTGTACAAATTGAATGTACAAAGTACAATCCGAACAATAAAAATACTGCTCAGATGAAATATGAAAAAAAGTGGCTGTATTAAAGCATAAAATCGTAAAAAAAATAAGACTAAAGCACTATGAGCTTATCATTGGTATTTTATGCAAATTAGGCCAAAAAGCCCTGTTTTACATAGTGTTACATGTCAAAATGTGCATTTTTTAATACATTTATAATATTTATGAAAATTATTTTATTTAAAAATATTTTTATAAAATAATAATTTAAGTTGATTGTAATATAAAAATTTTTGATTGATTAAACAAATGATCTTGATTTGATTTTTACATAATCACCCTGTTATTTGTCCATATATTGGACAAAATGCAAATATTAAGCAGAAATTGTTCAAAAAATGAGTAAAAAAATAAGACCATTGTCGATTGTCTACAATGAAAAATCGGGCTTTCGGCACAACAAAGATCAAATCTCAGATCAAATGATTTTTGATCGATTTACAAATTATGGCTTCGATGTAAAGCCTTATGAGATTCATGCATACGCTAATATGCAGGCGCTTATGCAAGAGGTCATTTTGCGACACCAAAGTTATGAGGATTGCGGAATTGTTGTAGCTGCTGGTGGTGATGGCACTTTAAACAGCGTGGCACAATATTTAAGACATACCCATATTGTTTTAGGAATTCTGCCACTTGGGACTTTTAATTATGTGGCACGGTTTTTAAATATTCCTTTAGGACTGTCAGATGCGATTGAAGTCATTGCAACAGGGCAGAATAAAAGTGTGCATGTGGCATGTATTAATGAATACATCTATTTAAATAATGCCAGTTTTGGTCTTTATCCTTTATTTATCAAAAAAAGGGAAAAATATAACCATCTTTTGGGACGCCTGCCATTTAATGCGTATAGCTCTGCGCTTGATGTACTAATCCGAGATCGAAAAGAACTCAAACTTGAAATTTATATCGATGGACAAAAGTTCCCCGTCAAAACCCCCTTGGTATTTTTTGGAAATAATCAGCTGCAATTGTCTGACTTTGGTTTAAAAATTGCCAAGGCTGCAGAAGAGGGATTGGTGGCAGGTGTAATTGCAGTCAAAAGTGACAAACTCAGTTTGTTTAAAATGGTTTATCAATTCATTCAAGGTAAACTTGATCAAGCCAAAGATGTTTACAGTTTTTCGGCTAACAAAGTGCTGATTAAAGCCAAGAGATCAACGTTTACCGTTGCACTTGATGGTGAATTAGCCACCATACAAACCCCAATTCAAATCTCAATTGATCATGATAGTTTGCTTGTGAGGGTGCTAGCATGATTTTGCATCTTTCGGATTTGCATTTTGGAACTGAGAAGCAGGAATGTGTTCAAGCAATCCAAGCATTTTGTCGTGAGCATCGACCGGAAGCTGTGGTCGTCAGTGGTGATATTACGCAACGGGCAAGATGGTACCAATTTCATGCCTGTAAACAATTTCTAGATAGTCTTCAATTGCCATATCTCATTATTCCAGGCAATCATGACATCCCTTTATATAATGTATGGAAGCGGATTTTTCATCCTTTTAGTTATTATCAAGCACATTTTGGTCAGACAGAGAATTTATTAGAAACAGAGCATTTTTATGTCATTGGTATTAATACCATACGTCGACGGCATCATACCCGTGGTGCTTTATCTTTAGAGCAAATTCAAAAGATTGATCAAAAACTCCAAGCGGTATCATCTCAAAAGTTAAAAATTATTGTCGCTCACCAACCTTTTTATGTAACTCATTATGATAGGCGCGGTATTAAAGATTGCCCTCGGCTCGCAAAGATCGCGCTTGAAGCATGGGCAAAGCATGGTTTGTATGCCCTACTCCATGGTCATTTGCACCATGCAGCAGTCTATGATTTAAACAAAGCATTTGGTTTGGAGTTGGCACAGCCCATATATGACGTACATGCAGGCACAGCAACTTCATATCGTTTACATCAAGGTCAGCCGAATAGTTTTAATGTGATCCATTCTAATGGCACGATAGAAGAATATGTTTTTAATTCAGTGAAAGGTTGTTTTGAGTTTAAGCAGGATTTGATGAATAAATCATCGAAATAAAGTCTTTTATACAAAAAGATTAAAAAAAATCAAAAAAAATTCAATTTTGCCCTTGAAGCGTTTTATTCCATCTCCATAAAAGTGACATCAAACAAGTTTGATGATGATCAATGGAATAAATAAGTCATCGTCATATATCTAAAAAAGACTTTGTCTATGGAGTTAAATATGAGCAACATTCGTCCGTTACATGACCGCGTTGTTATTCGTCGTGTTGAAGAAGAAACTAAAACAGCTGGCGGTATTTTACTTCCTGGTTCAGCTGCTGAAAAACCTGCACAAGGTGAAATTATTGCAGTAGGTAATGGTCAAATCACTGACAATGGCGTACGTGCGTTAGACGTAAAAGTTGGCGATAAAGTATTGTTCGGTACTTATGCTGGTACAACTGTAAAAGTTGACGGTGAAGAGCTTCTTATTATGAAAGAATCTGACATCTTGGCAGTTTTAGAAGCGTAAGCTTTGCTAATTTAGTCTAATTTTTCAATCAAAGTTTTAAAGATATTAAAAATATTTGGAGTTAAACATGTCAGCTAAAGACGTAAAGTTTGGTGATTCAGCTCGCAGCAAAATGATTGCTGGTGTGAACATTCTTGCAGATGCAGTAAAAGTGACTCTAGGTCCTAAAGGCCGTAACGTAGTGATCGACCGTTCTTTCGGTGCACCACACATCACTAAAGATGGTGTTTCTGTAGCAAAAGAAATCACTTTAAAAGACAAGTTCGAAAACATGGGTGCTCAACTTGTTCGTGAAGTATCATCTAAAACAAATGACATCGCTGGTGACGGTACAACAACTGCTACTGTACTTGCTCAAGCGATCTTAAATGAAGGTATTAAGTCAGTCACTGCGGGTATGAACCCAATGGACTTGAAACGCGGTATCGACATCGCAGTGAAATCTTTAGTTGCTGAAATCAAAGCAACTGCAAAACCTGCTTCTGACTCTAAAGCAATTGAACAAGTTGGTTCGATCTCTGCAAACTCTGACACAACTGTTGGTAAGCTTATTGCTCAAGCAATGGAAAAAGTGGGCAAAGAAGGCGTAATCACTGTTGAAGAAGGTTCAGGCTTCGAAGACTCACTTGACGTTGTAGAAGGTATGCAGTTTGACCGTGGTTATATCTCTCCATACTTCGCAAACAAACAAGATACATTGACTGCAGAACTTGAAAACCCATTCATCCTGCTTGTAGATAAGAAAGTCAGCAACATTCGTGAGTTGATTACTGTTCTTGAAGCAGTTGCGAAAACTGGTAAACCACTTCTTATTATTGCTGAAGATGTTGAAGGCGAAGCGCTTGCGACACTTGTTGTAAACAACATGCGTGGCATCATCAAAGTATGTGCTGTTAAAGCGCCTGGCTTCGGTGACCGTCGTAAAGCAATGCTACAAGATATCGCAATCTTAACTGGTGGTACTGTAATTTCTGAAGAAATTGGTATGCAATTAGATCAAACTACAATTGATCATTTGGGTACTGCTCACAAAGTAACAGTTTCTAAAGAAAATACAGTGATCGTAGATGGTGCTGGTGATGCTGCTCAAATTTCTGAGCGTGTTCAACAAATCCGTGCACAAATCGAAGAATCTACTTCTGAATACGACAAAGAAAAACTTCAAGAACGCGTTGCTAAATTGGCAGGCGGTGTAGCAGTGATTAAAATCGGTGCTGCAACTGAAGTTGAAATGAAAGAGAAGAAAGACCGTGTAGATGACGCACTTCACGCAACTCGCGCTGCGGTTGAAGAAGGTGTTGTTGCAGGTGGTGGTGTTGCGCTAGTACGTGCAGCGAAAGCACTTGACGGTGTGAAAGGTTCTAACGATGACCAAAACGTAGGTATCAACATCCTTCGTCGTGCAATTGAAGCGCCTCTTCGTCAAATCGTATCTAACTCTGGTGATGAACCATCTGTTGTGATTAATGCTGTTAAAAATGGCGAAGGTAACTTTGGTTACAACGCTGCGACTGGTGAATATGGCGATATGCTTGAAATGGGTATCCTTGACCCAGCTAAAGTAACTCGTTCAGCACTTGAGCATGCTGCTTCTGTAGCGGGCTTAATGCTAACTACTGAATGTATGATCACAGAGATCCCTGAAGATAAACCTGCAATGCCTGATATGGGCGGCATGGGTGGTATGGGCGGCATGATGTAATTCATGTTGATCATTTGATCTTGAAAAATCCCTACCTCAGGTAGGGATTTTTTTTATTTCTTGATAAAAAAGTACGATTTCAATAAAAAATAGAGTAAAATTTGAGACATAAGTTTGATCTAGATTAAAAAATGCAAACAGGGTGTCATTTTTTATTAAAAAATTGATTAGGGTCTGTTGACATTTGTTGCTTAAAAAAATAGCGAGGTAGTAAAATTAAATCGCCAAACCCAATTTTACTCTCGCTATGCCTCGTACAATGCTGAATGATCAACACTGGTCTAAGTTACTTTCTATTTTCCGAAATTTTGATATCTATTTCAAATCTAATTTGAGAAATTTTGTCGAAGCCATACTTTATAGAATAAGAACAGGCTGTCCTTGGCGTGATTTGCCTAAAGAATTTGGTTCGTATAACTCAATATTTAAAAAATATAATCGTTGGTGTAAAAATGATAAGCTAATGAAAGTATTTAAATTAATTTCTTCAAATGCTGATATGGAATGGGTTTTTATTGACGGTAGTCATGTTCGGGCACACCAACATTCTGCTGGAATAAAAGATCAGGATATTTCTAAAAGCATTGGTGGAAATAGTTCTAAAATACACTTAGCTGTTGATGCAGATGGCAATCCAATTGAAATTATTATCTCCGATGGAACGACGCATGACGTCAAGATTGCTCCAAAAATGATTGAAAAACTGGATTTGAGTGAAACGGAAGTATGTTGTGCAGACAAGGGATATGACTCTGAATCATTAAGGGAACAAATATCTGCGAAAAAAACTAAAGCTAATATTCCAAGAAAATCAAATACACAGTCAAATAATGACCATATGGATTGGTATTTATATAAAATCAGGCACTTAGTTGAGAATGCATTTTGTAGGTTAAAGCAGTTCAGAGGAATAGCAACACGATATGATAAGCTAAAGTGTAGCTATGAGGGTGCAGTTGCATTAGCTTGTGTATTTATTTGGCTACCTTTATCGGGTAAATTCTATACTTGAAATGTCAACAGACCCTAATGTTTATTTTTGTAACATTTGATCTTGGAATATATAGATTTTTGGTTTATGATTTAATCAAAATATAATTGATGTGCGGCTATATGAACAGTACAGTTATAAATAATGAGGGGAAAAGTTCAGAGGATCATTCTGAATTGGTATTGATTAGTAAATGTGAATTAAAGTCTTTATACCGAAAATTAAAGGAATATGAAGATCGTTTACGGAGGTATGAGCATGAGCATAAAAAAATTTTAGCTTATTTCACGCATAAAAATTACAATTGATTTCACGCATAAAAATTACAATTGATTTCACGCATAAAAATTACAATTGATTTAACTCATCAATCAACTTTTTAATGATATCTTTATGATGATTTTTTAAAGCGCGAAACTTCAGATAATAGTCTAGATCTCCAGCATCGTGTTCTGAAATCTGGGCACTAGGATTAATATCTTGGTCTCCAAATCTTAGCCATTGATTAGATACATTTAACCAAATCGCTAAAATAGAGAGTTTATCTTGGCTAGGGATGGCCTTACCTAATAACCAGTTATTTGCAGTTTGAACACTAATAGATTTCCCATTATAACGCAGATTGAATTCCCGCGCTAACCATGTTGGACTAATTTTGGCCCAATCATAATTTGAAAGGGTCTGTTTCAATCGTTGGCTAAATGCCAATTTTTCATTCATTTCTTGCATAAAAAAAGCTTAGCCTATCCCAACCATCCTAAAAATAAAAAAATTATTTTAGAAATAAATAATTATAAAGCTTATTGGGGGTATGTGGTTAATATTTCGATAAGTTTTATATGATTTTTGTAGTAAAGAAAGAAAAAGGATAAAGAAAAAATTATTTTTTATAAAATTATGATTGATAAATTCTTAAAGCAAAATTAGAATCAAGCTGAAACATAACCTGAACAAATTGGGTCATTAAAGAGGGTTGTAAATACAACTTCTCTGGAAAAACGTAATAAAAGGAACCGTATAATGAGTTTACATTTGAAAAAAACATCTATCGCATTAGCAGTTGCTGCTGTTACAGGGACGACATTTGCTGCGCCAACAGCAACATACCAACCAGCAGTAGATGCCGAGTTGGGTACTAACTACCAACAAACAACTGGTACGACTGAAACTACCACACCATCTACTGGTACTACTGTTACTGTTTCTAAGGAAGATATTGCTACGGGTGACCTTGTAAGTGCAACAACCCCTGCAATTAATGGCCCTGAAGTTCAGATTGGTGGGATTAACTATCGTAATTATAGCTATCAGGAAATCCGTAAAGGGCTTTTAGAAGCACGTAACGATAAAGAATCAAATACGACTGCCGCTGACGGTACAAATACAGTTTCTGAAAGCTGGGATACAACAACAGCAACAGGTCAGGCGAAGCGTACGGCAAATACACGTATTCAACTGGATAAAACGATTAATCCTGCAACTGAAATTGCTGGAACAAAAGAACGTTTAGATGATAGTTCATTTGACTTTACAAATGATGATGTCAATACAGTTATAGATGCTCGTACAACAAGTGATAAGGGTTCTTCTGAAGAGATCGTTTATGCAGCAGCTGATGAGCGTATTAACTCTAGCAAGTTCCAAAATACAACTTCTGATTTAACAACAAAAGCAAAATTAGGAACTGATGGAAAACCTATTGCTGGTCAAACTATTCGTGTAGGTACTGTTGAAAATAAATTTACTGAAAATAATGTTTATTATAAGAGTACAACAGATGCAAATGGTGTAACGACGAGCAAAAATGCAAGTGGTCTTTTATCTAGTGAGGAGTGGAGTTCAGCAGTTCACGATGTTTCTGAAAATTATCAAGTTAACCCAACAAACAATGTTGTTGCGTTTAATTTAAGTGCGGATAAAAAAACGCTTCTTGAGTCAACTGTAAATACAAATAAATCAGCATTTAGCTCTAAAGATGTAGATTATGATGATGTAAATGCAGCTGGATTAGCTTCCACAGAAGAAACAAAATGGTCATATGATAACTCTCAAGAAAGCTTGTTAGATGGTTTCGTGAGTGTTGATAAAGGTTCAAATGAAACCAGTGAAACACAATATAACCAAGCTGCTTTAGGTACTAAAAATGCTTTAGATTATATTGAGACGTCTAAATCAAGCACTGAGACTAAAACACGTGATTTTGTAAAAAATGCTGATGGTGAAATTGTATTAACAGCAGGCAAACCAACTGTTAATACTGAAACTGAAACTAAAACTACCAATGAGACGTATGATTCAGTTTATCAACCAACACGTTACACAGCGGATGATGCTGATAAAGGCATTACAAAAGGTGATGCTTATAAAGATCATATCGAGAATAGTGCAGAAAACTGGTGGTATCAAGATACAAATGTTCAAAAATCTACAAATAAAGGTACATCAAGTACTGTTGTAACTCATAAACAAGATGCAGATTTTAAAGAGCATTGGAATACCTCATGGGACAATAGCGCAGTTTATGCACGTAACCATCAAGAAAATATTGAAGTAGATCGCGATATTTCTAACTCTTGGGCGGAAGATAATAAATATTTAGCCAAAATCGAAGGCGTTTCTGTTGTAAAACAAGCGGAAGAGGCTAACTTCCAAATTGGTACAGTCGCTGTTGATGTAAATGGCAATAAATTTGATTCTAGTGATGTACACACTTGGAAAGATGAAACAGGTAAAGAGCGCTACTATGTTTTACTTGATAATGATGCAAATGGTAATCAAGTTCGTAGTGAAGTAACTTTCAAAGATGGTAAACCACTTGAAACTAAAGCGGCTGAAATTCAAACTGTTAAAACAGAAGTATATTCTGAAAAACGTACCGACAAAGTAACAATGGGTGCAGAAGTTGCTTATCAAACCAATGAAAAAGAAACTTGGGATGAAAAGACTACATCGAAAGATGGTGCTACAGTTTATGCAGCTGATAAAGGTAGTGACGAAACCAATGTTAAAGTCTTCTCGGTAGGTAAAAATGCCCTTCACCGTGAATCTGTAACAACGGAATCTAGTGAATCTGTAGAGACTCAATTTGATCAGTTAAATGGTGATATTCTATTTGCTGATGGTAAGCCAGTTGTGCTTTCTGTTGAATCTACTAAAACAGCAAGCAATGAAATTGATCGTTTATTCCAAGAGGGTCAAGATAAAACTCGTGAAAATATTTCGACATCTTCTTTTGAAGGAAATGTTAAGAATGCAGCTGGCGTAGTTCAAACAACATACAAAGGTCATGATAACTGGACAGATGTTGACTATGCAGCAGGTAAAGAGTTAGCGAATACTTTTGTTCAAGATCAAGCTTTTGAAGTAACTGCAAAAGCGGTAACTAATAATGTTGGCTTTAATTACGATGGTACTGCAAAAGCAAACATCGACAGTAATACATTACGTGATAGTGGTACTGTTGATGCAGGTTTAGCCGTTAAAAATGCTCAAGCAGGTGAGATTGTTGTTGACACTAAGTTAGATACTTCTAACAAAGAAGACACCAAAACTTATCAAGATGGTGGTGTTAAAGCATTAGAAAGCACTCAAGTACAAACGAATGTTCAAACTGTCACTTATGCAGATGCTACAACAGGTACGGTTAAGGATAATCAAGCGTCTACTGTAACTTTATTTAATAAAGGCAAAGCAGATAAATATCGTGAAGCAGTTAATACAACTGACTCAGAAACAACAGCTAAAACTTATAAGACTGATGCTGACGGTGATATCGTCTTAGTTGATGGTAAGCCAGTTGAATCAGGTACAAATAGTTACAAACAAACAGTCACAACCTCTGAAAATCTTTACCAAATTGGTCAAGAGCGTAAAGCTGATACAGTTGTAGTAACAGATACATCAGAAAAAACTGCAAATGTAGATGGTTCTGGCCGTGATTTTACTGCTAAAGCAACTACAGAAAACGTTGAATACCGTTCTGGTCAAAAAGACGGTAAAGAGACTGAGCTTAACACAACTAATGCAAGTGAGTTAAAAGTTACAAAAGCTGATAATACTGGTTACACTTATAAAGAGGACCGTAAAACTAGCAATGTAACGAATGAAACTGAAATGCATTTACTTGCAAATCGTGAGGTGAAATCTGTAGGAAAAACTGAATGGACTGAATCACTTGCAGCTTCTGGAAAAAATGCAGTAAGCATTACTCGTGGTACAGAGTTCGTAAATCGTACAGATGAAAGCTCTACTGACACTATTTATGGTTCTGAAACGGTAACTGCGGCAACGGGTACAACTACTGTTGCGAAGAAAGAAGTTGATGTAATTGACAAGTTTGGAACTTTCGAGTCTTCTACGCTTAGCCGTACAGAAACTAAAGTTGCTGCTGACAAGTCTGCTACAAGTAATACAGCAACTCGTGTTGATTCAGTGAATGGTGTTGTATTAAATGCAACTCAAACGAACACAGACGTAGCAGGTAAAACGGTTACTTCTACTCGTACAACATCGTTAAATGCAACAACTGGTTTAACAACTGACCAAATTACTTTAAATGGTAAAGATCTACAAACAGAACTTAACCGTATGGGTAATAACATTGATAAAGTACAGAAAACTGCTTACCGTGGTATTGCAATTGCGTTAGCTGCACAACAAGCTGTACCTAACATTGCTCCAGGTCAAGTTGCTGTATTTGGTGGTGTAGGTCATTATGAAGGTGAAACTGCTGGTTCTATCGGTGTAGTTACATCATTCACTGATCGTATCTCTGCAAGCGGTGCTTTTGGTTTCGCGAGTGGTAATGAGTTTGGTGGTCGTGTAGGTGTTGCTTACGTGTTTGGCGGAAAATAATTAACCCGTTGGTACATTTGGATTAAACAAAAAATCCCCGCTTTTGCGGGGATTTTTTATTCAGGCTGTTTCATTAATTTATAATTTAAATTTGAGTCAATTTTATTGCCACTTTCTAGTTCACGTGCTTCTAAGAAATTTTCACCCACTAAGAATTTACGATTTTCCGCTTTATCATCTAGGCTAATGATAGAGGGATTTTGTGCATCAAAACTAAAGCTGCCTTTTACTTCAAATTCATTTTTAGCTTTCGTTCCTAAATACTCTTGATTTAATTCATAGGTTTTATCGGCATTAAGCTGTAATTCAATTTGAATGCCTTCGCAATCTGCACAAGGGAACACACCCTCATATTCACCGACCCAATTTAAATCGGTTTCGGCACTATTTATGCGTGTAGGCAATGATTTGCTTTGCTCAGAGGTTGATGTTGATTGCTCTAATTCGCTTTCTTTCAGTGGTGCTGAACCATTATTTTGTGAACACGCAATCAATAATAAGCTCACGAGACCAAGGGTTGAAAACTTGAAGATCTGATTCATACGATTCGTTCCTTTCTATCATATGTCTCACTTAAACAGGATCAGTTCTCGTAAAAAAGAAGCTTCTTGTAAGATTGTTTAACATTGAGTTAATGGGTTTGCTGTTTTTTTAGAAAGATATATCTCTGAAGAAAGTAGAAAGTGGAATGCAGCGTCGAAGATGTGAAATGTTGTCATTAAGCACATAAAAATAATCAGTAGGGGGATTTATCTTCCAATTGGGAATTATGGTGAGCTGGCTTATGATTTAAATATTGCTGAAAATTGAGCAGGTTGGGTCATATTGAGTCTATTCATCTTCTCAATATTTTAAGCTCATCAGTCCAATCTACCCACTCATGTAAAAACCGCAAAGCGATGATCTAAACATTAATCATCTAGATCGGAGGTCAGTCCACCTAAGCTTTGACATGCGGCTTTATACAATTCATATTGCTGCTCAACCACTTCAGTGAGTGAAATTTCAAGCTCAGAATCACCATCCTTATAATGCTGCACATAGTTTTCAGCTTTGGCTTTGCTGCTAAATAAAGACTGTTGATAATATTGTGTCACACCACCATGTGACATTTGGGAGCTGTCGATATTTGTGCAGTGAAACTTAGAGAGAAGGTGTTCTGCATGATGCAGATCATTGGAAAAACAACCTGTCAGAATAAGTGTACTGCACAGCGCTGTTAAGGCTTTCATAGCAATTGAAATATGTGAAAAAAGTCGTGCGTATTTTAAGTGAAAAAGAGAAAAGCAAAAGTGAATATTTTAACGATTGGTTAATAATTAGTTCATATTAAAATTAAATTACATTCAACTAAATCTTTATCGACGTAGAGTGTTTATTTATAGCGAAGTGGTGCTGATAAGTAGAAAACAACCTGAACAAAAAAGCAGTCCTAAAACCAAACGGTTAAAGGTAATTTCTGAAATTTTATAAAATAACTTCGCGCCTAATATTGCGGGAATACTGACAAATACCATCAATATTGGCAGATAATAAATATGACTCATATTAATGGTTTGATTGAGTAGGTAGGTAATGAGCGTAAAAATTTGGATGGCAAAATTAAAGTGGCGCAAAATATAGCGTTGCTGTTGTTTGGGTAGCTGTTTCAACATGACCCATGCTGATGGAATCGCGCCACAAAAGCCACCTAAGCCGCCTAATATGCCGCCAATCCAACCAATAAACGTATCAGCTAAACGATTTGAACGCTGTATTACGGCAAATTGAGGTTTAAATAGCATGATCGGGCACCAGCAGAGTAAGAAGATGCCTAATATCATTTTGAATAGTTCACTTGGGACAATATGCAGTAAATAGGTCCCAAGTGGAACACCAATTAAACCCGCGACAATATAGGGAAGGACTAAATGCTTTTTTGAAAGGCCTGATTTAGGCTCTTGCCTCAATGAGATAAGGTGACTCCACACTGATGCAAAAACCGTAAGGGGAGCAGCAAGCTGCGGCGGTAACACCCAAACCCAGAATGACATAGCCACTAAAGCAAAGGCGAAACCGGTCAGTCCTTGAACAAAGCCTGCACAAATACTGCCTAAGATAAACACCAGCCAAGTCATGAGCAAACCATTGTTTAAAAACCGACATTATTCACCGTTTCACTTGAATCAACTAGAAGTCACTTAGCCTTATTTATGTAATACATAGAATTTTGTCAGATATAAAAAACTAAGCCATGTAATGAACGGATATAAAACTGCTACAAGAGACGAACAGTGAGTGCTTTGCTTCTCCATGGATGGCATGAATACTTGCAATGTACATGAAGCAAAGGGATGACACTTATGAAACATATTTTATTAATTTCAGTATTTGCTGTGTCATTAGGTGGCTGTGTAGTGAGTCCATATGACGATGATTATCGAGATCATCGGGATAGACATGGTCACTATGATAAAAAACCTGGTGATCGCGATTGGAAAAAACATGATAAACGCGATTGGCAAAAAGATCGTGGTGATTGGCGTTATGGCGACAGGCGCTAAACCGATGAGAAATATTTAATAAATAAAAAAGGATTCAATATGAATCCTTTTTTTGTTGCATACGTCTTAATCTACGGCTTTCTGATATAAGCCTGCACGGACCGTACCTGCTTTAGTATTCTTAATCAGTTTCCATGTGCTTGGAAGTTGTAAAGTTGATAAATCTCGATCAGCTTCAACATAGATCAATGCTTGATCTTTAATGAGAGAATCAGCTTGGTGTGCTAATTCTTGCCATAGGTCTAAGCTATAAGGTGGATCTAAAAACACCAAATCAAATTGCTCATTTAAACCATTTAAAGCCTGTTGTGCTGTGCTGACTTTAAGCTGTGCACGTGACTTGGTTACTCGAAGTAACTCCAAGTTTTGACTTAAAAATTGTGCTTGAGTTCGATCCGGTTCGATCATCACCACTTTTGCTGCGCCCCGCGATAATGCCTCAAATGATAATACACCTGAGCCAGCACATAAGTCGAGTACATGACTATTTTGCACATCCCACATCAGCCAGTTGAATAATGTTTCACGTACACGATCTGGAGTAGGGCGTAGACCTTCGATGGAAGCAAAGGCAAGTTGGCGACGTTTCCAATCCCCACCAATAATACGTAATTGATTTTTCATGAATTAATCTCTTTCAACCGCTTGCGCTGAACTTGCAGCATTTGCGCGTGAGCCATTTGAATTGCTTTGATTTGATTGATTACTATGTGATGCAGAGTTTTGATTATGTGGTGTTGCTGCATCAGGACTTAAAATGCCTGAACCACTTGGTAATTCACCTGGTTTAATGCCTGCTGTCATTAAGCCACCACTAATTTGCTGACCTGATGGCACAATTGGGTTTTTCTTACGGGTCAGTAACCAATAATCAAAAATAGGTTTTGCAAGTTGTGCTGCTGAACCACCATGACGACCATTTTCCCAAACAATCGCAACGGCAATCTGAGGTTTATCGGCAGGGGCGAAGCCAACGAATAAACCATGGTCGAGTTGGCGTTCTGTTAAGAGGGATTCGTTGTATTTTTTACCTTGGGCGATACTCTTGACCTGAGCAGTACCTGTTTTACCGGCAATTAAATACATCGGTGTACGAATACCTTTACCCGTACCAGATTGTACGACATCAACCATTGCATCGTGCATTTTTGACCAATCTTCAGCTGTGCCATTAAATTGGATTTTGCCATCAGGCGCATTATGCGGTTTAAAGGCTTTAGCACCTTTGGTATCACGGAGTACATGTGGAGTGACATGCGAGCCTTTGTTGGCAGTAATCGCAGTTGCCATTGCCAGCTGTAATGGTGTTGCGGTGAAAGCCCCTTGACCGATACTTACAGAAATGGTTTCACCCCGAAGCCATTTACTGTTGCGGGTACGCATTTTCCATTCAGGGCTTGGATATAAACCACTACTTTCGCTTGGTAAATCGACACCGGTTTTTTCACCAAAACCGAATTGACGCATCCATGTGTTCATCTTTTCAATACCCATGCGGTAGGACAAGATATAGAAGAAAGTATCGCAAGAAACCACCTGAGATTTGTGTAAGTTCACTGCACCATGACCGGTTTTTTTATGGTCACGGAAACGGTGGCTATCCCCAGGAAGTGAGAAATAACCGGGATCGGCAATGGCAGTGCCCCAATCAATCAAGTTGTAGTGAATACCACCTAAGCCAAACATCGGTTTAATGGTCGAACCCGGTGGGTAAGCCCCTTGCACAGCACGGTTATACAAGGGTTGATCAAGGTTATCACGTAAGTATGAATAATCTTTGGTGCTAATACCGGTCACAAATAAGTTCGGGTTGAAACTTGGACTGGAAACAAGTGAAAGAATTTCACCTGTGTTTGGATCCATCGCGATAATGGCACCACGACGACCGGCTAACTGCTCAGAGGCAATCATTTGTAGACCGTAATCTAAAGATAGGAATAGATCATTACCACGAACAGGATCTTTACGGCCTAAGTGGCGTAGGACATTACCATGGGCATCGGCTTCTACAGACTCATTACCCGGCACACCATGCAGAATATCTTCATAAGATTTTTCTACCCCGATTTTACCAATCAGGTTAGTACCGGCATATAAATCTTTATCAATACTTTTTAATTCTTTGTCATTGATACGACCGACATAACCAATTACATGTGCAAACAATTCACCATGCGGATAGTAACGGGTCATTTGTGTATCAATTTTTACCCCTGGAAATTGGTGCTTAATTTCACTAAAACGGGCAATATCATTTTCAGTCAGGTTGAGTTTGATCGCGACACGTTCAGTCTTTTTCGAAGTTTTAATACGACTTTTGAAACGGTCGATATCTTCCTGCGTCAATTCCAATACAGGAACTAAACGGCGTAGGGTATCGTCAATATCTTCTACATCGGCGCGGCTTAGTGTGGCAGAGAAAACGGGGTAGTTGTCTGCCAGTAAAATACCATTGCGGTCATAGATATAACCACGTGCAGGGGCAAGCGGTTGCAAACGAATACGGTTTTGGTCTGATGCTGTCGTAAAAGTTTGATAATTAAAGATTTGCAAATAGGCGTAGCGACTGACTAGGAGTAGCATCAGCACAATGACAGTGATAATTGAAAACACTACACGGTTGCGATAAATGCGCTTTTCTTCTTGTCCATTTTTTAAGGGAAAATGCTGCTTCATACGCGATCGACTTATGACCTGAGAGTGGATATCAATTGAAGTGCGATATTCTAGCGCAACTACTGCTGTTTTGATATTTAAAAACAGATTTCATTGTTTCTCCGAGCAAACTTTGACTTTGTAGACATTAAAATTGTGCTGACTTGTATATGAGTGTTTGGATTATTCTGCTAAAGTCAAAAATGAATAAAAAAGGATGTAAATCCAAAAACAATAATGAAGGATGTTGGTGAAAGGAATGTATAAATTTTACCCCTTACTTGCATTGGCTTTATGTGCAAGTACGACTTATGCAAATGATTCAAATCGATATTTTGAGGCAAAACTTGCAGATAGTGATGCAAAAACCTGGAATGTCGGGGTGGGCTTTACCCAAAAAATCCTGCATGGAAATGTAGAATGGGTGAACCCTTATGGCATTGCTTATGCTAAAGCTGGTGTTTTTATCAACGATGACCACCCACTTGGTGGACAACTAGGCTTTAGAGCCCCAGTTCATTTCACGGGCAAAGATAAAAATGGTTATTATGTCGGTGCTTATGCAGGACATATCGAAAGTCGCCCTGTCGATGGTGAATTTGAAGCACGTTTAGGTGGTGGTATTGATCTTGCTTATGTGATGTTGAGTTCAGAACGTATTAGTACATTTAGTGTGGGTATTGGTGCAGGTGAAGAACTTAAAAATCGCGCAGGTCATGTGATTGCCGAAATCCAACCGCGACTACAATTTTCCTATACTTTAAGTATCGGTTTATAGACAAAATATTTGACCTGATAAGAAATCGTATTCTGTGATCAAAAAATTAAATATGGAAGTTATGCATGCTTGAGTACGTGACACAGTTGTGGCAAGCCTTTTTACAACGTCCCGATTTTTGGGCAGTGCTCAGTATTATCCCTGTTACCGCATTCGTTACATGGGCCCATGTGTGGATGGCACTCAAAATGGTCTTTTATCCGATCACATTTTGGGGCTTTCATTTGGGACCCATTCCTGTGGGTTGGCAGGGTATTGTGCCACGTAAAGCAGGTCGTATTTCAGGCATTATTACCGATAACACCTTATCCAAGTTAGGTTCATTGCGTGAATTTTTGGATGCGATGGATCCTGAGGATATGGCACGCATCATTGGTGAGCAAGTCGGTTTTGAACTTGAGCATCTCATTGATGAAGTGATGATTGACCGTAATGCAGTGCTTTGGGAAAACTTACCGTTTTCAATTAAACGCCGTATTTATGCTCAAGCACACAAGCAATTGCCTGCGATTTTACGAGAACTTGTGACTGAGCTGACCATGAACGTTGAGTCATTGGTCGATATGCGCGAAATGGTTGTGCGTCAAATGGAAGGTGACCGCAAACTGATGGTTCGTATGTTCCTAAAGGTAGGGCAGAAAGAAATTAATTTCATTTGGCATATCAGTGCATTGATTGGGATGTTCTTTGGCATTTTCCAAATGATTGTTTGGTTTGTTGTACCATGGCATTGGACTGTGCCGTTTTGGGCAGCGATTTGGGGCTTCTTGACCAACTGGATTGCAATCTGGATGGTGTTTAACCCAATCGAGCCGCACTACGTAAAATACCCACAGTTTTTTGCCCGTACAGAAAATCGTAAGTTCCCGTGGATTAAACCTGTCGTTCCTCGTATTGGCACCTATAACATACAAGGTGCATTTATGAAACGTCAGGAAGAAGTCTCGGAAGTTTTTGCAAGTGTAGTCACAGAAGACTTAATTACGTTAAAATCGATTATGACTGAGATGATGTATGGCGGCAAAAAAGATAAAACACGCCGCATCGTTAAACGTCATATTAACGAAATTATGGAAACACCATTGGTTCGTACGTCATTGCAGTTGTCTTTAGGTCCAAAAGAGTATGCAAAACTCAAGACAGACTTGATCGATCGCTCAATTGAAATTACGATGGTGCCTGTATGCGACCCAGCGTTTAATGCGAGCCGTGCACAGAAAATCTTTCAAATGTTTAGAGAGCGAATTTTAGAACTGACACCTAAAGAGTTTCAGAATTTATTACGTCCTGCGTTTCAGGAAGACGAATGGATTTTGATTGTGCTGGGTGGTGTAACTGGTTTTATCGCAGGTTTAATCCATTTGTTTGTGGCTTTCTTATAATGAGATGCCCGGGGACACAATCCATTGATTGTGGTCGTGGCGTCATACAAATTGTTTAAATGAGGATGTTTATATATGCGCATTATTTTACTCGGACCACCTGGAGCAGGTAAAGGTACACAAGCTCAGTTGATCTGTAAGCGCTACAATGTCCCACAAATTTCAACCGGTGATATGCTCCGTGCTGCAATTCGTGAAGGTACTGAATTAGGTCTTAAAGCTAAAAGCGTTATGGAAAGCGGTGGCTTGGTTTCAGATGAGCTCATCATCGGTCTTGTAAAAGAACGCATTGCTCAACCTGACTGCGTAAACGGATGCATCTTTGATGGTTTCCCTCGTACAATTCCTCAAGCGGAAGCTTTGGAAAACGAAGGTATCAGCATTGATCATGTGATTGAAATTGATGTACCAGACGAAGAAATCGTTCAACGTTTATCTGGTCGTCGTCAACACCCAGCATCTGGCCGTGTTTACCACATCGTTTACAATCCACCTAAAGTGGAAGGTAAAGATGACGAAACTGGTGAAGACCTTGTTCAACGTCCAGATGACCAAGAAGAAACAATTCGTAAGCGTTTAGGTTCTTACCACGCTGAAACTGAACAATTGGTTGGTTTCTATCAAGGTCGTGCAGCTTCTGGTGAAAATGCACCGACTTATGACAAGTTAAACGGTCTACGTCCAATCGAAGAAGTTCAAAAAGATCTTTTTGCGATTCTTGATCAATCAAAATAATCCTTAATCGATTATTTTGACAAGTGAAGAGCCCTAAGTCATATTAGGGCTCTTTTATTTTATCTGGCAAAAGGTTGAAGCTTTGAAAATTGGTCTGCTTTTATTGATGGTGGTCTTTGTTGCAGTCTTAATTGGCTTATTTGTTCTAAGTTATAAAATGCTGAATAAAGTACGTCGTGAAGAACAATTGACCAGGTCTATACCTCAGTATGAGCTCCATCCGAAACTCAAAGCTGAGATGCAAAAGCGTAAAAATAAATCCTAAAGGGTTTATTCAGTTTCTGTAGTTTCGATATTTTTAACTGCAATTTGACGCGCTGCCCCAAACTCAAAACGATCCGGCCAGTTACATACGTCGGACACAATACATTCATTGCATTTAGGTTTACGGGCAATACAACAATAACGTCCGTGCAGAATCAGCCAATGATGTGAATCGACAATAAATTCTTTTGGAATGACTTTTACCAATCTATGTTCTACTTCGAGTACATTTTTACCAACGGCTAAGCCTGTACGATTACCTAAACGGAAAATGTGTGTGTCTACGGCCATCGTTGGTTGACCGAACGCTGTATTGAGCACGACATTGGCTGTCTTACGTCCTACACCTGGCAATGCCTCTAAGTCAGCCCGATTATTCGGAACGACGCTGTTATGCTTCTCTATGAGCATTTTACAAGCTTTAATGACGTTCTCGGCTTTTGAGTTATATAAACCAATAGTTTTGATATAAGACTTTAAGCCTTCGACACCTAAGGCATAGATAGCTTCTGGAGTATTGGCGACAGGGAATAATTTATCTGTTGCTTTATTGACACTGACATCAGTGGCTTGGGCCGATAGCGTAACTGCAACCAAAAGCTCGAAAGGGCTTGAATAATTTAGTTCTGTTTTTGGATTTGGTCGCTGTTCACGTAGACGTTCAAAGAAGATTTGGATCTGCTTTTTGGTCATATTTTTAACAGGTTTGCCACTAGTCGTCATCATGCGCTTTCACCTGTTAATGTTGCCAATTGTTGATTAAGTTCTACAAGTTGCACACGTTTACGCTCATCCTCACGTACAGAAAGTTGTTTTTCTAATTTTTTGATTTGTGTACGAATTTTGGCAAGCTGTAATGTGGTCTGCACATCGGTGGTAATGATTTCTTCTGCAGGTTTTTCAATGACTTGAATCGCGGGAACTTGGTCGTTTTGTGCAGTAAATTCAGCAAAAAGCTGGGTGTTAATTTCTGCACGAACCACAGGACTTTTACGATGAATACGTCGTTTCTCTTCGCGCTGAATATGTGCATAGTAGCGACGACGTAAATCATTTTGCTCTGCAACACGGGCTTGTTCATTCATCAAAGGTTGTGTGTCTTCGACCAAATCGATGCAATCGACAGGGCATGGCGGGATACATAATTCACAGCCCGTACAAAGATCGGTTAATACCGTATGCATCAGTTTGCCTGCGCCAATAATCGCATCGACCGGACAGGCATTAATGCACTTCGTACAACCAATACATTCATCTTCACGAATGATGGCTTTCATCCGTTGTGGACGACCATCAGCCTGGACAGGCCAAACACTTTCTTCTGCTTTCAAAGGCGCACGATTTAAAAGTTTGGCTAAAGCATCTGCGACGGGTTGTCCACCCGGGACACATTTATTGGCTTCTTCACCTTCACTGATTGCGCGTGCATAGGGAAGGCATCCATCACGGTGACCACATAAACCACATTGTGTTTGAGGGAGTAGGGCGTCAATGGATTGGATAAGTGAAGCGTGCGAATTCATGAAAAACCAGAGCTATTAAGCGAAATAAATCAGTAAATGAAATAAAAATCTGTCTTTTCTAAGTTTATCATGAATTTAATGTGTAGAGTGATGCACAAATAAGATACACTTAGTGCGTCATTTCAATGCATGAAATTTTATTTAATGGTTGATTAAATTGGCTTTTTATCATTGAGTCATTTTATTCATAATAAATATAAATATTTGTTATTAAAATTATTTTTAATTATTTGTTAAAAAAGTATTGTAGATTAGTTACAAAAGATATTTAATATTTTGCGCCAAAATTTAACATTGATTGTAAATTTGACCAATTTTGATCCATTTTCTGCTGAGGATTAAGCGTTGAAATACAACACACTTAATGAGTTTCTAGATTACGTAAAATCACGTGATGCACATCAACCTGAATTTCTTCAAGCTGTAGAAGAAGTGATGACAAGCTTGTGGCCTTTCATTGAAAAGAACCCACAATACGCAGCTCACGGTTTACTAGAACGTCTAGTTGAACCTGAACGTGCAATCCAATTCCGTGTTGCTTGGGTAGATGACCAAGGTCAAACTCAAGTAAACCGTGCATTCCGTGTACAGTACAACTCAGCGATTGGTCCATTTAAAGGTGGTATGCGTTTCCACCCTTCTGTGAACCTTTCAATCCTAAAATTCTTAGGTTTTGAACAAACATTCAAAAATGCTTTGACTACGCTTCCTATGGGTGGTGGTAAAGGTGGTTCTGACTTTGACCCTAAAGGTAAGTCAGAAGGCGAAATCATGCGTTTCTGCCAAGCATTAATCATCGAGCTTTATCGTCACCTTGGTTCAAACACAGATATCCCTGCGGGTGACATCGGTGTAGGTGGTCGTGAAGTTGGCTACATGGCCGGCATGATGAAAAAATTGAGCAATGACACTTCATGTGTATTCACTGGTAAAGGTTTAACTTTCGGTGGTTCATTGGCTCGTCCTGAAGCAACTGGTTTCGGTACTGTGTATTTCGCTGAGGAAATGCTCAAGACTCGTGGCGAAAGCTTCAAAGACAAAGTGGTTACTATTTCAGGTTCTGGTAACGTTGCACAATACGCTGCTGAAAAAGCAATGTATTTAGGTGCGAAAGTGGTTTCACTTTCTGACTCTAACGGTACTGTTTACGTGAAAGATGGTTTCACTTCTGAGCTTCTTGCTGAAGTGATGGAACTTAAAAACGTAAAACGTGGTCGTATTTCAGAATTCGCATCTAAACACGGTTTTGAATATCTTGAAGGTCAACGTCCTTGGTCGATCAAATGTGATATTGCGCTTCCATGTGCAACACAAAATGAATTAGACGCTGATGACGCTGAAAAACTTCTTGCAAACGGTGTAGTATGTGTTGCTGAAGGTGCAAACATGCCGTCTACTTTAGGTGCTGTTGAGAAATTCGTTGAAGCGAAAATTCTTTATGCGCCAGGTAAAGCATCAAATGCAGGTGGTGTGGCAACTTCTGGTCTTGAAATGTCTCAAAATGCATTGCGTTTAGGTTGGACATTCGAAGAAGTTGACGAACGTCTTCATGCCATCATGAAAGAAATTCACCGCAACTGCGTGAAATACGGTACTAAAGAAGATGGTACTGTGAACTACGTAGACGGTGCGAACATTGCAGGCTTCGTAAAAGTGGCTGATGCAATGCTTGCTCAAGGCGTATTCTAAGTTTTCACTTAGTTTAAGCAGAAAAAACCGAGGCATTTGCCTCGGTTTTTTTATGTCGAAAATTATAAAGAACCTTTAATCGCTTCTCGTTCAACTGCCATATCATAGACATAGGCATATTTAGATTGGTCAGCTGCAGGATTCTTAATGGTATAACGTTTAACTCGAATGATTTGACGTTCATTCGGACTATGTGTGTAACCCTCAATCGTGTCATAAAATAGCGACCAGTTTTGATCTTGGTAGGTTTTAAGACCTTGTTCGTTATATTTAATTTCTTTGACTTGTAAACAGGTTTGCGCTGCAACACCTGTACATGATTTGGTCTGTGGAGAAATTTCAAGGAAGATCGTTTCCGCTTGTCCTTGATATTTGGTTTCAGGCGTCATTTTCCCAGTAAAGACATAACGCTGACCATTGCTCGACATGAGTGTTAACGTAGGTGCATTTGCATCTTTTACATCTAAAAATAAAGGAATGGCTTTTTGCTCGAAAAGCTGACCTGCTAATTTTTCCTGCTGCATAGCCTGATCATTACAACCAATCATTGTTGACATTAACTGACCGACAACCAACTGATTACTTTCCACTTTCCATGAGCCACCTAAAGTGTTACAGGTGGTTGAAACGCTGAAACGACCTTCATTGTCAAACTTCAGCACCATATGTTTAGAAGCGCCAGTATCTAAGTGCCAATCATAAGCATTTAATGTTTTGGAAGGATTTTGTTGTTGTAAGATCGTCACAACATTATCTCCAAATGTTTGCATATCTGAACTTTGACATGCAGCAAGACCTAAAGGGAGTAGGGCTAAAATAAGATATTTAATTTTCATTCAATTGAAATCATTGTGAATAAACAGATTTCAATATAACCAATTGTTGGGCTAAAAAAATGGATACATTCTGAGGGATTAAGTATCAAAATGTATCCATGGTATGTGGCTTAAATATAGGTATTGCAAAATGCCAGTATGAACTTAATCGAAGCGATAGATATCCATGCCTAGAGCGCCCATCGTAAAACTGCTGTGTACTAAGCTAAAGCGCGTGCCAGTGCCCATTGAAAAGAACAGTGGAGCAAAGTGTTCAAGTGTAGGGTGATTGCGTTGAACATGTGGAATAGTGGTCCAATCTAAAATCGCATCAACATCATTATGGCTAAGTTTATTCACCACATAATTTCTAAAACTAGATGCCCATTCAGGCACAATACTAGTATCACCAGTACGAGTTAACTCACGCAGATTGTGAGTAATACTCCCTGAACCAATCAGTAGAATTTGCTGTTCACGTAGGGGTGCCAGTGTCTGTCCAATCTTATATATATCATCTGAAGTCATCGACATTGGTAGTGAAATTTCAACCACAGGAATGTCGGCTTCTGGATACATATGTAAGAGTGGCATCCAAACCCCATGATCACGTGGGCGGGTACTATTGGCATGCACAGCAAAACCCGCATCAGATAATAAGCCTAGAATTTTCTCAGAAAGCTCAGGGTTCCCAGGTGCAGGATAACGAATTTGATAAAGTTCCTGTGGGAATCCTCTAAAGTCATGCCATGTTTCAGGGCGAATACTGATACTTACTTCTAGTGCGTTACTTTCCCAATGTGCGGACATTACTACAATAGCTTGTGGACGTGGAAGATTGATACTTAATCGTTCTAACGCAGGCCCCACTTGTTCAGGGTTAAGCGCCAACATTGGTGAACCATGGGAAATGTATAAGCCGGGGAGCGTTTGTAAATTCATAAGTCAAACCACATCAATCTGATGGATGTATCTTGCAATAAAAGTTAGGGAAATAAGAGTGTATGGCTAGAATAGACTGTTGCAAATCTAGAACAGGCGTACAAATAAAGTCATCAGCCTGCACGGTGATAAGGGTGGTTATTGTTGATGCTCATTGCACGATAAAGCTGTTCAATTAACATCACACGAACCATTGGGTGTGGCAAGGTAAGTTTAGACAATGACCAATGCCAAGCTGCAGCTTTACGTACTGCTTCAGAATGACCATCAGGGCCACCAATGGCAAGTACAATATCATTGCCTTCTTGCATCCAACCTTTCATGGTTTCGGCAAGTTTTTCTGTACTAAATTCACGTCCACCGACTTCAAGTGCAATCAGTACCTCATTTTGCTTCATGGCATTTAAGATACTGTCACCCTCAATATTTCGATATTTGAGAATGTCTGCCTCAGAATCATTTTTACCACGTTTCGCCATCGGTAATTCAATAATCTGTGTCTGTACAAAAGGTTGTATGCGTTTGAAATAATCTTCAAAACCAGTGAGAACCCAAGCAGGCATTTTTTGACCAATGGTGAGAATACGAATTTTCATACAAACTTATTACGGGACAGGATGGGCTATTATAACGGTGAAATACATTTGAATAGAACAATGAAACAATTTGAAATTGAAAAGCATTTCAGGATGCTGCTTTAATCAACAACTATTAAATTGCTTGCGAATAATGGAATAACTATAAAATGCAAAGCATCATTCCCTTGTTTTTCAACAGACTTTCTTCGAGTAAATTACTGAGCGTTACGATACTACTCATCAGTTCAATGCTTCCCTCAACCTTTGTATCTGCCAATACACGAACTTTTGCTCATGCAAAGAATATGCAGTTCTATATGAGTCAGATCGTGAATCCTTCAACACCACGGAATTATCGCAATATTACCGAGTTGAATCGGGTCGCTGCATGGATTAAAGAGCAAATGCGACTATTTGATATTCACTGTGAATATCAGCATTTTGTAGTGAATAGCTTGGGTTATAAAAATATTATCTGTCATGTTCCAGCCCAAGGTTCATCTAAACAAAAACTGGAGAGAATAATTTTAGCTGCCCATTACGACGTAAAAGGTCAGAATCAAGGTTTAAATAATAATGCCTCTGGTGTAGTGGGATTGATTGAAGCTGCACGACTCTTAAAGTCAGATCAGAAAAAGCTGAATACGCCTGTGGACATAGTATTCCATAGCTTAGAAGAGGCTCCATTTTTTAAAACGGAATACATGGGCAGTTTGGAGCATGCCAAGGCATTGAAAAAGCAAAAGCTCAAAGTCAAAGGTGTATTTTTGCTCGATTCGATTGGAAATTTTAAGCCAGACATGCAACAAAGCTATCCTTATGCATTGATGTGGTTATATCCCAATCAGCCAGATTTTGTTGCCAGTGTTGCAAATATGAAGGCGTTTAGCCTGAGTCAGCATTACTGTGAGCAGATACAATTAAAATTAGGATGTGAACGATTCTTTGGGGCATTATTCTTTCAAAAATATGAATACTCTGCCTATGAAAATTATAATAAATACCATTATCCGACTGTATTAATTACAGATACTGCGTATTACCGCAATTCAAATTATGATCGGGAGAGGGAGCGAATGGATGATTTGGATTTTAACAAAATGGAAAATATCGTTAATGCGCTGGTGAAAACGGTAGTACATATTGGGCAATAAAAAACCTGCACAAGGCAGGTTTTTTATTGTGGAACAGGAATTAGTGGCGAGCCGCTTTTCCTTCTTCCGTTGTTTTTACGATGGGTGCTTTCACCAATGGCTTCGGCATTGAAACCAATGCAAGCGGTAAAATATCATCAATTGATTTTACAGCTTTGATTTCCACGCCGTCTTTCACGTTTTGTGGAATCTCAGACAAATCACGTGCATTGTCTTGTGGAATAAATACAAGTTTTACACCACCACGATGTGCAGCAAGCAATTTCTCTTTTAAACCACCGATACGCATTGCACGACCACCAAGGCTAGTTTCACCTGTCATGGCAATATCAGGACGAATCGCAATACCTGTAAATGCAGATACAAGGGCAGTAGTCAATGCTAAACCAGCAGATGGACCATCTTTTGGTGTTGCACCTTCTGGTAAATGCACGTGCACATCGGTTTCTTCAAAGCGTGATGCTTCGATACCAAGTTCATTGGCACGGGTACGAACAACCGTCATGGCAGCCGTAATAGACTCTTTCATGACATCGCCAAGTGAACCTGTAGTAATGAACTTACCTTTACCTGGTACAGCTGCAACTTCAATGGTAAGCAGTTCACCACCAACCGAAGTCCAAGCCAAACCGTTAACGCGACCCACTTGCGCTTCTTCTTCAGCCATACCGAAGTCGAACTTATGAGGGCCTAAGTAATCTGGTAAGTTAGCAGATGTCACTTCAACTTGAAGATTTTTCGCTTTCTTACTTACTGCTTCTTTCACGACTTTGCGTGCAATCTTAGAAACTTCACGTTCAAGACTACGAACACCTGCTTCGCGTGTATAACGCTGAACGATGTCACGAATCGCTTCTTCATGAACAGTCAATTCTTTTGCACGTAGACCATTGTTCTTAATCGCTTTTGGTACAAGATAACGATCAGCAATATTCACTTTTTCATCTTCGGTATAACCCGGTAGACGAATTACTTCCATACGGTCAAGCAATGCTTCAGGAATATTCATGCTGTTTGCAGTACAAATGAACATCACTTCAGAAAGATCAAGATCAAGATCTAAATAGTGATCGTTAAACTTGTTGTTTTGTGATGGATCAAGTACTTCAAGCAATGCTGACGCAGGATCACCACGATAATCTTGTGCCATCTTGTCAATTTCGTCGAGTAAGAACAGAGGGTTCTTCACACCAACTTTTGTCAAAGATTGGACAATTTTACCTGGCATTGCACCGATGTAGGTACGGCGATGACCACGGATTTCAGCTTCATCACGTACACCACCAAGCGCCATACGCACGAACTCGCGACCTGTGGCTTTAGCTACAGATTCACCTAGTGAAGTTTTACCTACACCTGGAGGACCAACCAAGCAAAGAATAGGACCACGAAGTTTTTTCACACGTGATTGAACAGCAAGATATTCAACGATGCGATCTTTGACATCATCTAGACCGTAGTGGTCGGCATCTAAGATATCTTGGGCTTTAGCAAGGTTAATACTAACTTTGCTGGCTTTATTCCAAGGTGTATCTAGGATTGCTTCAATATAGTTACGAACAACGGCAGCTTCGCTTGATGCAGGTTGCATTGATTTAAGTTTACGGAATTCAGATTCTGCTTTTTTACGCACGTGTTCAGGTAAATCTGCTTCAGCTAAACGACGCTCAATTTCTGCAACATCATCTTCAGCACCACCATTCATGTCAGAAAGTTCACGCTGAATGACTTTCATTTTTTCATTTAGGAAGTATTCGCGTTGGTTCTTTTCCATCTGACGTTTTACAGAGTCATGCAATGTTTGCTCAATCTGTTGTTCTTCAGATTGTTGCAATAAATAAGTCATCACTTCTGTTAGGTGTGCTTCGAACTCATCGTGTTCCAAGAACTTTTGTTTGACATCAATGTTCAGAGGCACACGTGTTGCAACAAAGAATAATAATTGAAGTAAATCATCAATTTTATTTGCTGCGCTAATGAGCTCGCGTGCATTACGTAATTTCGCTTCAGCATATTGCGCAAATAAAGCACGAAGTTCTTGTAGACGAGTTGCTTGAGTTTCTTCATCTACAGACACAGTCATAGGACTGAGTTCGTGCTCAGCTGTTAAATAATCAGCTTCTTCAATAATGGTTTTAAGTTTTGCGCGATATAAACCTTCAATCAGGACTTTTATACAGTTTTCGTCATTTTCATGATTTACCACCTGCACAATCTTCGCGACAGTACCATATTGATAAAGATTATCGTGGTCAATTTCTTCTGTGAGTGAATCTTTTTGTGCAACTACAAATACAAGATTGTCACTGTTACGAGCCACATCGACAGCATTGATCGATTTTTCACGACCAACAAAAAGAGCAATTTGCATATGTGGATATACCACGACATCACGCAGCGCTAATAGGGGTAATACGCTCGGAATCTGAAGTTCTAAGCTTTCTTCATTCATCATAATTTCAGACATGGGCACTCCTAATGAGTGACAAAAAAATTTGTCATATTTTTATAGTGATGGGTAATTTTAAAATTACAAGGGCATCATTTCATAAATTGTTTAAAAACTGAGTCATTATGAGGTTTTAAAGAAAATACTCAGTTTGAAACTAACAAATTAACGTTTGAAGTGTAAAGAGATTTCAGGGGTAATTAAGCCATCCAAAGCTTGATCCCAAGGTGCGCGTTTAAAAGATGTATCACTGAGTTGGAAATGATGGGCTAATCCAAGGCGGTAAGGCTTACGTTTTGCCTGCGCTAAAGTACGGTCATAAAAACCGCCGCCCATACCAATACGTGAGCCTAATCGGTCACATGCTAAAAGTGGTATGAGCAACAGATCGAGATTAGAGACATGCGTTCCACGTGTCGACATCGGCTCTAACATCCCAAGTCGGTGTTTGGCAAAGCGCTTATTTCTATACTGACTAGGTGTGATATGAATCCAAACCAGTTGTTGATTCATATTACAGATTAAAGGCAAATATACTTTTTTATTAAGATGAAAACATTCCTCAATAATTTGCTGAGTTTGTATTTCCCCAAAAGCGTCTAAATAGATACCAATTGAACGGGCGTGTTGAAATTTTGGAATTTGTTTTAATTTGCTAAGTACTCTTTGCGCTGCTTGACGCTGATCAAATGTTGTTAAAAGTCGTCTTTTTTTTCGTAATGTTTTACGGATAAGAGAGAGATCTTGCATACCTTCAAACGGTGTGTATTGGTTGGAACTATTTTAGCACTGTATCGATTTAAAAAGATTTTAATTATTTAAACTGGTTTTTTAAAAAACGTTATTGTTTAGAAAATTTAATAAATAAGGCGTTGTATTAGAGAAAAAAATTAATTAAATGTATTTATATAAAAATTTCTATTAATTATTCATCAGTATTTCTTACGTGAACGTAATGAAAAGTATATTTTTATATTTGAGATAATGATTAAAAAATATGAAAATATATTAAATATTATCTCTTGGTTAATATTATAAAAAAACTATATAAATTAGACTTATACAAGATGCTTTGTGTCTGTGCGTTAAAAGTAACAATGTAACACAAAAATGTATTAAATATGTGAAAAATGCGACTTAAGTGTAGATATCAAGTTAAAAGAAATATTAAGAATTGTATATATTAAGATTCATAAATTGAGATATATGTCTCATTCATTTTTTATTTTGTTATCGGGATAAAACTTTATTTAGAACTTTATTTAGATTTTATTGATTAAGTTCTATCTAAAATTCAAGGGTTATTACGCGGAATTTTCTACATGCAAAAGCAAGTTATTTCAAAAAAAACGTGGGTAAGTAAACTCGTTGATGAGTCAACGATTCAATTATCAGAAAGCTCAGTTGTCATGCTCGATGCAGTGGCTGAAGATATTGCTAAAATTGAGGTAGTAGGTAATCAACTTAGAATCACCATGAAAAATGGTGAAGTTCTAATCGTTGATAATTTTAATCCAGAACTGAATGACCTTGTATTACGTGCTGATGATTCTCAGCTTCTTATGTTTGATTTTGGAACTTTAGAATATAATCCAATTGATAAAGTTGAAGTCCTATTAAATGGCGTTTCAACATCTTCTTTTATTAGTTTGTGGCCGATTGCGGGTACAGTCGCAGGTTTAGCGGTATTGGGTGCTGCTGCAGGTGGTGGCGGTAGTAGTTCATCTTCTAATGAACCTGTAGACAACTCAATCTTGAATGCAACTAATGCAGTTGCTGATGCTGAAAAGAAAATTGCTGATGCAGAAAAACACTGGATTGATGCAGTTCAAAATAATGGTTCTTTGAAAGATCAAGCATTAGAGAAGTTAAAAGAAAGTGTAGAGTCTGCTCAAAAAGCTAAAGATGATGCTGCAAAACTGGTTGAAATATTAAACAATATTGATCTTAAAGATGACTTAGATAATCGTCTTGATGATGTTCAGGATCGTTTAGATAGCTTAAAAGATATTATTTCGTCTGTTGATGATGAAATTGAATTTGCAACGTCAGCAGTGGATTTTGCTGAAAGTAAACTAGAAACCGCTAAAGCAATTCTTGAAAATGCGAAAAAAGATGGGACGATTTCAAACACTGAACTTGAAACATTAAAGGATGCTGTCAGTCAGGCTCAAGATGCTCATAATACTGCGCAGAAGTTGGTTGATGGACTCAATCCGAAAAATGAAAAACTAGAAAATCGCTTAACTGAAAATCAAGAAAACATTAATGGTTTAAAAAATATTATTGCTAATGATACGAATCGTGATGGTGAAGTTGATGATGCGGAATCGGCAGTTGCAGCAGCGGAAGCAAAAGTTGCAGCAGCAGAAAAAGTCCTTGCTGATGCTAAAGTAGATGGCACAGTATCAGATGCAGAGCTTGAGGCATTACAAGCGGCAGTAGATGAAGCACAAACAGCGTTGAATGAAGCATCTGCACAAGTTCAAGCACAAAAGCCAGTGAATACTGATCTTGTAGAGCGAGTGAAAGAAGCACAGTCTACGCTTGATGATCTTAAAGATATCATTGCGAATGATACGAACCGTGATGGTGAGTTAAATGCTAAAGAAGCAGTTGCTTTAGCAGAATCGAAAGTACAAGCAGCGGAAGATCTGTTAGCTGAAAAAGCAAAAGATGGCGAATTGACTGAAGAAGAAATCAAGGCAATTCAAGATGCGAGAGATGCAGCACAAGATGCGAAAGATGCAGCTCAAACACTAGTTGATGTACTAGATCCAGCAGATTCAGATTTAGTAGAAACATTAAATGAATTGCAAGACCGTCTAGATGCGTTAACAGATGTTATTGAATTTGATACTGACCGTGATGGTCAATTGAATGCTGATGAAGCAGTTGCTTTAGCAGAATCGAAAGTAGAAGCAGCGGAAGATTTGCTTGCATCAAATGCTGAAGATGGCAAATTAACTGCGGAAGAAATTGAAGCAATTCAAGCTGCAATTGATAAAGCACAAGATGCAAAAGATGCAGCTCAGACATTAGTAGATGCACTAGATCCAGCAAATTCAGATTTAGTAGAAACATTAAATGAATTGCAAGACCGTCTGGATGAGTTAAATTTAATTCTTCAATTTGATAATGATAGAGATGGCGAGCTATCAGACAGTGAGCTATTGCTTGCAGCTCAACTTGCTGTAACCAATGCTGAAAATGCCTTTAATTTGGCAAAAAATAGCATTTTGGCAGCACAGAAGGATGTCATTAATAGTGATAAATTAGTTGATTTACAGACTTTGATTGATGATTTTAATGTAGCCAAAGTTAATGCTGAACAGTTGGTCAGTCGTTTGAACGAGAGTCCTAATAAAACTGAGCTCAATAATAAACTTGAACAACTTATAGGCTTAACACTACCTGCGCTTACTACAGACATCAATGAAGATGGTGAGATTAATATTCTTGATGTCGCTGAAGCGGCTGTAGAAAAAGCAGAGAATGCTTTCTATGCCTTAAATGAGCTTAAAACCAATGCTGAAAATGATGATTTCATAACTACTCAGGAACTTGAAGACTTAAAACTTGCTCTAGATGAAGCAAATCAGTTAAAGGAATTGGCACAAGAAATCGTGAAAAAAATTCCAGATATTGAAGATCAAAAAGAATTCTTGGATCGTTTGGAATTACTTGAATTTCAATTACCAGAATTGGGACAGGATCTCAATGGCGATCAAAATATTGATGATTTAGATGCTGCATTAAATACGGTAGAAAGGCTGGTAAAAGCAGCTGAGAATGAATTTAAGATCGCAAAAGAAACTTTCAATGATCTTGATATTGAAAATGTTATTAGTAATACAGATTTAGATAATCTTGCGAAAGTATTACAAACAGCAAATCAGCTTAAGTCTATTGCAGAAGTGGCTATCGAAAAATTACCTGCAGCTAGTCAAACCGACTTTACCGCACGTTTATTACAACTTGATAGTGATGCTCCTAAAGACTTGCAGGTGAATGTGAATATTACTGGAATTAAAGATGAAAATAATTACCAGAACACATCGGATGGCAAGGTTACAGTTCAGTTAGCATCTGATGCAACTTTATGGCTCTATAGCGTAGATTTAGGTCAAACATGGTTGAAATCTAACAATCCAAATGCAATTGAATTGGAAGAGGGTGAATATGCTGAAATTTTGATTAAACAATTCGATGCTACTGGTAATAGTGAGCAAATTGTTTTGGATTCAATTCTAGTTGATACTAAAAAACCAGAACCTGTCACTGACTTAGCAATTAGCCAAAACTCAGTATTGACAGGTAAAGGTGAAATTGGTGCAACGGTTGAGATCACGATTGCTGATAAAACATTTACAACTGTAGTTGAGCAAAATGGTCAATTTAGTTATGCGTTTTATCCAATTCTAAAAAATGGCGAAACCATTAGCGTAGTATTAAAAGATAAAGCTGCAAATACTTCAGAAGCAAATATTATTCAAGCACCTGTCATTTCAGATGAGTTAATTAGTTTAGCTAATAATGCAGTTCAACTTGTTCCTGAAGTCACAATTAAATCATCAGACCCAGAGTCAAAGCTGGAAGATGTATCGGCTTTCTCAGTTGCGAATGTGGGACTAGGTCCAGTTTTAAAAGCGGATGTAATTACGAGTATTTTGAAACAAACATTAAGTGTTACTGTTGATGAAAATACTCAACGAATAATGACGCTTAAATCAGAATCAGGCGGTGTCCAGCTAGTTTCATTTATGAGTCTTTATATCTATCGTAAAGATGAAGCAACGGGTGATTATTTACAATATAAAGTAGAGAAAAATTGGTTAAAAGCATACTTGCTTGGTGGTGTATCTAAGGATCTTGGTATTGCACTGGAACCGGGTGAGTATAAATTCTTCCTTGCACCAGAGGTCGGTGTAACAGCCTTGACAGGCTATACACTGAAAGTGATTTCAGACGAAATTTTAGACTACAACGATGCAGTAACAATTTCAGGAGAACAGAAAGGTAATGTACTCATCGACGTCGATCCAAAATTTGGTATGGATATTATTCCAAATGGTACTCTAGTCGATAGTGTAAATGGAATTGAAGTCCCAACTGAAGGTAGCATCTCAATTATTGGTCAATACGGTGTACTTGAGATCGAAGCTGACGGTTCTTATACCTACACAGTAAATGCAGGGATAACAAAACCATTTGCAGCTGACAAGGTAGAAACCTTTAACTATACCGTCAATAACGATAAAACAGTTTCTGCTCAATTGACTATTCAATTGGTGAATAAATTACCTACAGTGGATCTTGAAATCGATCAAAATGTATTGATCGATTTACAGGTCGAGCAAAAGTCTGTAGATATGTCGAAACTAAGTAAAGAAGAGGCAGCGAAATACCAGCACACAGATTTTTCTGTTTTAAATTTAGGCTTATTGAATCCAGTTATTAAAGCAGAAGCTATCGATATTGAGAAAGTACTTAAGTTTGAAGTCAATAAAAATACGATTCGGGAACTTACATTCAAAGGAGATGCTGGTGGTATTACAATCGCCGGGAAATATGACCTGTATATCTATCGTTTAGATGAGGCAACGAACCAATATGTACTTTTCCATAGTCAGGAAGACTGGTTTAAATCAATCTTATTAGGTGGTATCTCTGATGAATTAACACTAGGATTTGCAGAAGGTAAATATATTGCCGCTATGCAATCAAGCGGTGGCCTTAATTTATTAACAGGTGCAACGCTATATATTACAGAAGATAAGACTCAAGACTTTAACAAACCTGTTGAAGGAACCTTTAGTGGAAGTGTAGTTGGTAAGCTCATTAGTGACGAAATAGAGTTACTTAATGTTGATGGGAAGCAAATCAGTAAAACGGGTTCGGATGTTATTTATGGTAAATATGGTGTATTAACGATATCTGCGGATGGAAGCTATAGTTATAAGTTAAATGGTCCAACTGAGGGTTGGAATGTACCATATGGTCAAGTTGAATCATTTACCTACCAATATCTAAATGCTGACGGTCAGGTTAAGTTAGAAGTACTCAACCTTAAGTTAGACGTCACTGAAGTGAAATCAGAACAAAATAATATTGGCTCAGAAATTACCAATATTATCTCGTCAGATACTGCTTCTTTAGATGTTAAACCACGATCGATCGAAGGTGAATTTGAAGTTGCTGAAGGATCACTGCGTAATATCAGCTTGGACATTCGTACAACAGTTAAACTGAATAATGGTGTTTTAAAATTCGTTTTAAAAGATGCGAAAGGTAATATTGTTGATGAACAACTTATTACTAAGACTAATGAATTTTGGCAAAAGATTAGTGTAGATCGCGTTCAACCTGGTCAATACACCTATGACATTACTTACAGTAATGCTAATGGTGGATATTTCGATACTTGGGCAAAAAATACAATTAGTTATGAAGATATTTTATTGTCTGAATTTAAGTTGAAAAATGCTTCAAATAATATTGAAGGTTCAATTTTGACGAATGATGTTGGTCTATATGCTGTTACATCGATTACGATTAATGGTCTTACTGTTAATACCAAAGCAGGAAACTCTTCTATTGAAGTTGATGGTAAATTTGGTACTTTGTCATTAAAATCCGATGGTTCTTATGTTTACAAACCAACATCAGCAGAACAAGGGGTGGAAGTCTTTGAATACTTTGTAGGTACAGCAGTAGGTAGTACACAATCTGCTGTCTTAACGATTAATGTGGATACTCATGTTGGTTCAGCTGACAAAGAATATGTTGTTAGTAAAGATCAAAATGAAACTTTTGAATTCGGCAACGGCGCTGATACTTTAATCTACAAAGTTTTAGATAATACAGACAATGCCGCTGGTAATGGCTTTGATACTTGGTCTGATTTCCATGTTGCAATAAATCAATCTGATGCAAATGCAGATATTATTGATTTACGCGATATTTTAAGTGATAAAGCAACCAATACTAATATTGGTGACTATATTGCTTTAGGTAAGGATGATAAAGGAAATACGATCATCTCTATTGACCGAGATGGTAAAGAAGCTCAATTCCAAAGTGTTGATCTAGTGAATATCGGTATTCAAAGTACAGATCTAACCCTTCAACAATTGTTGGATAACAACCAAATCTTGTTCTAATTTAATCAATGGAGATACGCGATGCGTATCTCCATTTTTATTATTTGAGTTTTATGATGAAAAAATTATTAATCACTGCTTCATTGATATTTGCAGGTATGAATTTCGCATCTGCACAAGATGTGGTTACAATCAAGGCACATGTTTTAGGTGAACTAAAAGGTCGTTATGCAATCGACTGTGGTCCTCGACATTTACATGACCTATCTTACGTTGTTGCAGATAAAGCATTGACACGTCTGATCTCAACGAAACGCAAGCAAGGTCTGTTTAAACATCAAGTTAATCGTCAGTTATCAGTACAGGACGGCTATAAGTATTTGAGAACCTCAGCTTATGAAGGTTTTCGAGTCGATTTTTTTGCTAAAGACGGAAAAAATTGGATTAAAGTCAACAACACTGGTCTCATAAATAAATTTGGACCAAAAACGAATGCTTATTTGATGCAATGCCCAACAAGCATTTCATATAAATAATCATGTAAAAAAGCCAACATTCGTTGGCTTTTTTATTTAATAAATAAGAAGAGGAAATAAAGACTCAAAAAACGAAAAAAGCCCAAATGGGCTCAAATAAATATAAGTTGAATAATCAAATAAAGCACTCCGAAGATGCCGCTGCATGTCGTTACCCTGAACCCGATGAGTTCAAAGCTGGTTGCATGAATTAAGCAACATTAGAGTGTACTGAACAATAAAAATAAATCTATAACAAATTAATTTTCATCAGTATTTTTTCAAAAACGCTATTTAAAAATAGGAAGCGATTTTAAACAACATTTTTACAGTATACACTGGGTATACATGGAATTTAAGCTGTATTTTTTGCATTGAGGTATACACTGGGTATACATTTTATAGAATAAAAAAAGGCCTATATGGCCTTTGATAAAGTTGAGTGTTAATTGGGTTGGGAGGTATTCATATACCTATTTTTACCTAAAAACTCGAGTACATCTCTTTTTGTGTAACCAACTTTTCTAGGCCCTACTTTGACAAAAGGAATGCCATTACCTTGGCATCGTTTAGCCTGAAGCCATGAGAGTGACATATCGCATACTAATGCGACGACTTCAGGTGAGAATACTGCATCCTCGGGAAGATTCCAAAATTGATGAATTGAGCTCAAACGTTGCTCTTCTGACATACGAGCAATACGATCTAATCTTTGTTTCATTAAATTTTTTATTTCCTATAACAATTTTTGCAATTTAGATATATCTATAGATATATCTTGTGATGGCTAAAACGTAACACATGAAATTTTTTTAAAACTCGTTTCGTTGAAAACTTCAGAAAAATGATCAGTATTTAAATTTAATAGCAATTCATTATTTATTATTGAGCGACACCATAAGAATAGGGTATGTTCTAAAGTTCCTAAAATTGAACTTTAATTAGTAATTTTGCTATCTAAGTACCATATAGGTAACTTTACATGACACAGTATAATTCCAAGACGGCACACGCTCTTGCAACTGAATTAGGCCAAAGATTACAGAGAGCAAGACTCAATCTAAACCTGACGCAACTGGAGGTAGCTCAACATGCAGGAGTCTCTAGAAAAATTGTGATGAATGCAGAAGTAGGGCAGGTTAGTTTAGAAAACTTGATTGCGATTTTGATGACTCTAGATTTGGTGGGGCAATTAGAATTATTTTTACCTGAGCAACCCTTTTCACCAATACAGCTATTGAAACTACGAGGCAAGGTTCGACAAAGAGCAAGCCGTAAAAGTGATAAAAATTCAAAAATGGATGAAGACTTAGATTGGTGAAATAAGAAATTTACTAGATGATAATATTTTGATTTTTATTTGACGTAGACACTAATATGATCAAATCATCGGCTAAGGTAATTAAAAAAAGTGCATATTATAAAAAAAGCAAATATTTATTTAGGGCTCTTATTTTACATTTGGAGAAAACTATATCTTGTATATATTTGCGAATATGTCGATGCGATTTGTGAGTTATAATCGCAGCTTATTTAAGAAAGTACGATTACTTACTGTCCTAGACAACCAATACAAGGCACCGTCAAATAAAATTAGTTTTTTTTTAATATCCTAAAACTAAGAAATTTTTGTAAATATCTATAGTGATCGTATTTTATGTGAGTGAGATATTTTAAAATGGAATATGTGTACGTGGACAATTTTACTTTTCAGAGAAGTCAATTCTATATAGATCAAATTGAAAGACTAATAAAATTGTCAAATAATGTTGATAAAGTGCAGGCGTGGGCACCTCCAATAGTATCTTTTTTTTCTGGTGAGGTCGTTCAAAGGAATGATGAGGTTCAACCTTTACATAGTGCTATTCATATTTTTGCACTTGATTATGGTCAAGATAAACATATTTTACGAAAATACTTTGTAGAAAATTATGAAAATGTTAGTCAATGGGTTGCTTTATTATATTTTTATTTTAGAACAGTAAACGGATATCCTATTTTAGCTAATGAATTATTAGGTAATGGTTTATTAAATATTTTAGATACACTATCTAAGAATCCTTCTCTTAATTTTAAGAATAAATTCTGTTTCACTAGAGCATATAGCCAAATATTATCATATGCTATTGGAGTGAAGAATGATTCTATAATAAAAATATGTTTAGAGAAAATAAATCAAGATCATTATTATTTGAGTGAAGAAAATTATATTGAATTAATGCAGATAAGGTCTTTCAACAGTAATAAAAATCATAAGAATTATCGCCCCGCAATAGATTTTTTGAAAGAAAAAATATTAGAAAAAAGTTTGGTTGATAATACCTCTATTATTAATACAATTTATCTGGAAGATAAACAATTTTTTCTTCAAAACTTTAAAATTCTTAAGAAAAGAATTTATGAAGATGTACAAAGAGGTTGTACGGATAATTCGATTAGATCTTTAATTGGTAACTTAGTATCTGATAGTTTTTCATATCTTGTACAAGAAATATTATATGAAATTAACTATTCTGATGAAAATTTTAATTTTGTTAAAAATCATTCGTTTATAGTTGCTAACGCTACCAATCTTAGTTTTTATGATAATGGTATTCGTAGTGATTTTAGAGATCAGTATATAATATATAAGAGGTTAATTGGGTCACAAAACCTACGCTTAGGTAGTTATACATCTTTAGCTTTTGATGATGTTGAAGTAGCAGAAGATATTGACTACAAAAGGTATCATGTTGCTGATCATGAATTGTCAGACTTTATAATTGATACTATCAACTGTTATAGAATCAATGAAATTTCGTATCAGAATTTTGAAACCTTTACTTTTTTACCTATTGATACTCATCCTGTGCAGGCATGTCTAGTTTTAAATAAAAAAATTGTCCCACCGTTAATTAATATCAGTTTTGATGACAAAAAAGTTTATAAAAAAATAAAAAAGGTACTTTGCTTTTTAACAAGAAATTCACAAACTTATGATAAAGAAATAGAGTTCTTTTCATCTTTAGAACTGGTGTATGAGATAAAAATTATTACAGATCCTGATAAGAATAATTTTATAAAATCATTAAATGATATGGATTATGATATTTTATACATTTCTGCACATGGTGAGTATGAACACTTCACATCAAGAAAGGAAGAAATTGTCTTTTGGAGTGAAGATAATGAAGAATCATATAGAATATCAACTAAAGAAATAAACGAAAAAATAAATAAAAAGAAAGATAAAAAAATATTAATTTTAAATATTTGTGATGGAGCGAACTGTGGCTTAAGTTATTTAGTTTCAGAAAGAGGTGTAGCCAACAAATTTGCGATAAAAGGCCATATTGTTCTTTCTTACCTTTGGCCTGTAGAGCCCAAATATGCTGTTGTATTTGGTTGTTTGGTATTGTACGAATTGAGGAATAAAGAGATCAATCACGCATATTTTGATGTTCTAAGTCTAATGAACACTACTAATGAACATATTTATCAAGAATTAGTGAGTGATGAAAAAACACAAATATGGGCAGATCTAGTATTAAATTTCTCAGGTTTCATCTCAGAATCACATCTTTATTCTTCCGCTATTTATACTTGATATAAATATAATTGGATATGTTAATAGGTTATATTAATACATAAAGCCTAATTATTTCTGATTAGGCTTTTTTTATTCCATATTTTCTTTGGTTTAGATTGGTTATTAAATTCAGAAAAGACTAGCCTAATGGAATAAGAATAATTATTTAAAAATCAAAAAATTATGCCTAACCTTAATAAGGTTTTAGCGAAAATTTCAAAATTCCCAACATATCCAATCTTCAATTTTTTACTTTTAGTAGCCTTATCTGAGTTAGGTGAATGCCTAATTGGAATGGGGTGTCATTAAGCAAGCCTACCTGTAGCTACAAAAACAAGTGCTACGCACTTATTTTTGGTACGCCACAGGGCTTGTTAGGGGGAATTCATCCCCCTAAGACCCCCAAAACCAGCACACAATTCACATGGTGAAAGCATGGCAAATGATAAGCGAACAATTGTCAAAAGATTAAGATTCACTGCTGCTCAAGCAGAGGAACTAGAGAAATTATTAGAGTCTGAAAATATGATTTTTACAGATTTTATTCGTTTTTTAATCGCACAGGCACTTTCTGAAAGGGACAAGACTTGTTCGAAAGAAAAGGTAGGCGACGTAGAATCTGAAAATGAAGATGTTATAAAAAGACATCGGCGTAAAGCTAAACATATGCAGCCGCACGTGCCTAAGGTAGATCCAGCACTATTAAGGGAGTTAGGCCGAATTGGAAATAATATTAATCAGATAGCTAAGTCCCTCAATCGTTTGTGTTTGGGTAAGCAAGCAGACATAGAGCGCTTTTCATTTGGCATCTGCCTACAAATATTAAGTGAGATACAACAAAAACTTCATCAGCATCTTGAGCCATTACCACCCATCGTTAGATCTGATGCAGCCGTTGAGCGAGCGAAGCAACGAGCTATAGCTCGTGCAACAACAGGTAGGGGCTAGTCATCATGTATTTCAAGTTCCTTGAAAATGGTGTCGGAGATCCTGCTCGTGCTGCAAGTTATTTAATTGATGACAAAGATCATCAAAATCGTCCTAGGGCTGGTGTGCAGGTTTTACGAGGTGACCCAAGTACCTTTGCTGCTTTAGCGCAAAGCTCACCACATAAGTACAAGTATACGTCTGTCGTCATTGCTTGGGCTGAAGAGGATAAATTATCTGATCAGGATATATCTGAGGTATTAGATGCCTTTGAACAACATGCATTCGTAGGCTTAGAACCACATCAATATCATATGACAGCTGTCATGCATGTTGAGGACAGTGGTGCAAAGCATGTTCATATTCTTGTACCACGAATAGAGCTGACTTCAGGTAAATCCTTAAATATTGCCCCACCTGGACATCGATACTATTTCGATCCACTTAGAGATTACTTTAACTATCGAAATAATTGGGCGAGACCTGATGATCCAGCACGTAGTCGGGATTCAAAGCTCCCTAATCACATTTACTTTGAAAATGCTGCAGCAATGCGTGCGGGCTTAAAAGGAGAAACCCAAAAGCATCGTATTCAATTAATTGATCAGTTCATTTTGCATCGAATATTAAGTGGTGTTGTGACGAATAGGGAATCCATCATCCAAAGTTTAAAGGAGATTGGAAAGATTACTCAGGTGGGTACAAATTACATCACGTTAGTAACAGATGAAGGTAAACAAAGATTAAAGTCGGATTTTTATCATGAACAATTTTCACTCCAGAATTACCTCCAAGATAGAGATAGAGCAGCAAGCTCTCAAAGAACACTACAACAAGTCGCAGAAGATTTGGAACGAGATCGAGACAAAGCAAATCAATGCCTTGAGCAAATTGGACGTGTTAGAGCAAAACGTGAGCAATACAACTGCCAACATTACCCAGATCTTAGTGAAGTACGAAGATTTGATGAATCAGCAATTCAACAGTTTGATCGAAGCCAAGAAAACAGTTTATGCACAAGAAGTGAATATCAGACAACTGAATGCTCAGCTCAGCAAAATGAACACAATCAACTCACAGAACCAAGAAACAATAAAGATTCAACAGAAGGAGAACCAAGAGCTCGAGACCTTTATCGGCAAACAGCAGAAGTTAATCAACCAAATAGAAGCGAAGCATCTCAAGCAAAACAGGACTTGGGAAGAAAAGATCACATTGATTCAATCAGACAACACACATATTCCTCAGCAAATGCGACTTTTAAAAATGCTCAGTGGACTCTGCTTAACGAGCCTCATTTTACTTTTAATTCTGATCCTTTGGAGATAAGCCATGACTATGACCGAATTGGCACAAATGAATCATGCTTATATGAATCAGTTACAGATTCAGATCGAACAATTCAAACAACAGCAAAAACTGTATCTAAGTATCGAAGACAGCTTGAAGAAGACTGTAGAAGAACAGAAGCATTATCAGAGCGTATTGGAAGAGAAAATCTTACTATTAGAAACAGAATTGAAGTACAAAACCATAACGATCAACACTTACGAGCAGGAGCTAAAAAAGGAATTACCGGTACCAGATCTGACAGCTTTTTTAAGAGACTTGGAGCCAACATTATTCAAACTCTTAAAGGATTATTTGAATCATCCAGAGCTAATAAAGTCGATCGATCAGCAAGTCACAGTATGTTTGGAGCCCCATCTAAAGAATCTCAAGGCTTTGGACTCAGTCGATTGGTCAGCTTTGCAAAACAGCGAAGTGCCAGACGTAGCGTCATTAGCAGTAATATTGAAGGATTTGGACGGTATGAGAGTGACATTAAAAGAATTGATGCAAACTTACAGAATACGTGTCGTTTGATAAAGCGTTATAAATTTCCCGAGCATAGTTTGGATAACTATCTTCGTTCGATATATGAAAATAATGAAAGAATACGTCTTTCTGAATCAATCGAAATGGCATTGCAGGCCGATAGAGATATGAGAAAACTAATTAATGAGGTACAGAAAGACCCTTATGGCGCATATGCAAAAAAAGGATTAAATATTGATTATTCAAGAGCCATTCAGAAATGCGTCAAAGATATGGTTGATCAGATTCAGTATATACGACCAGAAGATTTTCAAAATATTGATGGTTTTATAAATACTGTAAAGAGCTATACAGAAATGCTTGAATTAAGCCATCCAGATATAGATAGAACGCCAAATTATGATCACGTAAGTGAAATGATTCAAACCTCGATTAAGAAGCTAGAGGATCGAATCCTGCAAATCACTGAAGAGCCTGATTCAAGTAGCATAGAACCTAACAGATTAAATTCAATGCATCAGACAGCGGAGAATAGGCAACAAAGTGAGAAGTCTAATGAACCTGAATCTTGGTTAAGCCAATGATCCAATTACTAGGATGAGACATTTTACAGGTCATGCATTTGACCTCGCGACGTGAGTGAAAAGACTACCCTTAGCCTTAACAGGCTAAGGGCTTTTATTTAAAGTGGTTAGCTTAAAAGTAGAACTTTGTCTTCTGATCATCCAGTAACTTATGCAGCCATGCAGGCAAAGAGGACTGATAAAGTAATATCCACTCTTCAGATGTAAGTGTCTTTTCAAGCTTTTTAACCATATTTAAATCAACACTCTCTTTTCCCAAAAAGAGTAATGCAGATATGGCCATTCCTACACGGCTGTTAAATGGATATTGGAAAAATTTGCTGTTTTTAGTATGCAGTAATCTTACCTGAGTGCCGCCAATACTAAATTCACGAGAGTTACCTGATGTATAAAACACAGCCATCACTGGAACCTGAGTACTTAGTTTAAGTCGATTCGCGGCCATACCACCATGGACCTGGATAAGTTCACCATTTTTTTCAGCAATTACTTTGACCACTTCATAAACATCAGGGCTCAGGTATCGCCCCTTCAACATACGGTTTGGTTCAGGTTTATAATAAACACCGTGCTGAATGCGATTAATCACGCCTTCTTCATTTAAACGGTGGAGCTCCTGATAAACTGCCTCGACCTTTCCAAGCTGTTTAAACTCATCCACAGAAAAGACATGACCAAGGTGAAATTCTTTCACCCGTTCTTGAACCGCTTTTGCAATATTTAACATATCTGAGGCCCCAAACAAACTATCAAAAAGGTGGTTACAACCGTGAGAGATTCACCACACAATCTATGCTTTAGACTTGGTAATGACCAAGGCTTTTGCTTGCAAACTATCTCATCCTATAGTCAGACCAATAGCATGAAGCCATAATGAGTTGATTTTCGTGTAATCGTGACCAGAGTCGTATACCAAGATCTCGTTCTAAATTTTCAAGATTGAAATTAGAAATAATCATAGTTGGCTTCATCATGTCATAGCGTTTGTATAGCACTTTATGAACAAGTTCTAAACGAGATGAATGACGATCATGTAGCCCATATTCATCTAAGACTAGTAAATCAAAATCAGCAAAAAATTGAATCCATTGCTCTTCAGATTGGTCTTCAATACTCCATGAATTCATAATGGTTTTTGCTATCTGAGCACTCGTTATATAACGAGATGACATTTTGGTTTTATAGATAACATTGCGAATAATCGCTGATCCTAGATGGGTTTTTCCAGTACCTGGCGTGCCATAAAGGATAAGGTTGGATTTCGAACCGTTTAATAATTGCTGTGTGAAATTCTGACAGCATTCGACAACTTGCTGCTGTTCAGTAGTACTAGCACTATAATTAGAAAAACCACATTCCAAGTAACGTTGATTTAGTCCTGAGCTATGAATACGGTGTTGTAACAGCTTTTGCTGTAACTCTTCCTTGTGTTCTCTATTCGTTTGTTCAAGATTTTCTTTCGCACAGACTTTGCACAATTGATGACTACCTATTTTTATTAATGGATAGCCATGTTTTGTACAGAGGGTGCTTAAAACATCCTTAGGAGTTTTTAAAAGATCAATTCCTATATTCATCATCTACTCCTAAATCCATTTTCGATTAATCGGTTTTGCTTCATTTTTATCATCCTTCCTTTGAGACGAAGACGAAGACGAAGACGAAGATGAAGATGAAGGTGAAGGTGAAGGTGAAGGTGAAGGTGAAGGTGAAGGGTATTCTTTAAGTAATGCTTGTGCATTGCTAGAGCACTCCGAATCTGATGCATCAGCATTACTTGAGCTTTTATTCCAACGAGCTTGTGCTGCTAATTTCCCACGTTCAGATTTCATCTTTTGATTGAGAATAGCTTGTTCTTTTAATGTAGTGATGTAATTAGATTGAATAAATCCATTTACTTCTTCAAAAAGATTCAGGATTTTTAATGTAGTTATTAGGCTCTTGGTTTTAGGACTCGTTAGTTTGGTCACACTCATCAAAATGTTGGGTTCACTTGGTATAGGACCATTCTTCCAAAAGTCCATCATGAGAAAAAGAGTAGCACCTACTTGTTCGCTCGAAAGGCGAGTAAATTTTGCTTGAAGATCACCAATGTACAGTGGCATCCAAATTGTTGCGTCAGTATTCATTTTGAACCTACAAAAGGTAGGGGCATTTCAAACATGCCCCAGTAGAGAATTAAGAAAATATTTTTAGAAAAAGGGTACGAGCCGTTTGTATGAGATCTTCTAAGTCGTATACGGTGAAATCATTGGTTGTGGGATAGTTTTCACATAAACGATCAGCCCAAAGACGAAGGGCTTGATGATCATTGAAGCAGCTATTTACTTTGAGCTTAGTAGCTAAACGATCTAAACGAGGGATTTCAAACTCATGAATGATATGATTTGCCATCACATCGGCAGCTTCACATACAACGACACCATCAAATACTGATTTATCAAACATGGTGAATCTCCTGACAGCCTAAGTTGAGCAGTGCAAGTAAATAGGGATTTCGTTTAAGTGTTATTTTCTTTATCATTGGTCAATACCTCATGATTAACGTCTTGGTGGTATCTCAGGCTTGTTTGCACGACTTATGTTTCACTTTGGCGAGAGAGGTATAAGTTGTTTGGACAGGCCTGAATTTTTTGTTCTTCGTAAAATGTATGGGGAATTATCTGCAGCTATGGCATAATCAACCTCATAAAAAGTACTAGGAAAGTAGGAAAAATTATTCCTTAGACGTAAATTATCATATTTTTACGGCATTTCAAGTATTTTTTACTATTTAACTAGGAAAAAATATGATTAAGTCAAACTTGGCTGTTTTGTTAGCTGAAAGAAAAATGCGTGTTGCAGATTTGGTAAAAGAGACAGGAATCAATAAAAGTACGCTTTATAAGCTGTATAATGATGAGTCTGTTCGTATCGACTTTGAGACAATTGATAAGATTTGTTTGGCGTTAGATATTGGTGTTGGTGAATTACTCATCTATAAAAAAGAGCAATAGTGAAATATTCAATATTGCTCTTTTTAAAAGTAAATATTAAGTGTTAAGAGAAAGTTCTTTGTCCATTTAAGTATTCAATTTTATGAGCTTTTTCAGAGCTAGTGAATAATTCTGAAGTTGCACAAATAACCTGAAAATCGGACTTTAAGCTATCACATGTTTCATAGATAATATTTTGGAGGTTTGCAGCTCTTTCTTTTTCTAGCCCACCATCATTAATACCATCTAATATTAGAAATCTAGGTATACGCAAACTTGGATCATTGTCAGAGAGTTGTAATAGCGCAAGATGGAACATCTGACGTAGAACAATAGAGGAGCTTTGAGAAAAGTGACTTATACCATTTACTTTAATTTGATTGTCTTCGAATATGACTTCGACTTCATTGTGAGGGTCTAAAAATTCTGATTGTATTCCTATATCTTTGGATAATAGTTGCTTTAAATATAAGTTCAACTTATTTATAACATGAGTCCTTTTTCTTTCAGCACTGTTAACCATACGATCAATATCAGCATTAATCATATTAAACTTATCTTGTAGAGCATTCCTAGTAGATTCTAGCTTTTTAATTTCGTTAGATATTTCTAATCGCTTTTCAATATTTTTAAGCTCAGCTTCTACTTCACCTAATTCTCTATAATTATTAATGAATTCTAGTTCATAACTACTATGCCATTTATTTGTAATGATCTCAAACTCTTGCTTTTGAGCTTCTCTTTCTTTTATTTTTTGTGCATATATCTTCTTCAAATTATTTAAAGAAGATATTTCCTCAGTCAGGATGCTATCTGTTTCTTGTATCTGAAAATTTAGTTCAGTTTTTAATTGCAGTAAGTTGCTCTCATTTATATTTTGAGACGTCTCTTCCTTACATAGTGAACAAATATTTTTATCTAAATGATGAACATGGTTGATCTTAGAATGACAGGAAGGGCAATAATCAAAGAAAATATCATGTACTAGTTTGTTGCTATCAATTGAATTATTTAAATCTAGCATTCTTTGATTTAATTCTTCTTTAAAGCGTGTTAGATCTAGAACTTCTAGTTCTTGTGAATTTAATTGATTTTCAATTGAGAGTACTGATTTGTTAGTGTTCGTTAATTGAATTTGCAATTCTTTTTGAACGTCGTCTTGCGATAATTGACTTTCAATTTTATTACTTTTAATTTCATTAATATTATTGAGAATGGAGTCTTTTCTATCCTCATAAGCCTTCTTCTCAGCAAGAATATATTCCTCAATCATTTGATCCGAAGTCTTACCTAGTAGACTAAAAATAGAGGTGAGCTTATGTATGGATTCACTTAATTGTTTTTCAGTAATCTTTTTTTGAACCTGTGCATGATAAAGTTCACCACTAAAAATACCGAATATATAGTCCCTAATAGCTCCCCGTTTTTCTATATTATCCCATTTTTCATTGCGAAATATTGGTAAGTGATTATTTGGTTGATCTGCATATAAAATTCTCAGAATCTGATGAGTTGTGATAGAAGTTTCTGAAGAAACTGTAGCTGGATAATTTAAATAATCAAAAAATATTTTAGAGAAACCAAACTTTTCATTTGAGGAGTTGTAAGGAAATATGTGCCACTCTCTATCACTAGCCGTGGACGCTGCATCCATATCACCATAATAAATAGCGAGAGGGGCGCGAGAGCTTTCGGAGATTTGACGCTGAATAGTTAATTTATTATTAGCAATTGATACTTCTGTCATAACTTGCGAACAGCTATTAACGATTTCTGAGAATACGATATTTTCTGCACCTAAAGAGTATGCAAGAGTATCTAATAATGAACTTTTACCTGCGCTGTTACTGCCATGGATAACATTTAAACCGCTCATTAATTCAATTTCTAATGCACACTCATTACCTCTATAAACTTTCATTTTATTTACAATGAATGAGTGGTAACTATTTGTCATATCTATATTCCATTAAATTCGTACGGCTTTTTAATCCATCTTTTCCATCTACTGGTGTGAAATACAGGAAATCCGTTAATTCTTTTTCATCATCAGGTGATAAATAATTTTCAAATAGTTGGATATTTGAAGAATTCTGAGGAAATCGCCCACCTTTTTTATATAATTTATTTTCATTACAGAATGTTAATATTTCATTTTTAACTAATGTAATGAGAACTTTATCTTGGATCATATTCATCTTTTGAAAGATCAAAAAGGGTGAATTACACTGCCGATAAGTATCATCTAATAGTTTCACAGATTTTTTGACTTGCGAAAGCTTTTTAGAGCGAGTTAAACGTATTTGTTGGATTTTTTTTGGAAAGACCATATAAAAATCGATAATTTTAACTCGTTCTATTTCAATTGCATTATCGTTTTCAATTTTTTCAAAAATTTTCAAAATTCTATAGACACAATGGCTTGCATCAAAGGCAGGATGATAAATTAGCATTCTTTATCCCAAGATATATGACAGTTTCCAGCTAGAAAATATAATAGATGTTGTACACACTCGCTATGACTGCCTAGAGGGGTACCAACAAGAAGTTTTTCAATGGGAATAATTACTTCTTTGTGGATTGCTGTTTCGACAACAGCTATTGGTTCATTAGCTAGAATAAGAGGTTTAATAAGATTATTAAATGTGACCTCAATACGGGCTAATACCCGGCCAACCAAATATTGGAAGGCTAAGCTATCTTGATGTTGGGTGATTAATCTACTAGCCTTAAGTTTGTATCTTAGTGCTTGTCTAATCAAATAGCTTCTACCTGAATCTTCGAGTTTTTTTTCTAATCCTCTAGCATCCTCTCGAATTACGCCAGAATAATGAAGGATGTCATCGATTTGTTCTTCGATATCAACAGTAAGTCCTTGTTCAATTTTTTTCACAATCTCAAGGTAAGGCATTAGTAACAGCGTATTTTCATTGCTTTCAAAGTTATAGTGATATTGGCGCTTATCAATGTCTCTACCTGCTAAATCACCACCATCAGTGCTGATATCTTTCTGAATATTCAAGATTATATTCCTATTTTTTGATATCTCGTCCTGCTATATCTCCACCGCCTGATCGAAGATTGCGCTGTTTTACTTCATTTTTAGAACTATCTGTTTTTGTTATTTTTTGATAGCAGACCGTTGCTGTCATACCCCCTAAAAAGCCTAAAAGTGCGCAAATTAGTTCACCAATATATTGATCCATAGATCTGTTCTCTCAAAAAATTTATTTAAAAGTTCTTTTATATGTTTATTATTTTGATTTTTATTATGTTTTTGTCAATATTTTATTTCATTAATTTCTACGAGAGCTGTTCCAAACATAGTTGAAATACTTTTTAAAAATAAGAAAATTATCAACATTTGATGATTACTTATATCGAAGCATTTTAAATATTTATGTATATTAAGAATATGAAATATATTGATCTAAAAAGATCTGAAGCACGGCTTAAGAGGTATTCTTGTATCTCATAATTAAGGTTCGCATCAATAACTTTTAATCCATAGCTTGAATTATGAATCACTTTCCTAAAGTTATTGTTTTTGATGCTTTCGGCACACTTGTAAAAAATGGTGAACGCCGATCCCCATACCGTAAGTTGATGCAGTGGTTGAAGGCCAACGGTAGAAAACCAAGTGCACAAGATGCCAAGATCATCATGTCAAATTCTGTTGATATTGAAAAATTAGCTAAGATGTTTGGAGCAGAACTACCAGAACAGTTTTTGAAGGAGATCAATAACGATCTTCAGCATGAATTAAGCACAATTCAACTCTATGAAGATACAGTACCCACGCTTCAAATTTTAAAAGAAAAAGGTTTTAAACTTGCGCTGTGCTCCAATCTAGCTTTGCCATATGGTGAAAAACTTAGAAAACTACTCCCTGATTTTTTTGATATCGTGGCATTTAGTTATGAGGTTGGATCAATAAAGCCTGAGCTTGAAATCTATGCAGTAATTCAGGCATATTTTGGCTGTGATTTTTCAAAAATGCTTTTTATTGGGGATCATCCCATCTTGGATGTTGAAATGCCCTTGTCATTAGGAATGTCAGCAAGGCTCATTGAACGTCAGAAAAACCAGGAACTGTTAGATGTCTTGGGTGATTTAATCGAATAGTATTTCTCTAAAGGTTAATCAAAATAGTGCGCTTACGCTCAATGAATTCGTTTTGGGGCCTTGATTACAAAGAGTGATAGTAAGAGACTCCTGACATGTGAATAAGTCGTAGGAGGCTCTATATAGAAATAATTGAGTTTTAAACTGTTTAATTATTTAGTCATCTTTGATTTCTTGATCAAATATTCACGATTGAGAATGATATTTTTCACATCATTAGAAAGAATATGATTTTCAATTTTCTGCATAGCATCTCTTAAGTCTTTTGCATCAATTTGGGTATAGTCTGCTGTAATATCTGAGTCATCTTGATAAGAATGATTGATCAAAGCCTTAACGGTATACATCCCAATACCACAACGGTTTGCAATAGACGTAAATGTGCGTCTTAAATCATGAAAGGTGAATGGTATTCCTGTGGTTTCCGTAATCTTATGGCGGACATGCCTGCGATCTTTGATATGGTTTTGATTATTCGTTGCTGGGAAGACATATTTAGAGCCGTTCGAATATTTCTTACGCTGTTTAAAAACATGCAGTAGTGTTTCTCCTAAAGGTAAGAGTAGATCTTCACCATTTTTGGGATTAATAATTTTTAAAGTCCCGTATTTCAAGTCAATATTAGCCCATGCAAGTTGCTCAACTTCATTGCGCCTAAGACCAGTGAGTACAAATGTCAAAAGGAAATCTTGGTTCAAATATCCATATTCATTCGCTTTTTCATTTCCTCGCCATTGGGTTTGAACGATCGCTGATACCCAATCTGCTTGTTGTTCACTGTTGATATAATTTTTTCTAGGTTTTAATTTGTTAAAAAGGTCATTCTGATAAAGAATCTGAACTGGACTAAATTCCGTGATAAGTGGTTGGTTATTATTAGTCAGTCTTTTTCGGTGGTAGTTATAAATTGCAGAAAATAGCTTAAGGGTAATATTGGCATGAGACTTATTGGTTTGCGATATTTCAGCATGCTTACCAACCACCATTTGCATAGTTATCTCTGTAATTTTTAAATGGTGCCAATCTTTTAAGTACAAATTCATATCTCGATCATATATAGCAACTGTATTTGGCTTTAACTCTGATTTGGCTTCGATATAGTGCCTATAGGCATCTATTACAGTCGGAATTTTTTGATGGTTTATACGTTCCTGAGAAGCTTTTTGACGTAGCTGTTCTTTTTTGTCATTAGGGTTTATCCCTTGGGACATCTCTAGAAGATACTCGGTAGCTTTTTGCCTTGCTGTTTCAGGTGTATAAAGACCATGGTCACCGATAGTCACACGACATGGAGAACCATTTGGCATCTTCTTTTCAACAGTATAGACAAGAGAATGACGAGTTGCTCTGATGGCAAAGCCAACAAGTTTGTTATCTCGATAAAAGATTTGTTTCCCGTTCGGGATATCAAAGCAATATTGTTTGGAGTCTTTCAAAGATTGTTGTGCTTTTGAATCATTCAATTCTTTGATTAAACCTTTCACAAATGAAAGGGTGATAAAGACTTTATTTTGGGGCATTTTCATTTTCCTAGAATATAGGATTAATAGGCCATTTCTGGGTATACATGGAGTATACAAAGGGCTAAAAAATGAAAATTGATTTGGTGGAGAATTTAGAAATTTTGTTCATGATTGTTAAGAAACAATCACTTAAAAGCACTCCGAAGATGCCGCTGCATGTCGTTACCCTGAACCCGATGAGTTCAAGGTGGACGCGACGCATACTTGCTGGGTTTCCTACACGAAGGTAGGCATACACTCTAAATACACAGAACGCAATCCTAAGATTTAAGTATCGGCAGGGATATAGACCTACTGGCGAACACCTCAGAGATAGAACAAGTATAAACGATATTCAGTGTGTGGCAAATCAAAGCTGTTCAACAACTGTAAACTTCACATTTAATTGAGTGAAGTTTACGCAATTCACTGTAATTATTCAGAGAATTCTTCAACATCCTCTAAAATTGTTTGTAACAAACGTTCACACTGCGCATATTGCTGTAGTGACTTGTTCATTGTCAAAACTTCTTGCATGAGTTCGAGTGCAACCATAATTACCAATTTACTTGGTTCCATACGTGGTGCTTTACGACGAAATTCATCGTATTTATCATTCAATAATTGTGCCGCACGCTCAAGTTCATCTTTCTTCTCAGGTGAAGATGCCAGTTTGAAACTATGACCTAGAACTCTTAAATCAAGGGCGATTTGTTCACTCATGATGACGCTTCCTCTGTCATTTCACTTGGATGAGCCAATTGTTGAATTTCTTGTGCATGTTGATCTTGCGCTGTACCCAAAATTGCCAAACGTTGAATAATCGCTTCAACTTTCGCTTTAGCATGCTCATTCTTTTGCGCTAAACGTTCATTTTCTTGGTTTAAGCGTTGAATTTCTTGCTTAGCAAGTTGCTGTTCATTGAGTAATTTTTCTTTCAGTGCACGTAGATCATTTCTCTCAGCCAAAATTTCCTGAAAGCGATTCTTTAGATCAGTACAACTTTTTTCTAATCGGCTATAGCGGTCTGCAAGTGCAGTCGCATCTTGATTCAGTTGTTGAAATTGAGCACGTGAGTCGGTGAGTTGCTCGGTCAGAACTGTATTTTCTTGTTGTTTTTGTTCAATAACGTTGTTCTTCTGCGCAATTTGAGCTTCGTGTTTTTCTACAGAGGAATCTCGTTCTTGGCGCAGTTCCAGATTTTCACTTTCAAATTGTGCCAGTCGCGTTTTTAAAGCGCCAATGTGCACGTGTAGACGCTGTAATTCTTCTAACATATCGAGGTCGCACAGTATTGCAAACAAAGGTAATATATAAGCAGTATAGAGATTGGATAAACGAATGCAAGACGATATTTCAGGTTGGACCGAATGGCACCGCAATTTTTCTTCAATTGAAGAAATTTCTAGCCCAAGTGAGCTGCATGGCTTACTGACAGGTATCGTATGTATCACTCAGGCACCAACGCGTGAAGAGTGGCAACAGATTTTGGAAACCCTCGATATTCCAGAATTAGACGATGAAACCTTAGAGCTTTTAACTACTGAAGCTGAAGATGTATTCCATTCATTGTCTGAAGATGAATTGGATTATCTACCATTACTTCCTGATGACGAACATCTATTACAAGACCGTGTACAAGCCTTGGCAGATTGGTGTGCAGGTGTGGTATTAGGGTTTGGATTGGCATCGGGTCATATCCGTGACGATGAACGTGAATGGATTGAACATTTACAAGATGTTGCGGCAGTAGAATTTGAAGATTCAGACAACGATGACGAAGGTGAAGAAAGCTATCAGGAACTTTACGAATTTGTTCGTTTAATTCCAGTGAGCTTATCTGTAGGTCGTAAAAAAGTAACTGTAGAGGAAACCCCATTACTTAAACGTTTCACCTCTCAGCCTGCAAAAGCAAAATCTGCGACTGATGCGCAAAGTGTGGTCGAAATGTTTACACCTCATCGTCCAAGCTAATTTTATAATTTAGCCAAGACAAACCTAAGGCTGAATATTCTCCTGTTCGGTCTTAGGTTAAATACCTAAAATGATTTGATAAGAAGTAAGGATTCATGAAGAAACTGACTCAAGCAGATTTTGAAGAACGTCGCGCGATATTAGCGGGTGAAATGGGCTTAAATAGTATTGCAGTGATTGCAACCAGTCCTGTGGCACTGCGTAATCGCGATGCAGACTATAAATATCGTGCAGATAGTAGTTTCTTCTACCTGACAGGTTTTGCTGAACCTGAAGCTGTCGCTGTGATTGAAACTTTTGCTACACGTGAAGAAGGCTATAGCTATAGTTTGTTCTGCCGAGAACGTGACCGTGAAATGGAAATCTGGAATGGTTACCGAGCAGGGATTGATGGTGCGATTGAAGACTATGAAGCAGATGAGGCTTATGCCATTGATCTTCTAGATGAAGAAATTCTGCCGAAATTACAAAACAAAGAAAAACTGTTTTACCGCATTGGTCACGATGCCGCTTTTGATGCACGTGTCGCAAAATGGATTAAAGAGGCCAGTGGCGAAACACGTCGTGGTACAACTGCACCAGCACAACTGATTCAGCTTGATCGCATTGTCGATGAAATGCGTTTGATTAAAACCCCTGAAGAGCTGGAACTTATGCAAATTGCCTCTGATATTTCAGCAGAAGCACATACCAAAGCAATGCAAAGTGTTCAGCCTGGTATGATGGAATATGCGCTTGAAGCTGAACTGAATTATATTTTCGGTAAAAATGGCTGTGTGCCGTCTTATAACAGTATTGTTGGTGGCGGTGAAAATGCCTGCATCTTGCATTATGTTGAAAATGACAAAGAACTCAAGGACGGTGATTTGGTATTGATTGATGCGGCATGTGAATATCAATGCTACGCTTCAGATATTACCCGTACTTTCCCAGTCAATGGGAAGTTCAGTCCTGAACAAAAAGCACTTTATAATGTTGTACTTGATGCACAAATTGCAGCCATTGATGCAGTTCGCATAGGTCACTCATATAAAGAACCGCACAATGTTGCAGTTCGTATTTTGGTTCAAGGTTTACTTGATTTGGGCATCATGCAAGGTGATCTTGATGAGATTATTAGCTCAGAAAGTTACCGCCAATTCTATATGCATGGTACAGGGCATTGGTTAGGTATGGATGTCCATGATGTCGGTGCTTATAAAGTCGACGGTGACTGGCGTGCCTATGAAGAAGGCATGGTTGTGACCGTAGAACCGGGTCTATATATTGCCCCAGATGATGAAACTGTCGATAAAAAATGGCGTGGTATCGGCATCCGTATTGAAGATGATGTGGTCGCAACTAAAAATGGTCCACTTGTTTTGACCAAAAATGTAGTGAAAACTGTTGAAGATATTGAAGCATTGATGGCGAAATAACCAATCTAATGAAACTAAAAAAGCCGCTCCGTGGAGTGGCTTTTTTATTGTGTTGCATGTCCCGTCCTGAAATAAGTTTACACCTTAAGAGACTTATTTTATGGAACATAAACGAGAACAACGAGTTAAACGTACACAACGTGACTATAGCTTTGCCTTTAAAATGATGGTGGTACATGAAGTAGAAAAAGGGCAAATTACTTATAAGCAAGCTCAGGCAAAATATGGTATTCAAGGAAGATCAACTGTGCTGGTATGGTTACGCAAGCACGGACAACAGGACTGGACTTCGAATATGCCGACTTCTTCTAAACGCCAATTGACACCCCAACAACGAATCCGCCAATTAGAAAAGCAGTTAGCCGCAGAAAAGCTTAAAACTGAATTTATTCAGGATGTGATTTATCACATTGATAAAGAATGTGGGACTGATCTTGGAAAAAAGTATACCGAGCACGTTTCAAAGATTGGCAAAGCCAAAGAAGACTAAGCGTTTCACGTTATTGTCAGTGGTTGGGAATCACCCGACAAGCTTATTATCAAGCAGAAAAACGTGCTCAAATGACTGCACAAGCAACTGAACAAATACTTGAGTTGGTTATGGAATATCGCTGTCTCATGCCAAGTATCGGAACACGTAAGCTGTATTGGCTTATTAAAGGCAAATTGTTGCAACGTGGTTTAAAGTGTGGACGGGATCAGTTATTTAAAATATTGAAAGAAAATAACTTATTGATTCGCCCTAAGCGTTGCTATACAAAAACTACGGATAGCAAGCATTGGATGAAGAAGCATCCAAATTTATTAAAGGATTATTCAGCAGTGCAAGCCAATGAAGTCTTTGTTAGTGATATTACCTATGTTGAGAGTGCTGAAGGTGTGCATTATTTATCCTTGGTGACAGATGCTTATACCCGACAGATTAAAGGTTATAAGTTATCGAATGATATGCGTGCGGAGAATGTTGTGCAGGCTCTACATATGGCGATGCAGCAAGCGACAGATCGAGCGACTAGGATGATTCATCATTCAGATAGAGGTGCTCAATATTGCTCTGAGCTATATCAATCGGCATTGCGCCATTATGGGATATGTCCTTCCATGACAGATGGCAAGGACTGTTATCAGAATGCATTAGCAGAGCGAATTAATGGAATATTAAAGCAGGAGTTTTTAACCACGCGATGTCAAACCATGAAGGAGTTAGATCACTTAATTGCGGAATCTATCATGATTTACAATTGTTATAGACCGCATTTAAGTTTAAATATGAACACCCCGAATCAGATGTATGAGCAAACAAAAACCGAGCTAATTGCTTAACTCGGTTTGAAGTGGAATACTGTCAATCTATTTCAGGACAAGACAGCAGATAATGCTTTATTTGCGATAGATTTCACACAACTAGTTTTGCTTAAAACCCAATTTAATTGTAATTACTAATGAACCCGCTCTACACAGGTCAATCTGTACTAAAATATTTAAATTGGTTTTTATTTACGGCTTGTTTTTATGTTGAATGTTGCTCAGCACGCGATCAAATTTCAAAACTTTGAAGAAGCTGGGAAACAAGTCCTCGAGTATTTACATACTCATTTTGGATTTGGTTTGTGGATGATTACCCGTGTCAAAGGGGAAGATTGGATCGTCCTTGACTTACAAAATGAAAAATATGCTGTGCAAAAAGGCAATATCTTCCATTAGGCAGATTCGTTCTGTTACCACATGGTTCAAGGCAAAGCCCCAAATATTGCACCCTCAATTGGCGATATTACGGCTTATGCAACAGCACCAATTAACCGTGATTTATTGATTAAATCCTATATCGGTCAGCCACTTTTTAATGAAGATGGCTCTGTATTTGGGACGATTTGTGCGATTGATACAGAAACCAAATCAGATGAGATTCTTAAAGCCGGGCCATTGATTGAGTTGTTGGGAAATTTACTCAGTTCAATTCTGCAAAGTGAATTACGTGAAAATATTCAACGTCGTTTACGTGAACGGTTTGAAGTTGAAGCATTAACAGATAGTTTAACGGGTTTATTTAATCGCCGTGCGTGGGATCGTTTGCTCAATGCTGAGGAAGGACGTTGTCAGCGTTTTGCATTACCAGCGACCGTTTTGAGTATTGATTTAAATGATCTTAAACAAGTGAATGACCAACATGGACATGACCACGGTGATGCATTAATTCAGCAAACAGCAGAAGTGCTGACCACATCAATGCGTAGTAATGATGTCATTGCGCGTATGGGTGGCGATGAATTTGCAATCTTATGTCCTGAACTCTCTCAAGCAGATGCAAAGCTACTTTTTCAACGTCTACAAGAAACCTTTGAGCAAGCAGGTATTAGCATGGCGATTGGTTTAGCAACCCGTCAACTGGACTCAAATTTATCCGATACCTTAATTCAAGCAGATCAAGACATGTATGCGCAAAAACGTTTGATGAAAGCGCAAGTCTGATACAACATAGAAATTGTGATGCCGAATTTCTAAAATATTTCAGAAAAATAAGTTTACGATTTACTTGAATAGTTTAAGTAAAAACAACATAAGCTTGATTTTGATTGTTTATTTTCACAGGAAATGGACGCAATCTTTATTCAATTCGCATTACAACAACATATTTGAAGCCAATTTATTTTCATACTGCTTACTCAACACACGAACAAGAAATCAAGTGAAAGAGGAGAAGTAGATGAAACTTGGAACAATTGATTGGATCGCTTATGTATTGGTGATTATTGGCGGCTTAAACTGGGGCCTGGTTGGCGCTTTTAACTTTGACTTAGTCGCTGCAATATTTGGTGAAATGAGTGTCTTATCCCGTATTGTGTATGTATTAGTTGGGCTGTCTGCGTTATATCTGATTTTCACTGTCACTAAACTGACTAAAACCACTCACGTTCATCAATCGAACGTTGTGCGTTAAGCAAATATAAATTGAATGAAAAGCGGGGTATTTGCTCCGCTTTTTGTATAGTGATGTATGGCATTTAATTTCAACAATAGAAAATACTATTTTTGATTTATTATTCGTACAGCTAGCAGTATTCTAAACCTCAGAAATAGAATTCTATTATAAAAATAAAAGTCTTTAGGTTAATATAAAATTAGGGTCTGTTGACATTTCAAGTATAGAATTTACCCGATAAAGGTAGCCAAATAAATACACAAGCTAATGCAACTGCACCCTCATAGCTACACTTTAGCTTATCATATCGTGTTGCTATTCCTCTGAACTGCTTTAACCTACAAAATGCATTCTCAACTAAGTGCCTGATTTTATATAAATACCAATCCATATGGTCATTATTTGACTGTGTATTTGATTTTCTTGGAATATTAGCTTTAGTTTTTTTCGCAGATATTTGTTCCCTTAATGATTCAGAGTCATATCCCTTGTCTGCACAACATACTTCCGTTTCACTCAAATCCAGTTTTTCAATCATTTTTGGAGCAATCTTGACGTCATGCGTCGTTCCATCGGAGATAATAATTTCAATTGGATTGCCATCTGCATCAACAGCTAAGTGTATTTTAGAACTATTTCCACCAATGCTTTTAGAAATATCCTGATCTTTTATTCCAGCAGAATGTTGGTGTGCCCGAACATGACTACCGTCAATAAAAACCCATTCCATATCAGCATTTGAAGAAATTAATTTAAATACTTTCATTAGCTTATCATTTTTACACCAACGATTATATTTTTTAAATATTGAGTTATACGAACCAAATTCTTTAGGCAAATCACGCCAAGGACAGCCTGTTCTTATTCTATAAAGTATGGCTTCGACAAAATTTCTCAAATTAGATTTGAAATAGATATCAAAATTTCGGAAAATAGAAAGTAACTTAGACCAGTGTTGATTATTCAGCATTGTACGAGGCATAGCGAGAGTAAAATTGGGTTTGGCGATTTAATTTTACTACCTCGCTATTTTTTTAAGCAACAAATGTCAACAGACCCTAATCAAGATGAGATGTATCTAGCACTGCTAGATACCACAAAAAGGATCAAAGTATGCAACAAGAAGTCATCATTGTCGGTGGTGGTATGGTGGGTTTAAGCCTTGCACTGATGTTGGCGAAAAAAAATATTGCGGTGAAATTGTTAGAAGCAATCAAATACCCCAACTATGATGATGAAAATCTTGCCCCTTACCATTCAAGTTTCGATGCGCGTAATAGTGCTTTATCACGTCGTAGTGTCCAAATTTATCAAGAACTCGGTTTATGGGATGCTTTACAAGAACATGCAACTCCAATCCTTGAAGTGAATATCACTGAACAGGGCAGCTTTGGCAAGGCGCGATTACTAGCTAAACAAGAAAAAGTCGAAAGCTTTGGACAGGTGATTGAAAATGCTTGGTTGGGCCGCGTTTTACTTGCACAAGTGAAGCAGGAAAGTCTGATTGAACTGATTGATGGGGTTCAGGTGACTTCTTTAACCCAAGATGCAGACTTTGCCTATATTGAAGCCCAGCGCGGTGATTATACCCATAAGTTGCAGTCAAAATTGGTGATTGCTGCCGATGGACGTGATTCGTTCTGTCGTAAGGCATTAGGTATTGGTGCATCTGTGCATGACTATGATCAGGTTGCGATTGTGACCACAGTTCAAACCTCTAAACCACATCAACAGGTGGGATTTGAACGATTTAGCCCATTGGGTCCACTCGCACTTTTACCTCTTCCGGGTGAGTACCGTCGTTCAGTTGTTTGGCCTGTGCCAAAAGGGACTGAGCATGAATGGCTCGGTGAAGAAAATGATCAACACTTCTTGGATGCATTACAGCAAACTTATGGCGACCGTGCAGGTAAATTCCAAAAGACCGGTCGCCGTTTTAGTTTCCCATTATCACAAGTGCTTGCGGAGAAGCAGGCAGTTGGGCGTGTCGTGTTGATGGGCAATGCTGCGCATACGATTCATCCTGTTGCAGGTCAGGGTTTTAATCTATGTATGCGTGATGCTTACGTGCTTACTCGTTATCTTGCAGAGCAACTCGATAAAGCTGCTGATTTAGGCGATGCAGAAATGCTAAAAGATTATGAAAAGTCTCGCTTAACGGACCAACAACGGGTGATCAAATTCTGTGATTCAGTGGTCCGTGGTTTTAGTAATCAGAACCCGATCCTAAAACTAATTCGTAATACTGGCTTGATGTGCTTTGAAAATATTCCAGGGATTAAGCCTTTAGTAGCCAATTATGCAATGGGACTAAAAGCATGAGTGAACAGAATCAAGTGCTCGATGTTGTCATTATTGGCGGTGGTTTGGTTGGTGGCTTGACGGCTTTATTGCTTGCTCAAGGTGGTGTGCAAGCTACTGTACTTGATGCGGCACCGGTCTTAGATCAAGACAAAACCCTCGCTGTAATGAATCCACGTGTGTTGGCATTGAGTCAAGCGACCATTCATTTGCTTAAAAAAGTTGGTGTTTGGGAAAACTTAGCTCGTCAGCAACATTATACAGGTATGCAAGTCTGGAATAAAAATGGCTATGGTGAGATCAATTTTGGTCATCATAGTGAGCAACCACCAAAAGTTGAACAAGCCTTAGGGGCGATGGTTGAACCTAGTGTTTTAAATTTAGCCATTCAGCAAAAAATGCTGGCTGAGATTCAAGACTATCGTACACAGGTTCGTGTTCAGCGTATCGAACGAGGTGTCGATGTCTGGTTAATTCATTTGGCAGATGGAACGGTACTGCAGACTAAATTGGTTATTGGTGCAGACGGTGCAAATTCATTTGTACGTGAGCAAGCATTTATTGATCTAGATGTATTGGACTACAAGCAAGCAGGGATCAGTTGTGCGATTAAGACCGCTCAGCCGCATGGGCACATTGCGCGTCAAATATTCCTAGAAACAGGACCTTTGGCATATCTACCAATGGCCAGTCTTAACGAAAACGAATATGGCTACTGGCAGTCAATTGTTTGGACCCTACCTGATGATTATGCCGATGAGTATGCCGCGTTGAATGATCAAGAGTTTAAACAGCTCCTTACACGAGAAAGTCACCATATGCTAGGTGAAGTGCTTGAAGTGACACCACGTGCCAAATTCCCACTCAAAGCACGTGCAGCAAAACGTTATGTCCAAGAAGGTTTAGCATTGATTGGTGATGCTGCCCATGTGATTCATCCTTTGGCAGGTCAAGGGGTGAATATCGGTTGTTTGGATGCTGCCGTTCTATGTGATGTGTTATTGCATGACCGATCACGTGGTGTATGGGCACATGAACAGACTTTGCAACGATATGAGCACCGTCGTAAAGGACAGAATGATGCCATGATGCATTCAATGTCAGCCATTGGTTGGCTGGAAACAACTAATTTATTCCCTGTTGTATGGAGTCGAAATTTCGGCTTGAAATTGGTTGAGCAGCAATCCATGTTAAAAGATGCCTTTATGGCACAAGCCAATGGTTTAAGTCAGCTTAAACACACGCGTTATGCAGTGCACTGAGCAAATGTTATTTTTTGTACACTCATCACGATGTATTAACGATTTTGTTTAAAAAAGATACGATTTTTTGTTATTTGGTACTAGGCGAAAACCTAAGAGATTGCTAAATTTCTCTTGAAACAAAACTAAGCTTTAATCCAGTTAATAGCAGTCATTTGTGGGGAGATTAAAATGACAGATATGAACGATTATGATGATGTCGAAGATGCAGGCGTAGATGACGATGAAGCGCAAGCTGCCGAAAAAGGTGCATCAGACAGTGAAGAATCATTAAGCAATACCGATATTGCTGAAGCTGAAACTTTAACTGTGACTGCAAAGCTTAAAAAACGCCAAGCGCTTGAAGATGAAGTGGCTGCTTTCCTTGCACGTGGTGGACGTATTACTGAAGTCCCAGCTGATGAATCAGTCCGTGACTAAGCCAAAATGAATAAAAAAAACACCACATTTGTGGTGTTTTTTTGACCTTCAGTCGTTGGCTTGTGTTAATTCCAGCGCACGTTGATAGGCAATTTTCTTTTTAATGCCAGTCAAATCTGCAGCAAGTTGTGATGCTGCTTTTACTGATAAATCTTGTAAAAGACGAAGTAAAAGTTTATCGAGCTTCTCTTGCTCCATATCTTTTTCCTCAACAGAGCCGCCAATGACTAACACAATTTCGCCTTTTTGCTGATTGTGATCATTGGCAACAAAATCGACCAATTCACCAAGTGTCATTTTCTTGATGGTTTCAAAAGTCTTGGTAATTTCACGTGCAAAACCAACGGAACGATCTGCACCAAATACCTGTGCCATGTCCTTTACACATTCCAAAATACGATGCGGTGCTTCGTAAATAATCATGGTTTGTGTTTCATCTTTGAGTTTTTCTAGATTTAACAGACGTTGACTTTGTTTAGATGGCAAGAAGCCCTCAAAGCTGAAACGATCACTAGGTAAACCTACAGCACTTAATGCAGCAATTGCCGCACATGCACCAGGGACTGGAATCACACGAATATCATTTTCCTGTGCAGCACGAACCAATTTAAAACCAGGATCACTAATCAGCGGCGTACCTGCATCGCTAATCAACGCCATATCTTCGCCGTTTTTAAGACGTTCAATAAGCTGATCAATTTTGTTGCTTTCGTTATGGTCGTGGCAGGCTGTAAGAGGAGTGTTGATATTAAAGTGTTTTAACAATTGCGCAGAGGTACGTGTATCCTCAGCGGCAATAATTTTGACCGACTTTAAGACATCAATTGCACGATAGGTAATATCATCTAAGTGCCCGATTGGAGTTGAGACAACAAATAACTGAGCACTCATAGGGTTCTCCATATGCTATATTTTGGGAAGACAAATAAAAATAGTTCGTGAAAAAGCACGAGCTAGAAAAACTTAGACTATTCTAACCGATTCAACCCGCGACGCGTGAATTAGATCAAAGAAACCCTAAAAGACGTTTAGCGTTTAAGCGGTCAACATTCAATATCGAGTCAGTCGATATGAACCGTATTTTTATACATTAGACATAGAAGAAAAATAATAATGGATGATTCAGATGGCACGTATTACGCAACAATTAGGTCAATGGGCTGAGCAACAGGCACGTATCTTACTTGAACAGCACGGCTTTCATTGTGTCGCACAAAACTTTCATAGCCGATATGGTGAGCTGGATTTAGTGGTCTGTAATGCAAGCGAGCTTATTTTTGTAGAAGTTAAAGCCCGAGCAAAAACACAATATGCGAGTGCAGTAGAGTCCATATCGATCTTAAAGCAGAAAAAAATGCTCAAAACAGCCTACTGTTTTTTACAACAGCATCCTGAATTTATGCCTTACTACTATCGTTTTGACGTGATTTGTTATGATTTTAAGCAGCAATTTGCAAAAACCATACAGCATGATTTTTGCAATTACCCTTATGATTTGCAATGGATTGAAAATGCTTTTACATTTGATCAAGAGTTGATTAATCTCTAAGAAAACCTACATTATTTTTTATATGGATTGTATGAATTTTCACTTAAAAATACAGCCGATATAATGTGGTGATGAGGGTCACATGATACTAAATAAAGATTGGCTAAATCGGGAGTTTTGCTGAGTGGTTAAGCGTATTGCAATAACAATGCTGTGTGTCGCATCTCTGTCGGGTTGCGCGAGCTTTATTTCACAGGGGACAGGTCCAGCACCTGTAGGTACCGATCAAGGTGCAAGAAGTTTAGGTCAAGTTTTTATTGACTCTTCTATTGTCAGAACCGCAAAAATCAACCTCTATAAATTAGATGCGCGTTTTAAACAATCACGTGTCAATATTGAAAGTTTCCATGGCAATGTATTGTTGACTGGTCAAGTGCCTGATGAGCATTTACGTCAATTAGCAGAAGATAATGTACGTGCAATGTCTGATGTCAAAACCGTACATAACTTTATTACTGTGGGTCATCAAATTAGTTATAGCACGATTATGCAAGATACTGCAGTGACTGCAAATACCCGTGGTCTGATTATGAAAGCGCCTGTGGTGTCAGACAGTAAAGTAAACGTGCATACTGAAAATGGCGTGCTGTATATTATGGGACGCCTTAATACAGCTGAAGAAAATGACTTAGATCAAGTACTCAGCCAAGTCGGCAACGTGACTAAAATAGTGAAGTTGGTTGATAACGTTGACCAACTTAGTCCAAATACTGCATACAGTTCTGTGATGCCAACAGTGCAAACACCTGTCGCAATTGACCCGAATAATGCGGAACCAGACAGCTAAATGAAGGAAATCCAAAAAGTTTTAAAACAAAGTTTTAAGAAAGCGAAAGACTATTATCAAGATTTCAGGCTGTATGATTTAGCAAGTTATAGTCTTAATCATTTAACACCACGGCAGGGCTATCAAGTTGAAACTCAGCTGGCATTTGGCTTAAAAGCACGCCAGCGCTTTGACTTATTTAAAAGTGATCAGCCACTCGCACATCGTCCTTTGATTGTATTTGTACATGGTGGTGCATGGTTACATGGCGATAAAAAGGATTATTTCTTTATTGGTGAAAGCTTTGCCAAAGAGGGATATGACGTGGTGATTATGAATTATCATTTAGCACCAGAATATATCTTCCCTGCATCAGTTGATGATTTACATGTACTGCTGAATTACTTGCACCAGAATGCTTCTAAACACGATATTTCTGCGGAAAATATCATTTTGATGGGGCATTCGGCAGGGGCGTTTAATGTGATGTCGGGCTTGTATTATCCATCTGAAACGCCTTTAAATACCGAGATCAATATACGTTCAATGATTGGCTTGGCTGGTCCTTATCATTTTGATTATAAAGATGATCCTATTTGTGCAGATGCCTTTGATCAAGCCGTTCCTTATCAGCAGGTTATGCCATATTACTTTGTGCAAAAAACACCAATTAAGCATTATTTAATTGTGGCAGAAAAAGATAAGGTTGTCGGGCACTACAATAGCCATGATTTAGATCGCATCCTCAAAGAAAATGGCAATCATAGTCAGTTGATTATGGTGCCAAAACTTGGGCATATTTCTTTGATTGGTTCATTATCGAGCTTATTTAGCCGATTCTTCAGTACGAAAGAAAAGGTGATGTGGGCACTTGAAGATACTTTTAAACCTTAACTTAAAAAAAGCATGGCTTAGAGCCATGCTTTTGTGTCATCTGCAACAGGTTGACCTTGTGTAACATGCATGATCATGGCGTGTGCAATACTGCCTTTAAATGGAATTTCGGGCAGTTGATCAAATTTGAAAAAAGCAGCATCACTGATTTCTTCTTCCTGAAGCTTGAGATCGCCACCTGCGTATTCTGCTTTAAACGCGATCATCAAGTTACTTGGAAAAGGCCATGGTTGACTTGCCAAGTATTGAATATTTTTTAATTTTAAACCGACTTCTTCTTCAGTTTCACGGCGAACCGCTTCCTCTAAAGTTTCCCCAACTTCAACAAATCCAGCAATCAATCCATACATTTGACTGGTTTTATTGCGCGCATTTTTTGCCAGTAAAATTTCATCTTCACCGCGGGTAATGACCGTAATCACACAAGGTTGTACACGAGGATACTGACGATAATGGCAAGCTGGGCACACCATCGCGTGTTCGGTTGCATGTGGTTGAGTCGGGGTACCACAATGGCTGCAAAAACGATGATTGCGGCGCCATTCTAAGAGTTGAATAGCACGGCTGGCTTGTTCAAATTGAGACGTAGTCCAATATTGTAAAAGCTGACGGATCGGAACCAATTGCAAGCCTTCTGGAATTGGCTCATTAGGAAGTAAATCTCGGGCAATGACTTGATCACCCGAGCTTACCTGAAGATCACTTGCAAGACTTTCAACTCGAGGAAGTTGAAAGTCTTGATCGACGAGAAGTTGTTGTTGTTGAAAGATATATGCAAGTGACAGATTTGACATTAGGCTACAGTTTTTAGTTTCTCACTACTGTCTAATGCTACATTAAACATCGATTGTAATACAGGCTGTTTATTCTTTAAGTTATCAATCAGCATGTCGGCAGTTGCAAGCGCATCTAGTGCATGGCTAACATCACTTTCACTTAATGCAGTTGAACGGTCAATGCTGCTTTGTAAAAAGTCAGCAGTTGCTTTTAACGCCACTTGACCTTGTTCAGCACCTAAGAACAGCATTGCGCCACCAATTTCTCGGCATTGCTCAGGCACGTGAGCGAGATTCACTAAATTATGATCTTGCAGATAAGTGACGAGCAGTTGGCTGGTAGTTTCAATTGCAAGTTTCGCTTCGGTCAGTAATGCTTCATGCGCTTCATCTAAACGATCCAGCGAAATATTCATATTGTTGACACGAAGTTGTAAACGGCTTGAAGTATGATGGCGCTCTAATACACCAATGGAATTCATTGCAGACAGAATGACTTTCATCAGTTGCTGCGCAAAGTTTTCATCTTTTAATTGATCAGCATTATCGAGTGATTTTGCTTGACCAACTAAATCTGAATAGGCTTCATTTAGGTTTAAAACCTTAAAAATATTCGCGAGATTGGTTAACTGTGTTTGCAATTCCTTAGTTTTTTCAGGTGTCATGCTTTGATAGTTAAACTCAATATCATTACGAATTTGTGCCATTTCCGTGGTCACAAGCTCACTAATGGTATGCATGGTTTCAAAATCAGGGCCATACAAATGACGACTGAACACTTGTAATTGCGTATCCGTTAATGATTCATCGCCTAGATTTAGCTGACTACGAATTTGTTGCGATACTTCGTCTTCTTGGCTGATACATAGACTCAAGACATTGGCTAAATCACTGATAGAAGCCTTGAAACGGTCTGGCGCATCGAAGTATTGCGCCATGTTGCGTTCAATACTAATGAATGTGCGAAGACGCGGTTCATTCAAAATTAGGTGTTCAATATGATTGAATGCTACAAAAACCAAATTCCAATATTGCTTACTGATGTGCTGATCAGATAATCCTGCTAGATAAGCACCGACGAGTTTTATCGCTTGAAGATCAAGTTCAGTTTCTTCTTGGCGTAGCAGCTTATTTAAAGACAGTTTATACAGTTGATGCACATATTGTGATTTTTCAAGCTGTGGTGCTTGTGGCAGTTGAAGTTCTGGCGTCATGCCATCCAGCAGTTTTTCGATTGGCTGGCCTTCAGTGCTTAGCGGTTTACCTAGAGCCAATTCTAGGCGATTGACAGTATCGAGCAAGAATTGAGGAATTTTCACTTCACGTAAGCAAATGAATTCGATGTAACGCTTTAACATCGTTGTGCCTTCACTTAAGGCAATCACTTCACGTGTGTTAATTTCAGCAGGATTGGCCATAATCTTACGCATGAGTTCTGCCGAATACTCTGCAACTTGAGCCAGCGTAGACATATCAATCAGCGCCAGTACCTGTGCACATTGTTCAAATTGAGTTAATGCGTCTTCAATCCCAAAAGGTAAGCTTTGATCTTCAACTAAGGTGCTTACTGCTGATTCAACTAATTTGATCGAGTTATCAACCTCATTTTTTATTATCAGTAGCGCTGTCGGGTCAAAATGTATAGAGGTTTGGTAAGACATGATCTGCACCTTTCCTGAAGTATTATCAATTTATGAGTCCCGCTTTTTGCTGCGGGACCTCTTTCTAATTACTATAACTGAAGTACTGATTTTTTATACAGAAAATATGCAAGGAAATCGAGTTTTTATTTGGCAAAAAGGCATGGCATGCCATGTTTTTCTTCAAATTGTTTGACCCATTTCTCATGTTTCTCAAGTTCTTCTTCAGAAGCATGAATGACAGGCAAATCGATTTCAACTTTTGCAGGTCCTGAGCTGGCATTTTCTTCTTCGGTATGAGACAGCGCATCAATATCAAAAGACACCTGACCACCGGTCATTGCCAAATAGACGTCTGCCAAAATTTCCGCATCGAGTAAGGCACCGTGGAAAGTACGGTCACGTTGTGGAATTTCGTAGCGGCGTACTAAGGCATCAAGTGAGTTTTTTTGCCCTGGATGCTTAGACTTGGCCATAGCCAGAGTATCAGTGACTGCACAAACTTCAGATAAAGCAGGGAAGCCCGCACGTGTGAACTCCATATCAAGGAAGTTCATATCGAAGCTTGCGTTATGTGCAATGATCTCTGCCCCTTTTAAATAATCAAAAAGTGTATTGGCAATATCTTCATACAGCGGTTTGTCTTTTAAGAAATCATCTGAAATACCATGGACATTTTCAGATTCACCCACGGATTTTTTTGGATTGATATAGATGTGAATTGAGCTACCGGTGAGTTTACGGTTAATCATCTCAATTGCACCCACCTCAATAATGCGATCGCCGTCTTGATAATAGAAACCTGTGGTTTCGGTATCGAGAATGAGTTGGCGGGGACCATGCAATTTTTTGGTCGCAGGTGTAATCACAATATCAGGATGTGTTTTTTTAGATTCATCAGAATCTATTGGGTTCGATAATGTGGTTGTTTGTTCAGTATCTGAAACAGACGTACTCATTTGTACTTCTTCAGCAGTTTCTAAAATAACTTCTTCATCCACTGGTTCGGCTTCCATCAAATCAAAACCGAAAGGATCATCTAAGAGCCAATCAGATTGCGGTTTTTTTTTATCGTTATTGCCACGTGATGTCAGATCAAAAGGGGATGGAGGAACTTGACGTGCTTTTTCACCTTTTTCTAGGGCAAGATCTGCACCTAGGTTGGCTAGATGATCTGCCATTTCGTTGCCTTCATGTCCAGCATGACCTTTAATCCAGTTCCATTCGATGTCACGACCTTGGCAGACGGCATCCAGTTCTTTCCACAGGTCAGGATTTTTGACATCTTTCCAGTTTTTCTTTTTCCAACCGTGAATCCATTCTGTAATGCCTTGTTTGACGTAATTGGAGTCGGTCCAAATAATCAATTTGGCATCCTGTGGACAATAGCGCACGCCTTCAATGGCAGCACTCAGCTCCATACGGTTATTGGTGGTTTGTAGTTCTCCACCATAAATTTTGTATTCTTCAGAACCACATGAGATATAGGCACCCCAACCCCCAACGGCAATATCTTTACCATTACCGCGGCAAGCACCGTCAACATAGAGTGTGATTGTCTGTGACATATATCAAATCCGATCAAAAAAGAACTATCTAAGCGCTCTATTGTATAACGCAAAAGCATCTGATGAAGCTATATGATCGGTAAATTTTAATTTCTTGTAACATTTAACGTGAATTCACGTTAAATTATTGCCTTGTCTCTGAGACAAGCTTATTTACAATGGCATATCTTAAAAAATAAATTTATACGAGTTGTTTGGATTTCTATATGTATAAACCAACTGCAATGTTGTGGCAGCCTTCGTTACCTTCATTCATAAAAATATCAGTTTTAGGCGCAGCACTTGCATCTCTGGGTCTGACGGGCTGTTCTTCTAATCCAAGTGCCAGTCAAACATCAAAATCTAAACAAGCTGGACAATACCTCGGTGCCAATAGCATAGATGGTTTGGAAGACTTACTGTCGGCGACCGATATGCGTGCTGTAGAAGGTGATCGTTTACTGGTTCTCAAACATGGTGATGTTTGGAAGCGTATGACGGTTGGTTTTAAAATGGATCTCACCACATGGCATCCCCGTGTGGATGCACAGCGTGCATGGTTTGCTTCACGCCAGCCTTACCTAGATCGTTTAAGTGCGCGTGCTTCACGTTATTTGTACCACACAGTTAAAGAAGCTGAACGCCGTGGTATGCCAACCGAATTGGCACTTTTACCTATTATTGAAAGTTCTTATGACCCTGCGGCAACCAGTAGTGCAGCAGCAGCGGGTTTATGGCAGTTTATTCCAAGTACAGGTCGTATTTATGGTTTAAAACAGACCTCACTGTATGATGGTCGACGCGATGTGGTGGAATCTACACGTGCAGCCTATGAGTTTTTAGGTAGTTTATATAATCAGTTTGGCTCATGGGAATTGGCATTAGCGTCTTACAATGCGGGTCCAGGTCGTATTCAGCAGGCCATTAACCGAAATAAAGCTGCAGGTTTACCAACCGATTACTGGTCTTTAAAACTTCCAGAAGAAACCATGAACTATGTGCCACGATTCCTTGCTGTGGCACAAATTATTAAAAATCCAAGTAAATATGGCGTGTACTTACCACCAATTGCCAATCGTCCTCACTTCCGTGAAGTCAGTGTAGGCGCAGCAAGTTTAAATGAAATTTCAGCAATTACAGGTTTAAGCCGTGCAGAGCTGTATCAGTTAAACCCAGGGCATCGTGGTGATCGTATTGATCCTGAAAGTCCGCGTAAAATTTTGATTCCTGCCGACTTGAGCCCTGCAATTGATGCCCGTTTGAAAAATTTACAGTCAAGTTCGACTGGACTCTGGGCGGGCTCACCTGCTGCACCTAAAGCAACCAATACCATTACCCCAATTAAAGCTGCACCTCCGGCATTAAAACCAGCTCAACCTGCGGTTGTTTCGAAGCCTGCAACGACGGTGGTGACTCCAGCAATTACAGCTTCAACCACGATCAAGCCAAAAACACCTGTTGCTACGGCAGCAACACCAGCCGCGGTATCTACAACAGCAACACCTAATGTGACTGCAGCAGCAAAAACAACGACAGCACCTGCGAAAGTCGCAGTTACGCCTAAGGGGTCTGCTGCCTTAGCTGAATTTGCTGCAAAAAGTGAATTACCTATTCCAAGTGCACCGCGTATTCCAGTGGCTGTAAACCCAGTGGTGCCGAGCAAACAAATTCAGGTTGAACCACCAATTACTGCTGCGGAACGTGAACAGATCCATGCTGTTGTTGTCGCTGAAGACTTGTCTAAATCAGTCGATGAAATCTTAAAACCTGTTGCAACTGCAACTGAACAAGCACAAGTGGTTGAAGAGATTAAAGCCATTGCGCCAGTTGGTACCGAAATTGTCGACCCATATGATGGCAAGATTAAACTTACTGCAATCCAAACCAGCTTATCGGTTGCTGAACAGCAAGGTAAAGAATTAACAAAAGGTTTCTCTTACCCGAAAGATGTTGCTGAACAGACTAAAGCTGATTCTGTTGAAGCGAAGTTGAATCAGGGTAAAACCTATGTGAAAACTGATTCAGAAGTTGTTGCTGTTGCACCAAAAGGCAAACGCAGCACTTATACGGTTTTACCAGGCGATAACTTAGCCATGATTGCCGCTAAAAATGGCGTAAATTGGCGTGATGTTGCCAAGTGGAATCAGATTGATCCAAATGCAACATTGTACGTTGGTACAACAATTTACCTCTATGATGCCAAACCTGTTGCTGAAGCGAAAAAACCTGCTGCTAAACCTGAAACTTATGTGGTTCAAGCCAATGATTCATTAACAGGGGTGGCGAATCAGTTTGGTTTAAGTGTGAAGCAATTGGCGGATTACAATGGATTAACCACAAACAGTGGATTATTTGTGGGTCAAAAGCTGCTCCTTAAGGAACCTGCGAAAGCCAAAGTTGAGGAACTTAAAAAAGCAGAATCGACTAAGGTTCAAACTAAAACTTATGTAGTGAAACGCGGTGAATATCTAAAACTGATTGCCGACCGTTATGCATTATCCAATGCTGAACTTGCTGCATTGACGCCGGGTTTAACTGCATCAAGTAGTTTAAATGTGGGGCAGAAAATTAATGTGCCACTGAATGATGTGGAAGAAGTTTCAGCCAAAGTGGTTGAGCAGAAAATTTCCAATGTCAAAGTTGATAAGACTGAAAATCATGAAGTAAAACGTGGTGAAACGCTGTATAGCATTGCGAATCAGAATAAGATCACAGTTGCAGAACTCGCCGCTTTAAATGGTTTAAATGCTAATAGTGGCCTGCGTTTTGGTCAGACACTTAAAGTACCTGCAAGTAATAAGCTTCCTGAAAAATATACAGTTCAATCAGGTGATACCCTGTCGGGCATTGCAGCGAAGTACAATACAACCATTGATCATATTGCAGATTTGAACGGTATTTCACGCTCTACAGGTTTACGTGTAGGTCAGAATTTAAAATTAACAGGTGATGTAACTCCTACAGCAACAGTTGAAAAAGTTGCCGAGAAAGCGGTTAAAGGTGTGAAGTCTGATATTCATGTGGTGAAATCTGGCGAGACATTGACCTCAATTGCGCGTGACTACAAACTTCAAGTGAAGTATTTGGCAGAACTCAACGAGTTAAGTAGTACTAGTTCACTACGTGTTGGACAGCGTTTGAATGTTGAAGGTGAGCTACCTGAAGCTAAAAAACAAGAAACAGTTATAAGTACAAGCAAAAACTCATCTAAGGCGACTGAAAAATATGTGGTGAAATCAGGTGAGTCATTAAATGCGATCGCACACCGTGTTGGTATAAGCGTAGCTGAATTGGCTGAATTGAATAACTTAAGTCCTAAAGCGGGCTTACGTGTTGGACAGAATATTCAGGTGCCAAAAACAGTGACCGAATATAAAGTGAAACGTGGTGATACTTTGATTGGACTCGCATCTCGTTATGGTTTAGATTCATCAGCACTTGCTGAAATGAATGATTTAAAACCAAATACGCAATTGCGTATTGGTGACGTAATTAAAGTACCAAACCTATAACTATCGAAGCATCAACAGGGAGAGTTGATATGGCGTTTGCGCTTGCAAAACGGCTGATGTTTGTTTGTGGATGTTCGATGATGACACAAGTAGGGTGGGCTGCATTGCAGACCACACCCTATATTGCGATTCATAGTCAGCCCAAATATGCACATTTGCCTGCGATGCCTTATGCCAATCCTCAAGCCCCCAAAGGTGGTTCGTTTATACGGTCAGGCAATGGAACTTTTGATAATTTAAATAGTATGAATGGTAAAGGGTCTTCTGCTCAGGGCGCGGAATACCTATTTGATACCTTAATGCAAAGTTCACTCGATGAACCGGGTATTATGTATCCTTTGCTTGCAGAAAAAGTGACATATGATCCGCAGCATACTGCTTATGTGATTTATCATTTGAATCCTAAGGCTAAATTTAGTGATGGCAGTCCGTTGACGGCACATGACGTCAAATTTAGTTTCGATACCTATACCACTAAAGCCAATCCAGGCTTACAAATGTATTTGTCCGATTTAGCCAAAACTGAAGTGTTATCGACTTATCAAGTGAAGATGACATTTAAGTCTGGTAACAATGCGGAAATGCCACTTATTTTGGCGCAGATGCCTATCTATTCAAAAAAAGACTGGCAGAATAAAGATTTTACCCGCGTTACATTAAAACCGATTTTAGGGTCGGGACCTTATGTGCTGGAAAGCATTGATGCTGGACGCAGTATTAGCTTTAAACGCAATCCAAAATATTGGGGCAAAGACCTTGCAGTAAATCGCGGAAAATATAATTTTGATCGAATTAAATATGTCTACTATCGAAATCTAGATGTTGCATTTGAAGGGTTTAAGTCGGGGCAATATACGTTCCATGAAGAGTTCACTGCGCGTAAGTGGGTGACTGAATACCAGTTTCCAGCAGTGACAAATAACATGGTGGTGAAGTATAACTATAATCACCAAAATCCAATTCCGACTCAGAGCTTTGTATTTAATACACGCCGTAATCCGATGCAGGACATACAGTTTCGTAAGGCTTTGACATATGCATATGATTTCGAGTGGCAAAATAAAGCACTTTTTTATGGGCAATATAAACGTCTACAGAGCTTCTTCAGTAATAGTGAGTTAGAAGCCAAAGGGAAACCATCCCCTGAAGAATTACAACAAATTCAACCGTATTTAAAGCAATTAGATCCCACTCAACGTATAGGCGTGTTGCGAGATTGGAAATATCCGATTTCGGATGGTAGTGGCTTTAATCGCAATAATCTTCTTATTGCACGTGATGTATTGTTAAAAGCGGGATATCGTTTTCAGCAGGGCAAACTGCTCGATAAAAAAGGCAAAGCCATTCAACTTGAATTTCTCATTCATCAGGATGGCTTGCAGCGTACATTAATGCCATTTATTCGTAATCTGAAACGATTAGGCATACAGGTGAATATTCGGCATGTGGATGTGCCTCAGTATATCGAACGGATGCGCAGTAAAGACTTTGATATGACCACCAATGTTCTGCCACAGTCGCTCAATCCTGGCAATGAGCAATCACAATTTTGGGGAAGTGCATCGGCAGATCAGCCTAGCAACTATAATTATGCTGGTATTAAAAACCCCGTGATTGATGATGCGATTCAAAAAATTATTTATGCGCCTAATCGTCAACAATTGGTTTTGCATACAAAGGTGTTAGATCGATTACTTCGAGCAGGCTATTATCAAATTCCAACTTACGGAAAAGGCAGCAATTGGTATGCCTATTGGAATATATATGAGCGTCCTAAAGTTGCACCAAAGCTAAGTGTAGGAACGGACTATTGGTGGGTGAATCCCGCCCAAGCAGTTAAAGTTCATCAGTATTTAAAAGTTCAAAAATAATAAGGAATTGAGAAGATGGGAACGTATATCCTCAAGCGTTTAATACTGATTGTTCCGACTTTATTTTTGATTCTACTTATTAATTTTATCATTATTCAAATTGCGCCAGGCGGCCCTGTTGAGCAAGCGATTCAGCAAGCTGAGTCATTTCAAGGGATGAGTGCAAATGTCTCAACTGAAACTGTTGCCGCCAAAACCACACAGTATCAAGGTGCTCAAGGGCTGAGCGAAGAGATGGTGAATAAGATCAAAGCACAGTATGGATTTGATCAACCAATTCATATTCGCTTTTGGGATTTATTAAAAAGCTACGCGCAGTTAGATTTTGGCACCAGCTTCTTTAAAGACAAGCCTGTGACACAGTTATTATGGGAAAAACTGCCTGTTTCCTTGTCTTTAGGATTATGGAGCACGCTACTGATTTATCTAATTTCCATACCATTAGGGATTCGTAAAGCGCGCCAGCATGGTAGCCTTTTTGATAAATCGACCTCTATGCTCTTAGCGGTGGGTTATGCAATTCCCGCTTTTATTTTTGCTATTTTACTGATTGTGTTTTTTGCAGGTGGCTCATATTTTCAATGGTTCCCGTTGCAAGGTTTAGTCTCTGAAGACTTTGCTCAATTGTCCTTCTGGGCAAAAGTGAAAGATTATTTTTGGCATATGACGCTGCCTTTACTCGCTATGGTGATTGGTGGTTTCGCTGGGCTGACCTACCTGACCAAATACTCATTTATGGAAGAACTTGGTAAGCAGTATGTCTTGGCTGCACGTTCCAAAGGTTTAACTGAATCGAAAGTACTGTATGGTCATGTATTTCGTAATGCCATGTTGATTGTAATTGCAGGCTTACCTGAAGCATTAGTCGGGATTTTCTTTGTAGGTAATCTATTTATCGAGATTATCTTTAATCTAGATGGATTGGGCTTATTGGGCTTTGAAGCGATTACTCAACGTGATTATCCCGTTATTTTTGGCACATTGTTCTTATTTACCTTAGTTGGTTTATTACTGCGTTTACTCAGCGATGTATTGTATCAAGTGATTGATCCACGTATTAACTTTGATTCGCGAGGCGCAAAATAATGTCTCCAATCATGCGATCTCGACTGCAGCGATTTAAAGCCAACCGTTTAGGCTTTGGTTGCTTTATTATCTTTACGATAATTTTTATTTTGTCATTAGGTGCTGAATTTATAGCAAATGATAAACCTTTGCTGGTGAAATATAACAATAGCTTATATGTGCCAGCATTCAAGAGCTATCCAGAGACAACCTTTGGTGGAGTCTTTGAAACGGAAGCAGATTATAAAGATCCTGTTGTAAAGCAGTTGATTGATGACAAGGGTTGGACTGTTTGGCCAATCATACAGTTTTCCTTTCAAACGCCGAATTTAGATTTGGCTGTGCCTGTACCTTCACCTCCAAGTTCACAAAACTGGCTCGGAACTGATGATCAGGGACGGGACGTGCTTGCTCGTATCTTATATGGTCTGCGTATTTCGTTATTATTTGGTTTTGCGTTAACGCTTACATCAACGGCCATCGGAATAGTGGTCGGCGCATTACAAGGTTATTACGGTGGTTGGATTGATCTCATCGGGCAACGTGTTTTGGAAGTATGGGGTGGTTTACCCATGCTGTTCATGGTCATGATTTTGGTCAGTATGTTCACCCCAAATGTATATTGGTTATTTGCCATCATGCTGATGTTTGGTTGGACAACCTTGGTGGGATTGGTTCGAGCAGAGTTTTTACGTGCACGAAACTTTGATTATGTGCGTGCTGCACGTAGTCTCGGGGTCACAGATACAACGATTATTTTTAGGCATATTTTACCTAATGCCTTAAGTTCAAGTTTGTCACAATTACCTTTTATTTTAACCGCGAATATTACCGCACTCACGGCCTTGGATTTCTTGGGCTATGGCTTGCCACCAGATGCAGCGTCACTGGGTGAATTGTTGGCGCAAGGAAAAAATAATTTAAATGCCCCTTGGCTGGCTTTATCGGGATTTTTTACCTTAGCCATTGTTTTATCATTACTAATTTATATAGGGGAGGCGACACGTGATGCATTCGACCCAAGACGTCAATAAGTTGCCTTTACTCCAAGTCAGTCATCTACATATAGAACATGAGCAGCAATGTTTAGTCGATGATCTGAGTTTTAATCTTCATACTGGAGAAACACTTGCCATTGTTGGGGAAAGTGGGTCAGGTAAGTCGATCAGTAATTTGGCCATATTGGGATTATTGCCGAAAAACTTAAATGTTTCTGGGCAAGCATCTTTTCAGGATCAAAATTTACTGACAGCATCTCAACAGCAATTGCGTCAGATTCGCGGTGCCAAAGTTGCGATGATCTTTCAAGAACCGATGACGGCATTAAATCCACTACATCGAGTGGAAAAAATTATTGCTGAGAGTCTGTGGCTAAGGGGATGGTCAAAGGCAAAAGCGCGAGAGCGTGTGATCAGCCTATTGCATGATGTCGGTATTCCGCAGCCCGAGGATAAACTGAAACGATATCCACATGAGCTTTCAGGTGGACAACGTCAGCGTGTCATGATTGCGATGGCACTCGCATTAGACCCTGATATTTTAATTGCAGATGAACCGACCACAGCGCTCGATGTAACCTTGCAGGCTCAAATTCTTGATCTGCTTAAATCATTACAACAGCAACGTCATATGGCTATGATTTTAATTAGCCATGACCTGAATTTGGTTAGGCGTTATGCTGATACTGTGGTTGTGATGAATAAAGGACATGTCGAAGAACAAGGTGAAGTCAGCCAAATTTTTCGAAATCCAAAATCAGTTTACACGCAGCACTTATTAAATCATGACTTTGGAAAAGCACTGAGCTTAGCTGAAAGTAAAAATTTACTTGAGTTGAAGCAATTAGAGGTTAAATTTCCTATAAAGCAAGGTTTGCTCAATCGAGTAAAAGATTATGTCACGGCATTAGCACCTTTAGATCTAGTCTTAGAGCAAGGTCAATCTATTGGTATTGTCGGTGAAAGTGGTTCGGGTAAAAGCTCAATGGCGCTGGCGATTGCACGATTAATTGAGAGTAAAGGCGAAATCCAATTAAATGATATAGATTTAAATCAATTATCCGAGAAATCTTTAAGACCGTATCGCAGTGATTTTCAAATTGTCTTTCAAGATCCGTTTAGTAGTTTAAATCCGCGTATGAATGTGGAGCAGATTATTGGTGAAGGACTCGCATTAAAGTCGCACTCTACTGCTGAAAGATCAATATATGTAGCGGAAGTTCTTGAAAAAGTAGAACTGCCAGTTACCTTTAAAACACGCTATCCGCATGAACTTTCAGGTGGACAAAGGCAGCGAATTGCATTGGCTCGGGCTCTGGTTTTAAAACCTAAATTATTGATTTTGGATGAGCCGACGTCTGCATTGGATCGTACAACTCAACGCGCTATTGTAAATTTATTGCGCCGTCTTCAACAGGAAGATGGAATCAGTTATTTATTTATTAGTCATGATTTAAAAGTGGTACGGGCACTTTGTCAAAAGGTTTTGGTTCTGCATCAGTCCAATGTCATGGAGTTCCAAGAAACCGAGCAGTTATTTGAACGTCCCCAAACGCAGTATACACAAGCTTTAATTGCAGCAAGTCAATATTAGTTGATACAAATATATCTTAATAATTTGACATGAGTCATTGTCAATTCATGAGTGCTCAGCTATAACAAAGTAAAATAAGAGCTACATTTAGGACAAATAATGACTCAGCTTGCAGATACTTTGCAGATTCGAAAAACGACCTTTAAAAACCGCATTATCAAAGGAGCGATGAGTGAAGCACTTGCTAATCATGCGGGACAAGCCAATGAATCACATTTAAAATTGTATGAAGCATGGGCCAAAGGAGGCTTGGGCTGTGCAATTACCGGTAATGTCATGGTGGACTTCCGAGCCAAGAATGAGCCGGGCGTCGTTGTAGTAGAAACTGAGCGTGACTTGGAGCAGTTAAAAGCATGGGCAGATGTCGGCAAACGCCACGGCATGGTACAGCTGATTCAATTGTCACATCCTGGGCGTCAGTGTCCAAAAGGCTTAAATAAAGAAACTGTAGCGCCGTCTGCTGTGCCATTTAGCCCTGCACTGGCGATGAACTTTGGTACGCCAAGAGAACTGCGTGAAGATGAGATTCTCGATATTATCCAACGCTTTGCAACCGCTGCTTCTATTTGTGAAAAAGCCGGTTTTGAAGGCGTACAGTTGCATGGTGCACATGGTTATTTAATCAGTCAGTTTTTATCACCACTCACCAATCAACGCCAAGATCAATGGGGCGGCAGTATTGAAAATCGGTCTCGTTTTTTACTTGAAATTTATAAAGCGGTGCGAGCGGCAACTTCTGAGCAATTTATTATTTCAGTGAAACTGAATTCTGCCGATTTCCAACGTGGTGGCATCACTGAAGATGACGTGATTTATGTATTTAAAGCCATGGATGATGCGGGGATTGATTTAATTGAAGTCTCAGGTGGGACCTATGAAGCACCCGCGATGGCAGGGGCGAAAGCTGAAAAACGTAAAGCCTCTACCATTGCGCGTGAAGCCTACTTTTTAGATTTTGCAGAAAAAATTCGTCAGCAGGTGAAATGTCCGCTAATGGTCACCGGTGGTTTTAGAACAGTGGCAGTGATGAATGCTGCGTTAGACAGTGGCGCCTGTGACTTTGTAGGGCTTGCACGTCCATTTGCGGTAGACACCGATTTGGCAAATCGACTGCTTGCAGGACAAGATGTTCAGTATGGCGTCGAGAAAATTAAAACCGGTATTAAACCGATAGACAAAATGGCGATCATGGAAATTATTTGGTATGCCGCGCAGTTTAAGCGCATTGCACAGGGCAAACAGCCTGACCCAAAACTTTCACCTTTGAAAGTATTTTTGAATTATCTCAAAGGTAATGTCAAAGCCGTGATTAAAGGGCAGATTAATTCAAGAAAGTCGGCTTAACTGAATTTATTGCGTGATCGCCCAATAATGTTTGAATGTCGATTTATGCCATTCGCCTTTTTGTAGAGCGGCCTGAAAAGCAGGTCTGCTCTCTAATCGGTTGAGATAATCCACGAGAGCTGCATATTCTGCAAAATCCTTAAGTGCATAACGACATGCCTTTAAAGGGAACCACAGTAAAATATCCGCATAGCTAAAGCTGAAAGCCGCATATTCGTGCCGAGAAAAATGCATGTCAAGTTGCTTTAAATGTTGGTGCAGCTCAGGCGTTAGATAAAAGCGATTGATACTGTATTGAAAGCTCAAACTCACCCAACGCAATAGCCATGGTGTACGCTGTGTGGTTTGAGCATAGAGTTGTTTCATCAGTAACAACGGCATTAGGCTTGCATCGGCAAAATGCTGAATAAAACAAAAATCCCAATAGTCATTTTGATCTATATGGATCAGCAACTGCTGTGCATGCTGACATAGATAATGGCAAATTGCACTCGTTTCTGTCAGTGCACGCTCTTGGTGTGTATTGTGTTTAAGAATTAAATACGGATATTTATGGTGGGTTTGACTAACATGATGTGTGATCAGCGCATAGGGTTGCTGCAATTCTTCTAAGAGCCACACAATGCGCTGTGAGCGTGAATGTTGTAAATGAACAAGCTGAAGATGCATTGAATTTCTTATTTTAAGGTTTGCTTGATCATACCTGAATAAGATGCTGTTGAATCAATAAAATAAATCGATTGGATTGCACCACGCCATCCAATCGGAATGCATATTAAATTTTTAATGCCTGTGTTTGAAACGGGAATAGCAATTTTGACATTTGCGCAGTTGCCCATAAACCGAGTACATCGGAATGGCTATGCGGTGCAGTGAGCGGGATCAGAAACTGCATTTTTTGTGCTTCGGTTTTCAATTGCTGATAGCGTTTTTTTAAACGCTGTAAATCTGCATCATTTTGCCCACCTATCGAAGAGATATGCTGTGGACGAAGTGCTAAACGTTGAGCAAGTTCAGGGCCTTGAATCCAATCTTTAATCATTTGTCGTTCTGTGGCATTAAACACACCAAACATACGACCATCGGGATCATCAATCATGTGCCAAAAGCGACTTTCGGTCACCGCTTGTTTCGGCACAATCCAACCTTTTTCAATCATCACTGCTAAAAACTGTTCCATCGATTCAGGCTCTGATAACCATTCATTAATGGATTTACCTTGTAATTGGCATTTCTGATTATGAATAAACTGTCCAATGACGGCCTTTTGTTTAAAGATATTCAGCACTTCATGCTTTAAATCGAGTTCCTGAATGATCTGTGTTGAGCTTTTGCCAACATCATTTAACGCATAGCCAACCTTTAATAAATGCAAAAAATGCTCAGGATCGTGCGCTTGTTTATATAGTTCAGCATAAGCATTTAGGGATTTTTGCGCATGACCATTGTGGGCATTATCAATGGTGATATGCACATTAAAATAATGCGGGTCGATATTCAGTTCAGCCAACTCATAATTGGTAATGAGTAAGTGCAGCGGCAGTTGCTCATAGCCAAGGTTAAAACCGACCACCATGGCTAAATATTCAGGTGGGGCATAGGCGAGAGCAAGTTGCACTGCGGCTTGTTGGTAATAGTCATCTTCAAGCTGCGAGGTATAAGAGCTTAATTCATAGGTATGTAACAGGTCCTGATACATGGTCACATGATTGGCTTTGGGATGCCCAAGCCCGAGTTCTTCTAAATAGATATGAATGAGGTCTCGTGCCAGCGGCTGTTCATAATGCTCGAGGGTCGAATACAGCCAAGACCCATCGACCAATTTAACCGGTGCAACACGATAAATAAACTCAAATGCATGTGACACGGTTGGAAAATACTCACGCATACCGTGTTGTTTACGCCGCTGTAAATAGGCCTGAAATTTTTCGCATGTGGCATGATGATCTAGTGCTAAATAATCTTTGGCTTGCTCAGGTGTATTCAGCCAACTTAAATGATCCACTGTTGTGTCATTTAAGCATGCTGAAAGATAATCACGGGCATAGCGAATTTTTATTTGTTTATTAATTTCGTTATTTAAAAAGAACTGCACCCAATCCTGATGCGTATTCAATTCGTAATGTTGTACATGATCTTGCCTGTGCTCTGATGCATGATAAAACTCTGTACTCACGAACATAATCTGATCCTTGCATTCGGTATAGTTCAATACTATAGCTATAGCAGGAAATAGAGCCTGTTCGGTTTTTGTTTGTATTGTTTATTGAATACGCAAGTTTAAGTAAATGCTATAGGCTTGAAATACAGCATTGTCTTGTTGAAAAGTAGAAATATAAAAAAGCCCAAGTCTTAAATGCTTGGGCTTTTTTAGTGAGACTTGATGTCTCGAATATGGCGTCCCTACGGGGATTCGAACCCCGGTTACCGCCGTGAAAGGGCGATGTCCTAGGCCTCTAGACGATAGGGACAGTACAGAAAATTATTTTAAACATACTCTAGCTTTTAGAATATGGCGTCCCTACGGGGATTCGAACCCCGGTTACCGCCGTGAAAGGGCGATGTCCTAGGCCTCTAGACGATAGGGACGTAAATAAAATACTTTCTGAAAATTGGCGTCCCTACGGGGATTCGAACCCCGGTTACCGCCGTGAAAGGGCGATGTCCTAGGCCTCTAGACGATAGGGACGTTTCAGAGGTGGGCGTATAATAGGGGGAAAATAGGGGGGTGTCAAACGCATTTCTACAATTAATTTGTGCTTTTAGATGCGTTCGTATGAAAAAAAATCAACTTCTGCAAATTTGCTGAAAAATAATGCAAATTTCTCTCATTTTTAAGCAGGTTTGAAAAAACTTAAAATTATAGTGACCATTAATAAGAAAATAATTTTAAGTAAGTGGCTTACTTAAAGTATGTTATTTTTGAAACGACATTAAAAAAGCAGCCGAAGCTGCTTTTTTGATACAACATCTATTTATGCTTTTTTATGGTACAAGCCATAGTAGCTGGCATAGCATGCTGCAATAAACAGCAAACACAGTACAAAGCTTACTTGCAGTGTTGGATCAAACACCATACTTAAACAGGTGATGAAACAGAATACAAAACCAAGAATCGGTACGATTGGGAACAAAGGTGCAGCAAAGGCTAAGTCTTTGGCAGTTTTGCCTTGTTTATACCATTCGCGGCGGAAGTTAAACATACTCAGACAAATACTCATCCAAACCACCACCATGGTAAAGGCAGCAATACCTAATAGATTGGTAAAGATGGTTTCGGGTGCAAATTGTTCTGAGAGTAAACCGGGCATACCGCCAATCATGGTCACAATCACAGCGACATAAGGAATACCACGGGAATTCAATTTAGAGAAAACCGCAGGTAGCTGTTTGGTATACGACAATGACCACATCATCCGTGATGCCGCAAATAAGCCTGAATTTGCAGCAGAGAGTAATGCAGTAATAATCACAAAGCGGATAATATCTTCAGCATAGGGAATACCAATATGCTGGAATACAGTCACAAATGGACTACTGCTCACACCTTCAGCGGCTAAACCGGCTTCCTGATGTGGAAGCAATGAGGTCACGACAATAATCGTACCAACAAAGAAAATCAGTAAGCGGAAAATAGACGTATTAATTGCTTTCGGTACATTTTTCGCAGGATCCTTTGTTTCACCTGCAGCTACACCAATGAGTTCTGTGCCTGAAAAGGCAAAGTTGACAATTAACATGGTGGTGAAAATAGGGAATAAACCTTCAGGGAACCAACCTTGCGCGGTTAAGTTATTAAATAACGGCGCTGACTCCTGACCTTGGTAGCTGACGACACCAAAAATAGCGAGCAAGCCTAGTAAGATAAAGGCAACCACAGTCACGACTTTGACCAAAGCCAGCCAAAATTCAGATTCAGCAAACCATTTGGTTGAAATCATATTTAAGGTAAATACGAATGCCCCAAAAATCAGGGTCCACATCCACATTGAACTATCAGGGAACCATTCCTGCATTAAAAGTGCTGCAGCGGTAAATTCAGTTCCAAGAGTGACTGACCACGTCAGCCAATATAACCAAGTGATGGTATAACCTGTACCTGGTCCAATATAGCGTTTGGCATAGGCACCAAATGAACCTGATTCAGGCATATGAACGGCAAGCTCGCCTAAGCAAAGCATAACCATATAGGCGATGATACCGCCTAAGAAGTAAGAGATGATGGCACCTACAGGCCCCGTTTGTGCAATGACTTCACCCGACCCTAAAAATAGGCCTGTCCCGATTGCGCCGCCAAGCGAAATCATGACCAAATGTCGAGTACTCATAGCGCGTTTTAAAGGCGCAGAATTGCCCTGATGCGAAGCATCATTCGGAGATGAGTGCATAGGAGATATAAAATCTAAAGAATGAAGAGGCTTATTTTAATGAAAATAGATAAATCTGCAATGTAATAATGTGAATCAAGCAGGGTGTTGATCAGAATAGATCAAGAAGATGGCGTCCCTACGGGGATTCGAACCCCGGTTACCGCCGTGAAAGGGCGATGTCCTAGGCCTCTAGACGATAGGGACGTTTTGAGGTGATGCGTATATTAAGGATTTTTAATTTGGGTGTCAAACCGATAAGGCAAGAATTTTATAATATTTAAATCAAATGATTAAAAACTTAGCATATTTCTAAAAAGTGATTTATTTTCAATCAAATATTTAAACTAAAACTCTTTTTCTAAAGACTTTGATGATTTAAAGCGGATTTTAATTGATTCAAGCGGGGATAGTTTTAAATACAAATAACAGCGATAAAAAACGCAACTCGAAAGTTGCGCTTTTATCATATTAAAAATGATTAATTCTTATTGTGATACAACCAATAGTAACTTGCATAACAGAAGGCCATAAACAGTAAGCAGCCAATAAAGCCCGAAAGCATTTCAGGGTCTGCTGCCATACTTAAACCGGTTGCTGTACAAGTTGCAAAACCTAAAATCGGCACAAGCGGGAACCATGGAGTACGGAACTTAAGTTCGGAAACCGTATGACCTTGTTTGAGCCATTGGCGACGGAAATTAAATTGGCTCCAGCAAATGCTCATCCAAACGATGACCATAGTAAATGCTGCAACACCCATCAGGTTTTTAAAGATCACATCTGCGCCAAATTGTTCAGACAATAAGCCCGGTAAACCACCAATCATGGTTACCCAAATGGCAATATGCGGCACGCCTGATTTATTTACTTTTGCAAAAATTTTCGGCAATTGATTTTGTGCAGCTAAGGCCCACATCATCCGAGAAGCCGCGTACAGACCTGAGTTTGCTGTAGACAATAGCGCGGTGATAATTACAAAGCGAATAAAGTCTTCTGCATAGGGAATCCCCATTTGGGTAAATACAGAAACAAACGGACTGCTACTTAAGCCACCATGACCACCGACTTGTAAACCTGTGTCGGTATAGGTCAATAATGAACTAATCACAATAATGGTACCGACAAAGAAAATAATCAGGCGCCACACCGCAGCATGAATGGCTTTCGGTACGTTTTTCTCAGGATTTTCAGTTTCGCCTGCCGCGATCCCGATCATTTCTGTACCGTTAAAGGCAAAATTTACAATCAAAAGCGTAGTAAAGAGCGGAATTAAACCGTTTGGTAGCCAACCATGTTCGGTGAGATTGTGGAACATTGGTGCAGATTCATAACCTGCATACGGAATAAAGCCGAAAATACAACTAAAGCCAAGAATGATGAATAATAGAACTGTTGCAACTTTAATAAATGAGAGCCAAAACTCTGATTCTGCAAAGGTACGGGTTGAACTCAAATTAGAAATTAAAACACCAGCGGCAAAAATTAAGGTCCATAACCAGATTGAGGTCTGTGGAAACCATTCTTGCATCAAAATAGCGGCGGCAGTGAATTCAGTACCGAGGGTCGCTGACCAGCCCAGCCAGTACATCCATGACACCATATAGCCTGTACCTGGGCCAATGTAATTCGTTGCAAACGCACCAAATGAGCCAGAAACAGGTAAATGGACAGCAAGTTCACCTAAGCAGAGCATCACCATATAGGCAATCAAACCACCAATAATATAGGCAAGGACAGCACCTAATGGGCCAGCTTGTGAAATTACTTCACCTGAACCCATAAATAGACCTGTACCGATTGCACCACCGAGGGACAACATCACCAAATGGCGTGTCGTCATTGCGCGTTTAAGCGTAAGAGCTTGTCCTTCTCCAGACGACTGGGAAGGAGATGAGGGAGAATGCATTGACAAATCTTAAGAGAGATTGAAAACAACTATTTTAAAGAGATTCTAATCAAAATTATCATATATCGAGATTATTCTATTAAATTGTATTTTTGATTTAAAAAATAAATTAAATTAGTACTTTAGTGAATATGCATTAAGATTTTTCTTGATATAAAAGAGGCTAAAATTATACAAAATGGTAAAATAATGAACAGCTTAATTTTAATACAGATGTGGAATAGGAAGATTTAGTCCCCGCATTGTCACAGAGAAATAAAACAATAAAACGGGGACATTTTTACGCTGAACGAAAATTTATTCCGTTACCAGTGTATCGAGTAGGTGTGGGCCAAGTTTGTTCAGAATGAAACAGAACAATTCAGCGGTTTTTTGTGTGTCATACAGTGCTGAATGCGCTTCTTTACCATCAAATTCAATACCAGCTTGAATACAAGACTTCGCCAGTACAGTTTGACCAAACATCACCGCGCTTAAAGTCACTGTATCGAATACAGAAAAGCTATGGAACGGATTTTGATTTTTGGTGCCTGTACGGGCAATTGCGGCTTGAACAAAGCCTAAATCGAAATGAGCATTGTGACCGACAAGAACAGCATGGGTGCAGTTTTGTTGACGACGAACTTCATTAATTGATTTAAAAATACGTTTTAACGCTGTTTTTTCATCTTCCGCCATGGCGATACGCATAGGGTTAGATGGATCAATCCCAATAAATTCCAATGAACGACGGTCTAAGTTTGCACCTTCAAAAGGATTGATATGTGCATGATGTGCCTCACCTGGCACAAATTGACCTTCTTCATTATAAATAATCGGAATTGCAGCGATTTCCAGTAATGCATCAGTCTGTGCATTGAAACCAGCTGTTTCTACATCGACAACAACTGGTAAGAATCCACGGAAACGTTGACCAATGACTGGGAGAGCTTCATTTGTCACACTTTTCTCCATTGGATGGTTTTACCCGCATACAACGGAATAATTTGTTCACCATCCAAATAGTCTAAACTTGTCGGAATCACTTGATCTTCTTTCACCAATGTAATGGTATTGGTGTTGCGAGGTAGTCCGTAGAAGTCTGCACCAAAGTGACTAGCGAAACCTTCTAAACGGTCAATACGACCTACTTGATCAAATGCCTGAGCGTATAGCTCAATTGCGGTAGGGGCACTATAGCATCCTGCACAGCCACATGCATTTTCTTTTGCATTTTTTGAGTGCGGTGCGCTGTCAGTGCCTAAGAAAAATTTAGGATTGCCACTGGTTGCCACTTCAAGCAAGGTTTGCTGATGGGTTTGACGTTTCAAAATCGGTAAGCAATAGAAATGCGGTTTCACGCCACCGACCAACATATCATTACGGTTAAATAATAAATGTTGTGGAGTGATACTCGCAGCCACATTGCGATCTTGCTCTAAAACAAAGTTCGCGGCTTCACTTGTCGTAATATGTTCAAGTACAAGTTTCAGTTTAGGGAACTGTTTTAAAAGGGGGGCAAGGACTTCATCTAAGAAGCGCTTTTCACGGTCAAAAATATCAACATGGTTATGGGTGACTTCACCATGTAAAAGTAATGGCACTTGATGTTCTTCAAGTTGCTCAATCACTGCATATACTTTACGAATATCGCTTACACCGCTATCTGAATTGGTGGTTGCACCAGCAGGATAGAGTTTAATGGCATTAACGAATTCTGAATCTTTGATTTTTTTCACTTCGCTTGGTGCGGTATTGTCTGTGAAATACAGCACCATACGCGGATCGAAATTCGAGCCTTCAGGCACATGCGCCATAATGCGTTCACGGTAGGCATTGGCTTCTTCCACCGTTTTGACCGGTGGAACAAGGTTTGGCATACAAATTGCGCGAGAAAATTGTTTGGCTAAATCAGGAACTGTACGTTGAAGAGCTAATCCATCACGTAAGTGAGCGTGCCAGTCATCTGGCTGAAGAATCGTAATCGTATTCAAGGCGAATTCAATCAGAGAAATAAATCAAATGATAAAGCAAATGGACAAAAATTGGTAACCGGAAATACTGACAAATGGTAGGAAATCTATGAATTAATTTAAAAAAGTATGATATTTTAAAAATACATAATAATTAAATAATTGCTTGGCAATGGAATACAAGTACAATCTGGCGAAATTACAATCCGATAAAGAGAAAGTAGAAGAACTGATCGTTCGGCAAACGCGACGAGTAGGGCAAGTGTTTCCTCAAAAGCTAGAACAAGAGTTTTGGCAGAAGAATGTCGAACGCGCGCGTAAACATGCAGAAAAATATGTTTGGGCAGGGATATTGGCCTATTTCGTTTTTATGATGGTCATGATCCCCACTGACTTTTGGATTGTCGATAAACGTTTCTTTGAACATGATTTTGCGCTTTGCTTACTTGGCTTAATTGTGGGTGGGCTGGCTTTACTCGTCTTTTATTTCTTTTCTTGTTTACCGCGAATTAAGCGTTATTTCTCACAAGCCTCGATGGTCATTTTATTTTTCACTCTAGTGACTATTTCGTGCTTAACGATGTCGATCGAAACTGTCGCTTTGCAACATCAATCGATGGCAATTGTTACGATCATTTATATTCTGGGTAATATTCTCACCGGGATACAACCGCGCCTGATGTTGATTACAGGATTATTAGCTGCATCGACAACATTGGTGATTTTAATGACCTTTGATTTTGTCTTTAATACCTTGGTATTTGGGCGAATCTTGGTGGGCAGTTGTTTGCTCGGTTATGTGATTAGTCATATGATTTTTGCACGTGAACGTATGATGTATTTATATACCATTCGAGCAAAAATCAGTGAACAAATACATCGTATACATACCACTGAGCTTTTGCATTTAAGCCAGCATGACGAATTAACTAAGATTTCCAATCGTCGAACCTTTGATGAAACTTTGGAAATCTTTTTTGATCGTGCCAAGCGTGCTGAGTCCGCTTTGGCAATTCTGTTTATTGATGTCGATTTTTTTAAAAACTATAACGATCACTATGGTCATCAAAAAGGCGATGATGTGATTTCGACCATTGCTAAGTCGATTAAAAATGCCATTCGACATATGGATTTTGTCGCACGTTATGGCGGTGAAGAATTTGTGGTTTTATTACCCGAAACGGATGCACATGGGGCTTATGCAGTAGCATCTAATATTTTTAAAGCCATTGAACGACTTGAAATTCCACATGAAAAATCTTCAGTATCGCGCTATGTAACGATTAGTCTTGGGATTACGGTGTATCGCGGCGAAAACTTTATGGACAAAGAATCTTTATTGGGAATCGCAGATCAAGCTTTGTATCGGGCTAAACAACTTGGACGTAATCAAATTTATTACCAATCGATTCGTTCAGCCAATTCAGACAATGTCATTGGTTTTTAAAGTAAGTGCCTACTTAAAAATTTTGCTAAGAATTACAAATAAAAGCGAGGCGATTTTGATTAAATGGTTTTATTTATAACAAGTTATTAATATGTCGAAAAATATATACCTAATTAAATTGTTAAAAAAACCGCTCAAAAGAGCGGTTTTTTTAACTTAACTAAATATTAGAACAAACTAAAACTTAGTTTTTGTCTTTTAATTGTGGAACAGCTGAACCTGTACCTACAGCAAGCAAACCTGAATTTGTATAAATACCAAGTTTCGCACGTGTATCAGTGATGTCTAAGTTACGCATAGTTAACTGACCGATACGATCTGCAGGAGAGAACATAGAATCACCTTTCTCCATCGTTAAACGCTCAGCTTCATAAGTGAGGTTAGGAGATTCAGTGTTCATGATGGTGTAGTCATTACCACGGCGAAGTTCTAAAGTCACAGTACCTGTGATTGCTTTAGCAACCCAACGTTGAGCAGTTTCACGAAGCATAAGCGCTTGAGAATCGAACCAACGACCTTGGTAAAGAAGACGACCTAGACGTAAACCGTTAATGCGGTATTGTTCAATCGTATCTTCGTTATGAATACCAGTCACAAGACGCTCGTAAGCGATGTGAAGAAGCGCCATACCCGGAGCTTCGTAGATACCACGAGATTTCGCTTCGATAATACGGTTTTCGATTTGGTCAGACATGCCTAGACCATGACGACCACCGATTTTGTTCGCTTCAAGAATGAACTCAACTGGATCTTCAATACGTTTGCCGTTGATTGCTACAGGGAAACCTTCTTCAAACGTAATTGAAACTTCTTCAGGTTTGATGTCAACGTCTTCTTTCCAGAACGCAACGCCCATGATTGGATCAACGATTTTGATACCCGCATTCAAGTATTCAAGATCTTTTGCTTCGTGAGTCGCACCTAGCATGTTTGAGTCAGTTGAGTACGCTTTCTCTTTTGACATTTTGTAGTCAAAACCGTTGTCGATCAGGAACTGTGACATTTCTGCACGGCCACCTAATTCATCGATAAAGGTTTGGTCTAACCAAGGCTTGTAGATTTTAAGCGCAGGGTTGGTCAACAAACCATAACGGTAGAAACGTTCAATATCGTTCCCTTTATAAGTTGAACCGTCACCCCAGATGTTGACATCATCTTCTTTCATAGCAGTGACAAGCATAGTACCTGTTACTGCACGACCTAGAGGTGTTGTATTGAAGTAAGGAACACCACCAGTAGAGATATGGAACGCGCCACATTGAATCGCAGCAATACCTTCTAATGCAAGTTGAAGACGGCAGTCGATAAGACGTGCTTTTACAGCGCCATAAGCTTCAGCTTTCTTAGGAATCGCGTCGTAATCGTCTTCGTCTGGCTGACCTAAGTTTGCTGTATAAGCATAAGGTTCAGCGCCTTTTTGTTTCATCCACAAAAGAGCTGCAGAAGTATCTAGACCACCAGAAAAGGCAATACCAACCTTTTTGCCTACTGGGACATTCTGCAAGATAGTTGCATTATCAGACATTGTTCATCCTAATGATTTGAAATAGGCGCGCCAGAATTGGTGGCCTGAATAAAACTCATAATTTCTCGATTGTAGCACTATTTTATTTAGGTGTGGTTTAGAAAAGAAAAACTCGTTTTAAATTGTATAATCAATAGGCTGAGATAATCATCACACTACAATAAACCGTATAAGTTGGTTTATTGATAATTTTAAGTATTATAAAGACATAATCATAATTAAATGATGGAATGAAAATAAAAATGAATCAGCCACCACCTTTTAAAAATACGCCCCTCAATCAAACTTTAGCCATGTTACATGCCATTTATGCAGGGATTAAGGGGCTATCTGGAGCACTTTTTGTATATTTAGAGTATCAAAACACCACCACACCTAGAGAAATTTTATGGGGTGTTTTGCTTATGCTTGGCTTTTTAATCTTTTTAAATTTATGGGCCAGTACTCAGGTAAAGCGCGGTCAGGATCAAGGGAGAACCTTATCTCGCGTGATGTCTGTACTGATGTTGCTTAGTTTTCCATTAGGCACATTGCTTGGTTTGATTGCGCTTTGGAAAAGTACAGAGAAGCAGTGGCAACGTTAGAATTGACTGAATTCATCAAGAATTTAAAAAAAATGCCATAAACAAAGTGATAAAAGTCGATAAAGTAGTTTGCAACAAGTTGCAAAAGCCAAAAGGATGAGCCATGACCACTACACCGTATGCCAATATTTTAAAGCCTCTACACCTAGGTTTTACCAGTATCAAAAACCGTGTGGTCATGGGGTCGATGCATACTGGTCTGGAAGACCGTTTCTATAATTATCCAAAACTAGCTGCGTACTTTGGCGAACGGGCTAAAGGCGGGGTGGGCTTAATTATTACCGGAGGGATCTCACCGAACCGTCAAGGCTGGTTGCTACCTGCTGGCGGAACCATGAATACCTTAGGTGATATTGCACCACATCGTTTAGTCACACATGCAGTACATAAGCATGGCGCCAAAATCTTACTCCAGATTCTGCATGCAGGGCGTTATGGCTATCAACCATTTGTAGTGTCTGCAAGTCCAATCAAATCGCCAATTTCACCTTTCAAACCGCGTCAGCTTTCTGAAAAGCAAATCTTAGCGACGATTGATGATTATGCACATACTGCGAGTCTTGCGAAAAAGGCAGGCTATGATGGTGTAGAGATTATGGGTTCAGAAGGGTACTTGCTGAACCAATTTTTAAGTCGACATGTGAATCAGCGTAATGACCGATGGGGCGGCGATATTCAGAATCGTATGCGCTTTGCGGTTGAAGTAGTGAAAGCTATTCGTCAAAAAGTGGGTGAGAAATTTATTATTTGTTTCCGCCTTTCGATGCTTGATTTGGTTCATGACGGTAACACTATGGATGAAGTGATTACTGTAGCGAAAGCACTCGAGAAAGCAGGTATTACGTTATTGAATACAGGGATTGGTTGGCATGAAGCCCGTATTCCCACCATCGTGACATCTGTGCCACGCGCAGCATTTGTGGAATACACAGCAGAAGTTAAAAAGCATGTTGCTGTCCCTGTAATTGCATCTAATCGTATTAATATGCCTGAAACAGCAGAACAAATTTTAGCGTCTGGTCAGGCAGATATGATTCAAATGGCACGTCCACTTTTGGCAGATGCTTTTTGGGTAAATAAGACTGCGACTAATCGTGTTGATGAAATCAATACCTGTATTGCCTGTAACCAAGCGTGTCTGGATCATACCTTTAAAAATAAACGTGCAACGTGTTTGGTGAATCCAAGAGCTGCCTATGAAACTGAACTGGTTTATGTCAAAACCAAAAAATCAAAACGTATTGCGGTCGTCGGTGGCGGTGTGGCAGGTATGTCAGCTGCAACCGTGGCAGCAAGTCGTGGTCATCAGGTGACATTATTTGAAGCGAGTCATGAAGTCGGTGGTCAGTTTAATTTGGCGAAAGTGGTGCCGGGTAAGGAAGAATTTCATGAAACGATTCGTTATTTTAAAGTACAAATTGAAAAGACAGGCGTTGAACTTCGCTTAAATACCAAAGTAAATCGTGAGCAGCTTGAACGAGAGGGTTTTGATGAAGTTGTTGTTGCAACGGGTGTAGTTCCACGTGAGTTAAAAATTGCAGGCAGTGATTTACCGCAAGTGCTTTCTTATGCCGAGGTGCTACGTGGGGCAGAAGTGGGACACCGTGTCGCGGTGATTGGTGCAGGTGGAATTGGTTTTGATGTCTCTGAATATTTATTAAAACCTCCTCATCAAGCACAGCCACAAGCGTTGAATGAATGGAAGAAGGAATGGGGCGTAGATCCAAATCCAAATTATGTCAGCGAAGGAGGTATGCTGCGTGCAGAGCTTGAAGCACCTGTCCGTGAAATTTATTTATTGCAGCGTAAAACGACGCCACTTGGTGCGGGATTAGGTAAAACTTCAGGTTGGGTACATCGTACTCAATTGAAAAAACATGCTGTGCGTATGCTGCGTGGTGTGCAGTACAAAGCAGTTACTGATGAAGGTTTATGGATTGAAACCAATGGCCAAGATCAGTTGCTTCGTGTAGATACAATCGTCGTATGTGCAGGTCAGGAATCGGTAAAAGATATTTTCCCAACTGATTCTGAAACAACTTTAGCGAATTACCATATCATTGGTGGTGCAAAACTGGCTGCAGAGTTAGATGCGAAACGTGCTATACGTGAAGGAGCTGAATTAGCAGCCAAATTGTAATGATTTGATGAAAGTATATGCAGTCGAACTTAATAACTGTAACTTTCACTTGTCAGTTTTTAAAAAGCTCCGTATTATTGCGCACATGGAAGCGTGGCAGAGCGGTTTAATGCACCGGTCTTGAAAACCGACGAGGGCTTATACCCCTCCGTGAGTTCGAATCTCACCGCTTCCGCCAAATTTTTAAAAGCCCTAATCGAAAGATTAGGGCTTTTTTTATGCTTATAATATGAATAAGAAACCCAGCCTAGGCTGGGTGTTTTATTGGATTTAGTTTTGAATACGTTCTGGCAAATCAAACCAAATTACTCGAGCATTCTCTAAAGCTTGAATATCTACATCATCTAAGAATGCAATCGCATCTCCAGCATTTAACGTATATTCAGCAATTTGGACACGACCTTCAATTACATGGATATAGTTTACGTGTTGTGTGGCTTTAATTTCTAAAGTTTGGTTTTGATCAATTACCGCCGTTTTCACTTCTGCATTTTGGCGAATATGCATTGGTGCATTGTCATTCGGTCCACAAATTAAGTGCCATTGATTTGGCTGATCTTGAGGATCTAACTTAATTTGTTGGTAATTGGGTTTTGCATCACGCTCATTTGGAATAATCCAAATTTGTAGTAAATGAACTTGTTCATCACCTTGGTTCATTTCACTATGGCGCACGCCTGTACCGGCACTCATCAATTGCCATTCACCTGCAGAAATACCACCGTGATTGCCCATACTGTCTTGATGGGTAATCGTGCCATTTAACACACAAGTTAAAATTTCCATATTGTCATGCGGATGTTGACCAAAGCCTTGATGAGCATCAATCAGGTCATCATTAATCACACGTAGAGCACTTACACCCATATATTCAGGGTTGTACCAATTGCCAAATGAGAAGCTGTGTTTAGACTCAAGCCAACCCATTTTGACATGACCACGATTTTCACTACGATGTACGAAAGCATCCATAATATAATCTCGACGTTATTTTTAAATTAAGGCTATTTTAGGGTTGTTCTAATTTGATAAAAATAGTGATTTAGCGACAGATCATTGCAATTTTGCAACGATAATATTTAGACAATAAAAAACCCACATGATGTGGGTTTTTTATCTGAAAAAGAATTATTCAAGGAAACGTACAGTCGTACCGTTTTTCACTTTACGACCTAGATCGTTTGCATCCCAGTTGGTTAGACGGATACAACCATGTGAATATGATTTAGAAATCATAGAAGGGTTTGGTGTACCGTGAATACCAAATGAACGTTTGCTCAATGAAATCCAGATATTACCCACAGGACCGTTTGGACCAGGTGGTAAAGAAAGCGGTTTCAAGTTATTCCCTTGAACGAAGTTCGAAGGTGAGTAACTGTAATGCGGGTTTTTCGCAACGCCAGTCACTTTGTAGGTGCCTGTTGGTGATGGCGTATTTGTACCACCAATCGTAGCAGGGAATGAACCTACCATTTGGTTTTTACTATTGAATAGATAAAGCTGTTTTGCACCTTTATGCGCAACGATTAAATGAATATCTTCAGATAGATCATTACGAATATTAGTTACAATAATTTTTTGACCGACTTTGTTAAAATTCGCACCTGGATTCAGCATTTTCAAGAAATCTTCATCCATGTGGAATTTTTCACCCAACATTTCAGTTACACGGGTGTAATACAAGCCTGGCATTTTTGCTTGTAAAGCATAGTCAGATGGAATTGATTTGGCATAAGGACCTTTAAGGTCATCTGCAGTAATGGTGTATTCCACATAAGCAGGCTTTGAACCATGTAGGGCAACTAATTTGTCCCAAGTTTCTTGAGTCAAAATACCTGTAGGTTTAATGCCGTTCATTTGCTGGAATGACGCAATTGCTTTAAGTGTGTTTTTACCACTTGTACCATCAATTGCGCCTGGTGAAGCATGGGCATTGTTTAACATCACATGTGCACGTGCATAAACAGGGAATTGACCTGCACCGATATTTTCATACCAAGTTGCGTTGTTTAAACCATCCAAAGTCCAAGACGCTTTTGGCGCTTTAGTATTGGTGCTTACGGTATTTTTAGATGAAACACCGATATCTGCATTTGTATCTTCAGTGTTATGAAGTGTATCGAGTGCGTTTGATGCAGAGTTTAGATCTTGTTGTTCTTGTTGAGAAATTGGAGTCTCGACATTAGCTTTTGCTGCAGATGCTTCTGTCGCTAAAGGATCGATCGGGTCTTGAACTGCTACGTCAGCAATCACTTTAGGATTTAAAGCTTTTTCAGCAGTTGTTGCGGCAAAAGCAGAGCCTGCAATAATGCCACTTAAACTCATAGCGAGTATGGTGCGAACGAACATGTAATTCAACCTTAAGAATTATTCATTAACTTTTTGAAATAACTCTCTAAGTATTACAGAAATAATTTCACGTTGCAGTATTTGTTTTGTGTAAATAGACACATTTATCCATTCAAGTTAATCGTTATTTAGCGTTAAGCGAAGTTATTCAAAAGCTAGGGATTTTGCTATGATGGAGGACAAATCAAAGTTTGATAGGAATGTGAATGACGACCCTGAAGAATGATCGTTTTCTACGTGCATTATTACGTGAACCTGTAGATACAACGCCTGTATGGATGATGCGTCAGGCAGGTCGTTATTTACCAGAATACCGTGAAACACGTGCAAAAGCAGGAGATTTCCTATCACTTTGCAAAAACACTGAATTTGCATGTGAAGTCACCTTACAACCGCTGCGTCGTTATGATCTTGATGCTGCGATTTTATTTTCAGATATTTTAACTGTCCCTGATGCACTGGGTTTAGGGCTATATTTCGAAGCAGGTGAAGGACCTAAGTTCCGCAAAACCATTCGTACAGAACAAGATGTTGCGAATCTACCAGCGTTCAATGCGAAGTCAGATTTACCGTACGTGATGAATGCGGTATCGACTATTCGTTCTGCGTTGGGTGGACAGGTTCCTTTGATTGGTTTCTCGGGTAGCCCTTGGACACTTGCAACTTATATGGTCGAAGGGGGTTCAAGCAAGGACTTCCGCTATACCAAAAATATGATGTATGCGCAGCCTGAAGTTTTGCATGTACTTTTATCGCGTTTAGCCGATGCTGTGACCGATTATTTAAATGCCCAAATTGATGCGGGTGCGCAAGCCGTGCAAATTTTTGATAGTTGGGGTGGTGCATTAGCTCATCGTGAATATCAAGAGTTCTCACTACAATATATGCAAAAGATTGTAGCAGGCTTACAACGTGAAAAAGAGGGGCGTAAAATCCCAGTGATTTTATTCACCAAAGGTGGTGGGCAATGGCTTGAGCCAATGGTTGCAACGGGTGCTGATGCATTTGGTTTAGACTGGACCACATCACTACAAACCGCGCGACAAACTGTAGCAGGTCGTGCGGCATTGCAAGGAAATTTAGACCCTGCAACCTTATATGGCTCACATGAACGTATTATTAAAGCAACTCAATTGATGATTGATGATGCCTATGCCAATGGTGAGAAAACAGGCTATGTGGCTAACCTCGGTCATGGGATTACCCAATGGGTTGATCCAGCCAATCCTAAAGCGTTTATTGATACCGTACATGAATACAGTGCGAAATACTTCTAGGATAAGAACTTGATTGCAATTTTAAAATCAGGTTTTGAATTTACTTATAAGGCAGCTTCGGCTGCCTTATTTGGAATTTTACTCCTGCTCGCGTTTGTGTTCACCGCATTTATGGGCAGCAGCGAATTTCATGGTTTCTTTCGCTATGACTATTTACTGTTTTATGCCCTAACGATTCAGGTGATTTTGCTCTATGCCAAATTAGAATCTTGGGCAGAAGCCAAAGTGATTGCCTTATTTCATATCATGGCAATGGGTATGGAAATCTTTCTTACTCATCCTGCGATTGCATCTTGGCAATATCCTCAGCCCGCCGTTTTTAAAATTTTGACTGTACCTTTATTTGCAGGATTTATGTATTCTGCTGTGGGTAGCTTCTTTGCGCGCTCATTGCGTTTGTATCGCGTTTCTTTTGAAAATTTACCGACATTCGGCAATATGCTGAGCTTGGCATTGTTGTCTTATATTAATTTCATGAGTAAGTTTTTTATTCCAGATTATCGCGCACTACTTTTTATTTGGAGTGTGGTGATTTTTTGGAAAACAAAAATACGTTTTGAGCTTTCACTGCATAAATTTCAAATCCCCATGTTGCCCATCTTGGTGCTACTGGCCTTTATTATTTGGGTCGCTGAAAATATTAGTACCTTTTATCAAATTTGGCTCTATCCAAGCCAAGTCGAGAAATGGCATATGGTTGGTTGGGGTAAACTGGGATCATGGTATTTATTGCTGTTGCTCAGTCTGGTTTTGGTATTAAAAATTTTGGGTCAACGGAATGTGCATGGGCGCTGGGTATTGAAGCAGTGATAGCACTTAGCAGTTAATTTCATTTTGGAAGAAATTATTTTGCAATTGACTGAAATGCAAGCTAATCTGAATTGGTCAATCAGGTAAAGTTGCAAAAATCTTAGCTGCAACAACCAACGGTATTTTCGCGAACCAACTATTTGGTATTACTTTTGGTACTTTGGGTTGTAGCGGTACAGGTACTGTGACTGCGCAAGTGGTAACTTTTACAAATGAAAATGCTGAATCTTTAGCGCGTGATATGGCTGTTGGTGAAGGTGAAAGCTTAAATGTTTTAGCTGAATTGCTAAACATTAAAGCGGATGATAAAGCACGTTTCTTCGCGGTTTCTAAACAAAACTTCGGTACAATTTATTCAGATGAAAACCAAAATTCTTTAGAAGTTTTGGCATCTCTACAAGCTGTAATGGCAAATGATGACGTATTAAAAGCATACGTTTAATCTGTTTTAAAACCCTGTCTTTTGGCAGGGTTTTCTTTATCTAAAAATTACTTTGTCATTCTATGAAGCTTAAAACGATATTCTTTTTTTCTTTCTTATTTCATTCATCTATTCTTTCAGCATCCACAACACTGGGTGAGTTTTATCAAGATAAAGCAGTGCAATTGCAATTAGCCAATGATCCGACATGGCAACGACTACTTTATGCAAATTCTAATAAAAATAGTGAAGTTGATTATGCCGGCTTTTTCTATGCTGAACAGGGTAAACATGATCTAACGCAAGAATTAAAACAAAATATCACAGCTTTATTTGAACAGCATGAAGATAATAAATCTATTCAGTGTAAATTCCCTGCACGTAGTGAATTTCTTATTCAAAAATTAAATATTACTCAGTCTGATTTACCTGAAGTTTCCTGTACAGAATTTGATGAGTGGATTGGACAAATTAAGCCCTATAAAGCGACTTTAATTTATGCCACAGATTTTATGGGCAATCCAAGCTCTATGTTCGGGCATACCTTATTGCGTTTAGACCCCAAAAATCTCAAAGAATTAAATCTGGTTTCTTATGCAGTCAATTATGCAGCGACTGTATCTGATGAACAAAGTTGGTCTTATGCATGGAAAGGTCTAACGGGGCAATATCCGGGTGAATATTCCTTAATGCCCTATTACCGCAAGGTAAAAGAGTACGGTGATTTTGAAAGTCGTGACTTATGGGAATATGAGCTGACTTTGACTGAGCAAGAAACCCGTTTTTTAGTGAAACATATTTGGGAACTCAAGCATGTTCAGTTTCCCTACTATTTTATTAATGATAACTGTGCTTACCGATTATTAGGTTTAATTGATTTAGTTCGTCCTCAAGCCAACCTACAACGCCGTTTTAAAGCCAGTGCCATCCCAATTGAAACTATTAAAGCTATTCGTGATGAACACTTAATTGAAACTGCTGAATATCGACCTGCTTTAGAAACTCAGCTCAATGCACAAGCCAAACAGCATGGATATGCTTTAGCCAAACATGCCCATGTGTTAACGCAACAAGAACGTTCTGAATTTGCAAATTTCTTGCAAAAATTTAATGTACAGCAACAAGCCAGAATATTGGAAATGGCTTATGACGATCTGTATCTACAATTGCTCAGTCGTAAGGTCGAAGCAAAAGTTGCAGAGCCAAAATTAAGACAATTATTAATTTTGCGTAGTCAGATCGATCTCGATAAACAACGCGCTACAGTCTCTCTACCGAAAGTTGATCCTGTCGATAGCCATCATGCTCGTCATATTTCATTGGGTGTTGGTAAAGTTCAAGGTGAGGATGTAATCACACTTGGGCATCGTCAGGCCTATCATGATTTGATTGATCCACAAGGGGGTTATCGCATTGGGACGCAACTTAAATTATTGGACGGTCAGCTGCAGTATCGCGATGATCAACTGAAGTTAGAGTCATTTAATGTACTGTCTGTGAATTCCTATAATCCGATCACGCCATTTAAAACGCCTTTAAGTTGGGGATTCAACTTGGGCTGGAAACAAGAAGCACAGCATCAAGGGCATTTTAGTGAGACAGAGCAGCACGGTGTGTTTAATTTAAATACGCAGTTTGGTTTTAGTGCTGTAAATACTGAGCTTGAACATCTATGTTATGCCCAAATTCAAAACCACTTACAAGCAGGCAAAAACTTAGATAAAGGTTGGCGTGTAGGACTCGGCCCGACTCTAGGCTGTCAGAATATCTGGACTGATCGAATTAATAGTTTGGTGCAAATAGAATTACCTTATTGGAGTGATCGGCATGTATGGCAAATGAATATCGGTAGTGCAGTGCAATATAGTTTAAATGCACAAAACTCACTGCAACTGAGTTGGAATTATCAGCAATCTAAACATGAAAATTGGCAACAAATTGCTGTCAATTTATTGCATTATTTTTGATAATTTTTTGGAGCAAATACTTTAAAGGTGATGCACATCAACATTAATACTTTGCTTTTTACATCAAATAGTTAACTATTTAAGATAACTAAATTATCCGCTAGTATTTCCCTTTATTTTTGTTATATTTGTCACATAATTAATGCGAATATTGCAATGGTGGGGATCTCGATTATGAATAATGAATGTATGGCCATGCTGGCTGAGCAGTGGAAACATATATGTCAGAATTATTCGTCGGATGATCTCCTGCATGCATTTCAATTCATTCAAGAACATTCATTGGTCTTGGTCGAAGAATTCTATAAAAAAATGTTAGTCGAGAAAGAATCAGCAGAATTTTTCTCAGATGACATTATTCAACAACGTCTGCGCGATACATTAAATCAATGGTTACTGGAAAGTTTCAGTGTTGGAATCAATAAGAGCTACAGCGATGCAGTAGAAAAACAACGCATGGTTGGGCATGTGCATGCACGTGTGGGTATTCCATCATGGTTGATTATGCGCGGTGTACGTGAAATCGAACGTAAAATGTTTGAGTTATTAAATAATAGCGACACTAAAAGTGCTTTAACGACGTGTAGTTATATTATTCAGATTATGGGCTTTGCGACTGAAATTATGTGTCGCTCATATGAAGCCAAGACTGTGGCTAATCAAGAAGTGAAGCATAGCTATCGTCTATTTTCTGCGATGCAAGATGTTGCGGTACAAAAAGACAAGCAACGCAGTTCATTACTCGACTGGGAAAATGAACTAATGTTTAAAGTCTTCACGGGCAATGTTGGTTTTAAACATCCAATGTTATCAAAATCAGAATTTGGCTTATGGTTTATTCATAAAGCATCTTATGCTTTTTCAGGATCAGATCAGGTTAAGCTGATTATTGACCGCATTTATGAAGTCGATAAGCTCAATGAGATTGTGACCCAATGTTATGAAAAAGAGCAAATCTTGGAATTAATTCAGTCTATTCGTGATCTGAATCGTGAAATTCAACATTTGGTCGATCAGTTATTCCAAGTTTCTGAATATATCGAATCAGGGAATGATTCACTCACTCAACTGTTAAACCGTCGTTATTTAAATACCATTGTCAGTCGTGAGATTACCTATTCACGTCAAAACCGTACACCTTTATCATTACTGGCAATTGATGCGGATTTCTTTAAATCCATTAATGATAAATTTGGGCATGCTGCAGGGGATTTAGCACTTAAATTTATTGCCGAAGCATTGCAAAAATATAGTCAGGGCAGTGATTATGCATTCCGTGTCGGTGGGGAAGAGTTCTTACTGTTATTGGTGGCGACAGATCTTGAACGTGCGGTTAATATTGCTGAAAGCATTCGTAAATATGTTGAACATGGCATGATTACCAGTGCTCAAGGACAGCAATTTAAATTTACCGTGAGTATTGGTTGTGCTTTATATGATGGTCATCCAGATTATCAAAAATTCTTGGATACAGCAGATACTGCACTTTATGCGGCGAAGAATACAGGTCGAAATCGTGTGTATATTGCGAAGACTGATCCACAAGCATCATTGTCTAACTCATAATTTGCTCAGTTTCGGTTTTGTATAAACGCTAAAAATTTTTCTTTTTGTTCTACATATTTGGGATGAGCTTTGGCTTCATCCCATTTTTGTTTAAAGATTCGTGCTGCAGCAGCTTTGACTGGATCTTCTTTTTGTCGTGGAAGTTCTTCGCGTCCATGTGCACCACTTAAACCTTTTTTATCATCAGGAACTGGACCATCATATTTTTTACCACCTTTATGATTAGCATAGCGACGTGCACGTGTAAAACCCATCTGTAAAAATTTACGTGCCATATCTGCACCGACAAAATCTTCAGCTTCCAAATACGTTTCAAACAATTGCCAGATTTTGCTACTGCTTTCGATGGCTTTTTCTTCATCGGCAAAGCGCCAATAGGGCAAAATTTCTGATTTATAAGGCTCGACCATTAATACACCTTGTTCACCACGTCCAATTCGATAAAGTTCAGGATGTTCGCGAAAATTAATTTTTTTAAAATCTAAACTGTAATCAAAACTGTTGGAATGAACACGTGATTCGCGTTTAGGTATGGCAATGCTTTTCTTAGTCATCATCACTCCAGTCGTGTTATTACAAGATTAAGTTAAAAAAGTAGCCCCAGTTGGGGCTACTATTATTTGGTTTTTTTACTGCTTGATTTTGCTTTGGTAGTCTTTGGCTTTTCTTCCTTAGACTTGGTTGCTTTGGTATCGGTTTTCTTTGCTGTTGAAGATTTTTTGGTAGTTTTCTTCTCAGCTTTTGGTTTCTCCTCTTTAACCTTAGCGCTGGTTTTTGCTTTAGTGGTTTTTTTAGGAGCTTCTTTTTTTTCAGCTTTCGATTTTGATGAATCTTTAGCTGATGAAGTTTTCTTGGTTTTTACTTTATCATCTTTGGTTGCAGCTTCTTTTTTAGAAGTGCTCTCCTTAGATTTTTTTGCAGTCGTTTTTTTTGCGGCTGCCATAGTGATCATCCTTAGTGAATAAAAAGAAAATAGGAATGAATCTGATCAATTCATCTTGCTTTCAATGTACGGATTAATCTTAAAAATGGGGGATGAAATCGTGTTATGAAATGTTTAATTTATAAACAGAAATACATTAAGTAATTGATATTGATTTAATGCTGTAGCTTTGAGTTACAAGTCTTACAGCATGGTTACAAACAGAATTTTTAATTGTATTTTTCAAAAAAAATTTAATTGATTAGATCAGACTTCAACGACCACAAAGTATTTTTTTACAGCTTCAATCACTTCGAAAGTCCCCTTAAAACTTGGCGGTATCACACCTGCTTCACCTGCTTTAATTTCGACAAAGGTATTTGTCTCTGCATGATGTAATCGAACGATGCCTTCAATTAGCGTAAAGAATTCTTGTTTATTTTCAGCAAAAACAATATTCCATGCACCCACTTCACATTGCCAGATCCCACAGTTCATATTGGGGTGTTCATAGAGGGATTCAGTCAAACGCTTTGGATTACCTTTGACCAAACGGTCAGGTCGGGGAAAATCTACAGTTTGTTCGCTCTGCGCTAAACCTTGACCTGCTAACCAAATTGCCGACATTTTTATTTCCCTCTGTATAAAGCGCATAGATTAATCGAGATAAAAAAAAGCCTCAATATATTGAGGCTTTTTCATTGAATGCATTTAATTAATAGCTTTCAGGCACAGCACTTAAGAATTCACGACGTTCGTCTTTATTGGTTTTAAAGTCACCCACAAATGAAACAGTGCGTGTGGTTGATTCTTGTTTGCCGACACCACGCATCATCATACACATGTGTGCTGAGTCAATCACAACAGCTACACCACGAGCACCTGTAACTTCTGCAACCGCTTCTGCAATTTGCTGAGTCAAGTTTTCCTGAATTTGCAAACGACGTGCAAACATTTCAGTGATACGTGCAAATTTTGACAAGCCTAATACATGACCTTCTGGTAAATATGCAATATGCACACGACCATAGAAAGGAAGAAGGTGATGTTCACACAATGAATAAAATTCGATATTTTTAACCAATACCATTTCACGGTTTTCTGATGGGAACACCGCATTATTGGTCACTTCTTCAAGTGTTTGGCTATAACCAGAAGTCAAATACGAGAACGCTTTGGCAGCACGCATCGGCGTATCTTTGAGACCTGGGCGATTTAAATCTTCACCAACGGCAGTAAGAATGTTTGCGTAGGATTGCTGCATAGTCATGTGACGTATTCACTTACACTGAGAAAAAGAATAAGGACGGCATTGTAGCAGAAAACTACCTTAATGCCTTGCTTTAGCAATTAAACTGTCTATTGTTTGAGCTGAGGATTTTTTTCAGCACGTTTCAATAATACCAGTACTGCACCTGTGCCACCTTGCTTCTCAGGTGCGCTGACAAATGCCAATACGTCACGATGCTGACGAAGCCAACTATTCACATAGGTCTTTAAAATCGCTTCTGGACCTTTCCCATGCACGATTTTAATTACGTTTTGGTTTTCATCTTTTGCAATTTGAATAATCTGTAGTACAGCTTGACGGGCTTCTTCTACCGTACAGCCATGTAAGTCAACGGCTTCATACCAACGTAAATTACCCGCTTTTAAATCTTCAAATACTTTATGCTGTAAGGTGGCAATACGATAACTCAGACTTGCCTGACTGCCGACAGGATTCAGCATCGCTTGCGTGTCTGACATGATGGTTTCTTCAGTTTCCATTGGCCCCATCGCAGCAGCACGTTTTGCTAATGTTTGTGCATCAATTTTTTTCTTTTTTGGTTTTTCAATTTTAGCCGTGTTACCCGAATCAATTTTTTGTACGCCTTGCATCTGCTTGCGGAACAGCGCCATTTCATCTTCTTCATTCGGCTGTACTTTTGCAGAAGCTTGTTGAACTTTTTTGATTTGTTCTTGCACGTGTGTGGTGTTGATTTGTTTTTTCATTTGCTTTAACAAATCAAGCTGTGCTTTTGAAAGGGAAGAATCGTTGCTCATAATGAAAAACAGGGAAGAGATGAAAATAGAATAAAATTATAGTCTTTATTATAAAAAATGAAAAATCTATTCGCGAGTATGACAGGCTGAACTGAACAGCTTTGGATTATTTTAATAAAAAAGCCTGAATCATGTGACTCAGGCTTTTTACTAAGATTTGTGATTAGTTTTGTGGTTAAAGCTGTTTAGGCTCACCAAACAAATCACGGAATGCATGATCAGGGTGAGGTTGTTTCATAAAGCTTTCACCGACCAAGAATGCATGAATATCATTTGCTTGCATCATTGCCACATCACTCGGAGTTGCAATGCCACTTTCAGTGACTAAAAGACGAGATGGATCGAGTAATTTTTTCAAACGTAGTGATGTGTTTAGATCAACATCAAACGTTTTTAAATTACGGTTATTTACACCTAAAAGACAACGATCATCGAGTTTTAAAGCACGTTCAAGTTCAGCTTCATCATGCACTTCAACCAAGACATCTAAGTTGTATTCAAAAGCTGTTTTCGACATTTCTTCGAGTTGTTGATCTGACAGGCAGGCCACAATCAGAAGAATACAGTCCGCATGTAAAGCACGTGCTTCAATCACGCCATAAGGATCAATTAAAAAGTCTTTACGTAATGCAGGTAAATCGCAATGTGAACGTGCAATCTGAATGTTCTCATCGTGACCTTGGAAAAAGTCAACATCCGTTAAAACAGATAAACATGCTGCTCCTGCATCTTGATATTGTGCAGCAATCTCAGCAGGGTTGAAGTTCTCGCGAATTACACCTTTAGATGGAGATGCTTTCTTAATCTCAGCAATAACGCCTGGACGCTTTGAAACTAAAGATTGTGCAAAACCTCGTACAGCACTTGCACCTAGCGCAAGTTCTTCTTGGTCTTTATAACTTTTATGCTTCAGACGTGCAGCAAACTCTTCTTTTTTACGATCAACAATTTTGCCTAAAATTGTATTTGCAATATCAACCATGATTCATCTTCCAGCCTTAGGCGTTGTATTGTTTAACGGTTTTAGTGAATTCTGACAGCACGCTCATTTTTTCCAGTGCCTGACCACCATAAATAATGTCATGTGCAAGTGCGACACCATGTTTATAACTTGAAGTTAAACCTGCAACATAAATTGCAGCACCAGCATTGAGTGCAATCATATTTGCGGCTTTTTCGCCTACAGCTGATTTTTTCTTACCTAAGGCATCTTTAATCATGGCAAGGCTTTCAGCAGAACTCGCAACTGATAGATGCGTTAATGTTTGAGATTCAATGTCCACATCTTCAGGCAGAATTTCCCACTCAGTCACTTCGCCATTTTTGAGCTCAGCCACATATGTTGCAGAGGCTAAGCTAATTTCATCTAACCCATCACGTGAATGAACCACCATGACATGTTCTGCGTCAAGTTGTTTCAGTACTTCTGCCATTGGGCGACAAAGTTCTTTAGAGAACACACCAATGACAAAGCGTTTTACCCCAGCAGGGTTAGTTAATGGACCGAGTAAATTGAAAATACTACGGAAACCGAGTTCTTTACGCGGCCCCGCAGCATATTTCATGGCTTTATGATGATTCGGTGCAAATAAGAAACCAATACCGATGTCACGAATGCAACGCTCAGTTTGTTGCATATCTAAATCTAAATGAATGCCTGCTTGTTCAAGCAAATCGGAAGAACCTGATTTAGATGACACACCACGACCGCCATGCTTGGCAATGGTGGCACCAGCCGCTGCAGCAACAAAACTAGATGCAGTAGATACGTTAAATAAGTTTTGCTCGTCACCACCTGTACCGACGATATCGACTAAATAAGGCATGTCGCTAACATCAATTTTGATGGCATATTCACGCATCACACGTGCAGCAGCGGTAATCTCATCAATACTTTCGCCTTTCAGGCGTAGACCCATCATCAAAGCGCCAATTTGTGCATCTGTCGCTTCACCATTCATAATGGTGCGCATAACACATTCCATTTGCGCTTGAGTGAGTTCAATATTTTTAGTGATGTTATGAAGGGCTTGTTGAATATTCATGTTTAAACGGTGCTCAATTATGCGTAAATTTCTAAGAAGTTTTTAAAGATTTGATGACCATGTTCACTGAGAATGGATTCAGGATGGAATTGCACACCTTCGACAGGCAGTGTCTTATGTCGAACACCCATGATCTCTTCCATAGAGCCATCTTCTTCATTGGTCCAGCAAGTCACTTCCAAGCAATCGGGAAGCGTTGCTTGGTCAATCACTAACGAGTGATAACGTGTTGCTGCAAAAGGCGAGGGTAGGTTACTGAAAATACCGGTATCTGAATGATACATATCAGATAAACGACCGTGCATCACACGTTTGGCACGAATGATGTCACCCCCAAAAGCTTGACCAATACTTTGATGACCAAGGCAAACACCTAAAAGCGGAATTTTGCCAGCAAAATGCTGAATGGCAGGAATTGAAATACCCGCTTCACTTGGTGAGCATGGACCAGGACCAATCACTAAATACTTCGGTTGCCATCGCTCAATATCTTCCAAAGTCACGGCATCGTTACGGACTACTTTTACTTCTTGATTAAGTTCGCCAAAGTATTGGACGATGTTGTAAGTAAAGGAGTCATAGTTGTCGATCATTAAAAGCATGAGCTTAACCTGTAAAATTTATGCACATCGAGTGCTAGCGTTGTTAAGGTCGGACTTTATTTGTATGTCACATAAACTGATTTGGTTTATCAATTAAAGTATTGATTTCATTACGTGAAAATAAAGTGTTCTTCATCATAGCAAAAATATATAGTTTTCTGCGCTACATTTTTAAGCTTTTTTGGCATAAATATGGCAATTTTCTACACAAATAGACATTGTTAATTATTAATAAAAAATAGTTCAGAATGACCAAACTGAAAGTTCTTGTTGAATATCGAAAAGCGTTCAACTTTAGTCGAATCAGAAAACGACTTATTCGCAAACATGCTGAAAAAAGCAACACTCAAATTCAGGCAGATTTTTAAAATTTAATAATTGAAAAATATATTTAGAAAAGTGACTCAAAATAGGGAGGAATTCAGAGGAGATCGACCATCTAATCGGGTATCTAAACGGCTTTTTATTACAAATAATAGGTATTTTAGTATAAAAATTATACAAAACACCGCATTATTATAAAAAATTCATTGTTGTGGGTATCAAGTTGATACATTGCACCATAATGACGCACTATTTAGGTGCACTAAAAAATATCAAAAAAACAAAAATATCTGAGAATGCGTGAATATAGTGCATTTACTTTTATAGCAAGTATAATAACAGCAAAGTAACAGGCCCAAATCTCGTTTTCTAATATGGATTTCAGGATTTTATCTTTACTTTTAAAAGTTGGTACGGTAATTGCTTAATAACTACCAACTACTAACACGCACTCAGCAGTGCAACAAAAAAACATCGGAGCAAATTGAGCATGGCGAACAAGGTCCTTCAACTCATCCAAGAAAGTGGCGCGAAATGGGTCGACTTCCGTTTTACGGATACTAAAGGTAAAGAGCAGCACGTAACTTATCCAGCTGACACTATCGACGAAGATACATTTGAAGATGGTAAAATGTTCGATGGTTCTTCAATTTCTGGTTGGAAAGGCATTGAAGCTTCTGACATGATTTTACGTCCAGACGCTGAAACTGGTTTTATCGACCCGTTCTTCGCTGAGCCTACAGTTGTTGTAACTTGTGACGTTATTGAACCTTCAACTGGTCAAGGTTATGACCGTGACCCACGTTCGATTGCTCGCCGTGCAGAAGAATACCTAAAATCTACTGGTATTGGTGATACTGCATTCTTCGGTCCAGAACCAGAATTCTTCGTATTTGACGAAGTAAAATGGGAAATCGATATGTCTGGCGCGCGCCACACATTAATCGCTGAAGAAGCTGCTTGGTCTACAGGTAAAGATTACGAAGGTGGTAACTCTGGTCACCGTCCACGTGTGAAAGGTGGTTACTTCCCAGTTCCTCCTGTTGATTCTCATCACGATATGCGTGCAGATATGTGTGCAAAAATCGAAGAGATCATGGGCCCAGGTCGTGTAGAAGTACATCACCATGAAGTTGCATCTTGCCAATTAGAAATTGGTGTGAGCTTCAACACAATGGTTCGTAAAGCTGACGAAGTACAACAGTTCAAATATGCTGTTTGGAACGTTGCTCACCAATATGCTAAAACTGCGACTTTCATGCCTAAACCAATGGTAGGTGATAACGGTTCTGGTATGCACGTTCACATGTCGATCTCTAAAGATGGCAAGAACTTGTTCGCTGGTGATGAATACGCAGGTCTTTCAGAAACTGCTCTTTACTTCATCGGTGGTGTGATCAAACACGCTCGTTCATTGAACGCGATCACTAACCCATCTACAAACTCATACAAACGTTTGGTACCACACTTTGAAGCACCGATTATGCTTGCTTACTCAGCACGTAACCGTTCAGCTTCTATCCGTATCCCTTACGTTTCTAGCCCTAAAGGCAAACGTATTGAAGCACGTTTCCCTGACCCAATGATGAACCCATACTTAGGTTTCGCTGCATTGTTGATGGCTGGTATTGACGGTATCCAAAACAAGATTCACCCAGGTGAAGCTGCAGACAAAAACTTGTACGATCTTCCTCCTGAAGAAGAAGCTAAAATCCCTACAGTGGCTCACAGCCTTGAAATGGCACTTGAAGCACTTCAAGCTGACCATGATTACCTTCTTAAAGGTGGTGTGTTCACTAAAGAAATGCTTGATGCGTACATCGAGCTTAAAACTGAAGAAGTTCGTCGTCTTAATACGACTACTCACCCAGTTGAATTTGATATGTACTACAGCTTGTAATTCGTTCTCGAATTTCACTGTAAAAAACCCGCGCATTGCGCGGGTTTTTTTATGATTTAGGTTAAACTAAATAAAAACATGATGAGTTATAGCGAATGGCGAAGCCACGTAAAAAGCATACGGGATTTTTCCCTTGGAATGACCCTAAAAATCATGAAAAGGGGTTTAAACTCAATTTTTCTGAGGTGATCTATTTAGAAGTAGGACGTACAGTAGAAGGCTATAAGCTGGCACAATTTGTCGAATTAAAAAATCCGGAACTGGCTTTGGATTTTGATTATCCCCAAGAGTTTTATATTAGTGCTGAAGGTTTTATTTTAGTAAAAAACCCACAGGGTCAGTTTAATGTCATCGCAAAGACAGATAATGCTTAATTGAGCTGAATGATTTGAGTACACATATGTCGGATATTCCTGCCGAGCTAAAACCATGGCTTTATGCTTCAGGTTCACTCACACAGCAATTAACAGATCTTGGAAAAGGGCAATTTAAAGTACAACCTATTTCAGAACAATTTCAGCGTTTACAGTTCCATGATGCTAAGTGGATGCATATGCCACTACATCACACCTCATGGGTGCGTGAAAGTCTGCTATTTGGTTCCGAAGCTATACCATGGGTAAAAGCCAAAAGTATTTTTCCAATTTTGAGTTTGCAAAAACGTGCTCGAATTTTTCAACATATTGGAAGCAAGCCAATCGGATGGTTTTTATTTCAACGTACTAATCCAGTATGTGAAAGACGTGTATTGTTACTAGAAGAAGGTTGGACACGCCAGAGTTGCTATACTTGGCATGGTTGTAAATTTATTGTTCAGGAAACTTTTTTACCTGCATTTGAAGATTTTATCAGGAATCATAAGGCTTAATCATGTCTACAACACAAGCCATCACGTGGCGTGAACGTCTGAATGCTTATTATTATTTATGTCGTTTTGATAAGCCGATTGGTACAGAATTGGTGTTTTGGCCGACCATGTGGGCGCTGTGGGTTGCAAATCAAGGTGCACCAAGTCTTAGTATTTTAATTCCCATGATTTTAGGCACAATCTTTATGCGTGCTGCAGGTTGTGCCATTAATGATTTTGCTGACCGTAAGGTTGATGGTGCTGTGGAACGTACCAAGACGCGCCCATTAGCAACAGGGATCATTCGTCCACGCGAAGCGATATATGTATTTCTTATTCTTGTACTAGCAAGTGCGTGTATGTTGTTCTTCTTACCGATAGAAACATTTTATTGGTCATTTGGGGCACTGTTTTTAGCCTTTATCTATCCTTTTATGAAGCGCTATACCCATTTGCCACAAGTGTTTTTAGGTGCAGCATTTTCATGGTCAATTCCAATGGCATACACCGCTGTGGGACAAACACCGGATTTAACGTGCTGGCTTTTATATTTTGGTAATTTGGCGTGGACAGTTGCGTACGATACGCAATACGCCATTACAGACCGAGAATATGATTTAAAAATTGGGGTCAAATCCACTGCGATTTTATTTGGTAAAAATGACATCCTTATTATTTCTATGTTGCAGGCGATCGCAATCTTCTTAATTGGTAGTGCTTTATATCTAGAAAATTTGCTCATGCCATTTGGTTTAATTACTCTACTGTTTGTTACAGTTGATTTTGTTTACCAATGGACAAAAACAAAAGATAAAGATCCGCAGCGATGTTTTTGGGCATTTCGACATAATCGTTGGGTGGGTGTAATGATTTTCATTGGAATTTTCTTCGCGACTACTTATTCCTAAATACAGCATCATCGATTTACAAAAAGCACCTTAATGAGGTGCTTTTTTTATGCTTAATTTAAATAAGCTCGATACATAAAGAGCATGAATAAGAAAAAGGAAAGTAAAAATGAAACCATATATCAAAAATATCGCTCTAACGGTTCTGTGTTCTTCTGTCTTATTTTTAACTGCCTGTGGCGGTGATGATGACGGTAAAACGATTATAGAATTTGGACCAGCCAAAACCTTTAAGGTGGATTCTGATGTACTTGCTGTTGTCGATCGGCATGATGTATTTAGTTATCCAATGACCAGTGTTACAGGCAAGTCGATTACTGCAACCACATTGGTATTCACACCTAAAGGGACACCGCCAGCAGGAGGCTGGCCAATTGTAGTTTGGGCACATGGAACAACTGGTGCAGCCGATAAATGTGCACCATCACGCTTGCAATTAGAAAATCCTGAGAAAGCATTGATTATAGGTCTGGTTGAAAAAGGTTATGCTGTCATTGCGCCAGATTATGAGGGGCTTGGAAATGATAATGTACCGCACCCATATCTGCATTTGACCAGTGCTGCAAATTCGCTGCTCTATGCTGTGAGTGAAGCAAGAAAATTTTATGGAGATGTTTTAGGACGTGAATGGAGTGTGATTGGTTGGTCTCAAGGTGGTCATGCAGCATTGGCTGCGGCAGAATATCAAAAAGCATTAACTGGATATGACTTTAAAGGAACTGTCGCGATTGCTCCGGCATCGTATTTGGCTGAAACGCTAGAATATGGAATGAGTGTCGCAAATACATATGCAGCTGTTCCAAATGGGGCAGGGCTTCCTACGGCAAGACAAATTGCAGGAACGCTTTATGGTTATGCTGCGATCGTAAGTTCGGGTATTAAAGCTGCAAAACCAAGTTTTAACTACAATCAAAGTTTCTTGGATACAAAAGTTAATTTGGCTAAATATGCTGAAACAGAATGTTCACCACAAGTGGCAGAAAAGTTCAGAGAAGATATTGATGCCTTTATGGGTCCACCTTCCAATGGAACGTTTGCAAATTATAAGGCATTACAAGAGGATTTCCTGTTCGATACAGATGTGGATGAATATCTAGCCAATAATATACCTGCGCAAAAAGAAATCTTGAAGAAAGTCTATATATATCAAGGAACAGCAGATACCACAGTGCCAGCACAGATAACAGTCGATTATTTGCTTCCTGATTTGGAAAAAGTGATGCCAGATCCTTTAAATGACTTAATCTTTGTACCCATAAATAATGCAACTCATCAGACTATAGTGACAGACTATACGGAACAATTGATTAATACTGTTGATTCATTAATGACAGCGACAAATTAAGTGCTCTAAATAGAAAGCACCTTATTGAGGTGCTTTTTTTTATTAGTCTTGGTACTTGAGTGAAAAATCTATTTTGCTATAGTGGCGAGCCTATAATTAATCTTTTAATGAATATGTCAGCTCACCAGCCACGTAGTCTTAAGAAACTTTTGATATTTGGTACATTGGGATTATGTGTGCCAATTTTTCTCGTCACTATGGCATTTTTAGCAGTCAGTAGTGATGCTAAAAACCAAGAAAAATATAAGCAGCAGCAGGCTGAAATGCTGGCAAGAATGGAAGCACGTAAAGCCACTGAAAATTTTACCGCAGAGGAAGAATCAGCTGCCTCAGAGAATCATTAATTTTATTTTAAATCGCGTTGTAACTGGCGAATTGTTGGAATCTCGGTATAACGCAGCACTAAATAGCCTGCAGCAATGAGCATAGCATCACGCTCAGCATCTTCTTTTTCTTTGCCAATATGACTTGGGTCATCGAGTTCAATAATAGCAACGACATTATATTTTTGGTCTAACAAAACAAAATCAGTGACTTTGCGATTAAAACGATTACGCATCTTCATTTGGTCATGCGTGATTAAAGCGCTAAAAGCCACTTGAGCCAACACATAATGATGGGGGAAGGCTTCATTTAATCTTTTAAATAAGCGGCTCTCAAAATTAGTAATCACTGGCTTTGGATAAAAATTTTCTTTGCGATTAAAAAGATTGGGAAATAAAAGACAAATTAAAGCAAAGCTGGCAAAGCAACCGATAACGAAAAAGATGATTTGACTTAAATGTGGCACAGGAGAACTTTATTAAAAAGTATAAAAAGAAAAAGCCCACTGCATAATGAGTGGGCTTTTAGAATCTTGGCTCTTCCACCTGGGCTCGAACCAGGGACCTGCGGATTAACAGTCCGTCGCTCTACCGACTGAGCTATGGAAGAATGGCTCTCCAACCTGGGCTCGAACCAGGGACCTGCGGATTAACAGTCCGTCGCTCTACCGACTGAGCTATTGGAGAATCTGAAAGCGATTATAGAGAGATTTTGAGAGGGGTCAAGGAACTTTTAAGAAAAACAACAGAAAATGCAGTCAAGTGTTTTAAAAATAATCGAAACTCAAATATGTTCAATATCTTAGTTAGAATTTAATTTATTTCGATGAGCCTCAGATGCTCTATAAAGCTATAAACCGCCATAAAAAAAGCCCACTGCATAATGAGTGGGCTTTTTAGAATCTTGGCTCTTCCACCTGGGCTCGAACCAGGGACCTGCGGATTAACAGTCCGTCGCTCTACCGACTGAGCTATGGAAGAATGGCTCTCCAACCTGGGCTCGAACCAGGGACCTGCGGATTAACAGTCCGTCGCTCTACCGACTGAGCTATTGGAGAATCTGATGCGCATTTTAGGCAGGAAAATTCAGGTCGTCAACAAAAAATAGTGCGAAATGCCTTTTTATTGTGCGATTAAGATTTAATGGCTTAAATATTGATTCTATTGTGGTTTTAATATTCAATTGAATATAGCTTTAATTGGGGATTGTGCTTTATAACATAGGTAAATCAAATGCGAATCGAAAAACATTACAAAAAAACGGGATATTTTTGGTTGCCAGGAAAAGAAGATATAAAAATTCCTGGAGTCTTATCAATAATTGATGGTGGGAAAGCAGAATTAGAAATTATTGGTCATTTCAGTGGAATAGAATCATTTAACAGTCCAGATGATTTAGATCGAATTCTAGGCTTAGTAGAGGGTGATGGTTTAGTAACTCTTGATCATTGTTTTTATACTAAAAAGAATTTTACATTTGGAGGAATTTCAAAATCAATCATCTTCGTACACAAGGTGTTTAGTGGTGCTAGTTGGGACGAAGATGAAACTATCACTTTCAATACATTTTCATTTGAAGTGGATTGCTTAGATGAATGGGTAGGAATTAGTGGTATAGCAGTCAATGGAGACGATCCAAGATTACAAACAACTATTACATATATTCCACCTGAGAAAAAAATATTTGAATTAGCGAATGGTATGGCTCTTGAAATTGGCTTTGCATATACGCTTCCTGGGTTTCTTAATCTAAAAGAAGCAAAAGTTACTCAACGAGCTTACTTTAGGCTTGTATCTAAAGAATTACATGAGCTAAATGAATTTATTGCTATTGCTTCCCAAATTACTAATTTTATGTGTTTTGCTATAGATGATGTTGTTTCAATAAAGAATGTCACTGCAACCTCTTACGAAATACAGCGTAAGATAGGTGAAAATGAATATCCTGTACCTATAAAAATATATTATCAAAGCACAACATATGTTGAAAAAGTACCAAATAAAAGTCGGCACAAAATGCTCTTCACCTTTGGTACTATCGAGGATAATGCTCAACACGTATTCAATAATTGGTTAAATGCTTATGAATATTTAGCTCCAGCAATGAATTTATATTTTTCCACTAAAATGGATGCTCAAAAATATCTTGAAGGAAAATTTCTAGCTTTAGCACAGGGATTAGAGACCTATCATAGGCGAACTAGTAATGAAACTTTAATGGAGACAGATGCATTTACGAAATTAGTTGAAGAAATCATTAATGGGTGTCCAGAAGATAAACGTGAATGGTTGCAAGGTCGCTTAATGCATGGAAATGAACTTAATCTTGGGAAGAGATTGAAATGTATTATGGAGCCATTCAAAGAATATTTTGGAAATAGTAGTGAAAGAAGCAAACTCTTGAGAAGTATAGTTAATACAAGAAATTATTTCACACATTATAGTGAAAATTTAGAAAGCGAAGCCGCAAATGGAGCTGATCTTTGGGAAATCTGTGAAAAAATAGAAGCTATATTTAATTTACATTTTTTAAAGGTAATTGGTTTTACTGATGAAGAAATAATGTTGGTAGTGCAAAATAGCCAGTCACTAAAAAACAGATTGAAGAGTTAAGAGGTGATTTGATTATTAAATGTTAATGCTTCTTTTCTTATACTTAATAGTCTTAGTCCATAATAAAAAACCACCCTTTTGGGTGGTTTTTTTACTATGAAAAATAAAACTTATTTTTCAACACCAGCTTCTTGGCCAGCATATTTAGCATTTGCGTAATCCCAGTTTACTAGGCTTTCTAGGAAAGTAGAGATGTACTTAGGACGAGCATTACGGAAGTCGATGTAGTAAGCGTGTTCCCAAACGTCGATTGTTAACACTGCAACTTTACCGTGTGCAAGTGGAGTGTCAGCGTTAGAAGTTTTAAGGATAGACAAGTTACCATTTACTTCGTCAGCAACTAACCAAGCCCAACCTGAACCGAATTGAGTTGCAGCAGCATTTGCAAATTCTTCAGCGAATTTTTCGTAAGAACCAAAAGCTTCGTCGATTTTAGCAGCTAAAGCGCCAGTTGCTTTACCGCCACCGTTTTTAGCCATACAGTTCCAGTAGAATGTGTGGTTCCAAACTTGAGCAGCATTGTTGAATACACCTGCTTTAGATGCATCACCAGCAGTAGCTTTGATGATTTCTTCTAAAGTTTTACCTTCAAGGTCTGTGCCTTTGATAAGGTTGTTAAGGTTAACAACATAAGTGTTATGGTGTTTGTCATGATGGTATTCTAAAGTTTCTTTGCTGATGTGTGGAGCAAGATCTTCGTAACCGTAAGGTAATGCTGGTAAAGTAATGGTTGTCATGTTTTCAATTCCTTGCATTTTGCTGGGTTTTGACAATAAGTGGCTTTATTGTAATAGATTATTGGACAAAAATGCGCATTGCTTTTAAATAACAATACAGAATAAAGCCCTAAAATATACGTATAAAGCTTACGTCAAAATCCGTCAGATGAAATTAAATCGGATTGTTTAATTCGAAATAACTATACTCAATATTGAACTGTTCTGAAATAGCTTTTGCTAAGCGTTGTACACCATATTTTTCAGTCGCATGATGCCCACAGGCATAGTAATGCACATTCAATTCTTGTGCTTCATAGAAAGTACGTTCAGACACTTCGCCTGAAATATAGGCATCGCAGTTTTGTTCCGCTGCTTTTTTAATAAAATCTTGTGCACCACCTGTACAAAATCCGACCTTTTGAATATTTGCTTTATCGGCAGGTAAATGAATCGCATCAAAGCCTAATTTTTCCGATACGAATGCTTTAAATTGTTCAGGTGACATAGGAGATTTTAAATAACCAATATTGCCAATTGGATGACGTTCAGTAGGATCAAGCGCTTCGATATTTTGTAGTTCGAGCAAATCGGCAATTGCAGTGTTATTACCTAATGTTGGATGACTATCTAAAGGTAAATGATAACCCGCTAATGAAATATCATTTTTAATCAGGGTTTTAATTCTTTTTCCACGCATGCCCGTAATCGGGTATGCTTCGCCTTTCCAAAAATAGCCATGATGAACCAAGAGCAAATCTGCACCTTGTGCAATTGCAGCTTCAATTGCAGTTTGTGAAGCAGTCACGGCACACAAAATTTTATTCACGTCTTGTTTGCCTTCAATTTGAAGACCATTCGGTGCATAGTCTTTAAATTCTGCGGACTTTAAAGTTTGGTCACACCATTGAATAATTTTCAGCAAATCAGCCATAACGATCTCTTGAATTTTACAATTTCACCATCAAAACATATTTTTAATTGTAACTAAAGCAGCACAAATCTCTTTTGTATTATTTATGCTAAGGGATATGTTTAAGATTACAATGAACCATAAATTTCTTAGTCATCAACAAATTAAAATATTTAGAGGATGAAGGACGTGCGTAAGACCTTTAGTTGGTTGCCTTGGGTACTATTGATATTGGTCATTATCGGCTTTATCGGATGGCAACAAATCAATAAACCAAAAGCACCTGTTGCACCTGATGGCATTAAGTTGCCTGCGGAAAAGGTAGAACCGTTGGTAAATACGTCACGTACAGGTGGTGTCGTTTCTTATAGCAGTGCAGTCAAAGTCGCTGCGCCTGCTGTGGTGAACATTTTCACGACTCAAAAAGTACGCCAACAAGCAAATCCATTGTTGAATGACCCTGTATTCCGTGAGTTTTTTGGCAATCAATTACCAGATCAACTACGTCAAGCACCGAATGAAAACAGTTTGGGTTCAGGTGTGATTGTTCGTGCGGATGGTTATATCTTAACAAATAACCATGTGGTGGCTGGAGCGGATCAAATTGTAGTTGCGCTGCAAGATGGTCGCCGTGCAGTTGCAAAAGTGATTGGTTTAGACCCTGAAACGGATTTGGCTGTCATTAAAATTGATTTGCAGGATTTGCCTGTTTTGCCATTTAAATTAAGTGGCAATGAAGTGGGGGATGTTGTACTCGCCATTGGTAACCCATTTGGTGTGGGGCAAACTGTGACACAAGGGATTATCTCTGCGACAGGTCGTTCTGACTTAGGGATCAATACCTATGAAGACTTCATCCAAACGGATGCCGCAATTAACCCAGGTAACTCAGGTGGTGCGTTAATTGATGTTGCAGGTAACTTGATTGGTGTAAATACTGCAATCTTCTCGCAATCGGGTGGTTCGCTTGGTATTGGTTTTGCCATTCCTGCGAAAATTTGCCAACAAGTATTGAATGCAATTTTAAAAGATGGTCGTGTGATCCGTGGTTATTTAGGTATTGGTCTGGCTCAACATCGTGCCAATCAAGATCTAACTGAACCGCAAAAAACCGGTGTGGTCGTTGAGAATGTAGAACCGAATGGTCCTGCTGCAAAAGGCGGCTTACAAAAAGGTGATGTGATTTTAAAAGTGAATGATGAAGTGATTACATCTGCATCACACTTAGTGAATTATGTTGCTTTACAGGCACCGAATAGTGTTGTGAAAATTGCGATTGAACGAGATTCAAAACCAATGGTTACTGAAGTCACCATTGGTGAGCGTAAACCTCAACGTCGTAATCAAAACGCTCAATATATTCCATTACCAAGTCCTCAGTAATCTGAGCTGACTGAAAAAAAGCCCTTCAAGTGAAGGGCTTTTTTATAACCTTAAGATATGATTTAGATAGGTGGTAAGGCATCCGTCTCTGTACTTTGTTGGGCTTTAATATACGGATTTTCTAAGTCCAAAACATTCTCAAATTTAAGATCAAAGACGTCCGTTAACATACTGTCATAACGTTTAGCATTATAGGTTCTGAGTTGCTCAGCTTCATGCTCAGTAATAAAACCTTGGTTCAACGCATCTTCAAGATGTTCATCAAAAGTAAGACCTTGGAATTTATTTTTTGATTCTGCTTTTTTAAAGCGATCCCATAATGGTTCGATTTCAAGCAGCAATTTAAAGGTTGATTCCATGCGACCAGTGACATCATCTTCCGCAGTACAGTAATAAATATGCTGGGTTAATTCATGGCGGAACGCATTGTCTTCCATCATACTGGCTGCCACTTTTTGCTTTAAGGCATCGGATGGCTTTTGTAATGGTCGACCAAATGGGAAGCATAAGAGTTTCACCATCGCTGCAGCCGCAGGTACTGGGAAGTTTTCAAATAAATCAAAAAATGCTTCTTGTGCGGTATATAAAGCTTTCTTAACTGCGAGTTCTGCATGTAAGCGTTCAGCTTCAGTTTTTCTGCTGTGCTCAAAGAATTTTAAAATCGCAGATGCAATAAACAAATGTCCATGAATATCAGCCAAACGACCCGAAAGCATTTCTTTGCGTTTGATATCACCTGCAAGTAAGCCCAAACACATGTCTGCTGTTAGTGCAAAATTGGCACTGAGACGATTAATGATTTTGTAGTAAGGCAGTGTGAAATCCACTGAACTTTGTGGAGTATCACTTGAGCCACCGGTAAAAGCGTAGGCAAATGATCGTGTTGCTCGGTTAAAGGTATAGCCTAAATGCTTAAACAGCATGTCATTAAATTGGTCGAGTGCAGTGTTTTTATCTTCGGCTTGTAAAAGCTGCAGCTCTTCATATAAGTAGGGGTGACAGCGCATTGAACCTTGACCAAAAATCATCAATGAGCGACTTAAAATATTGGCACCTTCTACGGTAATTGAAACCGGAATTGCCTGATAATTCAATGCAAGGAAATTACGCGGTCCCATTTGAATGGCACGACCACCGACGACATCCATGCCATGATTGACAATCTTACGCATGGTTTCGGTTGCATAGTATTTGGCGATGGCAGTCATTACAGCCGGTTTTCCACCTTGATTCAGGCCACATGTCACCAAATAACGGAAAGCCTCCAACATATAAGTGTCGCTGGCAATTTCACTATTGGCTTCTTGTACACCTTCAAATTTACCCACTGAAATTTTAAATTGCTGACGAATTCTTGAAAAAGCACCGACATTTAAATACGCCATTTCAGCTGAAGCAGTCGAAAGTGCTGGGAGTGAGATACCACGACCGACGGCAAGACACTCCATCAGCATACGCCAGCCTTTACCTGCATTTTTAACCCCACCAATAATCCAATCGAGTGGAATAAAGACATCTTTACCTTCTACTGTACCATTCATAAAAGGAGGACCAGGATGATGACGTGCACCAATTTTTACGCCTTCATGATCGGCAGGAAGTAAGGCACAGGTAATTCCATAATCAGTTTGTTCACCGATTAAATGATCTGGGTCGTACATCTTAAAGGCGAGACCGACAACGGTCGCGATTGGAGCTAAGGTAATCCAGCGTTTGGAAAAGTTCATTTTCAAGCCAAGAACTTCTTGACCTTCGAACTGCCCGTAACACACCACGCCAGTATCTGGAATTGCACCCGCATCAGAACCTGCTTCTGGACTGGTCAAGCCGAAACATGGAATTTCTTCACCTTTGGCTAGACCAGGTAAATAACGATCCTTTTGTTCATCTGTTCCGTAGTGGAGGAGTAACTCGCCTGGGCCTAATGAATTCGGCACCATGCAGCTGACAGCAGCAGTTAATGAACGAGACGCGATTTTGCTCATCACACGGCTTTGTGCAAATGAACTAAAAGCTCGACCGCCGTATTCCTTAGGAATAATTAAACCTAAAAAACCATTGTCCTTAATAAATTGCCAAATATGATCAGGCAATTCTCGCTGCTCATGTATATCCCATTCATTTAACATGGCACAAAGTTGTTCGACTTCGTTGTCGATAAATGCTTGTTCTTCTAAGGAGAGTTTTGGATAAGGATAATCATTAAAGGTTTCCCAATTGGGTGCCCCCATAAAGAGTTCTTTTTCCCACCAACTGGTGCCTGAATCTAAAGCCTCGCGTTCTGTCGGGCTAATACTCGGCATGGCTTTAGCAAGCGCGTTATAAGCTGGTTTTGAAATTAGTAACATACGTAAAGGTTCAATCATGACGATGATGCTGATTAAAATGAGGGGAAGTCCCAGCAAAAGTGACCAAGGGCTAATAAAGGCACAGACAATAGCCGCAATAATTAATACAATGGCGCCACTGGTTCTGGAAAGCTCAAAATAAAAGATAGCCCATAAGCTAAAGATTAAAATCAGAACTGCGAGTATGAATAGCATTTTTATTTTTCTCCATAATGTGCAATTCAGACATATCATTCGTGATGTGTAGTGAAGTTTGGGTTAATAGAATGATGTGCCCGATTGCGTCAGACTGGAGCTCGCAATAAGGCAGCGAGCAATTTTATAAAGCATTGAACTGTTTTGAGATTGTTTGAAAAGTGTTCAATATTCAAGTGAGAACACGCAACGAAATGTGAACTTGAGTAAGAACTGCTTAAAATAGGAAAATGGTTTTTGATTGATGTTGTGAGATAAGGGCGCAGAGAATAGAGTGATTTATTCTTAGTCTTTGGTTTTTTTGTATTCTTATAATAAAAAAAGCCCTGAATGATCAGGGCTTTTGAGTAAAATGATAATTAAGCTTCAATCGTTTGAACGCTAATTTTTTTCGCAGGATCGGCTTTACGGCGTACAGCAGGTACAGGCTCACCATAATATTGACGGTCAGCAAAGTAACTTGAACGAACCATCGGTGCAGCCCAGATATTCTTGAAGCCAAGTTTTTGACCATGCGCTGTATAACGTTCAAATTCTTCAGGTGTTACGAAACGGTCAATTGGTGCGTGTTCTTTAGACGGCTGTAAATATTGACCAATCGTTACATAATCGACATCGTGTGCTTTTAAATCATCAAGTAAAGCAATTACTTCTTCTTCAGTTTCACCAATACCGACCATCAAACCACATTTGGTTGGTACGTCAGGGCAATACTCTTTAAACATTTTCAATAAATTTAAAGAATGTTGATAGTCTGAACCTGGACGCATGGCTTTATATAAACGTGGCACAGTTTCAATATTATGGTTGAATACGTCTGGTGGGCATTCAGTCATAATACGAAGCGCAATATCCATACGACCACGGAAATCAGGTACTAAGATTTCAAGCAATGTATTTGGGCTTAAAGCACGTGCTTCTTTAATACAATCCACAAAATGCTGTGCACCACCATCAAGTAAATCATCGCGGTCAACTGATGTGATCACGGCATATTTCAAACCAAGATTAGAAATCGTCTCAGCCATGTGGCGTGGTTCATCAGGATCGAGTGCATTTGGACGGCCATGGGCTACATCACAGAATGGACAGCGACGAGTACAAATATCACCCATAATCATAAAGGTTGCAGTACCACCACCGAAACATTCAGGTAGGTTTGGACACGCAGCTTCTTCACAAACAGTATGCAATTTCTGCTCACGAAGGGTATTTTTAATACGTTGAACTTCTTCAGGGGCTGCCATTTTGACGCGAATCCAATCAGGTTTTCGCGGTGTTTCAACCGTAGGGATCACTTTTACAGGAATACGAGCGACCTTTTCTGCGCCACGAAGTTTGACACCCTGTTCAGGTTTACGGTTTTCAGACATATTCAACTTTTCCACTGTTTTTGAAGGGGAGAGATATCAAAGATAGCCGGCTAAGTATAGCCGACTTAAAGTTGAATTTGGGAAAAAGGATTATTCATTTAAAAAATGTTCTCATCACTGAATATATACGAGTTAAATACACCAAATACAGGATATTTAAGTCATAATAGGGTCTACATTAAAGCGAATTTTTATTTTTTAAAGGAGCGTTGAATGCCACGTAAGAAAGAGGTCGTTAGTGGGACTTTCGTTAAATACGATGCGGTAGTTCTAGGTTCAGGCCCTGCGGGTGAAGGCGCGGCAATGAAACTTGCCAAATCGGGTAAGCGTGTTGCAATCGTTGATATGCGTGAACAGCTAGGTGGTAACTGTACTCATGTGGGTACAATTCCAAGTAAAGCCTTACGTCAAACGGTGTCGAGTATCATTCGTTATCAACGTGACCCAATGTTCCAAAAAGTCGGTGACTGGAAACAGTTCACGATGAAACAAGTGCTTAGAAATGCACATAAAGTCATTCAACAACAAGTTGAAACACACTCGCGTTTCTATGATCGCAACAAAATTGATATCTTTCATGGTCGTGCTTATGTCCAAGACCAAAATACTATTTTTGTATTTAGCCCAGATGGCATTAAAGAAACGATTCAATTTAAACAACTGGTGATTGCTACAGGTTCACGCCCATATCGTCCAGAAATTTTAGATTTTAATCATCCACGTGTATTTGATTCAGACAAAATTTTGGATCTTGATTATTCAATCCAAAAAATCATCATTTACGGTGCGGGTGTAATTGGTTGTGAATATGCATCTATCTTTATTGGTCTAGGTCATAAAGTTGACCTGATTAATACACAGCCAAAACTGCTTAGTTATCTTGATGATGAAATCTCTGATGCATTGTCATATCACTTACGTGAACAAGGTGTTTTGATTCGTCACAACGAACAAATTGATTATCTTGAAACCTCTGATGACTATGTAGTGATGCATACACAAAGTGGTAAGAAGATTAAAGCGGATGCGATTTTGTGGTGTAACGGCCGTTCTGGTAATACCGATGGTTTAGGTCTTGAAAATGTTGGACTAAAACCAAATAGCCGTGGTCAATTGACAGTTAATGATAAATACCAAACAGAAGTGGAAAATATCTACGCTGCGGGTGACGTGATTGGTTGGCCATCGCTTGCTTCTGCTGCATATGACCAAGGTCGTTGCGCAGGTGCAAATATGAGTGGTGAAGAAAACGTTAAACCTGTAACAGATATTCCTACAGGTATTTATACCATTCCAGAAATTTCTTCGATCGGTAAAACTGAACAACAGTTGACTGAAGAAAAAATTCCATATGAAGTGGGGCAAGCATCATTCCGTCATCTTGCACGTGCACAAATTACAGGTGACACGATGGGTGAATTGAAGATTCTATTCCACCGTGAAACTTTGGAAATTTTAGGTGTACATTGCTTCGGTAATAATGCATCTGAAATTATTCACATTGGTCAGGCAGTAATGAACAGTCCTAACAATACCATTAAGTATTTCGTTGAGACGACGTTCAACTATCCGACTATGGCTGAAGCGTATCGTGTTGCAACATTAAATGGTATGAACCGTTTGTTCTAAGCAATGCCGTAAGCTAAAAAAACCCGTAGATTGATCTACGGGTTTTTTATTGCAATTTGTGTTAGTGAGCACAAAATGCTTGATTGAAATATTCAAATAAATCAGGTGTCATTGACCAAATAAAAATAGAAAAGGCCAACAATATAAATATGCAAATGGTGAGGCTTAATTTAAATAACAAAGAGGTATTAGTCATGAACCACTTGTTCCTCATCGACCCAGAAATGTACCAATACCCCTAATATACTTAAGGCAATGGAGAACATCCAGATCATATTGTAATCACCAGTTATATCATGGTTCACACCACCGAGCCATCCACCAAAGAAAGATCCGACTTGGTGAGTGAAGAACACAATACCACTGAGCATACTTAAGTATTTAACCCCAAACATATTCGCCACAATACCATTGGTCAACGGCACTGTTGAAAGCCACAGCAAGCCCATGATGACGCCAAAGGCATAAACAGTCCAAATGCTTAAAGGAAGAAGCAAGAAGGCGATTATGGCGATACCGCGCAATCCGTACAGTCCCATGAGTAAATGAGGTTTGGAATATTTCCCACCTAACCAGCCTGCTGTATATGTCCCAACAATATTGAATAGTCCTACAAGTGCTAAAAAGACCGTACCTGTCGTTGCGTTAAATCCGTGATCAATTAAATAACCCGGTAAATGAATACCAATAAAGACCACTTGGAAACCACAAACGAAGAAGCCTAAGGCTAAAAACCAAAAAGGTTTGTGATTTTTTGCAATGACTAAAATATCTTTAAAACCGAGAGATTTTGAATCATTTGAATTGGTTTGCGGTGCTGCGTAGGTTGGCGCTTTAAGCATATAGGCGAGTGGTATAATTAGCGCAATCAGGATGGCACTGACCACTAAAGCTGCTGACCAACCAATGCTTTGTAATAAGAGTAATGTTGAGGGCAACATAATAAATTGTCCAAAAGAACCTGCTGCGCTGGCAATCCCCATGGCGAGACTACGCTTTTCAGGTGAAGCTGCTCGACCAATTGCGGAAAGCAAAATAGGGAAAGATGTAGCTGAAAGTGCAAGTCCTAAAATTAATCCAGCACTGATATTAAGCAACCAGCCTGTTGAGCTGACAGCCATGAGCAATAAGCCGATCACATAAAGTAATCCACCGACAGCAACAACAATTCGGCTGCCATATCTATCAGCGAGCGCACCTGTAAAAGGTTGCACTGCACCCCAGATTAAATTTTGCATTGCGATCGCAAGGCTAAAGACATTATGACCCCAACCAAATTCATCGCTCATAGGGACAAGATAAAGTCCGAAAGCATGCCGAACACCAAGTGAAAGTGCCAGAATAATTGCAGCACCAATCAGCATATAGATGAGAGGTTTTGAAAATTGGCTTTCGGACATGAAGTTTTCCAGTATCAAATATCTGTTCGTATACTAGACGATTCACAGGATAGTGGCGATTAAATTTAAATTTTGCCAAAGATAAAATTTAGTTATGTTTCAATAAAAAAGACGGCTAAGGCCGTCTTTTTAGGTTGTTCAAACTATTTAGAATCTCATCCCTACACCTGCATAAAGTAGGATAGGGTTGATCTCAATGTCGGCTTTAGATTCGATTAATTTGCCATGTTCTGTATTGGTTACTGTAATAGTTGTATCGTTTTTTAAATGTGCATAAGACACAGAGCCAACAGCAAACCACTTATCATTGATGTCGTATGTGAAGCCAGCAGTAACAACAGGGGCAAAAGCATCTGATGCTTCTACTTTAACTATAGGAGCAGAACCAGCACTTTGTAAATTTGTGGGCACGCTAGTACTTGGAGGTAATGCAGCAATTTCTAAAGCCCGACCAGCATTGCCATCTTTGATATTTGCAATCATGTGACCTGCTTTAATCAGATCTTTTTCAGTCTGCGGATTAATTTCAACTTCATTGAAATAGGCATACATAAGCCCAAGACCTACATATGGTCGGAATTTATTCACGCCTGTTTTACCAAAATGATATTGAAACTCAAAAGCGGGCGTCCAAGCACGGGCAGAGGCAGCAGCACCATGAGCTTCGAGATCAGTAATAAAGATATCATTATCTAAATTGATTGTTCCGACAATTGGACTCGCAACTGCACTAAAAGGAGCATAAATTTGCCCCTTACCTTGTAGATCTACCTTAGGAGGAATACCCGCCTTCATTTCAAATGAGACATTATCAGTAAAGAAATAGTTGGTCATAATCCCAAGTGTGGTGACATCTTCTGCTTCTAGCCCTGTACCTGGGTTGCTCCAACTTTCCAAGCCATTAATTTGAGCTGTTCCGCTAAGAAATGAGGGTAATTCACTATTAGGATTTAGTCCGTTAATTAGATTAACCAACCAATTGGCAAATCCACCTGTACTTGAATTAGGGTCACGATTATCAATGACTGCTTGAGTAGAAATAGGGCCAACGCCGTAAGATTCATTTGGATCAACGGTAGTATTAACTTTAAAGGGCTGCGCTTTACCTTGAGGCATCACATGTAAAGCACCTACAGATACTGAAAAACGCTTAAATCCATCGGCTTCCATACTGAAGTATTTAGAGGTATCTGCAGCTTGAGACACTGTTGAAACAGATGCTAGACCTGTCATGACGCAGAATAATGTTTTTTTGTTCATACAACGTACACTCCATGACGTTATCGTTTTTTGAATATTGTTGGTATTTGCGTAATCGCTTTTTATTCATGCTTATGAAATATACATAAAATAAAGCTCAAATGGGCTGTTTTTTACATGTTTTAAACATTTTTTGTTAAAGGGGTCACACTGATCTTTGTGCATTTTCAAATTACACTTCACACAATTTTTTTTGTACAATGTCCCTAGATTTTATTGAGTGAAGCACATGAGCTCCCAAAATACTTCAGGCAAGAAAAAACCATTGGTTAATTTGCCATTCCCATTGAAAAAAGCTGATAACGATTCATCTGATGAAGTTCTTGAAGATCTTCGTCCGAAACCGCAACGTTATGCTGACCGAACTTGGATGCCACCTCGTGGTACTCGTCGTTCGATGGGTAAACGTTAAATAAAAAAAGCACTGAATTCAGTGCTTTTTTTTAATGCAATAATGCAATGATTTAAATCTGTTTTTTGGCTTTATGTTCGGGTCGAGGTGGCGAAATTTCACGTTTTTCATGCCAAACATCAATAAAGTCTTGCTCATTCATATTATAAAGTTCGAGTAATGCGAGAACCACACCACCAAATAACATTGGTTTTTCGACCTTGCTATCGAAGTCAGTAATTTTTGTATTTAAGTTGTGTAAAATATCCTCAATCTCGAAAATACGATCTCGACCATTACTGTCTACAGGATACATCGGCGTATTCAATAAAATTTTAGCTAAACTTTTTTCGTTATCTGAAATGCTGAGCTGATCTAATGAATTTTCGTCATCATCGGGTAAAAGAATAGAATCACGAAAAAGCGTATGTAAAAAATGCGCATTCAGTTTGGGAAGCGCTTTCTCTATGAATGGGCGAAAGGACTGAGGCAAAATGACATTTCGTGAAATGCCTTTAAACATGGGGGCAATTTCTTCAATTTTATAGCCTGCAATACCGCATCCTAAAGAAGTAATGAAATACTGAATTTTTGGATGATTCTTAGTGTAAATTTTAAAATCATTGATGTAATGCTGGATCTGCGAGAGCGGCATTTGTTGTAAATGCTCATTCATGGTCGGAATCGCATAACTTTGACCTGACCAACCACGACCAACACCTTGAAGCGCACCGAAATGCTCGACAGCCGTTTTTGCTGCACCATCATTATGTTGACCTGCCATATCACTGCCAAAAACAAATACAGTATTTTCCGGCAAAGATTTAATTATGCTTTCATCATGGTATTTATAAGTCATGGTCTTTAGATTTTAGAAGATGTTTTGTTCATGTTGCCTAGTTAATGAATAGGGGTCAAGTCTTATTGCCAACCATAAAAGAGTTTATAAATATAATTAAATTTGGGTAGAAGTTGCTTTGTTACTTTAATTAAAACCCATGTAATGATTTGGTTGTTATCTCAGGCATTTATCGGAACTCGGGCTAAAATCTGTTAAAATATACGGTCCCTATTTTCGGTTGAGTTAAGCAACTGTGAGTGAAAAAATCCCATTTGAATTGGTCACAAATTATGAACCTGCAGGCGACCAGCCTCAAGCCATCGAAAAATTAGTCAAAGGCATTGAGCAGGGTTTCCACGATCAATTATTACTTGGGGTTACGGGTTCTGGTAAGACCTATACCATGGCAAATGTCATTGCGCGAACTCAGCGCCCAACAATTGTGATGGCACATAACAAAACCTTGGCTGCGCAGCTTTATGGGGAGTTCAAAGCATTTTTCCCGAATAATGCTGTGGAATACTTTGTTAGTTATTATGACTATTATCAGCCAGAAGCTTATGTACCATCTTCAGATACTTTTATTGAAAAAGATGCTGCCATTAATGATCACATCGATCAAATGCGTCTTTCGGCGACACGTGCACTTTTAGAACGCCGTGATGCCATTATTGTCGCGTCAGTTTCTGCAATTTACGGTTTGGGTGATCCAAATGCCTATATGAGTATGTTGTTGCATGTTGTTGAAGGTGATCGACTCAATCGTGATGACATTATTCGCCGTTTGGTTGAAATGCAATATAGCCGTAATGAGCTTGAGTTTTTACGGGGTACTTATCGTATTCGCGGTGAAATTATTGATATTTTCCCTGCCGAATCGGATCAGGATGCGATTCATATTGAACTCTTTGATGATGAAGTAGATTCAATACGTTGGTTTGATCCGTTGACTGGTAAGATGGTACGCAAAGTGCCACGCGTGACGATTTATCCAAAAAGCCACTACGTTACACCTAAAGATAATTTGGCACGTGCCATTGAAACCATTAGAGAAGAGTTGAAAGAGCGTTTAGCTTTCTTCCGTGCAGAAGACAAGTTGCTTGAAGCGCAGCGTATCGAACAGCGTACTCGTTATGACTTGGAAATGATGCAACAGTTGGGTTATACCAACGGTATTGAAAACTATTCACGTCATTTATCCGGACGTCCTGCGGGGGAAGCACCGCCTACATTATTTGATTATATTCCTGATGATGCTTTACTGATTATTGATGAATCGCATGTGACTGTTCCGCAAATTGGTGCGATGTATAAGGGTGACCGCTCGCGTAAAGAAAACTTAGTGAATTACGGTTTCCGTTTACCAAGTGCACTCGATAACCGCCCAATGAAATTCGAGGAATGGGAGCGTATAGTTCCGATGACGGTATATGTTAGTGCAACACCTGCACAATATGAGCTTGAGAAGTCACAGCAAATTGTGGAACAAGTGGTTCGCCCGACAGGTTTGATTGATCCTGAAATTGAAATCCGTCCAGTGCTCACGCAAGTCGATGATGTACTTTCAGAAATCAACTTACGTAAAGATATTAATGAACGTGTTTTAGTCACAACATTGACCAAACGAATGGCAGAGGACTTAACCTCATATTTAAAAGAATATGGCATTAAAGTTGCCTATTTGCATTCAGATATCGATACCGTTGAACGTGTCAAAATTATCCATGAGTTACGTACAGGGATTTACGACGTATTGGTCGGTATTAACTTGTTGCGTGAAGGTTTGGATATGCCAGAAGTATCACTAGTGGCTATTTTAGATGCCGATAAAGAAGGTTTCCTACGTTCTGAACGTTCATTGATTCAAACTATTGGTCGTGCTGCACGTAATTTGAAAGGTAAAGCGATTTTATATGCAGATCGTGTTACAGATTCGATGCGTAAAGCAATAGATGAAACGGATCGCCGTCGTGCTAAGCAAATTCAATTTAACCTTGAACATGGTATTACTCCGCGAAGTGCTGTGCGCCAAGCAATCAAGGAAATTGATACAGGCGAGGTGCTTGATGATGATCAAATTGATGAGAAGATTTCACAGCAAGCCCGCGCATTGAGTGCGGATGAGCGACATATATTGGCGGATCCTAAAATCTTTGCGAAACATATTTCGAAGCTAGAAAAGGAAATGCTCAAAGCATCGAAAGAATTGCAATTTGAACAAGCAGCGCGTTTGCGCGATGAAATTTTGAGTTTGAAAGCGCAGATGCTAAGTTGATTTTTTGACAGCCTGATGCGAGATTTATGTAAATTGTATCGTAAATCTCACATAAATATACACAAAGTCTGGAAGCTAGGCTTTATCTTAGGGTTGAAATTACTTTTAAATCTCAATGCTTAAATGAAAGGTAGCTTTATGACAAATAAAAATCTCCCAAAAGCTGGTTTAAAGTTGGCGAAAATTGCAGCGGGTGGGGCAGTCTTATTGGGTTTAGGCGCAGCGACAATGGCATATGCAGAACCGAAGCCATTGCCGACAGTAGATAAAGTAGAGTTAGATCGCTATTTGGGTAAGTGGTATGAAGTAGCACGTAAACCACTTTCATTCCAAAAAAAATGTGATCGAGATGTCACTGCAATGTATACCTTAAATGAAAATGGCAACATCAAAGTCGATAACCGCTGTTATACCAAAGATGGCGAGCAAACGGGTTCAGAGGGTGAAGCGTTTGTTCAAAATGCGCCATTTAATACGAAACTTAAAGTAAGTTTCTTACCTGAATTTATCCGCTGGCTCCCTGTAGGTCGTGGTGATTACTGGGTATTAAAGTTAGATGATAATTACCAAACTGTATTGGTAGGTGAGCCAAAACGTAAATATATGTGGGTATTATCACGTACGCCAAACCCAGATCCAAATGTTATAAATGAATACTTGGATTATGCTAAATCTGTGGGCTATGACCTGAGCGACCTCATTAATACGAAACAAACCATGAAATAATTGTTTTATCATTTTAAAGCCATGCAAATGCATGGCTTTTTTATGGGTTGAACATTATAAATATCGGATTACATAGCAGCTTTAATTTTGACTCATCGGTATAATAGAGTCGAAATTTGAAAGGTTTGACGCATGTATAAAGGTATTGCACTTTCTGTATTGGCATCTGTAGTCTTCGGAGTGCTGTATATCTTTACACCATTTTTACAACCTTTGGATAGCGAGCAAACCTTTGCTTGGCGCATGTTATCGACCTTGCCATTTCTTACTTTGTTTATGTTGTGGACGGGTGATATCAAATATGTTCATCAAATTTTTCAAAGAATTATAAAGACACCATCGATACTAATTTGGTTGCTCATTAGCTCTCTGTTGTGTACGACGCAGTTGTGGCTATTTTTATGGGGGCCGATTAATGGAAGAGGGTTGCAAGTTTCATTGGGTTATTTCCTATTGCCTTTGATGATGGTTTTAGTCGGTTGTATCCTGTACAAAGAAAAGCTCAGTCACTTACAAACACTCGCGGTGATTTGTGCCGTGGTAGGTGTTGGACATGAAATTTGGCGTATCGGCTCAATTGCATGGGAAACTATTTATGTCGCTTTGGCTTATCCCATTTATTTTTTCCTGCGTCGTAAATTTGCAACCGATCACTTAGGTGGTTTTTGGTGGGATTTGTTTTTGATCTTGCCTGTCGCTTTCTATCTAGGTTTCGTGCATTCAGATTCCTTGACCTTATTTGTAAATTATAGCCATTTAATTCTTGCAGTATTGGGGCTTGGATTTTTAAGTGCATTAGGTTTGGGAAGTTATATTTTGGCAAGCCGTTACTTGCCATTCGTTATTTTTGGGTTACTGAGTTATTTAGAGCCTGTATTACTCGCATTTGCTTCTATGCTTTTGGGTGAACGTGTAGGCGCAGATGAATGGCTAACTTATATTCCAATTTGGTTGGCAGTATTGTTACTTGTTATTGAGGGTGCCATACATTTGAAAAAACAACAACAAAATAAAAATGAACTGTTATTGAAAACAGATAAATTTGAAAAGCGAAAAGAGAGAGAATAATTTTATTATTATTAACGTTGCTATTAGATTTACGTATTTACGGTAAGTAACAAAAGCTGCTTTGCACGAATAAACAACATTTAACAATTTTTCATTTCGATTGTGAAAAATGTAGGTTTAAAAAATTTTAGACGCAAAATCATTTAGCTAATTGCAACTATTTTGCAAATTTATAGTGAATATAAGCCAAAAACGATCAGTCTAGGTGAGCTTTTGATTCAAAGTTTCAGTTAATTCCATTACAATTATGGGGTTTTGAAATTTATGCCTAGATTTACAACTAATTAGAGGACGTATCTGTGAGCAAAGACACCATCGTTGCCCTACATGCAGAGCACCAAGGTCGCTGGAAAAACCGTGAAGAACTTGCGGAACGTATGATTGCCCTAGTGGGTCAGTTATACCGTGAAAAAAATATCGTAGCGACTGTTTATGGTCGTTCTTTAATTAACCGTTCAGTGATCCAAATTCTTAAAGCGCATCGTCGTACTCGTGTATTAGACGTTGAACTTTCTGTTGTTCACACTTACCCAATTCTTGAAGCATTGGCTAAAGTTGAAAATATCGGTACAGCTGAAATCGATCTTGGCAAACTTGCTGAAGAATTCAAAGTGAAAGGCGGCGATGTAAACGAGTTCGTTGCAAATGCTGTAAAATCACTTGAAGGTAATGCGACTTCTGTAGAAAACAAAGACGTTGTACTTTACGGTTTCGGTCGTATCGGTCGTATCCTTGCGCGTTTGATGATCAGCCAATCTGGTCTTGGTCGTGGTTTAAGCCTTAAAGCAATCGTTGTTCGTAAATCATCTGATGGCGATTTAGAAAAACGTGCGTCTTTATTACGTCGTGACTCAATCCATGGTCCATTCGCTGGTACGATTTCTGTAGATGAAGAAAACGAAGCAATCATTGCGAACGGTCAATTCATCAAAGTGATCTATGCATCTAACCCATCTGAAGTGGATTACACTGCATACGGTATCGAAAATGCACTTGTGATCGACAACACTGGTAAATGGCGTGATTCAGAAGGTCTTGCTCAACACCTTAAATGCCCAGGTGCTGCTCGCGTGATCTTAACTGCACCTGGTAAAGGTGACATGAAAAACGTAGTGTACGGTGTAAACCAAGCTGACATTCTTGATGAAGATCAAATCATCTCTGCAGCAAGCTGTACGACTAACGCGATCACTCCAACACTTAAAGTGTTAAACGACAAATACACAGTTGTAAATGGTCACGTTGAAACAGTTCACTCGTTCACTAACGACCAAAACTTAATTGACAACTACCATAAAGCGGATCGTCGTGGTCGTGCTGCAACATTGAACATGGTGATTACTGAAACTGGTGCTGCGAAAGCGGTAGCTAAAGCACTTCCTGCGCTTAAAGGTAAGTTGACTGGTAACTCTGTACGTGTTCCTACACCAAACGTATCTCTTGCGATTTTGAACTTAACTTTGGACAAAGAAGTTGATCGTGAAGAAGTGAACGAATACATTCGTCAAATCTCAATCAATTCTAGCCTTCAAGGTCAAATCGGTTATACAAACTCTACTGAAGTTGTATCAAGTGACTTTATCGGTTCACGTACTGCAGGTGTATTTGATGCGCAAGCTACAATCACTTCTGGTAACCGTTTGACTTGTTACGTTTGGTACGATAACGAAGTAGGTTATAGCTGCCAAGTATTACGTATTGCTGAACAAATGGGCGGCGTAAGCTATCCAAAAGTTCCTGCTGAAACTAATGCATAATTAGTTTTACGCGTAAAAAAAAAGAGTCTCATTTGAGGCTCTTTTTTTATTTCTAAAAAAATATTTAGATATTAGATCACAACAAAAAATTGCAAACCACATCACACTTTTTATCATAATAGAAAGAAACAAGAAGACAAGGGACGCCTTTTTGAAATTAAAATATGTGGTGTATGTGATGACCTTTATTGCAGCAACAGCGCTATGTGGCAGCTTGCTGGCAATTTGGGTATTTCAGCATTTTAAAATTCATATCCCTTTAGAAAATCAGCAAGTCAAAATTGATCTTCAAGAGCCATTACAAGCGGAAGTGCAAATACACGATGCATTGAATGTGGATGTCTCTGGGCGTGTAAATACTGAAATACCTATTCATGAAAACCTAAGTATTCCTTTGCAGCAAACTTTAAATCCACGTGTTTATTTTGATAATCATGTTCCAATTAAAACGGTCATTCCTGTCCGTGAAAAATTGGTAGTGCAGCAAAACATGCCCGTAGATACTCGGGTTAAAGTTAAAGTTTTAGGTAAAGACATTAGTTTGCCACTACGCGGTAATATTCCAATCAATTTAAATATTCCATTGAACTTAGATGTACCACTCGATCAAAAAGTCCATTTGAGATTTGATGCACCAGTCAAAGCATTATTAAAAGAAAATTTAAATATTCCACTTAATACAACTTTAAAAACTAATATCCCGATTCAAGGACATTTAAATGTCCCAATTAAAACAGCTTTAAAAGCATCTGTGGATGTACAGAACACATTGCCGATCACCATTAAACAAGGTGAATTACTTATTCCACTGAATACACTCAAACTTAAAAAAGCTGAACCATCTACATCGACGGAAGCTGAGAAGTAGAGGTGGCGAGTGAATAAGAATATTTACTACGGATTATTTGCATTTATAGTAGTGACATTACTCATAGCCACACTCATTTGGTTCTATCTGAATATACAAGCCTCCATGCAAGTCAGTGCACGTAATTCTTCAATACGATTGTCAGATGAATTGCCGACTAAAATCGCTGTAGGTAATTATTTGCAAACACATGCACGAGGGAAATTAGATACCAGTATTGATGTTAATCAAAAGTTGCAACTGCCTTTACAGGGGAAATATCGCGCCAATCTACAATTTATTGTTGAAGTGCCTGTAGCAGTAGATGTGGATTATCAGACCAATATTTCAGTCGATCAGATGATGCCTCTTAAAGCGGATACCAGCCTTATTTATAAAACCAAATGGTTACCCAAATTTCCTTTAAAACTTGATGTTCCTGTCAAACTCTCTGTTCCATTTCATTTAAAACGACAGTATCACATCCCTATTAAAATTTTATTTAATGGACCTGTGTATATGGAATTTGATGAGCATGTTTTGATCGCTGTGAATCATCTATTTAAGCCGAGCATTGTTATGGATGATGCAATGACCACGCGTAAAATTGCGGACTTTAATGCGACATTAAAGAATATAGAACGCAATACACAAGCGAATTTGGAGATGGAAATGGATCTGAAACTGAGTCAGATCCATAAATAAAATTTAAAACTTGGAGTTAAGCATTTAATGAGTTTCGAATGACTGTAGAAAGTGATGTCGTTGGATGACTTAATAAGGCTTCCAAGTCTTTTCTATCCGTTGCCATCACACCGTGAGAAGTTTTGAAATCGACATCGGCTAAAAATGCTGAAAAAGCAGCATCTAGTCCAACTTTGACCAATAAACTCTTATAGGCTTCAGGTGTTAAATCTTCATAGCGAACGGTTTTACCTGAAACTTGAGAGATCGTTTGCGCAAGCGTGGCTTTGGTAAAACTTTGAGAGGAAGCAAGTTCATACGTTTTACCATCATGATTATTACCGACCAATACACGTGCAGCTGCTTCAGCATAGTCTGAACGTGGGGCAGCGTTGATCTGTCCATCTTGAGCAGCACCGTAAATCACACCTGAAGCAATATCTTGCTGAATTGAGCCTAAATAATTTTCCACGTACCAATTATTACGTAGGAATGTGTACGCTAAACCACTTTCACGAATCAGTTGTTCAGTTTCTCGATGCTCTTGTGCTAAACCAAGCGGAGAGGAATCTCCATTCAATAAACTGGTATAAGCAATATAAGGTACGTGAGCCGCTTTTGCCGCTTCAATGACAGCTTTGTGTTGTGGCGTGCGACGACCAATTTCATTGGCTGAAATTAGCAGTAATTTGTCGATTCCTTGAAGAGCAGGTTGTAGAGTTTCTGCTTGATCATAGTCGAAATGACGAACGTCTATACCTTGAGCTTTAAATGATGCAGCTTTGTCTGTATGACGTACTAAAACAATAATATTTTCTGCATCAGTTAATTTGAGTAGGTGCTGTATTACTAATTGACCTAGCTGACCTGTTGCGCCTGTAATTGCTATTTTCATCGTTAAACCCTCATTTTTGTATGAAAAATAAACTTGATGATGAAATAGTAATCTGATAACTTACTAAATGTAAGTACGTACCAAAAAGTAAGTTTATTACCTGTAGGAAAGATTTTTATGGCTAGCTATGAAACCAGTAAATTGCTTGGTCAAGTTTTATCCACTGAATGTCCATCACGTGAAATTTTGGAACATCTCACCAATAAATGGTCTGTTCTCATTTTGCGTTGTTTAAATGAAGGGGTGCATCGTTTTAGCGAGTTAAAGCAGCGCATTGAAGGAATTAGTGAAAAGATGCTAGCTCAGACTTTAAAAATACTGGAACAGGATGGTTTTATTTTAAGAACGGTATATCCCGTTGTTCCACCAAAAGTGGAATATCAACTAACGATTACGGGTTCACAAGCAGCAGAAAAAGTGATGCAACTCATTAATTGGATTGAACGTGGTTTACCTGAGATATTGGAAGCGAAGCCTAAGATAGAGTGATTTTAGTCATGATATTAAAAATTGTGACATGGAATTGTAACGGTGCTTTTCGTAATAAATTACATTTATTAGATGAGTTTGATGCTGATATTTATGTGATTCAAGAGTGTGAAAATACAGAGATTGCAAAGAAAAAATTTGAAGCATGGATGCCAAATTATCTTTGGAAAGGAAATAATTTAAATAAAGGTTTAGCAGTATTCGCTAAATCAAATTTAAAATTAGAGTTATTGAATTGGGAAGATCAAGGACTAGAGTTATTTTTGGCTGTCAATGTCAATGGCATTCAATTTATTGCAATATGGACAAAATATGCAAACTCACCGACTTTTCAATATATAGGTCAACTTTGGAAATATTTGCAATTACATCAAGACAAGATTAAAGAAAAACCTAGTATTTTATGCGGTGATTGGAATAGTAATACGAAGTGGGATGTTTGGGATCGTTGGTGGAATCATTCAGATGTTGTTAATCAATTAGAAAAAATAAATATAAAAAGTATTTATCATTTGGTTAGAAATGAAGATCAGGGTAAAGAAACTCAAGCGACCTTTTATATGCATCGTAATGTATTAAAACCTTTTCATATCGATTATCTATTTTGTTCACTTGAATTAATTGATCTGAGTAAGTCAACTTGTAACCTAATGAATAGAGATTATTGGTTAAAATATAGTGATCACATTCCTATGCAATTTAATCTTAAACTAATTAATGATTAAGGCTTGGCTCTATTTAGGTTTTACTAAAATCATAGCGATCCAAAACTAAGATCCCAATCGAGAATATAAAACCTAAAACAACACAACCAAACCATGCAAAGTGCTCCCAAGCATAAACAGCACCGAGTGAGCCAATTGCCGCACCACTAAAGTATATGGTCATATAAACGGCATTGATGCGCGAACGCGCTTTCATATCAATGCGATAAACTAAGTTCTGATTCAGCACGTGAAATGCAGTTAAACCAAAATATGCCATGAGTACGCCAAGTGCATACACCACAATATTTTGCTGCGCGAAATACAAAGGAATGCATGAAAAGAGCATTAAGCCAATACAGAGTTTTGCTACAAAATTCTCTTTACCAAGACCTACCGTTTTACCTGACCAGCGTGAAGAAAAAATCCCAATAATCCCAAGTAAACCAAATAAACCAATTTCAAAATCAGTAAATTCATAAGGTTTATTTGCTAAAACAAAGGTCATAGAGGTAAAGATCATCGACAAAATGCCAAAGGCTAAAGCACCTGCGACAGCGCGTCGAATTAAATGTGGATGATGCCGTGCCAATTGAAATAGCGACTGATAGATACCAATGACACTTAAATTAGATTGATTTGAGGTATTTGGCAATTTCTTCCACATGAGTGTTGCAAAGAGCAGGGTAATAATGCCACTACTCAAATACACCATATTCCATGACCAATAGGTTGAAACAAAACCTGCAAAAGTCCGCGATAAAATAATCCCGAGCACTAAACCACTCATGAGTTTGCCAACAATGGCAGCACTCGACTCAGGTGGACTAATGGTCGATGCAAAAGGCACTAATATTTGTGCCGAGATGGCACCAAAGGTCGCACACAAAGTAAAGAAATACAGCGTTGAAAGTGTTGTACTCAATGAAAGACAAATTTGTGCAATAGCAGCAAACATCATTAGGCTAACAATCAGTTTGCGCTTATTAAATAGATCGCCCAAAGGAACCAATATCAGTAAACCTAAGCCATATCCAATTTGTGCAAGAACGACGGAAAAACCTGCTTGGCTCTGACTAATCCCTAAACTATGTGCAATTGAGTAAATTAAGGGCTGATTGAAATACGCTGAACCTGCACATAAACCACATGCCATTGCCATCAATAAAACGAATTGCGGTGATAAAGGACGCTGACTATTAGGGTCTAATTGCATAGAAGTTCAAAAGTACTGATTGGAAAATGCACTATAAATGGGTTAATTAAAAAACAAAAATAAGAATTAGCGATGAGATCATTCATATTATATCTATTTGAAAATTAGTGACTAATATGAAAAGTACCAATCGAATACGCAATAAAACCCTCTAAACTGAATAAAATTCACGGTGAGAAGCGCTATCTTCATGGAATAGCCCATAAAACTAGTCGAGAAATTTAGTAAAATGTGGCAGAATATGCGGTTTTAAAGTTTTTAGAGGATTGGCAATATGCGCTTTGTTGATGAAGCAGTCATTACCGTAGAGGCTGGCGACGGTGGCAATGGCGTAGCCAGTTTTCGCCGTGAAAAATTCGTACCATTTGGTGGTCCAGATGGTGGTGATGGTGGTCGTGGCGGTAGCATCTACGTTCAAGCCGACAACGATACCAGTACCCTAGTCGATTATCGTTATACACGTAAGTACCGTGCAGAACGCGCAAAAAATGGTCGTGGGGCGAACTGTGCAGGCCGTGGTGGTGAAGACACCATCTTATTAGTTCCAGTTGGAACAACCGTTGTAGATACTGAATCTGGCGATATCATCGGCGATTTAATTGAAGATGGTCAACGCGTACTTGTGGCAGCAGGTGGTGAAGGCGGTTTGGGTAATACTCATTTCAAATCATCAACTAACCGTGCGCCGCGTAAATTTACCCATGGTACCAAAGGTGAATACCGTGAAATCCGTTTAGAGCTTAAAGTGCTTGCGGATGTTGGCTTATTGGGTATGCCAAATGCGGGTAAATCTACCTTCATTCGTTCAGTATCTGCAGCAAAACCAAAAGTAGCAGATTATCCATTTACCACCATGGTGCCTAACCTAGGTGTGGTCGATGCCGATCGTCATCGTTCATTTGTTATGGCAGATATTCCAGGACTTATTGAAGGTGCGGCAGAAGGCGCGGGTCTTGGTATTCGCTTCCTGAAACATTTGGCACGTACACGTATCTTGTTGCATATCGTTGATGTACAACCAATGGATGGTTCAGACCCTGCTTACAATGCAAAAGCAATTTTGGCTGAGCTTGAGAAATTCTCTCCAACGCTGTCTAAATTGCCAATCGTATTGGTCTTGAACAAAGTCGATCAATTACCTGCAGAAACTCGTGATGAATGGTGTGACCATTTACTTGAAGAAATGCAGTGGACAGGTCCAGTCTTTAAAACTTCTGGCTTAACAGCGGAAGGTACTAAAGATGTTGTGTACTACTTGATGGATGAAATTGAATCTCAACGCGAACGTGAAGTTGAAGATCCAGAATATGCTGCAGAAATGAAAGCATTCCGTGATCAGCTTGAAGCTGAAACACGTGAACAAACCATCGCTGCAAAAGAAGCGTATCGTGAGATGCGTCGTCAACAACGTCTTGCCGGTATTTTGGGTGATGACGAAGATGATGAAGATGGCGAAGACGAAGCAGAATCGTATTACGTACGTTAAGCTCTGATGACAGAGTAACTGAGGACAAAATGGTAGAAGTGGTGGATGGGCAACGTCAGCTCGAAGGTTTTAAACGTATTGTCGTTAAAATCGGATCATCTTTACTTACAGCAAATGGACAAGGTTTAGATATTGCAGCGATCACCCATTGGGCAGGTCAAATTGCAAATCTACACAATGAAGGACACGAAATTATTTTGGTGTCATCAGGTGCTGTAGCAGAAGGGATGGTTCGCATGAAACTGCAAGAGCGACCCACTGATCTACCTAGTCTTCAAGCGTGTGCTGCCATTGGTCAAATGGGTTTAATTCAAACTTGGTCGAGCGTTTTGGAAAGTTTTTCAATTCAAACGGCTCAAGTTTTATTGACTCATGATGACTTGGCAGACCGCCGTCGTTACTTGAACTCATGTGATGCTTTACAGCATTTAATCGATTGGCGTGTGATTCCGGTTATTAATGAAAATGACACGGTATCTACCGATGAAATCCGTTTTGGCGATAACGATACCTTGGCTGCTATGGTGGCAGGTCAGGTGCATGCAGACCTTCTAATTATCCTCACGGATCAGGAAGGGATGTTTGACTCAGACCCACGTTCTAATCCAAATGCAAAATTGTTCCACACAGTGCGTGCTATGGATGAAAGCCTATTTGATATGGCTGGCGGTGGCGGTAAATTTGGTCGTGGTGGTATGTTGACCAAAGTTCGTGCTGCACGCTTGGCAGCAAAATCAGGTTGTCCAACTTTGATTGCGAGTGGTGATAGCGACAACGTACTTGCACGTTTAATGTCGGGTGAATTATTGGGTACGATGTTTGTGACCGATAAAGACCGCATGACTGCACATCAGCAATGGCTTGCTGCTCACTTACAAACGGCAGGTCGTCTTGTAATTGACGATGGTGCGGTGAAAGCGATTAAAGAAAATCATCGTAGCTTATTGCCTGTCGGGGTAAAAGCAGTCGAAGGTCATTTTGATCGTGGTGATGTAGTTGAATGTGTCGATACCGAGGGGCATCGTATTGCTGTCGGTCGTGTCAACTTTAGTTCACGCTCTGCTGATATTGTTCGTGGTTTACCTTCGGATAAAGTTCATCAGGTTCTTGGTGAAGCGCGTTCACTTGAAATGATTCATCGTAACCATATGGCGATTTATTAATTGTATGCTGTATAAAAAATCCCGCTCAAATGCGGGATTTTTTTATTATCGAATCCATTCTTTACGGATAAATACAGCAAATATTTTCTGATGAATCCATAAAATCCCATCCATCAATTGATCTGAATATTTCCACCACAGTGGTAAACCTGCCAAATTCACGATTAACGCAATACAGAATGCACCGAGCATATCAATCGGGAAATGCACACCCACATAGACTCTTGACCATGCAACGAGCCAAGCAACACACAATAAAATTCGTCCGACATCGCGCTTGGTTGAAAAGTAATAGGCAAAGGCAATCCCACTAAAAATACTCATATGATTACTGGGGAAAGAACCTGTTGCATCGTGTTGAATAAGTGTCTGCCCGACATGCATCACGAAAGGACGTGGCGTATTTAAAACGGCAGAGAGTATTTCGCTGATACTGAGTGTAATAGCGGTAAAAATAAAGGCCTTAACGATACCCGTTTTCGTCTCTCGATTACCCATAAACCAAGCAATTACAAAGCCCAGCAGCATCAGATAAACCAAGTCATGGGCAATAAACATGGCATAGTGCATCATGATTGAAGATGCATGTTCAGGGACATTAAGTTGATAGAAAAGGTCTAAATTGAGTTGTTCTATGGACATGAAAGTCTGGTATAACGCGAAAGTCGCCTTACTTTAATCACTTCCCAATAAATTGCCTACCTTAGTTTGAGTGAAATTGTAGCAATGATGTTTTAATTGAAATATCACATAATAAAAAACCACCAAAATGGTGGTTTCATATTTAGATTGAATCAAAAATTATTTCAGCTGGATTGAACCGTTGGCTGTAATCGTCATTTGTGATTCACCTGCTGCCATATCTTGTTGTGGCATTGCCATTTCAGGTGCAGCAGACTTCATCATTGCCATACGAGCGACAGGTTGATGACTATAATTGTTGGTGTTCGTATTAAGATTAATTAACTGATAACCTGATTTACTCCAAGCCTGTGCAAGACTTTGTGCACGTTGCTGAAAGTTTTTTGAAGCTTCGATCATTAGCTCATTTTCAACCTTTTTTCGTTTTTCATCCGAAACTGTAAATTCAATAGATTCAGTTTGGAAATTTTGCTGAAGTTCTGCAATGAGTTGTGAAGCCGCTTTAAAATCTTTGGACTCAAGTCTAACTTGAGCACGACCGCGCCATTCTTTGAGTTTACGGTTGTCATTGTCATAAATTGGATAAGTGCTTTGAGAGCCTGTTTCTAGTTTTACTGCAGGATATTTTTTGGCAATTGCCACGGCAGAGCTCATCAATTGATTAATTTCGGCAGCAAGTTGGGCGGGTTGTTTGTTTGATTTTTCAATATATAACGCTGCATGCATTTCATCATTTGAGATTTCACGATTGGCTTCAGCACTTAAATTAATGACATTGTAATTGAGTTGTTCGGTTGGTGCAGCATGACTTAAAGTCGCGAGTGCAGAGGCAAGTACAACGGTAGATAAAGCTGCTAGACGCATATTTTGTGTCCTATTATTTTGAATCTTGATGAATGTTTTGTGTATCTAAACATATTAAAACTGAATCATGTTGAATATCAGAACGCTTTGTCTGAAGATTGTTAATGAAAAATTTAAATGAAATGCTAAAAAATAAGAAATATAGTTTTAGAATGAATCATTTAATCGTTTAAATATATGAGAATAATCCATTGAAAATTATTAAGAAAATACCGAAAAAATGAGATAAAAAGATTGTCCTACTAAAAAAAATGCATATAATTTGAACGCAGAGCGGTTTTTAGAGAAAAAACATCTTTTTTGAAAGGAAATTAGTAGCAAAAGCTCTATTATTTTTTGAAAAAAACTGTATCATCCGCCGTCTAGTTAGCCATTACACAAGAGCTCTTAAAACTGACTAGAAATCCATAAAGCACCGAGTCAAAAGACCGAAAGTCCCCCGACTTATTTTTATTAACCCATATCAGAGATGGTAATTCGATATGAGCGTTTCTTCAGTAAATTCTGCCACTAAGTCTACTAACGAATACTATTTGACTCGCCAAAGTCAAATGGAATCCAATGTTCGTAGCTATCCACGTAAACTTCCACTTGCGATAGCAAAAGCCTTAGGGTGCTGGGTTACCGATGTCGAAGGTACAGAGTACCTCGATTGTTTAGCTGGGGCAGGGACACTGGCATTAGGCCATAATCACCCTGCGGTCATTCAAAGTATCCAAGACACACTTGCAAGCGGTCTCCCTTTGCATACTTTGGATTTAACAACGCCTTTAAAAGATGCTTTCACTGAAGCACTACTTGAGCAATTACCAGGTGGTAAGGAAGAGTATTGTCTACAGTTCTGTGGTCCGTCTGGTGCAGATGGTACAGAAGCAGCAATTAAATTAGCAAAAACGTACACAGGTCGTAGTTCTGTGATTAGCTTTTCCGGTGGCTATCATGGTATGACACACGGTTCACTCGCAATGACAGGTAACTTGTCTGCGAAGAATGCCGTAAATGGCTTGATGCCAGGTGTACAATTTATGCCTTACCCACACGAATACCGTTGCCCATTAGGTCTTGGCGGTGAAGCGGGTGTTGATGCATTAACCTATTATTTCGAAAACTTCATTGAAGATGTCGAAAGCGGTGTAACCAAACCTGCAGCTGTGATTCTTGAAGCGATTCAAGGTGAAGGCGGTGTGGTGACTGCACCTGTGAAATGGTTGAAAAAAATCCGTGAAGTGACTGAAAAGCACAACATTGTACTAATTCTAGATGAAGTACAAGCTGGCTTTGGTCGTTCAGGTAAAATGTTTGCCTTCGAACATGCAGGCATTGAACCTGATGTTGTGGTGATGTCAAAAGCAGTGGGTGGTAGCTTACCACTTGCAGTACTCGGTATTAAACGTAAGTTTGATGCTTGGCAGCCAGCAGGTCACACGGGTACTTTCCGTGGTAACCAACTTGCGATGGGTACGGGTCTTGCTACGATCAAAACCATTAAAGAGCAAAACTTGGCTCAAAACGCGCAAGAGCGTGGTGATTTCTTACAAGCTGAATTGAAAAAATTAGCGGTTGAATTCCCGTGTATCGGTAATGTGCGCGGTCGTGGTCTCATGATCGGTATTGAAATCGTAGATGAGCGTAAACAAGCAGATCACATGGGCTCATTACCAGGTGATGGTCAGTTAGCAGCAGCAATTCAGGCGGCTTGTTTTGACAACAAATTGTTGTTAGAAAAAGGTGGTCGTAACGGCACAGTGATTCGTCTACTTTGTCCACTGATCATCAACCAAGCTGAATGCGAAGAAGTCATTGTTCGCTTCAAGAAAGCTCTTGCTGAAGCACTAGTTGCAACTCGAGGTGCGTAAGATGGTTGATTTTGCAGAACATCGTAAAGCGTTATTCTGCAATGATGCACAATCCATTGCTGACTATCAGTCAGCAATGGATTCAGCTGTAAAAGCTGTCTCTGCATGGTTGCAAAATGACAAAATGTACACTGGCGGTAGCATTAAAGAGCTGCGCTCGGTAATTGCATTCAATCCTTCGAAAGAGGGTTTAGGTGTACAAAAGTCCCTTGATCGTATGATTGAGCTTTTCCTCAATAAAAGCTTAAAAGTACATCACCCGCATTCTTTAGCGCATTTGCACTGCCCGACGATGGTCACCAGCCAAATTGCAGAAGTGCTGATTAATGCCACTAACCAATCGATGGATTCATGGGATCAAAGCCCTGCAGGTTCATTGATGGAAGTTCAGCTCATTGACTGGCTTCGCCAAAAAGTCGGCTACGGTGCAGGTCAAGCAGGTGTATTCACCTCTGGCGGTACACAGTCTAACTTGATGGGTGTATTACTTGCGCGTGATGCATGCATCGCGAAAAACTGGAAAGACGAAAACGGTAATCCGTGGTCTGTTCAGCGTGATGGCGTGCCTGCGGAAGCGATGCGTAACGTCAAAGTCATCTGTTCTGAAAATGCGCACTTCTCTGTGCAAAAGAATATGGCGATGATGGGTATGGGTTTCCAATCTGTGGTAACCGTTCCTGTGAACGACAACGCACAGATGGATGTCGATGCACTTGAGAAAACCATGGCGCACCTTCAAGCGGAAGGTAAGATCGTGGCATGTGTGGTGGCAACTGCGGGTACTACCGATGCAGGTGCGATTGATCCATTGAAAGAAATTCGTGACATCACCAACAAATATGGCGCATGGATGCATATCGATGCAGCATGGGGTGGTGCGTTAATTCTTTCGAATGACTATCGTTCTATGCTAGATGGGATCGAGCTTTCTGACTCAGTGACGCTAGATTTCCATAAGCATTATTTCCAAACGATTTCATGTGGCGCATTCTTGCTGAAAGATGAAGCGAACTATCGTTTCATGCATTATGAAGCGGAGTACTTAAACTCGGCTTATGATGAAGAGCACGGTGTACCGAATCTTGTATCGAAATCACTGCAAACAACTCGTCGTTTTGATGCGTTGAAATTGTGGATGACGGTTGAAGCACTCGGTGAAGAACTTTACGGTTCTATGATTGATCACGGTGTGGGTTTAACCCGTGATGTTGCAGCTTATATTGATGCAACGGACGGTTTAGAAATGTTGGTTGCACCACAATTTGCTTCGGTATTGTTCCGTGTAATTCCTAAAGGTTATCCAATAGAATTACTCGATACATTGAACCAAAACGTGGCGGACGAATTGTTTGCACGTGGTGAAGCGAATATCGGTGTAACCAAAGTCGGTCAAGTTCAATCATTGAAGATGACCACTTTAAGCCCGGTTGCGACTTTAGACAACGTGAAGAACTTGCTGGCACTTGTGCTTGCAGAAGCTGATCGTATTAAAGGTTCAATTGCTGATGGTACATATACACCTGCAATTGATTAATCGATTGTTTGTGTAAAAAAGGCGCTCAATCGAGCGCCTTTTTTTAATCAAAAGTATGTCATTTCATCTAATTTTATTTTTAAAATATAAATTTCCTTACATCTGCTATGCGTCAATTGGTAGGGGTGTTTGTAATTACGGTAATTTTAAATATATGATAAATATAAATAATATTTAAAAAATGATTCTGTTTTGAGAAATCATAAAACTGTCATAAACCCGTAACTTGCTTGTCATATTCTAAAATCAAAATGCTGGTATCGAAATAAGTACATAACAAAATCCATGTTGCGTACTCATATGACTTAAAAAGAGAGATACACAATGCAATTGATAAAAATAGCACTTGCCACCGCAGTGATTGGGGCAGCAGCAACCACTACAAATGCAGCACGCGACACCATTCAAATCGCAGGCTCATCTACAGTTTTACCCTATGCCAGTATTGTCGCAGAAGAATTTGGTCAAAATTTCCCGCAGTTTAAAACCCCTGTTGTTGGCTCTGGCGGTACATCGGGTGGTTTAAAACAATTTTGTGCAGGCGTGGGTGACAATACAATTGATATCGCTAATGCATCGCGAAAAATTAAAAATACCGAATTAGACGCATGTAAAAAAGCCGGTGTAAATCAGATTCTTGAAATGAAGATTGGCTATGACGGTATTGTTTTTGCTTCAAATGCAAAAAAAGCGGCATACAAATTACGTCCACAACATGTCTATGCAGCCCTCGCTGCTGAGTTACCAGCCAATGGCAAAATGGTGCCAAATCCATACACACGTTGGAATCAAATCGATAAAAACTTACCGAATGAAGCAATTACACTCATTATTCCTGCTTCTAATCATGGTACGCGTGAAGTCTTCCAGGAGAAAATGGTGGACGCTGGTTGTGAAACGTATGCTGCAATTAAAGCTTTAGATAAAGATGCACAAAAGAAAGTCTGCTCGAGCTTCCGTAAAGATGGTCGCGTGATTGAAATTTCAGGTGATTACACAGAGACCCTTGCTCGATTAAAAACGTCTCCGCATGCAGTCGGTGTTTTTGGATTAGGTTTCTATGATCAAAACCGTGACAAATTGCGTGTTGCAACCGTGAATAATGTCATTCCTTCAGAACAAACCATTTTAAATGGTGCTTATCCAGTATCTCGTCCACTCTACATTTATGTGAAAGGTGAGCATCTCAAATCTATCAAAGGTCTGAAAGAATTTTCTGAATATTTCCTCAGTAAAAAAGTCTCTGGAAAAGGATCGAAATTGGATAAAGCAGGTTTGATTGCATTATCTGATAAAGACCGTGCTGCAATTCTTGCCAATTTTAAAGCAGGCAAAAGCGTTAAATAAGCGTAATAGCACGTCCATGATGAAGCTCGCTTCATCGTGGATGATATTTGAGGTCAAATGTTTGATTGAGCAGCATTTGCCCGATCTAAATAAATTGGAGAGTACATGAATTTACTCCTCATTGGTGTGTTGTTGGCACTGATTGCGATTGCTTATCAAATTGGACTGACCAAGAGTAAGAGCTTGGCAGGTGTCGGCAAAAACTCTGCTGCACTACATTCGCGTCCAAAATATTATGCAGCATTAGTCGCTTTATGGTGTGGTTTACCTGCATTTCTCATTTTATTGGTATGGAATATTGTTGAACCATTCCTATTAAAACAAATTGTTGTAGATCATGTGCCGGCACAATTAATTGCAGGTCTAGATCCAGCAAGTTTGAGTGTATTGATTGATCGTGTGCAAGCCATCGCTTCAGGCTTTGGAGTCAATGATCAAGCTCAGGTTTATGAGTTACAAGCTGCAGCTGAATTGGCTAGATTCAGTCAACTTGCTCAATATGCAAAATTAGTAGTGGTCTTAACAGTGGCAATTATGGGATTGATTTGGGCAAAGCGAAAAATCAGTGCGCAATATCGTGCCCGCAATCATGTTGAGAAAATCATGAACATCGGCTTGGCACTTTGTTCTGGTGTAGCCATTCTCACCACCATTGGCATTGTCATGTCGATGTTTAGTGAAGCGATGCGTTTCTTCAGCTTCGTGAATCCCATCAGCTTCTTCTTTGGCACAGTGTGGGATCCTGGTTTTAGTACCACAGGTAATGCTGAAGGCAGTTATGGCTTATTGCCTTTACTATGGGGAACGCTCATGGTTAGTGGCATTGCATTACTTGTCGCGATTCCTGTCGGTTTAATGATTGCTATTTATTTAGCGGAATATGCATCTCCGAAATTTAGAACTTGGGCAAAACCAACTATTGAAATATTGGCAGGTATTCCAACAATTGTTTATGGGGTATTTGCGCTCATGATCATTGGACCCTTTGCCAAATCCTTAGGTGCCAGTATCGGTTTAGACATTAATGCGACCAGTGCGCTAACCGCCGGTTTTGTCATGGGCATTATGATTATTCCTTTTGTATCGTCACTCTCAGATGACATCATTACTCAAGTCCCACGTGCGATGCGAGATGGCTCCCTTGGACTGGGTGCGACCAAATCAGAAACCATTCGCCAAGTTGTGATTCCTGCTGCATTACCAGGAATTATTGGTGCTTTTCTATTGGCTGCATCGCGTGCAATTGGAGAAACCATGATTGTGGTCTTGGCGGCAGGAAATAGCCCCTTGTTGCACATCAATCCACTTGAAGCGGTCTCGACAGTGACCATTACCATTGTCAATCAACTGACAGGGGATACTGATTTTGCCAGTCCACAAGCCCTTGTTGCCTTTGCATTAGGACTTACGCTGTTTGTAATTACCTTGGGACTTAACATTGTTGCACTGATGATCGTGCGTAAATATCGCGAGCAATATGACTAATGACAACATCTCAAACAACGACACCGATTGATGAAGTGATTGAGTCAAAGTTGGCTCAAGAGCGACGCGAAAAACGTAAACAAATTATCCAAAGTTCTTTGTCTAAACGCCATCGTAAAGAAAAAACCTTTAGATGCTTAGGGTTGAGTGCAGTGATTTCAGGTTTATTTTTTGTTGTGCTGTTATTTGGCAGTATTTTGGCAAAGGGTCTGCCTGCATTTTGGCAAAGTAGCATGAGTTTACCAGTCTACTTCGATCCAAAAGTCATTGATATTGCACCGAAGCCCATAAAAAAATCCCAAGAAACACCCGCTCAATTTGAACAGCGTTATATTGCTTGGCAAACGCAAGTTGGCATGGTGGATTGGGATCAACTGATCATCAATGCCATGACTGCTAAATCACCTAAACTAGAATCTCAGCGCGATGAGTTATCTTCTATTTATACCAGCTCAGAAGCATATCGTATTCGAGATATGGTGACAGAGAATCCACGTTTAATTGGACAAACAAAGACCGTTAAAATTTTGGCAGATGCCAATGTGGATGTATGGTTAAAAGGCAATATTAATCGTGAGTTAGCCGATGATCAGCAACAATTGAGTCCTGAAGTTCGCACCATTGCAGATGAGTTAAAAGCAACTAATATCATTGAAAATAGTTTCAATACTAATATCTTTTCTAGCCCTGACTCTAGAAGTTCACCTGCAACATCAGGTTTGGCGGGCGCCTTTATGGGCTCGTTATTTATGATGATGATCGTGATTTTTATCTCGATTCCAATTGGTGTGGCGTCAGCCATTTATTTAGAAGAATTTGCGCCTAAAAATGTCATCACTGACATTATTGAAGTCAACATTAATAACCTTGCGGCTGTCCCATCGATTGTATTTGGTTTACTGGGTGCTGCGATTTTTATTGGTTGGATGCATTTACCACTTTCTGCACCATTGGTTGGCGGATTGGTCTTGAGTCTAATGACACTGCCAACAGTTATTATCACGACACGTGCTTCACTTAAAGCCGTTCCACCTTCTATTCGTCAAGCCGCTTTGGGTCTTGGTGCATCACGCTTACAAACGGTATTTCACCATGTATTACCGCTAGCCATTCCAGGTATTTTAACCGGAGCGATTATTGGTGTCGCACAGGCACTAGGTGAAACTGCACCTCTACTTCTTATTGGTATGAGCGCCTTTGTGGCAAGTGTACCTGCGACACCGTTTGATCAATCTTCCGCACTTCCTGTGCAAATCTTTTTATGGCAAGGCAATGAATTGCGTAACTTTTTTGAAGGACGTACCGCAGCAGCCATCATCGTATTACTTGCACTCATGATTGGACTAAATGGTTTGGCCATTTGGTTACGTAAGAAATTTGAAGTTCGTTGGTAGGGGAGACAGAATGATGAAAACCACAGATATATTGAAGGCTTTAGAAAAGGATCAAGTCACCATGCCGCACTCGACACAAGACAGTGATGCTCAAGACATAGAGCAGCCTGCGACTTCTTTTATTTCACAATTTGATGTACAGACAGAACAAAGAAAAGAGATCAAACGTGATGTTAAAATGAGTACTTCAAATGTGCATGTCTACTATGGAGAAGCAGAAGCCATTAAAGGTATTGATCTGAATATCTATGAAAATGAAGTGATTGCCTTTATTGGGCCATCGGGCTGTGGTAAATCGACATTTTTACGTACGCTCAACCGTATGAATGACACCATTGATGGCTGCCGTGTTACAGGTCAAGTAATGTTGGACCATCAGGATATTTATGATCCTAGTCTAGATGTTGTACTGCTACGTGCGCAAGTCGGTATGGTCTTTCAAAAGCCTAATCCATTTCCAAAATCTATTTTTGATAATGTTGCGTATGGCCCGAAGTTACATGGTTTAGCTCGAGATAAATACGACTTAGAAGAGATTGTAGAAAATAGCCTAAGAAAAGCAGGACTGTGGGATGAAGTGAAAGACCGTTTGAATCAACCCGGAACCGGGCTGTCGGGCGGGCAGCAGCAGCGTCTATGTATTGCACGTACGATTGCTGTATCGCCTGAAGTGATTTTAATGGATGAGCCTTGTTCGGCACTAGACCCGATTGCTACCGCTAAAATTGAAGAGCTGATAACGGAACTTTCACAGCAATATACCATTGCCATTGTGACTCATTCCATGCAGCAGGCAGCACGTGTCTCTCATCGTACCGCTTACTTCCACCTAGGTAATTTAATTGAAGTAAATGCGACAGAGAAAGTCTTTACCCAACCTGATCATCAGCTCACAGAAGCCTATATTACTGGTCGATTCGGTTAAGATGGATTGCTCAAGAAACATTTTAAAAACAGAATCTTAAGATTCTGTTTTTTTGTTATGCTAAGCATAAAATTTAAACGATAAGTCCTATTTCATATGCGCAGTTATCATTTGACCAAAGAGGAAGGTAGGCTTGTTGAACAAGCGCTTAAAGAACTTTATCAATCATTATTTGGTTCGGTATATTTCCCACGTTATATAAGTGCTTTGATGGTCGCGCTAAGTATTATTATGGCGATATTCTTTGCACATGAGGGCTGGTTTCCAACATCACAAAGTCAGGGTATGACCAATTATCATCGCTGGATCTATGATGTGTATGTAGTCACTTCTATTTTTATCTTGCCAATGATTTATCTCAGGTTCAAACAACTCAATAAAACGGTAACTTTTCGAAGAAAATGGAACGCTTACATCAAAGCATATGCAGAGCATCAATTTAAATTAAAACAAGTTGTGGAAAATTCCGACAGTGAAAGTTCAGGTCAGCAAAAACTGAATGATTCGAGCTTGAAGTACTTTTTAAAAAATAAATGGTTTCAATATTTGATCATTGGTGCATGTATATATGGATCAATTGCGATGTATATTTGGGTGACACCTTTTGTAGGAAGTCGAGGATCAAGTTTTTGGATACTGACATGGTGGCCAATCAATGCCTTAATCATAGGTCTACTTTATTACGCTCAGTTTCCTTTGTTCCTACGTTTATTATCTATTGAAGAGGTCAATCGGCACTACCTACATTTGAAATTCAAAGCTTCTCGAGATAATTCTGTGAACAGAGTTGAAAAAATGCCAAATTGACCTAATCTAGAAGACATAAACCCAATTAAATTGAGAATCGATTTTTTATGTTATTTCATACTTCAAAATTGCCTGCTGAAATTCGTATTGCGCATCTCAATGCCCGCATCAACGAACAACGTAAAAAAATCGCGCAAACGACGGCATCAAAATTAGAGTTATTACAGTTAACTCAACAACTTTCTAAAGAAGCACGTGCACGTAAAAAGAATAATCAAAAAATTTATGTCCTCGATTTTAAAGGTGATACAGCAGCATCTGCTGTTGAACAACTGCGTGAAGAAACTACCCTCATTTTAGCCACTGCAAAATCAGGTCGTGACCGTGTAGTGGTTCGTCTTGAAAGCCCCGGCGGCATGGTGCATGGCTATGGCTTGGCTGCTGCACAACTGGTTCGTTTACGTGATGCAGGGTTTCATTTGACCATTTGTGTCGATAAAGTTGCTGCAAGTGGTGGATACATGATGGCATGTATTGCTAATGAAATCGTATCTGCGCCGTTTGCAGTGGTCGGTTCTATTGGTGTGGTTGCACAAGTACCTAACTTTAATCGTCTACTCAAAGAAAAGAATATCGACTTTGAGCTGTATACCGCAGGTCAGTACAAACGTACCGTGACGATGTTTGGTGAAAACACCGAAGAAGGTAAGGCTAAGTTTGAAGAAGAACTGCAACAAACCCATGCACTGTTTAAGCACTTTGTTGAAAAATATCGTCCACAGCTTAATGTTGAAAAAGTGGCAACTGGTGAGCATTGGTATGGTCAAGATGCCCTTGATTTAAACTTGGTCGACAGCTTAAAAACTTCAGATGAATATTTATTATCACTGCTTCCACAGCATGATGTGTATGTGATTGAAACTCGTAAAAAACCGACACTTGGTGAGAAACTTGGTTTACAAGCGGCTCAAATGGCGGATTCAATTGTCCCAGCAGTCATGAATAAAGTCATGGAAACGTTGAGTAAAGCTAACTCAAGTTTAGTGCAAATGCGTGATCCTAAACTTTAAGCAGTATTAATGATTAAAAAGCCAGCGTTCTGCTGGCTTTTTTACGTATAAATAACGGAGTTTAATTTGTTCTACTGAGCCAGATTTGTTAATTTGAACGCATTCAGGATTTATAAATTTTAATATTGGGGACATCATGACGAAGATCGTCGTTTATAGTAAAGATCATCTTATACCATTACAAAATACACAAAATAATCAAATCGTTTTAAATAAAAATTCATTGGTTTTGATTCATCATCCTAAAGAAAGTATTGCGTCAATTGAACGTTCAGGCACTTCAGCCATTATTCATCTTAAAAACGGTGAAACCATCGTTTTGGAGAATTTCTTTAATTTAGAGGGAACACCTGAAAACCAAATTGTGCTCAGTAATCCACAAGGATATTACGATGTAATGTTGTTGGACGAGCAAGGTCAGCTGATTCAGTACAACCCTGTAAACAATATTAATGTCTTAGCCAATAGTCCGAATTGGATCAGTTCTACACAAGTCAATGCAATTCAGGCAGCAGCTGATGAATCTACGCCTTGGTATAGTTCAAATATTATTAAAGGCGGCTTGGCACTAGTTGCAGCCGAAGCGCTTTATCTGACCGCATTTAAAAAAGATGATGATAAAGACAATACACCTAAAGATACCATTGCACCTGCTACACCCAAAGGTACTTTAGATGAAGCAGGAAAAGTCATCACAGGTCAAACTGAGGCGAATGCAAAGATTTATGTGATTGATGCTAATTATAATGTACTGGCTGAAGTCCAAGCAGATGCATCGGGAAACTACAAACTGAGTTTAAGCCGCGACATTGTGAATAATGAAAAGGTTTATGTTTATGCTAAAGATGCAGCAGGGAATTCTTCTTCATTATTGGCTTTAACAGGCACTAAAGATACTTTGGCCCCGGAGGTTGAATCAGCACAGTTTTCAGAAGATGGAGCATTCGTCACCGGTAAAACTGAAGCAAAGGCAAAGGTTTATGTTTATGCAGAAGATGGTGTGACAGTATTAGCTGGCCCAATTACCGCTGCAGCGGATGGCACATTTACGCTGAATTTAAATCCACCTTTGTCATCAAATGATAAAGCTAAAGTCATTGCAGTCGATGAAGCTGGGAACAAGTCAACTGCTTATGAAGTGATTGTTGGGCAAGATACCATTTCACCGGCACAACCTCTTATCGAAGTAAGCACCGATGGAACTTTGATTAAAGGCAAAGGTGAAGTTGGAACAACGGTTCAGATTTTAGATGCCAATCAAAATGTGATTGCAGAGCAAGTGATTGGTAGTGATGGCACTTTTAATATCACTTTAAATCCCGCGATGACAGACACATCGAAATACAGTCTGATGCTGAAGGACAGTGCGGGCAATCAATCTAAAGCCGTTGAGTTAAAACTCGGCTTAGACACTTTAGCACCTGAAGAAGTTCAAGCAACATTGAGTGATGATGGTAAGAAACTCACAGGTACAGCAGAAGCAAATAGCACGATTGAAGTTAAGAGTGGAACGACTGTAATGGGTACGGGTCAAGCGGATGCTTCTGGGAAATTTGAAATCACACTCACAACTGCATTATTAAACAATAACAAAGCGACAGTGATTGCTTATGATGCGGCAAAGAATGCATCGCCGTCTTTGGAGATTACAGGGACTAAAGACACAGTAGCACCGAACAAAGTTGTACTTCGTACTGTGACTGATGATATTGGGGACAGTAAAGGCTCAATTACGTCTGATAGCACGACTGATGACAGTCAACCTAAGTTTGAAGGCACAGGTGAGGCTGGAGCAACCATAACCATTTATAACCATGGTATTCCCATTGGAACGACGGTGGTCACTTCAAATTCAACGTGGTCATTTACCCCAATTAAGCCTCTGGAGTTGGGCGAACAGAGTATTAGTTTTACACAAATGGATGCTGCAAAGAATACCAGTGATATGAGTGATGCATTTAAATTTACTGTTGTTGCTCAGGTAAGTGTATCTGAGAGCGAAGAGAATATAGATGTAGAAAGTCTATTATCTGAAGATAACGGGGCGAATTCAAACATGAGGTGCGACAGTTTCAAAAGCCTTATGATAATCAACAAGCTGAGCAAATTTCTCTAATGGTGTAAGCCAATCTAACGCTTTTCTAGGGCGAGTATTCAGAGACATGGCAACTTGATTTAAATAATGCTGATCTGCCTGGTTTAAATTAATCCCTTTAGGTAAATATTGCCTAATTAAACCATTCATATTTTCGCATGTGCCTTTCTGCCATGGCGAATGTGGGTCACAGAAATATACATCTATGCCTAAATCTTCTTCGAGGATTTTATGTTCTGACATCTCACGTCCACGGTCATAGGTCAATGTTTTACGCAGTTCTGCGGGTAAATATTTCAGAGCTTCAGTTAAAGCCTTGCGCACTGATTCTGCCTTTGCATCAGGTAATGTTGCCAAGATACAGAGCCGTGTATTTCGTTCAATAAGTGTTGCTATCGAACTTTTATTGTCTTTACCTTTAATTAAATCGGCTTCCCAATGACCCGGTATTTTTCTTTCTTGAACTTCGGTTGGGCGCTCATGAATAGTTTTAATATCCTGTAATATAGAATCTTTTTTAGGTTCACCGTTAGCTTTTCGCTTTTTATTTTCATGACGCAGACAGGATAGTAAGTCTTTTTTCAGCTCACCCTTTGGTAATGCTCGTATCGTTGAATAAATCGTTGTATGGCTTACATTCATTGTTTGATCCAAATCAGGAAATCTCTTTAAACGCTTTGCTATTTGCTGAGGAGACCATAAACAACGGATCGCTTCAACAATAAATTTCCAGAGGATTGAATCGATTTTGAGTTTTCTGTGACCACGTCTACGTCTAGCGAAGGTGTTATCAGAAGCATATTGAGCTTGATAAACGTCATTGATGCTATTTCTTTTAAGCTCACGATAGATCGTACTAGGATGTCTTTTAATGAGTTCAGCAAATTTTCTGGGTGAAAAGCCTTCTTTTCTTGACTCAAGCATTAATGCAGTACGATCTTCAAAGTTAAGATGATGGTATGACAATTTTATATACTCCATAAACCCTTTAAATTAATTAGGTGGTTTATGTCGCACTTCAAGTTTTACTCTGCCCGGTAATGGTGAAATTGATAACTTACTAAGTCAATTTGATACAGATACAGCAAATACAAATTTAAATAGTGCTGCACCATCTATATTGGCTACAAACATTGCTTCTACCAATCCGCAAGTGGAAGATTACGTGCATAATGATGTTTGGATCATAGGTTAAATATTTAGCTGTGTGCATAGATTGAATTTTTTATATTGACTGTTTTATTAGGTTGGAATAGGGGCTATTGCTAAAGTATTTTAGCAATCCCAAATAGTTATTTTAAATATGATTTTGAGGATTGGATTGGATTGGGATGAATTATGTGTATTTTAGTCAAGTAGTCACGGGTATAGAATTCTAATAATGATAAAATTATAAAAACGCGATTGAATTTTATAATGTTATTTATATGTTTAGTTGTAATAGGCTTTGTTTTTTTAGTTCTCGGTCCAATTCTTATACCAAGAATGATGAGTTTGAACGGACGTGACATTCAACATGAGGGATTTATTTGGTACAGTTTTGGGCCTGGGCTATTCATAATGATTATTGCTTTTTATATACACTCACAACAACCGGTTAAAGTTTCATATGGCTGTGGTGTTGTTCAGTCCTATAAGTTAAATATAAATTCTAAAAACAAATTTGAAAGAGTTGTTATTCAATTTGAAGATTCTGCTTATTATCGACATTTAAGATTTAAAGATCATCTGTTACGTAAGGAATCGGGTGATTATGTTTGTTTCGAATTTAACGATAAGTTTAAAAATTCCTCTTTGAAAGAATCCGTCGTTTTAAAATGGATTGAGCCTACTGAAATGCAAAATATTAAGCGTATTAATCAGATAAAATAAAGCCGATTTTATTGTTCGAGCAGAAACATGGCTGTCGCTGAAGCATTTTTAGCAATCCAAAATTGTTATTTTAATTATGAGTTTGAAGAACTGAACTTGGATGGTTTTCCTGAAGAGTTATCGGTGTCTTTGCGTGGCATGATGTTCCGTCACGAGATTCACTATGCAAACGCCACGTACTATGTTTACTTTAGTGATGTGCTGAGCGGGGGTGAATTGGACAAAATGAAGGCGGACTTCGCACGCTATTGCCCTGAGGAATAATTTTTTACACCCTCTCTCTAACTCTCTCCCAAAGGGAGAGAGAATTTTATGATGTATCTCTTTGCGTAGCAGCGCTACTCATCCCAAAGGGAGAGGAAATCAAAGCATTGCGGAAATAAAAAAAGCGAAGCCGAAGCTTCGCTTTTTTACGCTGAATTTTTCATATTTACACCCTCTTTGTATTTCTGCCAAAGGGAGAAAGAAGATGCGATGAAAAACCGAAAAATTAGATTTTAGAAATCAAATCTTTGACTTGTTTCGCTTGAACTGCTGCATTACCTGTATAAGTTGCAGGTGTTAATTCAGCAAGACGTGCACGGTCAGCAGCAGGAACAGCTTCTAATTCATTACCGTTGACGAAACCAACCATCATTTCACGTGTCATGGCATGACCGCGAGTCAATGCTTTAAGTTTTTCGTAAGGTTTTTCAACTGCATAACGACGCATAACTGTTTGAATTGGTTCAGCAAGGACTTCTTGTGCATGGTCAAGGTCTTCAAGAATACGTTGTGCATTCAATTCAAGTTTACCAATACCTTTAGAGCATGCTTCAAATGCGATTAAGCTTTGTGCAAAACCAACACCCATGTTACGAAGTACAGTTGAGTCAGTTAAGTCACGTTGCCAACGAGATACAGGAAGTTTTTCACCAAGATGCGCAAGTACAGCATTGGCGATACCCAAGTTACCTTCAGAGTTTTCGAAGTCGATTGGGTTAACTTTATGCGGCATCGTTGAAGAGCCGACTTCGCCTTCTTTCAAACGTTGTTTGAAGAAACCAAGTGAGATATAGCCCCAAACGTCACGGTTAAAGTCGATCAAAATGGTATTGAAACGACGTAACGCGTCAAAAAGTTCCGCCATGTAGTCATGTGGTTCAATTTGAGTGGTGTATGGGTTGAAAGTTAAACCTAAAGATTCAACAAATGCTTGTGAATGCGCAGGCCAATTGATTTCTGGATAAGCAGAGTAATGCGCGTTGTAGTTACCTACTGCACCATTGATTTTGCCTAGAAGTTCAACATTTTGGAATTGTTTGATTTGGCGCGCTAGACGGTAAGCCACGTTCGCCATTTCTTTACCCAAAGTTGTTGGGCTTGCAGTTTGACCATGAGTACGAGACAACATTGGTTGGTCTGCATGTTGTTCAGCAAGTGCAACAATTGAGTCAATGATTTGTTGCATTGCAGCAACGAGCACTTCACGACCATTTTTCAACATTAATGCATGAGACAAGTTGTTGATGTCTTCAGATGTACATGCAAAGTGAATGAATTCACCGGCATTTTTAAGTTCATCGATGTGCGCAATTTGTTCTTTAAGGAAGTATTCAACTGCTTTAACGTCGTGGTTAGTCGTACGTTCGATTTCTTTAATACGGTTTGCATTTTCTTCAGAGAAGTTTGCAACAATCGCGTCAAGCGCAGCATTTGTTTCGCTTGAGAATGCAGGTACTTCAGTAATTTCTGGGTGATTTGCAAGCGCTTGTAACCAACGCACTTCAACAGTCACACGAGCATGGATTAAACCAAACTCAGAAAGAAAAGGGCGTAGCGCATCACATTTGCTTGCGTAGCGTCCATCTAATGGAGAAAGTGCGGTTAAAGCGTTCATATCGATTCCTTAAATTTTGGAATTAAACGAAAAACGAAATGCGAGTTCAGCATCGGTTAAATCACCTGAAACTGTAAACGCGCGAGGTTTTGGATATCTTTGAGTAACTTTCGTTTACCAAAAACCATGCCCCAAGAGCTACCACCGAGCTGACGCCAAAGGTGCGCCATCTGCAACCCTGTAAATAGAGAAGCACGAATGCGGTTGGTATGTCCTGCATCTTTAAATGCTTCAGCATTGCCGCGTACCATAATGCGTGGATTAATCGATCCCGCAGTTTCGACATAGGTTTGCGCAAGATTGGCAATGATGCTTGGATGAAGGTAGTTGTTATCGAAGAATGAAAGTTGTCTTAAAATTTTTTGTTGAGATTGTTCAATAATCTCGACAAATTTTGGATTGCTATAGACCTTCTTTTCTAACTGAAGAAGTGCCATCGCATAGGTCATGGGAAGTTTAGTTGAAGATAATTTCGGAAGTCTAGATTTTGGAGAAGGATCAAATGGTTGGGTAATACTACTTTCTAATGTCTTTAGACCCAATGAAATATCCGAGAGTTGATGAAAAAAATCCAATGTTTGAACATCCGAAATTTGGCTTGGACGAATGTTCAAACTGGCTTTAATCAATTGCTCGAAATAGAAGTTGCCCGTTTCACCAATGCTTTGTTGCCCTGTAAGAGCCGTCATATGCGTCAGCTGTGTGGCTTGAAATACACCTGCTAACGCTAAAGCGCGGTTTTGACGAGTATTCAACGTTGTAGACTGTTGAAACGGTAACTCCGTCATGCCGAGATCATCCTTTAATAAAATCTGGAATAGGGGCATTGGTATGATGAATCACACCACCACCTAAACAATATTCACCTGAATAGAACACCACACTTTGACCTGGTGTCACGGCACGTTGTGGTTCATCGAACTCCACACGTACACCGTATGGTGCTTCAGGATCTTTAAAAATTGTACATGCTTGGTCAGACTGACGGTAACGGGTTTTTGCAGTACAACGGAAACCTGTATCAGGAATCGCTTGTTCACCTGCCACCCAATCAATCGCTTCAGACCATAAAATGGTGCTTTGCATGAGTGGATGTTCGTGTCCTTGACCGACCACCAAACGATTGCCTTCGATATCTTTGTGAAGAACGAACCACGCACCCTCTGCGACGCCTTTCATCCCACCAATACCGATGCCACCACGTTGACCGAGCGTATAGTACATTAAGCCGTGATGATCACCAACCTCTTTACCATCTTCAAGTACAATTTTTCCAGGTTGTGCTGGAAGATATTGTTTTAAAAAGTCATTAAAGCGGCGTTCACCAATAAAACAAATACCAGTTGAATCTTTTTTCTTTGCCGTAGCAAGCCCCAATTCTTCAGCAATTTTACGTACTTGCGGTTTTTCAATTTCACCGACAGGGAACAAGGTTTTGTTAATTTCACGACCATGTACGGCATGTAAGAAATACGTTTGGTCTTTATTGTTGTCATAGCCACGTAATAAAGGTGCATAGTGTTCACCTTTAGAATTGGTTGCAGTTTCACCGCGGCGGCAGTAGTGACCTGTGGCAATAAAGTCTGCACCCAAATTAATGGCATGGTCTAAAAAGGCACGAAATTTAATTTCTTTATTACAGAGAATATCGGGGTTTGGGGTACGACCTGCGGCATATTCTGCTAAGAAGTGCTCGAAGACACGATCCCAATATTCCATCGCAAAGTTGGCTGTGTGTAGTTTAATACCAATTTTATCGCAAACGGCTTGTGCATCGGCAAGGTCGTCCATTGCCGTGCAATATTCTGTGCCGTCATCTTCTTCCCAGTTTTTCATGAAAAGACCTTCAACTTGGTAACCTTGTTGAAGTAAAAGAGCCGCAGAAACAGATGAATCTACACCACCCGACATACCGACGATGACACGTTGTTGCATAGGATTAGGCATCCAAATTTGAAATTAAGGGAGAATTTTGGTGCTCGTAAATGAGCGATAAAGGATATTTTTGACCTGACAGGGCATCTTGCACGGCTTTAATCACCAATGGACTACGTGCGCGTGCAGATTCAATCAGTTCATCTAAAGTCATCCAAACTGCACCGACAATACCAGTATCGAGTTCGGCATGTGGGTCATGTGCAATGGATTGTGCTAAAAAGCAGAAACGGTAATAAGTACGGTCGGGGAACATCGGTGGGGTATAGGTATACATCCCAAGCAAGTTCGTCACTTCAACCGTATGACCTGTTTCTTCCATGGTTTCACGAATAGCTGCTTCAATGATGGTTTCGCCAGCTTCGACATGACCTGCAGGTTGGTTAAAGACGGTATGCGTTACGCCTTCTGTATGTTCTTCTACAAACAGGAATTTTCCATCTTTTTCAACGACGGTTGCGACAGTGACGTGAGCAGTCCAAGCGGTCATAAAGCAGCACCATGGATAAGGATGCACTATTGTATAAAATTTTGGGGTGTGTGGCTATGACGGGAGGGGATTTCTTTCAGCGTGTAAAAGATTAGGTTGTTGTGGTTGAATGGAGATAATTTTTAACCATGTATCAGCGATAGTATGCTAATTTCGAAACACATAAAAAAACTTTCATAACATCTTTAAAAAAAATGGGGATAAAGATGACATACATCATCTATTTTTTGGGAGTCATTCTACGTGGTTTCATCGCCATTGTTTTAGCTGTTCCTTGCTTTTATACCATGATGATTCCTGACATGGTTGAATCCATGAATAGGTTCAGCTTTTTAATTCCTCTATCAATTATTTTAAATTTTCTTGCATATGTATGTTATTTAGCTTTGGCTATTAATTGGGTCTTTCTCTTAGAAGTAAAAGATAAATGGCTTGTAACAATTGCCCCTCTCACTATGGCATTATTTACTCTGCCTCTTGTTATTATTTTTTTAAGTGTAGGCGTTATACTTTTGTTGTTTGTAGAAATCCCTTTTTTATTTTATTTGTGTTATTGGAATTTAGATCGCTACCAAAAATATCGTCATCATTCAGGATTAATACAAAATTTAAAATAACGAATGAGTAATTTTTATATTGAGGTAAAAATGCGGAATCTCATTTTATTTGTAATTCCCCGACACCTTTACATAATTCTGTGCTGAATATGGTAAAAACGCTTTTTCTTTCTCAGTCAGTGGACGTACTTTTTTGACAGGACTGCCCATATACAAATAACCGCTTTCCAAAACTTTGTTTGGCGGAACGAGCGAACCTGCACCAATCATCACATCATCTTCAACAACGACATCATCCAAAATAATCGTGCCAATCCCCACCAAAACACGGTTGCCAATGGTACAACCATGTAATTTCACATGATGACCAATCGTTACATCTTCACCAATCATTAAAGGCGAACCTTCAGGCTTATCAGCTTTTTTATGGCTGACATGTAACATGGAGTGATCTTGCACATTGGAGTTTTTACCAATGCGAATATAATTCACATCGCCACGAATTACCGCAAATGGCCAAACTGAGACATTTTCGCCAAGAACAACATCACCAATCACGACTGACATCGGGTCGATATAACAAGAATCATCAATAGTTGGGGCGGTGTCTAAATAGGGACGAATGTTTTGGCTCATAGCAAAGTCATCTATGTAATTGATCGGTTTTAAAGCAGTATAAAATAAAAAAGCACCTAGACCGAAATCTAGATGCTTGAACTTAAGTCTAAAACGATTTTAAAAAACGTTTCAATTAAAATAAGTTAGAGAAGAATTGTTTTATATGGTCAATCATACGCGCGAAGAAGTTTGCTTCTTCAACTGCTTTTAAAGCCACAAGTGGTTTTTCAGCAATCACTTTACCATCTAAGGTTGCAACGTATTTACCGACGACTTGACCTGCTTTTAAAGGCGCAGTCAGTTTAGGTTGAACCACCAATTGCGTTTTGATTGCATTGGCTTGACCTTTCGGCATAGTTACGTTGAAGTTTTCAGCCAAACCGATTTGAACTTCAGAGTCTTTACCAAACCAAACTTTTGCTTTCGCTAAAACTTGTTTTGCAGGTTGAACACTCTTCGTTTCAAAGTTTGCATAACCCCAAGCCAACAATTCACGTGTTTGAGACGCACGTTCGTTCATGCTTGGCGCGCCGAAAATCACAGAAATTAAACGAGTCGGACCGCGTTTAGCCGAAGTTGTTAAGCAGTAGCCAGCTTCTTCAGTGTGACCTGTTTTTAAACCATCCACGCTTGGATCTGAGTAAAGAAGGGCATTACGGTTGCCTTGACGAATACCGTTAAAGGTAAATTCTTTTTCAGAGTAGATTGGGTAATATTTTGAGCTGTCATGAATAATGTGCTGCGCCAAAATCGCCATATCTTTTGCAGTTGAATAATGACCATCTGCAGGCATACCTGTCGCATTGATGAAATGCGTATTTTTCATGCCGATACGTTGTGCTTCTTGGTTCATCATATGTGCGAAAGTACCTTCGTTCCCCGCAATATGTTCAGCCATCGCTTTTGATGCATCATTACCTGACTGGATAATAATACCGCGCAACATTTCCAAAGACGTTGCTGTACTATTTAAAGGCACATACATACATGATTCTGAACTGCTACCACGACACCAAGCAGATTCATTCATGCGAACTTTTTCGTTTTCAGTCAGTTCACCGCTCAATAATTTTTGTTCAATGATGTAACTCGTCATCATTTTAGTCATTGATGCAGGTGCTAACTTTTCATTTTCGTTTTTTGCAGCAAGGATTTGCCCAGTTTCGAAGTCCATCAACACAAATGATTTATTATTCAGTTCTGGTGGTGCTGTGAGGACAGTTGCTGCGAATGAAAAACTAGGTGCGATTAGTAGTGCAGCAAGGGCGGTTTTTCGGGTCATTCTAGTTAGTCCAATAATCTTGAGGTGAGCACAAAAGAGCTAGCATTTTAGGACAAACCTGAACGGACTTCTATGGGGTAGAAAGGCTTATTTGAGAAGTATTGTAAGTACTTTGAAACATTCGAGATGAAAAGCCTAAAATCACTGAATGAATCGTATAAAAAAGCAGCTTTTATAAAATTTCGAGATTCAATGACTTTAGGCTTGATGAGTATATTTTTAGAAATTAGTAGTTGCTAAGCTCATTACAAATGGCTTGGTTTTTAGCTTGTCCTGCAACTTTGGCATCATTACGTGCTTCAACAAGGACAGGGCTAAGTGTGCTTTGTTTCATCAATTGATTTAATGCTTGAACAGGATTTTTTTGGCTTGGTAAATATTCTTTTGCCAATTTATTAAAGCCTTTTTCAAACTTTGCTTGATCTGACACTAAACTTGGACATACTTCTGAAATGACATAGATTGCAGCAAGCTCTTGTTGTGTTACTTGTTGGTCAGGCGTTACATCAATATTATCGTTGGCTGCAAAAGCATTTTGTGCAAGAAGTCCACTCATAGACAAAGCTAAAATAGACAGGGCATTGAACAGTGGCTTTTTCATATTAAAACTCTAAATTTACAATGAAACAATTTGAGACAAGCTTAAACTGATTTCGCCTGTTGCAAAGCATAAAAATGTTATTTTTGAGTAGCATCATGAAAGAATTATGAAGATAACAATTTGAAATTCTGTCTAAAATTAAGCAAAAACTAGGATAACGTAACCATCATCCTAGCTTAGATGTCTTGTGATGCGATGGATTATTCAGCTTCATAAGCCACTAAATCTTCACATGCAGCTTTTTGTTCAGCAGCATTCACTTGTTTCGCATCCTGACGCGCCGTATTTAAAAGAGTTTTATATTCAGCATCTAATTGTAATTGTTCAAAGCTAAATTGAACGCCTTGGAAATCACTCAAATACGTCTGTGTTAAAAGTTGTGCCTTTTGTTCAAGACTTGGATTTGAACCGGTAATGGCAGGACATACTTCTTTCAGCACTTGGACAGACGCGAGATTTTCTTTCAGAATCGTATTTTCTTCTGCTTGTTCCACATTTGGTGCTGCAAATACAGGGGAGAATGTCGCACCAGTTATAAGAGCAATTAGTGCAGCACGTTTTTTTGTTTGAATCATCTTGAACCACATACTTTAAGATGGAGAAAGACCAATAAATATATATAATTCCAACACTAATACAAACAAATGACCTCACCGGTCACTATGTTCGGCAAAATGAGAGTGTGAGTGAATATATTAATTTCCAATGATGACGGGGTATTGGCACCGGGCATTCAGGCATTGGCTCAGGCATTAAAAAAACTCGGTCGCGTGGTAATCGTGGCACCTGATCATGAACGTAGTGGATTTTCCAGTGCATTAACCATTGATCGACCCTTACGTCCTGTCGAAATTTCCACTGATGTTTGGGCGGTAGATGGAACGCCAGCAGATTGTGTCTATTTAGCCACCAATGGTTTATTTGATTTTGAGTTTGACCTTGTCGTGAGTGGAATAAATAACGGACCTAATCTGGGCGATCATATCTTGTATTCAGGTACGGTGGGCGCAGCGATGGGTGGACGTTTGGGTAGATTACCTTCTATTGCTGTTTCACTCTGTGGTGCAAAAGTTCGTCAATATACTTCACCGGATGATTTTAAAGCTGCTGCAGAATGGGTTGCACAGTTTATAGCATCAGGTTTACCTAAACTGCCACCACGTTATGTGCTGAATATGAATATTCCTGATATTGAGGAAATTAAAGGTATTCAGGTGACGCATCAAAGTCACTGTCATACACCGAAGCCAATTATTCCACAGGTGAATCCACGTGGATATCAGACCTATTGGATTAGTCTTGCAAAGGAACTGCAGGCACACGATATGCATGTCAATCATTCGATGGCAGATTTTGAGGCGGTTGCTGCAGGCTTCGTTAGCCTAACACCTATACAAATGGAGACAACAAATGCCCAAGTTATACAAGATTTGCAGTCTCAGCTTTCGCAAAGGCATCAAGTAGTGTTATAACTTTGTGAAAATATAGCCATTACTCTAATAATGTAATGATTTTTTGCTAATCTTGACTGGTTTTTTTAGCCCCACAGATAGTTCGAGAGGATAATAATGTCATTGGTGACACCAAAACGTAAATTCGCAACCGCGACATGGATAAAAGCCTGTGCAATTTCAGCTGTTGTAAGCTCTACTGTCTTGGTGACTGGCTGTGCATCTAAGCCACAGTTTGGTGGGGCAACACGTACTGCACCTGCACCTGAATTTTATACTATTCGCTCTGGCGACACTTTGAGCGGTATTGCTGCACGATATGGCTTGAACTACGTCACCGTCGCGCAGATGAATGATATTCCTGAACCTTATCGAATTTTTGTCGGTCAATCGATTCGCTTAAAGAGTAATGGTAGTACGCCAAAAACTACGACTCAAGCGCTTGATTCAGCAGCGCCAATTCAACGTCAAACCATTGCGTTGCCAAGTGCATCTACAAGCACAACTGTAGTAACTACCCCTGTGCAAAAAGCGCCTACAACGACAGTGACCCAGCCAGCCAAAACTACGACTACAGTCACTCAGCCTTCTGTAGTTGCTGCAACGACCGGTATTCGTTGGGTGAAACCATCGAATGGTCCTATATTACAGGCCTATAATTTGGCTTCAGGCATTAAAGGGACACGTTATGGCGGTAAAGAAGGTGATCCTGTGTATGCGGCTGCGGAAGGTCAAGTGGTCTATGCAGCCGATGGTTTAAAAGAATACGGTAATTTGGTATTGATTAGACACGTTAAAGGATACATCACCGCTTATGCACACAATAGTAAATTGCATGTGAAAAGTGGAGAGAATGTTAAAGCAGGTCAAAAGATTGCGGACATGGGTTCTACAGGGACAACCAAGACCATGCTTGAATTTCAGGTGCGCTTAGATGGGAAGCCGATCAATCCTTCTACAGTTGTTGCAAATAACTAAATAAATAATGCAAATCTGAAAATTCACCGTATAATACAATGAGTTGCTTTTATCAAATAATATAAAGCATCTCATAAGTTTAGAGGGGAATTTATGTTAGATCAACTTCGAGCAATGGGTGTCTTTGCTTGTGTTGTAGAGAAAAACTCGTTCAGCGGTGCTGCTCGTGAGTTAGGGATTACGACCAGTGCGGTGAGTCAACAAATTCGCTCTTTAGAACAAGATATGGAAGTCATACTTTTAAATCGTTCTACACGCAAATTAAGTTTGACTGAGGCGGGCCAAGCATTTTTCTACAGCTGTCAGGAAATGTTATCAGCAGCTGAACGTGGCAAAGTGCGTATTAATGAGTTGCGCGATGATTTGGTCGGGGAACTACGTATTGCTTCCACTGCTGAACTTTGTGCAGCACATGTCGTGCCTGCGCTTTCTCATTGGATGTCGGCTCATCGCGGCTTAAACATCCATTTTGAAACAGATGATCAAGAAACCAGCTTGGTGGATGGACGAATTGATATCGCACTTCGTCTTGGACAGAATCTTGAAGATCAACATCATACAGTGATTCCACTCATTCAGATTGAGCAAATTTTGGTGGCAGCACCAAGTTATATCAATCAGTCTGCATTGATCTCACAGCCTGATGACTTGAAGCAGCATGATCTGTTAATCGCATCAGCACAGAAGACTCAAGCGCGTATTGAAGTGCAACATGTCAATACAGCTGAAAAAGTCTCCATGGAAATTCAATCACGTTTTAATGTGAGTAGTGAGCTGATTGCAAAAGCAATGTGCTTACAAGGCAATGGGATCAGTAAGAGCGCATATTTAGATGTCCAAAAAGACTTGAAAAATGGTGCATTAGTTGAAGTTTTACCCGAATGGAAACTTGCCCCTGTGACATTGTATGCAGTGATACCAAAGAGCGATCAACAGCCGACTAAAATTTTACGTTGCCTAGATACCTTAAAGCAGTATTTCAGTCAGATTAATGGCGGTCGTATATTCCATATCGCATCATAATGATTAAATAATAAAAAAGCCGCTTAATGCGGCTTTTTTATTGGGTTTGACTTATGCAAGATAAGCTTTTAATAAAGTCACAAGACGTTCAATTAAAAGATCCGCTTGTTCTTGTGTGATATTCAGTGGCGGCAATAGACGAACTACATTACCCGCAGTCACATTCACGATCAATTTGTATTCATCACGTGCGATATCAACCACATCACCACAAGCTTTTGGTAATTCAATACCGATCATTAAACCAAAGCCACGTACAGTGACATTTAAGTCAGCAAGTTGGCTACGCAATTGCTCAACGATATAAGCACCTTTTTCAGCAGCATTGGCCACGATATTTTCTTTTTGGATAATATCAATCACGGTATACACCACACGTGAACCTAAAGCAGTACCGCTATAAGTTGAACCATGGTTGCCCGCAGTTAATACACCGACACCACGACCTTGCGTCATCACAGCACCAATAGGGAAACCATTACCCAAACCTTTTGCTGTGGTTAAAACGTCAGGAACGATATTGGTGTGTTGGTAAGCAAAGTATTTACCTGTACGGCCATTACCTGTTTGAACTTCATCCAGCATCATCAGCCAGTTGTGTTTGTTACAGATTTGACGAACATCTTCAAGGTAGCTAAAACCTTGAGGCGCCGTGTTTACACCACCTTCACCCTGAATGGGTTCAACCAACACAGCAACAATGTCTGGATGGTTGATCGCAGCTTCTTCAATCGCTTCAACATCGCCAAACGGTACACGAATGAAACCATCAAGTAACGGTGCGAAACCTTCTTGAACTTTTTTGTTACCAGTTGCAGATAAAGTTGCCATGGTACGACCATGGAAAGAATGATCTGCTACAATAATTTTTGGTGTACTGATGCCTTGCATATGACCAAATTTACGTGCAATTTTAATTGCACCTTCGTTTGATTCAGCACCACTGTTGGCAAAGAAGACTTCTTCCATGCCTGCAACTTCAGCAAGTTTTTGTGCAGCAGCAGTTTGCCATGGCACTTCGAACAAGTTACTGGTGTGAATTAAAGTCGATGCTTGATCTGCAATCGCAGCAGCAATTTCTGGGTGTGCGTGCCCTAAACCACACACCGCGATCCCTGTTAATGCATCTAGATACTCAGTTCCGTCTTCAGTATATAGAAATGCGCCTCGTCCTCGGACAAAGCTGATCTTTTGACGGCCGAATACAGGCATCAAGTGAGATGGTTGATCAGTTTGCACCGGAGCGAGGGTAATATTATTCATGACTAACTCTTTAGTGTTAGGTGGAAAGAAAAACTTATATAAGCAAAAAAGGGCTCAGATTTAAAGTCTAATTGTAAATAAAATTGGATTTATTGCTTTTGACGTACTGTTTTCTTTGGATTTGGGTATAATGCGACACAGAATAGTTGAGGATTAATCAATGACTGAACAAGCACGCGATACTGAAGCGTTAATTCGTGACCAAATTGCTAAACATGCAGTTCTTCTATACATGAAAGGTACACCACAATTCCCACAGTGTGGTTTCTCGGCACGTGCAGTAGAAGCACTCAGTCAAATTGGTCGTCCTTTTGCTTATGTAAATATTCTTGAAAATCAAGATATTCGTGCAACTTTGCCACGTATTGCAAACTGGCCGACTTTCCCACAACTGTGGATTAACGGTGAGTTAATCGGCGGTAGTGACATCATGCTCGACATGTTCCAAAAAGGTGAATTACAACCTTTAGTTGAACAATACAGCCCAGCACCTGAAGCTTAATTCAGAGCTGATAAAAAAAGCGCTTCGATAAGCGCTTTTTTTGTGTCTGGATAAAAGAACAACAGAATTTAATCCTGTTGTTCAGGTGTTTCAGCTTCGGTATTTACTGATTCTGGTGAATTTTCAGCCTGTTCCTTCTTTTTTTTATCTTTTTTCTTCTTCTTTTTTTTCTTTTTCTTTGGCTCTTCCTCCTCAAGTTCAGCGCCGTCTTCTATGGCTTGCCAGTATTCAAGCTGTTCCATCACCGCAGCAAAGATCGAATTTTTGGTATAGCGACCTTTCTTGTCCATAGTCCCGACAGGGCGTGCCATCAGAATTTCTAGTGCTTGAGCAATGTTGTCAATGGCATGAATATGGAATTGACCGGCTTCTACAGCAGCAATCACATCCTTACGTAACATCAAATGTTGCATGTTATGACGTGGAATAATCACACCTTGTTTGCCAGTTAAGCCTTGTAGCTTACACGCATCATAGAAGCCTTCAATTTTGGCATTGACGCCACCGATTGGTTGGACTTGACCCAATTGGTTCATCGAACCTGTAATTGCCCAAGATTGATCAATTGGTAGTTGGCTGATTGCTGAAATAAGCGCTGAAAGTTCGGCAACTGTTGCGCTATCACCATCGACTTGACCGTAGCTTTGTTCAAAAGCGAGGGCAGCAGAGAAGTGCAATGTTTGTTCACGACCAAAATGCGCCTTTAAGAACGATGACATAAGAAGCACGCCTTTAGCATGCAATGAGCCACCAAGTTCTACACTGCGCTCAATATCGAGAATATCGCCGCCGCCTTGATAAACCGATGCTGTTAAGCGTGATGGCATACCAAACTCAACATCTGCATAATGAATCACAGAGAGGGCATTAATCTGTCCCAAACGATGACCACGTGTTTCAATCAGCTGAGTACCACGTGTTAAATCTTGCCAGTAAAGCTCACGTAAATAACCTAAACGATATTTACGGTGATCGAGTGCCGTATTGATATGTTGCTCGGTCACCATTTTATCGCCAGCTTTAAACGCATGATGATGTGCTTCACGGATCAAATCACCCAAAGTTAGGGCATGTAATGACAATGAACTTTGATCTTCCGCTTGACGGCTAGAATCTGTAAGGAGAGCTGCAAGTGCTGAACGATCAAATGGTAAAAGTTTGTCAGATTGCACATAGTCGGCAATCAACTGCATGTAGGCTTGTTCATTTATGTCATTACGTTGTAATGTATCTGTAAAGTCAGCACGGATTTTAAAGATGCTGCCAAGCTCAGGCTCTAATTCCAAAATATCATAATAAATATCAGGTTCTGCAAGCAGCACAACCTTGATATTTAAAGGAATTGCAGCTGGTTCAATTGAAATACTGCCTGTTAAAGTCAGCATATGCTCAAGTGATGACAGTTTAAGATGACCAGATTTTAAGGCACGTTTTAAACCTTGCCATGCGTAGGGCTGTTCAAGTAATTGTTCCGCTTCAAGCATCAAATAACCGCCATTGGCTTTATGCAATGAACCTGGGCGGATTAAGGTAAAGTCAGTGGTAATGGTGCCATTTTGAGTAAGTTGCTCTACATGACCCAACAAATTGTAATGTGTTGGGAAATCTTCAAAAATTACAGGCGCACCGCTATTCGGTTTGTTGGTCACAATGACATTAGCCTGATAGCGTGATGGCACACGGCTAAATAGCGCAGGCGTAAAATCATCTTCTTCTTGTTCAAGTACAATTTCAACATTGTTAATAATGTCTTCGGCATAATACTGAAGATATTCTTTTAATCCTTCAACGGTTTTAAATTTCGATAGAATTTGCTCAACTCGTGGCATCACCACTTGTTTAGCAATATCTCGATTTAAAAGCTGGACTTGATCTCGCGCATCATCTTCCAAGTCTCCTAAGTGCAGCCCAAGACGCTCAAGTTTTTTGTCCATATAACGCATATTGGATGCGATTTCTGAACGATCCTTATTGCTTAGTGCATTTAGATCTTCTTGAGTCATTTCAATGAGCTTGTCACCTTTTAAATGGACGGGCACAAAAGTATGTTCTTCATTACGAGTGACAAGTTTAAGCTGATATTCTTCACCTTCACGGGTCAGTTCAATCAAGGCTTGTTGTTGCTCATCGCCAGTTTGCTGACGAATGAGTTCAATACGATTGTGATAGCTTTCTGCGGTAAAGCGTCGCTCAAGTTGCTTTAAAATGGTTTGCCAGCTTTGATGCAGCAAAGCTTGGAATTTTGGACCTTGACCTGCGGGAAGTTCAAGAGCGAGCGGTTGACGCTGATTTTTAAAATTATTGACGTAAACCCAGTCATTCGGTGTAGTAATAGTTTTGGCATGTTGTTGCAGTAAACGCTTCACCATGGTGCGCTTACCTAAGCCTGCTGTACCCACTGCGAAAATGTTGTAGCCTGAGTAAGGCAGTGCAATACCTGCTTCAACTGAAGCACGTGCACGATCCTGACCTAAGAAATTATTCAGCGGCTTGATACGTTTGGTTGAAGCCGGAATGTTATCGAGGTCTGGAATTCGTGTCAGTTGTGCTGATTTTAACCGTGTATGATCAAGTGTCGCTTGAATATCGCTGGTTTCAGGTGAACTATTCGCTTGTATTTTACTGTCAATGTCGGCAGTTGTTATTGTGGTATTGGCCAAAGAAGAATTCATCTGATCGAGTTTTTGCGTCACTATTGAAGTCCAAAACGAAATATTACGTTGATAGTTTAAGGTATACAGAATTACTTGAAAAATTCAAGCCAACATCTGAGATTTGGCTCAAAATAAACAATCCTGATCGATAAACTGATAAATTTTATTGAAAGATACGTTATTAAAGGATTGAATAGCAGCTATTGGTTTTTTGCGGAAAATAATAAAGCAATGACAACACAAACGACGGGTTGGAAGTCCGCATTTACAGCATTTTTAGATCGACGTGCGTTAATTATGCTGTTTTTGGGCTTTTCGGCAGGTATACCGATTCTCCTGATCTTCTCTAGTCTATCACTTTGGTTAGGTGAGGCGGGCATTAGTAAAAGTGCTGTAACATTTTTTAGTTGGGCAGCACTAGGTTATTCCTTCAAATTTGTATGGGCACCTTTAATTGATGAGCTTCCTGTACCATTTCTGACCAAAGCATTAGGACGTCGTCGGGCTTGGTTGCTCATTGCGCAAATCCTGATTATTGCTGCCATTTCCATTATGGCATTGTCTGATCCTGCATTAGGACAGGCGCATATCCAGCAGATGGCGCTTGGGGCAGTATTACTTGGCTTCTCGGCGGCAACCCAAGATATTGTGATTGATGCGTATCGTATTGAACTTGCGGAAACCCAAATGCAGACTGTGTTGGCATCGACTTATAATGCAGGCTATCGCATCGGAATGATCGTGGCGGGGGCAGGTGCACTGTTTTTGGCTGCATATTTAGGCACAGCCAAAGGTAACTATATCTATGATGCGTGGAAGTGGACGTATCTAGCCATGGCTGCGGTCATGCTGGTCGGTGTCATCACCACCTTATGTATTCGGGAACCTCAAGTTGACCGTGTCGAAAAGCATTATAAACGGACAGATTACTACCGTTTAGTTGCTGTATTTTTTGTTTCCGTGCTGAGCTTCGTGGCGAGTTATATTTACTCAGGCAATTTGGTTGCTACGCTAACGGAAAGTTTTGCAATCAAAGATACATTTGCCTTATTTGGTCTTGAAAGTATTCGCTTTATTGGTTCAGGTGCAGTTGCGTTTTTAGTGGGTTCAAGTTTAGTCAAATTTGGTGCTGTGAATAAACAGATGGCCTATGAAACTTGGGTCAATCCTGTTGCCGATTTCTTTAAGCGCTATGGTATTAAACTCGCATTCGTGTTGTTGCTCTTAATCGGATTCTATCGCGTGTCTGACATTATCGCAGGTGTGATTTCTAATGTGTTCTACCAAGATTTAAACTTCAGTAAAGAACAAATTGCTGAAGCGGTCAAAGTCTACGGGGTGATTTTCTCACTTTTAGGTGGCTTCTTAGGTGGTCTACTTGCGCAAAAAATGAATATCATGAAATTGATGTTTGTGGGTGCAGTTTTGGCCTGTTCAACCAATCTGATTTTTATTGGTTTAGTAAAATCTGGTCAAACACTGAATCCTGTTCAAGTTAAAGTTGGCAGCCATAGTTATTATGCAACTACTGATGAAGTGGGTTATTGGAAAACTCAGGTTCCGCAAAATGTGCTTGCACAAAATAAACAGCTGAATGTCACTGTGGGATATGCAGATGCAGCGACTGCAACTCAAGCACCGATTACTTTAAATATGCCGTATTTGGTCAATCAGGATCATCAAACACAGCTGCAGATTCTTCCAATTACCAGTGATAATACGTTGACCTTGAGCGAACATGATTTAAGTCTAGTGATACGTGGGCAATATATTGGTCAAGCACTGAATGAAAATCAAAAGATTGTGTTTGAACTCAATGATGAAAGTTTTGATGCCAAACTCGAGGACAATGGCGTATTTACCGCTGCGATTCCTGGACAGAAACTTAAAAGTGCGCCAACGCATTTAATCACTGCTGTATTAATGCAAAACGGACGTGTCTTGCAACAAACCACGCATGCATATCAAGTCAATGATCATCTAACAACATCAGCTGATTTGGATGTCGATATTCAGCCATTAGTACCGATTGATCGCAACAAAACAGAGATGGTCGACGTCAGTGGTAAAGTGATTCAATCTTATAGTAAAGCATGGCTATACTTCGCAATTATTGTTGATAATTTGGCGGCAGGTTTAGCAGGGGCTGCGTTTATTGCATTCTTATCGAGTTTGACCAGCGTTTCATTTACCGCGGTACAATATGCGATTTTTAGCTCACTTATGACATTAACCCCTAAGATTTTAGGCGGTTATTCGGGTACTATAGTGACCAATATTGGTTATCCAAAATTCTTCCTGATGACCACTTTGATTGGTATTCCAATTCTGATTTTAGTGGTTTGGGTGGCAAAGCTTTTGGGTAAACATCAACGTCAATCGATTCAAAAAGGTGAATAATATGCGCATGCTGCATACCATGTTACGTGTAGGCAATTTAGAACAATCTTTGAAGTTCTATACTGAAGTGCTTGGTATGACTTTACTTCGTAAACGTGATTATGAAGAAGGTCGTTTTACTTTAGCATTTGTGGGTTATGGTGAAGAAGATACGCATACCGTGATCGAATTGACACATAACTGGGATACAACTAGCTATGACCTAGGTAATGGTTATGGTCATATTGCACTTGCGGTAGATGATGCTTATAAAGCATGTGAAGAAATTAAAGCACGTGGCGGTAAAGTTGTACGTGAAGCGGGTCCAATGAAAGGTGGTGTGACTGTCATTGCTTTTGTTGAAGATCCAGATGGTTATAAAATTGAATTGATTCAACAAGACCAAAATGCACGTAATAACTAAGGAATAGTTTAGATTTAATGCTGAGGATTTTTCAGCTGATGCATTAAATCTTATCATCCTTATCGGTGCCCGGAATCTGCTATGATGCCCGGGCATTTTTGTACTTATAAAAAAGATCGAGGGTAAATCTTATATGCTTAAGCTGTTGGCGTTAGACCGTTTTACGATTTTATTATTCTTAATGGTGATACTGGCGAGTATATTTCCAGTCTCAGGTCAGGCAGCTCAAGGCTTTAGTATTGTCACAACAGTTGCCATTGCGATTTTATTTTTTTTACATGGTGCCAAGCTTTCGCGTGAAGCGGTTATTGAAGGTTTAACGCACTGGAAATTGCATAGTCTAGTTTTTGCTTTTACCTTTGCATTATTCCCGATTTTAGGACTACTTGCGAAACCACTTTTGTTGCCAATGCTTGGACAGGAACTCTATTGGGGTTTCTTGTTTATGTGTTTTTTACCCTCAACCGTACAATCTTCCATTGCTTTTACCTCAGTGGCTCACGGCAATGTCGCAGGGGCAGTGTGTAGTGCTTCTTTTTCCAATATTATCGGCATGTTTATTACGCCAGTCTTAGTTGCTTTTTTTATTTTGGAACAATCTCAGCACGGTTTTGACCCGACGTCTTCAATTATTCAAATTACCTTATTGCTGCTTGTGCCTTTTATTTTAGGGCAGATATTACGACCTTGGGTTTTTCCTCAAATGAAGAAAATGCCAAAGATTGTCAAAGTATTCGATCAAGGTTCAATTTTGATGGTGGTGTATGGTGCTTTTAGTAGTGCCGTGGTCGCAGGTCTTTGGCATCAAGTCAGTCTAACAACATTACTATTATTAATCTTAGTGTGTTCAGTATTGTTGACCGTCGTCATGCTCACTGCCTTATATTTACCTCGATTTATGGGCTTTAATACAGCTGATCAAAAAACCATTTTTTTCTGTGGCTCTAAGAAAACTTTGGCAAGCGGTGTGCCCATGGCGCAGATTTTATTTATTGGTCAACCTTTAGGTATGATTGTGTTACCGATTATGATTTTTCATCAAATTCAATTGATGGTCTGTGGAATCATTGCCAACTATTGGGCAAAACAATCTGAAATAACTGCTCAAGAATAAGTTCGCAAATCAGAAATCTTTCGCGTATAATACAGCCCACTTGTTGTGCTTAGCTCTGACGGTATCCGTCTCGGTGGGCCAAAAGAATGGTCTGTTATGGTGTTGATCTGCTGAATCTCAGCTTTCCTCATTGATTTAATGAGAGTGATCAATTGCGATGACAGCTAAACCTTCTTAATCTAATGGAGAATCGACCATGCGCGCCGATATTCACCCAAAATACGAAAAAGTTGTTGCTACTTGTTCATGTGGTAACGTAATCGAAACTCGTTCAGCTCTTGGTAAAGAAACTATCTACCTAGACGTATGTTCAGCTTGCCACCCATTCTACACTGGTAAGCAAAAGAACGTTGACACGGGCGGTCGTATCGACAAGTTCAAACAACGTTTTGCTGGTATGTCACGTTCTGTTAAACGTTAATACCCAAAATGAAGAAAACGGGCTTTATGCCCGTTTTTTTTGTGCCTGTGATTTACTGTCACCGAAGTCACAGCAAATCAGTTTATCTCAATTAGTGTTCTTGAATATCAATGAGTTGATCCAACGGTTTTTGGAAATAAGCCCCTTGGATATAACGCACATCAACATTCCAAGCATTCGCGAACAATGTCATATCATCTAATTCACGCAGCATGATATTGATGGTCTTAATTTCGTTAAACTTAGTGATTTTTTCCTGAAGCTCTTGTGCTTCAGCTTCATTTTTTAACATGGTTGTTAATTTTTGATGAAGCGTCAAACCATTGATGTCTAAATCTTTCAACAACATTTCGCTATACATCGAATAACCAAAGTCGCGGATAGAAACACGTGCGCCATGATCACGTAAAATGCGGATATATTTCTGCGCATCTTCACGATTCATCAATAGATCTTCTTCAGCAAATTGCAGTGTTAAAGGATGATCCAATTGACTGCGAATAATCGTAATCAGTTTTGAAATAAACTCAGGGAAAGTACGATCATTAAACAGAACAGCTTTGTTTAAATTAACAATTAAACGTGCTTGAGGGTATTGGGTAATAAAGTTATGCAATTGCTTACATGATTCAACCAAAATCCAGCGATCCAGCTTAATTGATAATTCATCATCTTCTGCCAAGTCACGCAAGCTTGAAATGTCATGCCATTTATTTTCATAAATGAAGCCGCTTGTCACTTCATACACGTATAAATCAGAGTCTTCTTTGTCGTAAAGCTGTTGATACTTGAGATGAATCTCACCACGTTCTAAGCACTGACGTAAAGCAAAGAGGATTGAAACTGGGCTGGTCGGTAGAATTGACGATGTCGTCGTCGGTGCAGGGGTAGCTGTAATTGGTTGATCAGACACGCTGAAATCAATACTAGGCTGCACTGTATTTTGTACTGATGTTGGAATGTCTAAGCTAAACTCATGGCTTGCTGTATCTTGTGGAAGTGCGGTACTAAAAGCTGTATTTACATATTGATTGAGATGATCATCATCACGCAAATCGCTATCAAGAATGGTATAACCCATACGTAGTTGTAATGGGTAGCTATTGTTATTGATGTTCAAGAGTTGCGGTTTAGCTAAAGTGCCTAAGCTGATGAGTTTAGAATTCAGCACTTCTTTAGAGTCAGCTTGGAAAAGACCGACATAAGCCTGATCATCAAACTTAAACAGCGGTACATGAGTTTGTTCTTTAAGGAAGGTTTTGATCGCTTTAAAGTATTGAGTATAGATCGACCAATTTGAGTTCAGTACGCTTGAATCGATATTAGCAAGGGTAAAGAGTACCAAGGCATTGACAGGTGCAGACTCTTTACTTATTTCACGCTTAATTTGCTGCGCAGTACTTACTTTGCCTGTTTTTTCAGTTGGGGCATTTTGCGCTACTGCATTCGCAGTTTCAATGGTGATTTGAATAGCATCTTCATCTACATTTGATGCTAAAAATTCAATTTTTAAAGGATTGGGTTGACTCAGAGATGGATTATTACTGCAAACTTCCAAGCCACCTAAATCAAATTGACCTTGAGAGGCTTTTTTTAGACGGGTCTTAAACTCGTTTAAGTTCTCAGGTTGAATCACATCAAGAAGTGGTAAGCCGATAATGTCATCACCTGAAGTAATGCCAAAAAGTTTTAAATAGTCATCGTTGGCTTCAAGATGAATCCCTTCTTGAATCACCGCTACTGCTTTATGACTTTCATCGACTAATACTTGAGCTTGGCTCTGTGCTGTTTCAAGTTCATCCATCAAATGCTGTTGCGTTTGTACCATACGGCTAAAAGATAAGGCACGAACCAAGCCAACATAAAAACGCTCAGGGAAATCTAAGTTAAGGATGTCATAAATGCCCTTATGTACATAAGTCGCATATTGCTCAGCCTGATAATCATCTGGTTTTAATAGGATGATCGGTAAATTCGGCTGATTTGAAAGACGAACAATACTTAAGGCTTGTTCATATTTAAGGTCATAAGCGCGACCAAAAATAATCAAATCCCAATGAAAATTAAGCTGTTTTTCAAAGTTTTGTAAGTCATCAAGTAAGATCGCATCCACTTGATATTCATTTGAAGTTAAAAGATCCTGAATTTGATTAAATCTAATCTGATTATCATCAATAATGAGTAAACGTGTTTCGGTACGTTTTAACTTTTTGGACAATAATGGATTTCTCACTTCAATGCTTCCCATAAATCATTATTTCGAATTTCATTCATTTGTTTATTGATAAAGTTCTGTACGATCGGTTCTTCTTGATCGTTAAGCAGTTCATAATCGAAGCGCATAAAACTTTGAGTAATGAGCTGAGCTTTGGTCAGATAGATTTTGATTTCATGTTGACCTAAACGTAAATGAATGGTTTGTTTTTCCTTAAACAAATGCACGCCTGAAACAATAATACTTATTGAAATTTGGTCCAATTGTGTCGTTTGTACCAATAGTGCGGGTTGAGGATATAAATTCTTTTCAGAACGGGTATAGACAGCACAAGGGAATAGCTCTTGCGCCAAGATTTCTAAACCAAGTTCTAAACTTTTTTCAGCTGATTGTTTAATCCAGCGAATGACACCACCGCGCCATTGGCTTTGGGCATTTTCTTGCACCAAAATAAATTCGCCCGTTTTTAAATTCACAGGTGTCGCACCTGTCCATTTAATGCGATAACCATTTACGCTAATGTCTAAAACTTCAGCCTGATGAATTTGTTTCGCTTCACGGTCTAGGGCTTTAATATTACTAAATGCACTAGGCAGAGCAGCTTGTGTCGAGCTGACAAAACTGGATTCCGATTGGACATTAAAGTTGGTTTCGACAATATCCAACGTTTCTTTAAAATTTTTCCCTTTCGATAGGTAAAAATGCGCCACACCTAAACCAAAACAAATATTGATCTGTGCCGAATACTCATAGCGTTCATGGCGACGCTCAGCAGTAGTCGACAATAAAGTATGTAAATGGAAATGTAGTGCAGGGGTTAAAAACAGCTTTTCATTGCGACTTAAATTATGGTTGTTTTTAGATTGTGCAGTCGCTATATGCTCCATTAAATTTTGTGTTGAGATAAAGATATTGGCTTGGAAATGTGAAGCTTGGCGCGTATTAAATAAAGGTGGATGATCTTTACTTGTATCCACTACATAGCGGGAAACTGTGGTTTCTTTTGGTAAAATATGGATCAATTTCGCCCATTCAAAGCTACATAAGAATAAGCCTTGAATCTCCGCAGGGCGGATTTGATGGGTATTAAAGATTTCAAGAATAATCAACTGAGCATAGGCTTGTGAAATATTTTGAATATCGTGCTGCGTACCAAGGACTTGATTAATATTGCTCAAATAGAAATTATTTTCTATCGCGCATTCAATTAATTGGTGTGCAGCGAGCCACTGTCCCATTACAGGTGAGCTATACAACATATGTTGTTGATAGAGCAATAAGCTCAGCTGTTGTAGCGCATAGTAAATCGACACCATACGTGCGGTTTCTAAGCGTTTTTTCAAGCTAAGCTTAAAAATTGAAAACTTGTGTTCGTTGAGTTGCTGCTGGCAACGTTTCGCAATATCGATATAGATTTTGGCAAAGTGACTGCGTAGCAGCATTGCCAATTCTATGATTTGGTCATTACGATCCGTAGTGATCAAGCCTTGATTGACAAAGTGCTTTTCGAGGCTGGTTAAAACATTTTCAAGTGTCGGGTGTAAGACTTGAATCAGGTCAAACCGCAACGTTTCATCACAATCAAGTTCAGCAATTTCTAACAGAGCACTAAATAAAGATTTAGATGATGTCCCTAATTGCAAAATCGAGATGCTTGAAACCCATTCTTGAAGTGCTTTTGCATTGGTCTGGCAAAAGCTGAGTTGAGCGAGTTTCTTTTCCGTCGGCGTCTGAAAAATATCTGAAGTATGCTTGCTCATCTTTATTATTTAACTCAAAAATGTTGAAACCCCAAAAAGCGGTGTCTTATTTTTTTCGCCCGCAATTTCCCGAACTAATTTAGGAACCAAATACCCCGGTAGATTCGCTAAAAGCTCTGTATAAATTTCATTGATTCGATCAGGATCGAGATCAAAATGATGTGCACCTTTCACTTTATCAAGTACATGTAAATAATATGGCATCACACCCGCATCAAATAAACGATAGCTTAAATTGGTTAAAACCTCAGCAGAATCATTTACCCCAGCCAATAATACAGCTTGGTTTAACACCGTGATTTTGTGTTCAGATAACTGCGACAGTTTAGAACAAGTAAAATCATCAAGTTCTGATGCGTGATTTGAGTGTACCACTAGAATAATACGTAGCCTACTGTTTTTTAACATGCTGATAAGCTCTTCGTCGATTCGATTTGGAATCACGATAGGCACGCGTGAATGGATTCGTAAGTATTTTAGCTGCGGTAAAGTTTCTAAACGCTCTAACCAAACTTTGAGTTTTCGGTTTGATAAAGTTAGTGGATCGCCGCCACTTAAAATCACTTCATTAATATCAGGCTGAGATTCAATGTATTCTTTGATATTGAGCCAATCATCCGATTTAGGCAGGTTTTCCTGATAGGGAAAGTGGCGACGGAAGCAATATCGACAATGTACCGCACATGCACCAGTTAAAGTCAAAAGGAAGCGGGATTTGTATTTATGTAAAACACCAGGCTGCTGATTGGCTTGTTCTTCTCCCAATGGGTCGGTGACAAACCCAGGATGATCTTCTAGTTCTAAGTGGTGAGGAAGCACTTGGAGCAATAAAGGGTCTAAAGCATTGCCGATTTGCATTTTTCCGACGAATGCACGAGGCACGCGTAATTTAAATTGTTCAATGGCTAAAATAGCCCCAGACAGTAGGTCATTTTCAGAGAGCGCTAATAGTGAAAGTAATTCTTTAGGGTCGGTGACTAAATCGCTAAGTTGAGATTGCCAATTTTGCTCTTGAAATAAATACTGTGTCATGCCAAATCTTTAATATGAAGGATAATGCAAATCATTGCTGAGTCTTATTATTTTAACAGATATGTCGCGTAAGCTGTATTTTAGCTGTAGGCGACGTAAAGAGTTCAGAATATTATTTTTGATTCAGCCAACTAAAAACAAAAAATCACAATATCAGGCTTATTTTCACCCTAAAATTTTAGATGTATGAACGTTAGTTAGTCAGCTTGCTGCTGTTAAAGAAGAATTTTTCATTGCGGCATAGTGTATTGCTCATTTAGAATACGCCTCATCAAATGAATGTGCATGCGGCAATATAATGTTGGCATCATTTCGACTAATGAATGACGACCCGACAGCCCATCGCATGTATAGATTAAAGTTAGTAAGTTTGGAGTGAGCCAATCATGGCCTATTATTCAACGAACGAATTCAAGTCTGGCCTTAAGGTTATGCTTGATGGTAACCCATGTTCAATCATGGAAAACGAATACGTTAAACCAGGTAAAGGCCAAGCGTTCAACCGTGTTAAATTACGTAACCTAAAAACTGGTAAAGTTTTAGAAAAAACGTTCAAATCAGGTGATTCTTTAGAAGCTGCTGACATCGTAGAAGTAGAAATGAACTACTTGTATAACGATGGTGAAATGTGGAACTTCATGGATCCTGAATCATTCGAACAAATCGCTGCAGACAAAACTGCAATGGGCGATGCTGCGAAATGGTTAAAAGACGACTCTAACGAACTTTGCACAATTATGCTTTGGAACGGTGTTCCACTAAGCGTTAGCGCACCAAACTTCGTTGTATTAAAAATCGTTGAAACTGATCCAGGTGTTCGTGGTGATACTTCTGGCGGTGGCGGTAAACCAGCTAAACTTGAAACTGGCGCAGTTGTACGTGTTCCTTTATTCGTACAGCAAGAAGAAAGCGTTCGTGTAGATACTCGTACTGGTGACTACCTAGAACGTGCATAATGGTTTAAAAATAAACTATTATGGAAAGGGATGATACAAATCATCCCTTTTTTTATGCCAAAGTCTTAGAGGAAAATAACGAGAACAAGGGTAAAGTCGCAAGGGAAAACAGCAGTACCTCGAATAAAAAACAAATGCTGATTGAAATGCAATAGATATGAGGGATTGAAATGGAAACAATACAGCGGAAGTCAACGATGACTTCAAAAATGATTTGGCTGCTTGTCGCGATTGTCGGCGCCGTTTCATTTGGAATCTTGGCACTGAGTCGTGGAGAAAGTGTCAATGCAATCTGGTTAGTGCTTGCAGCAGCCTGTATTTACAGTATTGCTTATCGCTTCTACAGTTTATTTATCGCAGAAAAAGTTTTTGAATTAAACGAACGCCGTCTTACACCTGCACATCGCTTAACCGATGGTCTGGATTATGTACCGACCAATAAAAGTGTACTGTTTGGACATCACTTTGCAGCGATTGCAGGCGCAGGTCCACTTGTTGGTCCAATCCTAGCAGCGCAAATGGGTTATTTGCCAGGTACGATTTGGCTTCTTGTGGGTGTTGTTCTTGCCGGTGCCGTACAAGACTTTTTAGTCCTGTTTATATCAACCCGTCGAGAAGGTCGTTCACTTGGTGAAATGGCGAAGCAAGAGCTAGGTTCATTTGCTGGTGTGATCGTGATGCTAGGTGCATTAGGCGTGATGATCATCATCCTTGCTGTACTTGCACTGGTGGTTGTGAAAGCGCTAACAAATAGTCCTTGGGGTGTGTTTAGTATTGCAGCGACTATTCCAATTGCGATCTTCATGGGTGTCTACATGCGTTTTATCCGTCCGGGTAAAATAGCAGAAGTGTCGATCATTGGTTTCGTGTTGATGATGCTTGGCATTATCTACGGTGAAAATATTGCACAGCACCCGTATTGGGGACCATTCTTTACCTTGACAGGTACAGAGCTGACTTGGGCATTAATCATTTACGGATTTATTGCATCTGTTCTACCAGTTTGGTTGCTTCTTGCACCGCGTGATTATCTATCTACATTCTTAAAAATTGGAGTGATTGCCGGTCTTGCGCTTGGTATTGTATTTGCAATGCCAGAAATGCAATTACCAGCATTAACTAAATTCGTTGATGGTACAGGTCCTGTCTTTGCAGGTTCAATGTTCCCATTCCTATTTATTACCATTGCCTGTGGTGCGATTTCAGGTTTCCATGCTTTGGTATCTTCAGGAACAACGCCTAAGTTGGTCAATAACGAAAAAGACATTCGTATGATCGGTTACGGTGGTATGTTGATGGAGTCTTTCGTTGCGATCATGGCTTTAATCTGTGCTGCGGTACTTGAGCCAGGTCTATACTTTGCCATTAACTCTCCAGCAGCGTTACTTGGCACAACAGCTGAATCAGCTGCCGAAGCCGTTCGTAATCTAGGTTTTGTCATTACACCTGAAACACTGACTTTAGTTGCAAAAGAAGTGGGTGAAAGTTCAATCCTGTCTCGTACAGGGGGTGCACCGACATTTGCAATTGGTATGGCACATATTATCTCTGAGATTTTCAATAGCCGTGCCATGATGTCATTCTGGTACCACTTCGCCATTCTTTTTGAAGCATTATTCATTTTAACTGCTGTGGATGCAGGTACACGTGCTTGCCGTTTCATGGTGCAAGATACTGTTGGTATCGTAATTCCAGCAGTGAAAAAATCGTCTTCATTTGTAGGTAACTTAATTGGTACAGCAGTTGCTGTTGCCGGTTGGGGCTTCTTCGTTTACCAAGGTGTGGTCGATCCACTTGGTGGTATTAACAGCTTGTGGCCGTTATTTGGTATTGGTAACCAAATTTTGGCAGCAATGGCACTGATTTTAGGTACCGTGATTCTGTTTAAAATGAAAAAAGAAAAATATGTTTGGGTGACTATTGTTCCAACTATTTTCTTATTCATTACTTCAATGACTGCGGGCTGGCAAAAGATTTTCCATGAAAACCCGAAAATTGGTTTCTTGGCACAATCTGAGCGTTTCAATAATGCCATTGCTAATAATGAAATTTTAGCGCCTGCTAAAACCATGGCAGAAATGCATACGGTTGCATTATCAAATCAGATTAATGCTGCACTTTGTGCATTCTTTATGATTGTTGCGATTGTGATGTTAATTGCATCGGTGAAAGTGGTTCGTCGTGCATTGGCAAACCCACAACCATCAGTGAATGAAGGCGAAGCAATCTATCGTGATCCTGCTGAGATTAAAGCTCAAGCACATCACTAAGGAGAAGATGATGAATCTTAAATTTGCAAAAAGTGGTAAAGCGGTGGTTTATAAAATCATCAAAATGACCGTGATGTCGCAAAAAGATTTAATTCTGAATCCGAAGAATTGGTCACGGATTGCAACATTGTGGCAACGTCTGCAACAAAGTTTCCGTTTAATGGTGGGTGTTCCAGATTATCAAACCTATTTGGAACATATGAAAAAGCATCATCCTGATTTGCAAGCCATGGATGCGAAGACGTTTTATCGCCACTGTGTGGATGCTCGTTATCCATCAGCAGGTGGAGAGATGAAGAAATGTCCTTGCTAGTGATTTGATTTTTAAAGAACGCCTTTCGGGGCGTTTTTTATTTTTAGATTGAATTTATCTTATGTGGATGATAGAGATAACATTTAAATATTAATCTTAAATTTAAAAAAGATGTCAAATATTATTCAGTTTAAAAAAAGAAAACTTCAACGAGGAATCGTAGCCCCAGCAGGAATAATGTCCATATCTGGTAGTTCATTGCATCTTGAACGAACTTATAACTTAGAAGATATTTATTATTATGTTATGTATTGGGATAGGATCTCTATCCCAACCTCAAATGCATTCTATTGTGGATTGCCTTTAGAAAAGGAATTATTTGCTACAGGAATGTTGGAACGGCCAAGTTTACCTATTGTGGGTACTGTAGACGTGGCACAACACACTCATTTTACTTTCGGCGAAGTCGCAAAAAATAAAATGAAAGATGATAGTTTAGATTGGATGATACACCATATGTCAGGGGATCCAATTTATTTACCTGAACATACAACTCAAAAAGAGTCAGTAAGATTAAAGATAACAAAGGCTTTGCCAATTCCATCTGTAAATGCAAAATTTTCGTTAGATGATCTTTTAAGTTTTAAAGTGAAGCGTTCTTCAGAATTAGAAGCTTTACATGAAACAATGGATAAACTTTTAAAAAAAATTCATTATGAGGAAATAGATGCAATTAGAAGATCTGAATTAATTAGATTCGAGAACGCTATTCAAGAGTTGGATAGAACTATTTTTGAAAGATTTAAAGTGTATAAAAAAAGTGATTTTGAGGTAAATCTAGATTTGAAAGGGGATGCACACTATGCATTAGCACTTAATGCACCGACATTGAGTTCAGCTTTACTAACGGATGAAATCCAATTAGCAACTTTGGTTCCAAGTATTATGTCACTATTTACTTTAACCAAAAAATATGGGGTTACATTCAATCAGTATAATCATGGAGATTTAAATTTAGAGTACCTTTCTAGTGCAAGATCAGAAAATATAATATTTTAAACAATATAAGAATTTTATAGGGGAATATTGTGATTTGGGGCATGAAACAAAAAGAAGATGACAAGTTACTACAGCAAAATGAAATTCTTCATCAAAAAGTGAATGCTTTTGCACCTCAAATTCAACATTTCCTCCAAGAGATTAATGCGATTGTTTTAGACAAAGAACAGCAAACGACGTTGGCATTGTGTTGTTTAATCGCTGGTGGTCATGTTCTATTTGAAGACCTTCCGGGCTTAGGTAAGACCACATTGGCGAGTAGTTTGGCACATCTTGCTGATTTAAAATTTCAACGCATTCAATTTACCAATGACATGCTTGCAAGTGATGTAATAGGCATCAATATGTTTAATCAGAAAGAGCATCAATTTGAGTTTAAGCAAGGTCCAATCTTTACCCAAATTTTATTGGCAGATGAAATTAACCGTTGCAGCCCTAAAACACAAAGTGCATTACTCGAAGCCATGGAAGAGGGCAATGTGACTGTTGATGGCACCCGATATGAGTTACCTAAGCCATTTTGGGTAATCGCAACTCAAAATCCATTATTTCAAAGTGGTACTTATGCCTTACCAGAGTCACAGTTAGACCGTTTTTTAATGCGTTTATCTTTGGGGTATCCATCGCGGCAAGCAGAGAAAATACTGCTACAACAGGAATCTCGATCAGCGCTCATTGCGACACTTAATCATGTGTTCCACGAACAAGATATTTTACAGCTGCAAGCAATAGTGCATGACATCTATGTCAGTGAGGTGATGCAGGACTATTTATTAGACCTTGCTGCAGAAACACGAAAAAAACGGCAAGGACTTTCTACGCGTGGATTGTTAGCGCTAAAGCGTGCTGCGCAAGCCCATGCTATTATCCAAAATCGTGCCTTTGTAACGCCTGATGATATTCAAGCTGTGTTTAGTGCAGTCACATCACATCGTATTGGATTGAATGACGCTGAAACATTACAACTGATGAAGCAAGTTGCCGTGAATTAAGGAGAAGGCATTTGCGGAACATTTGGCAAGGATGGTTAAAGAAGCGTTTCAGATTTCAGGATACTAAAACCTTAAAACAAAAAGATGTACTGATTTTTATTTATCAGCAGGGTTATCTATTTATTTTTTTAATCCTGATTACCTTTATTGCTGGCGTGAATTACGCCAATAATTTGATTTTAGGATTTTGTTTTCTGATTAGTGCAGTGCTGTGCATGAGCTTCTATTTAACCTTTAAGCAATTGCATGGCTTAGAGATAGAACTCGTTGCTGATGAATTGGGGCAAGTCGGGCAGTCCCTACATTTACAGCTTTATTTTAAACAAAAAAATATTCAGCCAAGATTTCTCTATATCGAATACGAAGATCAGCTTGAGAAAATTTATTTAAATGCCTTAGTTCAGCGTTGTGATATCAAAATATTGGCGAAGGAGCGTGGACTTTTTAAGTATCCTAATTTGAAAATTTATAGTGTTTATCCATTTGGACTCGTCCGTGCATGGACGTATCTATTTCATCATGCTCAAGCTTGGATTGCCCCTAAAGCGGAAATGAATGATATAGAACATCATCAAGCGAGCGATCATTTTCATGCAGATATGGACGAATATCGAGAACTGCGAAATTATCAGTTAGGAGATTCATTGCAAGCAGTGTCTTGGAAACAAGTGGCGCGTGGGCAGGGCTTATATATTAAGGTGTTCGAACAGCATCAGGATGATCATCGTGTGGAGATCGACTATGCGTATATGCCGAGTCAATCGCATGAGCTGATTTTACAACAGATGATGGGGGTGATTGAGCGTTGTGAACAGCAAAATATTGAATATAAGCTGATTTTACCAAAAGCTGAATTGGATTATGCTTGCGGTGAACAGCAGCTCAACAAAGCCAAATTATTGCTTGCGCAGGCTTGAAGATGAATAAAGTAATTCAAACGCCAATATTTTTAAGTCTCGCTGTGATTTTGCTGCTACAAGCCACCTTTTTGGCTGTGCCTTTGACTGTGGTTTTGGTGATTCAATTAGTTACCCTAATCTATACGCAGAGAAAGCAGCGCGCGGTAAATAAAGTTATTACATTTTCGCTTACGCTTAGCGCATTAGGCGTTATTTATCTCAATTATAAAAGTTTTATTGGTGTTGATGCAGGAGTCTCTGTATTAACCAGTTTTTTATTTGCTAAAGCCTTAGAGAGTAAAAACAAACGTGACTCTATTATTCTGTTTAACTTTTCCATGTTTGTTGCTGCGAGTTCATTCTTGTTAAGTCAAAGCATTTGGATGGCAATGGGCGTATTGATCAGTTTATTGATTAATATGCTGGGGTTGTATCGTATTCAGACCAACGAGTTTGATCTGCATCAGCAGAGCAACGCATCATTTAGAAAAGTACTTTCGCATGATTTGAAGCATGTGGCACGTTTAATTAGCTTAGCAGTGCCTTTCTTTATCTTATTATTTATATTTTTCCCTAGATTACCACCGCTTTGGCATATTCCGATTCCAGAGAATAAAGCAGTCACAGGCATCAGTGACACGATGTCACCTGGGGATATCGCATCGCTCTCACAATCATCGGCACTTGCTTTTCGAATTGTAGGCGATGTTTCCCAATTACCAAACCGTTCCAATCTTTATTGGCGAGCATTGGTGCTAGATCAATATGATGGTCAGCGTTGGACCAGTAGCTTTGCCAATCAGCAGCCACAGCTTGCACAGGTGACGGGTGCAGCCCTGCAGTGGGATTATCAATATATTGCTGCGGATCCAAGTGTGAGTTGGGTAATGGGATTAGATAAATCTGTTCCCTTAGAACGCCGTTTTTATAATCGCCAAGATTGGGGAATAGAACCACGCCGATTGACACAAAGAATTGAACCTATTCCACTGCGCTGGCTAGGTGAAAGAGTCACATCGAACGTGAGCATTCCACCATTTGTTTATCAAATTAATACTAAGTATCTGCAACAGTATGATCCAAATGCTCAGCGCCTTGCGATACGTCTATATCAGGAAAGTGATCGTCAGCCCGAGCGGTATATCCAAAACGTTTTACAGTGGTATAGAGATAATGGCTTTGTGTATACCTTAAATCCAGGGCTATTAGGGACACATCGTATTGATGATTTCTTATTTAATAGCCGCGAAGGTTTTTGTGAGCATTATGCATCCAGCTTTGTCATGCTGATGCGCTATGTTGGCATACCTGCACGTGTGGTAACGGGTTATCAAGGTGGTCAATTATCACCTGATGGTAAAACTTGGGAAGTGCGACAACTTGATGCGCATGCATGGACAGAAGTTTTAATAGATGGTACTTGGAAACGCTTTGATCCAACGTCAGTAATTTCTGCACAACGCATTGATGAGGGTATGCAAAATCTTTTAGAGCAGGATAACCGAGTTCTGGGTAATCAAGCGGCATGGTCAGCTCATCGGTATCAATTGTTAAGAAAAATGCGGATTTGGAGTGATTATGCGAGTTATCAATGGCAAAGTAAGGTTGTCGGCTATACAGCAGAATCTCAGCAAAGATGGTTTGAAAAGCTAGGTGTGAGTTCATCCTACCGCGCGATTTTAATGATGGTGCTCGGTATCGCATTTTTCATAGCAGTTTATATCGGCATTTATTTACTGCAGCAACGAAACAAAATATCTGTGGCAGAGCGTTTGCTCCATCAATTCAATAAAAAATTAGATCAGGGATTGAAAAGACAGCATTCAGAAACGATACAACATTGGTTTACACGTCTGGCTGAATCCGTAGACATTAAGCATGCTGATGCGTTTAATAAACTGAGTCAGCTTTATGCTCGTCTACAATATTCTGCCCAGCCCATGTCAAAAAAGGATGTCATACAATTGAAGAAATTGTTTAAATATTGCACGCACGTTTTAAAAAATAACTGAAAATACTTGTCTTTAGCTTAGGATATTTATAATATGCGAAGCATTCTAGGTGTATAGCTCAGTTGGTTAGAGCGCTACGTTGACATCGTAGAGGTCTCCAGTTCGAGTCTGGATATACCTACCAAGATTCAAAAAACCTCCCGACAATGTGGAGGTTTTTTTATGTCGATTCTTTTAAGTTTTATTTGTTATCCTGATTTTATTATTGGCTAGAATCACCTAAAAGGACTTGGTTAGCAAAGACTGTGTAACTTTGCTTAAAAAATAACTGCACAATAACAACTCTAAAATGCTTGCATACGATTTAAAATAACGATGCATGGGGTATCGGGAATTGGAAATGACTCCAAAAATATCTAAGACTGATTGGTTAAATTCATTGTCTTTTTTTGCATCGTGTTATGAAAAAACAGCCAATGATAATTTATTTTCATGATACCCAACATGTAGCTAGGAATTGATACTGTATTTATCAACTAATGTTGTTTTATATACAGGCTCGTAAAAATTAAATAAATTTATTTAAGTATATGATATTTATAATTTTATTAATAGATATTGTGTGCTTTATGATTTATTTGATTTTTCTCCTAATTTTGCAGTTTAGAAGGCTTGGCAGGGGAGCCTGATTCGAAAAAAGGTTAATTTTCACGTAGAATACCCCGCGTTAGTGAACAACACTGATCTTAACGAATTTTCAGATATTTGGATGTAAATCAATATTCTGGTATCTGAGGTGCGATAGGCACCAATACTTTTGAGTTTATTTAAGTAACCGGTTCGCTGACATTAGGTCAAAAGCCTGATTGTCAGAAACTCTATCCAATGCAAGGGGCTATATATGGCTGGTGGAAAGTCAACAATCATTTACACACTGACCGACGAGGCGCCATTGTTGGCGACTTATTCGCTATTGCCGATCATTGAGACCTTTACTAAGCCTGCTGGCGTAAAAATCGTTAAAAGCGATATCTCTGTGGCTGTACGTGTACTCGCAGAATTTTCTGACTGCCTAACAGAAGAGCAAAAAGTATCTGACAATCTGGCTGAACTTGGTCGTCTTACTCAAGACCCAGACACTAATATTATTAAACTCCCTAATATTAGTGCTTCTGTTGCACAGTTAACTGCGTGCATTAAAGAGCTTCAATCTAAAGGCTATGCGCTTCCTGATTACCCAGAAAATCCAACTTCCGAAGAAGAAAAAGCGATTAAAGCGCGTTATAGCAAATGTTTAGGTTCAGCTGTAAACCCTGTACTTCGTGAAGGTAACTCTGACCGTCGTGCACCGACAGCTGTTAAAAACTATGCGAAAAAACACCCACATTCTATGGGTGAATGGAAACCATGGTCACAAACTCACGTATCGCACATGCAAGAAGGTGACTTCTACCATGGCGAAAAGTCTATGACTTTAGACCGTGCACGTAATGTGAAAATGGAATTGATCACTAAGTCTGGTGAAACCATCGTTCTTAAGCCAAAAGTTGCGCTTCAAGACGGCGAAATCATCGACTCAATGTTCATGAGCAAAAAAGCGCTTTGCGACTTCTATGAAAAAGAATTAGAAGATTGTAAAGAAGCGGACATCTTGTTCTCTTTACACGTTAAAGCAACAATGATGAAAGTATCACACCCGATCGTATTCGGTCACTGTGTGAAAATTTACTACAAAGAAGCGTTCGAAAAACACGGTAAATTATTCGACGAGCTCGGCATTAACGTGAACAACGGTATGGCTGGTCTTTACGAAAAAATCGAAACTTTACCGACTTCTTTACGTGAAGAAATCATCGAAGATTTACACGCTTGCCAAGAACACCGTCCAGCACTTGCGATGGTTGACTCAGCAAAAGGTATTACGAACTTCCATTCTCCAAACGACGTAATTGTAGATGCTTCAATGCCTGCAATGATCCGTACTGGCGGTAAAATGTGGGGTGCTGACGGTAAACCGTACGACTGTAAAGCAGTTATGCCTGAATCTACATTCGCACGTATTTACCAAGAAATGATCAACTTCTGTAAATGGAATGGTAACTTCGACCCACGTACCATGGGTACTGTTCCAAACGTTGGTTTGATGGCTCAAAAAGCGGAAGAATACGGTTCTCACGACAAAACTTTCGAAATCCCTGAAGCAGGTGTTGCGAACATCACTGACCTAGAAACAGGTGAAGTGTTGATGTCACAAGACGTGGAAGAAGGCGATATCTGGCGTATGTGTCAGGTGAAAGACGCACCGATCCGTGACTGGGTGAAACTTGCAGTAACTCGTGCACGTAACTCTGGTATGCCAGCAATCTTCTGGTTAGACCCATACCGTCCACACGAAAATGAATTGATCAAGAAAGTTGAAAAATACTTGAAAGATCATGACACTGACGGCTTAGATATCCAAATCATGTCTCAAGTACGTGCGATGCGTTACACACTTGAACGTGTTGCTCGTGGTCTAGATACCATTTCTGTAACTGGTAACATCTTACGTGACTACCTCACAGACTTGTTCCCAATTATGGAGCTTGGTACTTCTGCGAAAATGTTGTCTATCGTGCCGTTAATGGCAGGTGGCGGCATGTACGAAACTGGTGCGGGTGGTTCTGCGCCTAAACACGTACAACAACTTGTAGAAGAAAACCACTTACGTTGGGATTCTCTAGGTGAGTTCTTGGCATTGGCTGTTTCACTTGAAGAAATGGGCATTAAAGAAAACAACCCTAAAGCAAAACTTCTTGCGAAAACACTTGATGCTGCGACTGGTAAGTTGTTGGATAACGACAAATCACCATCACGTCGTACAGGTGAGTTAGACAACCGTGGTAGCCACTTCTACCTAGCTAAATTCTGGGCTGAAGAGCTTGCTGCGCAAGACGAAGATGCAGAATTGAAAGCGAAATTTGCACCGATTGCTGCTGAACTTGCCGCAAACGAAGCGAAAATCGTAGAAGAATTGAACACAGTTCAAGGTCAATCTGTAGATATCGGTGGTTACTATGCAGTAGATCCTGCAAAAGTAAATGCTGTAATGCGTCCTAGCGCGACATTGAATCAAATTATTGAATCAATCCAAGCGTAATCGCTGCATTCAGTTAACTGAATCATAAAAGAAACCGATGCATAGGCATCGGTTTCTTTTTTTTAATAAAAATATTCACGAATAAAATGATTTGAACCATATCAAATTTATAATTTTTTGCTATTCACTAATTCCATACAGCTTGCTAATGTTGCGCGACTTTTTATCGTTGCCTTGTGCCAAGTCGTAAAAATTTAAGTAGGGATATAGGCTGAATGTTGCAAATAAACAGGATTCAATTTAAACCAAAAAGATTAGGTGTCGCACTTGCAGCAGTCTATAGCAGTTTGATTTATGCTGAAGATCAGTTGAATCGCGACACTCCACATAATCATCAGCTTGAAACGATGGTGGTTACCGTTGCTCAGGATCATGTTCAATCTAAATCAAAAGAAAAATTACAACAGGTTGCAGGTGCAACGAACTTTATATCAGGTGACGAACTTAACGAGCAAAGACTTGCCACCACAGAAGATGTCTTTAAGTTACAGCCAGGGATCTATGCGAAATCTGCGGGTAATGAAGGAGTTAAAGTTTCGATTCGAGGATCAGGTATTAATAGAGCGCCCGGTGCACATGCCTCTGGTTTATATGTTCTTCTGGATGATATTCCTTTTACAGGTCCGGGTGGGACACCTTACGAACTCTTGGAGCCATGGTGGCTGAGTGGTGTAGAAGTTTACCGTGGTGCCAATGGGTTTGACGTGAATGTATTGGCGCTAGGTGGGGCAATCAACTACTTGAGCAAAACAGGGCAAAACAGCGATCGGTCAAATTTACGCCTTGAATTGGGTAGTCATGGCTATCAAAAATATGCATTCAGCACAGCTCAACAAAAAGATCGCTGGGATTATTATCTTTCTGTCAATGCAAGTCAGTATGATGGTTATCAGGATCATGCTGCAGGTAAAAGCAAGGGAATCACAGCAAATGTGGGTTATCAGATAAATCCAAATGTTGAAACTCGATTTTACCTTAGGTATCGAGAAACAGAACATCAAACACCTGGTCGCTTAACCAAGGCACAAATCGAGCATGACCCAACGATCGCCAACAGTTATAACCTACATTGGAATGCCAAGCGGATACAGCCCGGCAGTACGTGGCTCGCGAATAAAACAACGTTTAAGTTAGATCGGGATGCCGAGTTCGTTGCGAGTCTGGCATATCATCGCTATCCGATGGATTTGCAAGAAAGTCCTTATCGTACCGATGTAACTTACGCAGATTTGACCGCTGCACTCGCATATACGCAGCCATATCAACTCTTTGACCGAGATAGTACAGCTAAGATTTCTTTGCGCAGTACTACACATCGTCCTGACAGTGGCGTTGTGGAGTCCTTAAGGTTTCCAGTAAATGGTTATGATGCTGGTACTATAACGCGTAAATATAGTTATCGAGGTTCTGATAACGTTTTAAATATAGGTAATGACTTAGCGATAACACCAAAGCTGACATTACAGACCAGTTTTTCTGCAATCTATACGCATCGGGAAAATGAAGTTTATTATCCTTATACCGGTGAAAAAATCAGTGAATATGAGTGGCATTTTGCACCTCGGCTTGGACTAAATTATCAAATCAACCCTGATCTTCGACTATATACAAATCTGAGTCGATCCATAGAACCAGCCCATCCATGGTCCATGATCTGGGGCTCAAATCACTATTTCCCTGCGGGAAGTGGCGCAGCATCAGGCAGACAGCGTACACCAGTACATTTAGATGCACAAAAAGCACATAGTATTGAAATGGGTGGAGAGGGTGAAAGTCGAATTGGGCAATGGCAACTCAATTTATATTATGCGCGGCTTAAAAATGAGTTACTCAGTGTGGAGATCGCACAGAATCCACCTTTTGTTGCAGAATCGAATGCATCGAAGACCGTTCATCAGGGTATTGAGTTCGGACTTGATACGCCTTTAATTGAAATTGCGGACTGGAATGTTTCACTAAAACAAAGTTATACCTTAAGTGATTTTTATTATAAAAATGATGCAGTCTTTGGGCGAAACCAGTTGGCTGGGATACCAAAACATCATTATCAGGCGCAGCTACAATTAAAATCACCACAGGGTTATTTTGCAGCGGTAAATGCCGAATATGCGGCTAAAGTACCTGTTGATTATGCCAATTCTTATTATGCCAATGCATATACAATTTGGGGTTTAAGCTTGGGCTATACGCCAGAGCAGCATAACTGGACAACATGGCTAGAATTTAAAAATCTGTCAAATAAGCATTATGCTGCAACCGTTACACCTGGATATAACGATCAAGGACAAGATATTGCACGATCAACACCGGGTGAAGGGCGTTCAGCTTACTTCGGTTTAAATTATCGTTTCTAAACATATGAAGCATAAAAAAGAGAAGCCATAGCTTCTCTTTTTATTTAATGAGTAGATTAAGCCGCTTCAATCACTTCAAAATCATGTGTGATTACAACGCCACCATCCATTAACATTTTACTTGCTGAACAGTATTTTTCAGCTGAAAGTTCAACTGCTTTTGCGACTTGTTTTTCTTTAATTGCTTTACCTGTCACCACAAAATGCAAATGAATTTTGGTGAAAACGGCAGGAATACTATCTGCACGTTCTGCTTTTAATTCACAACGAACGTCGGTAATGTCTTGACGCGCTTTTTTTAATATGGTCACAATATCAAAGGAAGCACAGCCACCAAGACCTGTGAGGATGAGTTCCATTGGGCGTGGACCACGGTTTTCACCGCCGTATTCAGGTGAACCGTCCATGATAACACTATGACCGCTTTGAGTTTTTGCTTCAAAAGCAACATTCTCTAGCCAATGAACACTTGTTTGCATTGCAACTACCTAAAAAAAGCTATAAATTTAAGAAAGTACCTGTACACTAACATAAATTGAGTTGATAAGGAATTTCATCTCTCATAAGTGACAAGTTCACTTTAGGTCTTGTGCGATCTATAAATTATCCATATTCGGAACTGTTAGCATGACTTCAAATTTTTCACAACTAAGCACAGATGCACTTTCTCCGGGTCAACTTCCTGATTCGGTCAAAGCATTATTAAAACGTGCATATATTAATCGTTATCCTAAACGTACAACGATCATCGATGCTGGTTCAGAGTCAAAATCTTTATATTTAATTCTGAAGGGGTCAGTATCAATTATTCTTCGTGAAGACGATGAGCGTGAAATTGTCGTTGCTTATTTGAATGCCGGTGACTTCTTTGGGGAAATGGGGTTATTTGAGTCAAATCCGCAGCGTACTGCAGAAGTGCGTACCCGTGATGTATGTGAAATTGCAGAAATCACTTATGAAAACTTCCATGAGCTAAGTAAACAATACCCAGACTTGAGCTATGCAGTATTTGCTCAACTCGTGCGCCGTTTGAAAAATACCACACGTAAAGTAACTGACCTTGCATTTATTGATGTATCCGGTCGTATTGCGCGTTGCTTAATCGACTTGTCGGCACAACCTGAAGCAATGATTCTTCCAAATGGCCGTCAAATTCGCATTACACGTCAAGAAATTGGTCGTATAGTGGGTTGTTCACGCGAGATGGTCGGTCGTGTCTTAAAAACACTTGAAGAGCAAGGCATGATTGAAACCGATGGTAAAGCAATCTTGATCTTTGATGCTTCGCTAGAACAAGCTGAAGTTGATGGTGATGACGACTTTGATGATGAATAATCATTATTAAACGTTATAAAAAAGCAAATCTTAGGATTTGCTTTTTTTTCATCTCAATTTTGTCATAGCTTCTACAAAAAGATGATTTTAATTCGATCATGATTTCCATTAGGCTATGATGATCTAAACCTCATGATTTAAGATGGAAAAATCAATGCAATTTAAGCCTTTAGCAGGAACAGGAATTTTACTGCCAGAAATTTGTTTGGGTACCATGACTTTTGGTGAGCAGAACACACAAGAGCAGGCATTTGAACAACTCGACTATGCTTTGGATCAGGGTTTAAATTTTTGGGATACAGCAGAGATGTACCCAGTTCCACCTAAACCTGAAACCCAAGGTTCAACTGAGCGAATTATAGGGAACTGGATTGCAGCTCGTGGTGGTCGTGATAAATTATTTTTGGCGTCAAAAATTGCAGGCCCAGGACAAGGTGGCGGCCAAATTCGTGATGGCAAAACCCGATATATCGCAAGTGAAATTGCATCGGCATTAGATCAATCTTTAGCGCGTTTGCAGACAGATTACATCGATTTATATCAGTTACATTGGCCGCAACGTCCAGTGAATTTCTTTGGTAAATTAGGTTATGGCAATGCTGAAGCCAATAACGATCGTGAAGTGACGAATCTTGAAGAAACTTTGGTTGCACTGAGTGATGAGGTGAAAAAAGGACGTATCCGTTATATTGGTTTGTCAAATGAGACCCCATGGGGCACTTTGAAGTTCCTGCATCTGGCAGAAAAACTCGGTTTAGAAAAAGTTGTTAGTGTCCAAAACCCTTACAGTTTACTTAACCGTACCTATGAAATTGGGATGTCGGAAATTGCCAAATACGAAGGTGTAGGTTTACTCGCCTATTCACCGTTGGCCTTTGGCTATTTAACAGGTAAATATCGTCATGGTGCACGTCCAGCCGATGGACGAGTGACGTTATTTTCACGATTTGCGCGTTATAGCAATCCTGAGAGTGAATGGGCAACTGAAGCCTATGCTCAGCTTGCGGAAAAATATGGTCTGACCTTAACACAGTTAGCCTTAGCTTTTATTAAACAGCAATTCTTTGTCACCAGTACGATTATTGGTGCAACTAACCTAGATCAGTTAAAAGAAAATATTCAGGCATTTGAAATCAATTTGTCAGATGAAATTCTACAAGAAATTGAAGCGATTCATCGTCAGCAACCAAATCCCGCACCTTAAATTTTTAATTTTTAAAAAAAAGCTCCCAAAGGTGGAGCTTTTTTTATTTCTATATGACATTTTTGACAGCATGCCACTTGAAATTAAGATGATTTGTACCAATATTATCACTAAAGAGTAAATTAATTATTAATATAAGTTTTTGAAAAATATTAAAAAATTATAAATATTATATTGAAAATTAAAAAAACATTCCCATATATGAATCAAGTTAAAAATTTGTTGTGAGGAATAACAATAATGCGTTTTGAAAAATTCACAAATCGCTTACAGCAGACGCTCTCAGATGCTCAAGTCTTTGCCATGAGTAAAGACCACACAGCGATTGAACCGATTCATTTACTTCATTCAGTGCTCAAAGAGGCTTCTTATGCCAGTCTTTTGCAACAAGCAGGTGCTAATTTGCCTGAGTTGCAAGCGAAACTGCAACAAGCATTGAATGATGCCGCGACTTTATCCACCCCATCTGCGGATATCAATGTCAATCCAGAAGCCTATAAGGTGTTAACACTGACCGATAGCTATGCACAAAAAGCAGGTGATGAGTTTGTAAGTGTTGACTGGCTGTTACTGGCTTTGGCGGAAACAGGATCGACCCAAAAATTACTCAGCAGCGTTGGTGTAAAAGCTGATGTGCTGAAACAACTGATTAATCAAATTCGAGGTGATGAAAAAGTCATGAGCAATAATCATGAAGATCAGCGTGACTCACTCAATAAATACACCATTGATCTCACTGAGCGCGCTTTATCAGGCAAGCTCGATCCTGTCATTGGTCGTGATGATGAAATTCGCCGCACCATTCAAGTATTGTCACGTCGTACCAAAAACAACCCTGTATTGATTGGTGAGCCAGGTGTGGGTAAAACCGCGATTGTTGAAGGCTTGGCACAACGTATTGTGAATGGTGAAGTGCCAGAAAGCCTAAAAGGCAAACGTGTATTGTCTTTAGACTTGGGTTCACTTTTGGCAGGTGCAAAATATCGAGGTGAGTTTGAGGAGCGTTTAAAAGCGGTACTCAGCGATTTAGCCAAACATGATGGTGAAATCATTCTATTCATCGATGAGTTGCATACCTTGGTCGGTGCAGGTAAGGGTGATGGTGCGATGGATGCGGGGAATATGCTAAAACCTGCGCTTGCACGGGGTGAGCTGCGCTGCGTGGGTGCAACCACGCTTGATGAATATCGTCAATTCATTGAAAAAGATGCGGCACTTGAACGTCGTTTCCAAAAAGTCTTGGTGGATGAGCCGAGTGTTGAAGATACCATTGCGATTTTACGTGGTTTAAAAGACCGTTATGCAACGCATCATGGCGTGCAAATCTTAGACTCTGCGATTATCGCGGCTGCAAAAATGTCGCATCGTTATATCACCGATCGTCAATTGCCCGACAAAGCCATTGACCTGATTGATGAAGCGGCATCACGCATTAAGATGGAGCTTGATTCTAAACCTGAGGCTTTGGATAAACTCGAACGCCGTTTAATTCAACTCAAAATGCAACTTGAAGCGGTCAAAAAAGATGAAGACTCAGGTGCTAAATCTGAGGTCAAATATCTTGAGGAGCAAATTGCAACTGTTGAGAAAGAATACTCAGAGTTGGAAGAAATTTGGCGTGCCGATAAAGCCTTAGTGGCTGGTAACAAAGATATTCAGATTAAACTGGATCAAGCGCGTATCGCTTTGGAAAAAGCACAACGTGAAGGTGATTTGGGTGAAGCGGGTCGTTTGCAATATGGTGTAATTCCTGAACTGCAAAAACAGTTAGAGAAAATTGAAGCTGCTGAAGAACATGAAGCACCGAAATTATTGCGTGACAAAGTCACCGATAATGAAATTGCTGAAGTGGTCAGCGCAGCAACCGGTATTCCTGTAGCGAAAATGCTGCAAGGTGAACGTGACAAGTTATTGCAAATGGAAAGCTTCTTGCATAACCGTGTGGTGGGTCAAGAAGAAGCCGTAGTTGCTGTTTCTAATGCGGTACGCCGTTCACGTGCAGGCTTGTCAGATCCGAATCGCCCAAGTGGTTCATTCCTGTTCTTAGGTCCAACAGGTGTGGGTAAAACAGAATTGACCAAAGCCTTGGCTAACTTCCTGTTCGACAGTGATGATGCGATGATTCGTATTGATATGTCTGAATTTATGGAAAAACATTCGGTAAGCCGTTTGGTCGGTGCGCCTCCAGGCTATGTCGGTTATGAAGAAGGCGGTGTGTTAACAGAAGCTGTGCGTCGTAAACCATACAGCGTGGTGTTATTCGATGAAGTGGAAAAAGCGCATCCTGATGTGTTCAATATCTTATTGCAGGTGTTGGATGATGGTCGCTTAACTGACTCACAAGGGCGTATTGTTGACTTTAAGAACACCGTAATTGTGATGACTTCTAACTTGGGTTCACAAGATGTACGTGAATTGGGTAAAGGTGCAAGCAACGAAGAAGTACGTGCAGTGGTGATGAGTGCGGTGTCTGAGCATTTCCGTCCAGAGTTTATTAACCGTATTGATGAGTTGGTGGTATTCCATTCACTTGAAAAAGCGCAAATTCGCGGTATTGCTGATATTCAATTGGATCGTCTACGTGCCCGTCTTGCAGAACGTGATTTACGTTTACAAGTCGAAGACAGTGCATTTGATCAGTTGGTCGATGTCGGCTTTGATCCTGTATACGGTGCGCGTCCATTAAAACGTGCGATTCAACAACGCATTGAAAATGGATTAGCTCAAAAAATCCTTGCAGGGGATTTTGCTCCGGGCGATACCATTGTGGTGAATGCGGATGCAGGTGAGCTTGTCTTTGAAAAACTCAAATTGAATTAAGTTCAATTAATAAAAAACCCAGCCTAGGCTGGGTTTTTTATTAAGCATTAGAAATTAAGCTTGTACATCTAATTTTGGATGCTGGATTTTCCATGCACGGTGGATTTTTTGATTACGTTTGAAGTCTAGACCGATGGTTTCAGAGGTAATTTCTTCAACATCAAAGAATGCCAAGATTTCTGCATCCATTTCAAATCCACGATAGTTATTCGAGAAGTACAGTGTCCCTTCAGTGGTTAAACGGTTCATGGCGCGTTTAATCAAAGACAAGTGGTCACGCTGAACGTCAAAGGTGCCGTAGAATTTTTTAGAGTTTGAGAATGTCGGCGGGTCAATAAAGATCAAGTCATATTGCTCATGACCTTCTTTCAGCCACTCAAAACAGTCACTTGCGAAGAACTGGTGTTGTTCATCGGCATGGTCAACTGTTAAACCATTCAATACGAAGTTTTCTTTTGACCAGTTCAAATACGTATTCGATAAATCGACACTTGTCGTGCTTGCTGCACCACCTAAAGCGGCATGAAGGCTCGCAGTAGAGGTATAGCTGTACAAGTTTAAGAAGTGCTTGCCTTTTGCTTCACGGGCAATACGTAAACGCATTTGACGGTGATCGAGGAACAAACCGGTATCGAGGTAATCTGTTAAGTTCACCAAGATTTTCGCTTGACCTTCTCTCACGATAAAACGCTTAGAAGCCGTACTTTGTTTGGTGTACTGATTTTTACCTTCCTGACGGGCACGGGTTTTAATAAAGATCGCATCACGACCTAAACCTGTGACTGCACGAATCGCTTGTAAGGCAAGGTTAAAGCGTTTTTTCGCTTTTTCAGGATCAATTTTTTTCGGTGGTGCATATTCTTGCACGTGCAAACGTTCACCGTATAAATCAACTGCAACATTAAAGTCTGGTAGGTCTGCATCATATAAACGTAAGCAATGAATTTCTTCTTTCACTGCCCATTTTTTTAAATTCTGCATGTTTTTGGTGAGGCGGTTGGCAAATTCCATTGCGCCTTCAATTTCTTCAAACTGCTGAGGTTGCCATGACTCTAAGAATGGACGAACCACAGGTGCTGGTTTGACATGACCAAAACGAATATAGATTGGTAATTTACCGTTCATCAAGCGCAATAATTGTGGATCATTAAACGCAAGCACATCGGCTTGTTCGACTTGTGACGCAATTACGGCTGCTGGCTGATTTGGGAAATTCTTTTGTAAAAGATTCGATAAACCTAAATACAAGGCACGGTTCGACGCTTTATCACCGAGACGTTCACCATAAGGTGGGTTGGTGACGAAGAATACTTTTTTGCCTTCAGCTTTAAAATCAGGCCAGTCGTTTAAAGTACGTTCTTCAATTTTGATATTGTCGAGTACAGACTCAAAACCTGCAGCAATAATATTTTGACGGGTTGCTTTGACTGCTTCCCAGTCGGCATCAAAAGCATAGAACTGAGGGAGTGGATTTGCCATTGCCGCTTGGTGACGTTCAGCAGCTTCTGCTTTAATACTCATCCAAAGTTCATGGTCATGACCGCTCCAACCATTAAAGCCAAAGCGACGCACAAGACCCGGTGCACGATCGGTGAGAATCATCAATGATTCAATAATGAATGTGCCTGAACCACACATTGGATCTAGAACGATGTCAGGATTGGTGTCTTTTAAATTGCCTTTTTGCAAAATGGCAGCTGCCAAGTTTTCTTTAATCGGTGCTTCGGTCATAAAGCGGCGATAACCACGTTTATGCAGAGAATCACCTGACAAGTCTAGGCAGTAAGTATGTTGTTTTTTACCTGCCAAAATATACATGGTAATTTCAGGCGATTTTGTATCAATACTTGGGCGTTTACCTACAGCTTCCATAAAGGAATCGACTACACCATCTTTCGCACGTAATGTTGCAAATTGAGTATTCACCTTAATTTCACGTTCTACGTGTAAACGAATGGCAAAGGTACTTTGTGGTGCAAAAATAAGTGACCAATCAAAACTGATCGCACCTTCATAAAGCTCTTCAGCAACATCGCGGGCATCATGTGAAAATTCGATTTCATGAGTATGAATCGGCATTAAGACACGCGAAGCCAAGCGTGACCACATACAAATACGATAAGCATTTTCCAGATTACCTTTAAAGGTAATACGACCAGGGAAACGTTCAGTATTTTGAACACCTAAACCTTTGAGTTCTTCTTCTAATAAGGTTTCCAGACCATCGGCACAGGTGACCCAATAATTGCTTAAACGTGAAGAGGTATTCATAAAATAGAGAGACCAAAAAAAGATAAATAAAAACTGCGCTCAGTTTACCGTATTTTGCTATTTAAAGCTTTTGAAAATGATAGCTTCTCACGCTGTTTTTAAATGTTGATACAGAATTTATTTTCAAATTACACGACTAATCAATTTAAAAAGAAAATGATTGGTATGTTTTTTGCTCAAGATTTCTAGAGTTCAGTTTCTGATCTAAAACTATTTTTGATGCAGACATCAAATATTTAAGAGGAATGTTTATGGGTCTTGATCATCTTGTTACCAATGAAGCTTTTTCAATTGCTACACTGATTTATGCACGCTTACGTCGAGTCACAGGGCGTGTAATCGACGTTGCATATTTTACCGAGAATATGGAATATGCAAAACGTATTGCCGATTTAGCAGTCGAGACACAAGATGAAGAATTACTCAAGCTGATTGAAAAATTAAAAATCATCAGTGGATTTGATGAGCTGGATGAATCAAAGCATGGGCTCGAATACGATAATGAACAAGATTTAGAGCGTATTGAACCGACAGATGATGACATTTATCGTGCACAAGTTTCACATCATTATATTGGGGCACTGCGTTAAAAGTATTCGATTGGTGGCTTGAGTAAAATCGCTTATTTTTGCTTTTAAAATCACAATACTAAAAAATGAGTTTAAATTATCTTATTGATAATTCGTATAGGAATTTAAATTTTCATTTTTATTATCGTGATGCTTTTTGATCAACTAAGCTGTTTAGTAACTATTCAGGCTGTACAATCTCTGTATAATACGTTGACTTAACGTATAAGGAATCTCTCATGCACTTGGCTGCATTGCATACACCGAGCCAGATTCAACTCAATAAAGAAGGCAATTTAAAACACTTCTTGACCATCGAAGGTCTTTCTAAAGAAACTCTTACAAAAATATTGGACACCGCGGCGTCCTTTTTTAATGACCAAAATCAGCTCATTACCAATAATTTGCTCGAAGGCAAGACGGTAATGAACCTCTTCTTTGAAAATTCTACCCGTACGCGAACGACCTTTGAAGCAGCCGCAAAGCGACTTTCTGCCAATGTATTAAACATCGATATTGCCCGCTCAAGTACCTCTAAAGGTGAAACTTTACGTGATACTTTGTGGAATTTAGAAGCCATGGCTGCGGATATTTTCGTGGTTCGTCATTCGTCATCAGGTGCAGCGCACTTTATTGCCAAAGATGTATGTCCGCACGTAGCAATCATTAACGCAGGTGATGGTCGTCATGCACATCCAACTCAAGCTATGCTTGATATGTTGACCATTCGCCGTGAAACCAAAAAGAACTTTGAAGATATTTCAATTGCGATTATTGGTGATATTAAACATTCACGTGTGGCTCGTTCAGATGTCGCAGCACTACAAACTTTAGGGTGTAAAGATATTCGTGTGATTGCACCGAATACCTTGCTGCCATATGGTTTTGATGATTACGGTCCTGAAGTTCGTTTATTTAACGACATGGAATCAGGTATTAAAGACTGTGATGTCATTATTACGTTACGTATTCAAAATGAACGTATTGATTCGCCAGCACTTGCATCACAAGCTGAATTCTACAAAATGTACGGTCTTAACAAAGAACGTCTTGCTTTGGCGAAACCCGATTGTATCGTTATGCACCCAGGCCCAATGAACCGTGGTGTAGAAATTGATTCAAGCATTGCTGATGGTCCTCAATCTGTCATTTTGCATCAAGTGACGAATGGGATCGCTGTTCGTATGGCAGTATTGGCACTTGCCATGCAAGGTCAGTTACAAGAACAAGGTTTAATTGAAGCAATTGCGGTTTGAGGAAAAAGTCATGACTATTGTAAAAATTGAAAATGTACGTGTGCTTGATCCAATCAATCAAACTGATCGCATTCAAACGGTTTATATTGAAAACGGCAAAATCGTTGCAGAAGCTGCAAATGTGACTGAAACCGTAGACGGTCAAGGCAAATGGTTGATGCCATCAATGGTTGACCTTTGTGCGCGTTTACGTGAGCCAGGGCAACAGCAGCACGGAACTTTAAAGTCTGAAGGTACAGCAGCACGCGAAAATGGTATTTTGCATGTGTTTACTCCACCAGATTCAAAACCAATTGTTCAGGACAATGGTGCACTGATTCATGGTTTAGTTGAAAAAGCCATGTTAGATGGTGGTATTTACTTAGAAGTGATTGGTGCGCAAACACAAGGTTTGAAAGGTAATCAACCTGCTAACATGGCAGGCTTGAAAAAGGGTGGTTGTAGTGCCGTTTCAAATGCCAATGCGCCTTTCGCTGATGATGATGTTGTATTACGAACTTTAGAATATGCAGCAGGTTTGGGTTTGACTGTTGTGTTCTATGCAGAAGAGCATCAAATTGCCAAAGATGGCTGTGCGCATGAAGGTTTTGTTGCATCACGTCAAGGTTTGCCGATGATTCCTGCACTGGCTGAGACTGTGGCAATCGCGAAATACTTATTAATGATTGAAGCAACAAAAGTACGTGCCCATTTCGGTTTGCTATCGTGTGGTGCTTCAGTTGAACTGATTCGTATTGCTAAAGAAAAAGGCTTACCTGTAACCTGTGATGTTGCGATGCATCAATTGCATTTGACTGACCATTTGATTGATGGATTTAATTCATTGGCTCATGTTCGTCCGCCGCTACGCTCAGAAAATGACAAAGAGCTTTTACGTCAAGGCGTGAAAGCTGGCGTAATCGACGCGATCTGTACGCATCATGAACCTTTAAGCAGTTCAGCGAAAATGGCACCGTTTGCGGAAACTCTACCGGGTTTTACAGCGTTCGATACCTATGTACCCTTTGGTGTGAAATTAGTGGAAGAAGGCTTGTTTACACCACTTGAATGGGTAGAAAAAGTCAGCTTAGCACCAGCGAAAGTGGCGCAAATGGAACAACGTTGGGCAGCGGAATCGGGTTGGGTTTTGGTTGATCCTGAACTTGAATGGACGTTAACCAAAGATACGATTCGTTCACAAGGTAAGAATACACCGCTTATTCAGCAAACTGTGAAAGGTAAAGTGATTCAGACGTATTATCCTGCCTAATATATTGAAATATTTTAAAAGTCAGCTTCGGCTGGCTTTTTTTGTCATTTATGTGATCTAAACAAAACTGTTGTGCTTGAATGTGATAACCATACAATAATTTACATTTACTAAAGAATCGCTCGATAAACTATTCGTTAAGCATTAGAAAAAACGAAAAAAATGGTGATGTGATGAGTACAAATTTCATCGAGCTTTTGAAAGATCATGTGTCTCCCATTGTATTAAATGGTGAAACCGAGCAATTGTTTGAAAAAGATCAAGCCTTAAGTAAGTTTCTTCCCATATTGTTAACTATATTCAAGAATCGTCCTGAATGGTTTGAAAGTTTAAGACATCAGTTGAACCCACATCTTTCTGAGATCTTTGTTGGGGAAAATACGCTTAAACAGCAATTGCTAAACCAATTAAGTAGCACAGTTCGTTCTGATGAGCTTGAACATACTTTGGATCAGTCACTAACACCTACTATTGGCTTCTTGGAAGCACAAGCTGGCGGTACAGATGCTACAGCAGTCAGCCATTTACTGGAAACGCATGCTGACTCAATCCATAGTGCATTACCTATTTGGGCTGGGCCAATCTTAGCTTCATTAGGTATATCACAGTATTCAAATAAAGTATTAAATCAACAACCGAGCGCGGTAGCAGCAAATAGATACGCAGAAGAAGACAAGAAAGGCAGTTTTTGGCTGCCATTTATTATTTTCTTGATTCTCGCAGCCATTGCACTGTTCCTTTATAAATCTTGTACCAATAAAAAAGATGAGCAAGCAGTCGTACCTGCAGCTCAGACTGTTACAGATCAACCTGCGGCACTGCAATTGACAACTGGATCAAATGCTGAAGTCACCAATTGTAGTATTTATCTGAATAATCCTAATTATGTTCAAACACTGCAAAATGAAATTAAGCAGATTTTCAATCACACCGCTGGCTGTGGCGTAGATGGTAGTGCGAGTTATCATTCATCATTTACTGATCAAGATACGATTCCTTCGATCTTGAAATTAGTCAAGGGTATTCCGAATTTGTCACTAAATTGGGTGGGTGATCAACTAAACATTACTGCGGCAAATCCAGCTGATGCTGATCGTGTAGCTGGCGAAATTCGTCAGTTGGCTAAAAACTTAACTGTAACGACCAACAGTCAAACTGTCAGTCAGTCACCAGCAAGCAGTGTTGACGAAATGGTAAGCTCTGCAAATAACCAAGCGGAACAAGCATTGGCGGCAATTAAAACCGATAATGTCAAAGCACTTGATGTTGCCACTGCACTTAATATGCAAATTATTAACTTTGCGACAGCATCCTCTGAGATTCCTGATGTCAATAAATCGATTTTGGATCAAGCTGCTGCCTTGTTAAAACGCGCATCAAATGTACATTTGAAAGTGGTTGGACATACCGATGCTTCTGGTGATGCGGCTAAAAATAAAGCCTTGTCGCAAGATCGTGCACAAGCCATTGTGAATTATCTAACCGCACAAGGTGTTGACCCTGCACAACTTCAAGCTGTGGGCGTGGGGGCAGAACAGCCACGTGCAGATAATGAAACTGAGGAAGGTCGTTTTAAAAACCGCCGTATTGAGTTTGAAGTATTAAATACTGATACAGGTGTTGTACGTTCGGTGGATGATGAAGGTATTCAGAAAAAGTAAGTTTTAAATGAATAAAAAAGCCTGTTGAACAGGCTTTTTTATTGGCTACAGTATTTTAATTAAACGACCTTTAAATGCTGAGATTGTTTAATATCTTTTTTCTTGGCATGCTGTAAATGAATTAAACTCAAATGATCAATTATGCGTATTAGTCTCATTGGCACAGGACGTGTTGCTTTTCATCTAGCAAAAGTATTATCCGAGCATCATCAATTGGTGCAAATCTATGGGCGTAATTTAGATAAACTATTAAGTTTATCTAATCAATTTGGTGTTCATCCGATTCAAAATTACGCTGATTTAGATGTAACGGTTGATCTGATGATTATTGCAGTCAGTGATCAAGCCATTCAGCAGGTGATTCAGGATCTACATACCTATGCTGCAGATACATTAATTGTGCATACTTCTGGGAGTACCCATATACAGGTATTAACCGATACGCATACAAGATCGGGAGTATTTTACCCATTACAAACCTTTAGTGTAGAGCGTGAAATCGATTGGCAAAATACGCCTTTATTTGTTGAAGCACATCATCCTCATGATGCAATGCTTTTAAAAGAATTAGCAGGCAGTTTAAGTCAACGTACTTATATGTATAGCTCTGAACAGCGTTTGAGCCTGCATTTGGCAGCTGTATTTGCCTGCAATTTTAGTAATTATTGTTACGATATGGCGAAACAAATCGTAGATGCAAAGGATGTTGATTTTAGCTTGTTATATCCGTTGATTTTAGAAACGGCACATAAAGCAGTACAAAATGATCCAAGGCAAATGCAAACAGGACCAGCGATGCGTGGTGATCAAAATATTTTGACGATGCATCGAAGCATGTTGGGTCAATCACAGCGAGATGATTTAGCAGAGGTATATGCTTTGCTGAGCCAACAATTGTTAGCACGACATCAATCTAGATAAATGCATTTAAACTTGGCATTGGTTGTGAATTTAAAAAAATTACTTAATTAAAAAGAATATTGCTATAGGGATAGAAAAGATGCCGTCATGGGAACAAGCTAAATATCTGAATCAGACAGAACAACTTCATCAACTATTTGGGCTACAAAGACAAGCATGTTTGGCTGATGCTTATCCAAGTTATGATCAGCGTGTGAGACAGCTTAAAACCTTGTATCAAATTGTGGTTCAGCATCAAGATGAAATTGCTGCTGCGATCAGCCGTGATTTTTCCAATCGTAGTATTGATGAAAGCAAACTGTTTGAAGTCATGACTAGTCTCAATGGCATTAAACACAGTTTAAAGCATTTAAAAAAATGGATGAAACCGAGTAAGCGCAAAGTCGGAATTCTATTTCAACCGGCAACAGGCTATGTGATGTATCAGCCTGTCGGTGTTGTCGGGATTGTTGTGCCATGGAATTATCCATTATTTTTAGCCGTAGGACCATTGGCTCAGGCTTTAGCTGCGGGTAACCGTGTGATATTGAAAATGAGCGAATATACCCCTGAATTTTCAGCACTGTTTCAGAAGTTGATTGCGGCGAACTTTTCAGAAGATCAAGTTTGTGTGGTAACGGGGGATGCACAACTGGCACAGCAATTTACCGCCTTAGCATTTGATCATTTGCTCTTTACAGGAGCGACTTCTATTGCACGTCATGTATTACATGCAGCGGCAGATAATCTTACGCCTGTAACGTTGGAACTTGGTGGGAAGTCACCTGTAATTGTTGCTAAAGATGCTGATCTTGTTGAGAGTGCGCGCCGTCTTGCTTTCGGTAAAACCATGAATGCAGGTCAAACGTGTGTTGCCCCTGACTATGCCTTTGTTCACCAAAGTCAAATCAATGCATTTATAGCGGCATATTTTGAAACGATTAAACAGTTTTATCCGAATAGTATTCTGCAGAATCCGGATTACACCAGTATTGTCAATGATCGACAGTTTGAACGCTTACAGCATTATTTAGAGGATGCAAAGGATAAAGGGGCTGTTTTCCATCAAATTGAATCAGAGACTGATGGACGTCGTTTGCCTCATGTCGTGTTAAGCAACGTCAATGACGATATGCTTATTATGCAAAATGAGATTTTTGGACCTATTTTACCGATTATCACCTATGAACAGATTGATGAGGTGATTCACTATATCAACTCGCATGATCGACCTTTAGCACTGTATTATTTTGGCTATAATAAAACTGAGCAGCAAAAAATATTGCATGCTACACACAGTGGCGGTGTTTGTTTGAATGAAACTTTAATGACGGCTGGTATGGAGGATATGCCTTTTGGTGGGATTGGACCATCAGGTATGGGGCATTATCATGGGCATGAAGGTTTTAAAACATTTAGTCATGCCAAATCTGTTTTTAGCCGTCCTAAGTTCAGTTTGATGAAATTGATTTATCCACCTTATGGAAGTTCAATTTTAAAACTCATTTATAAGTTTTTCTTACGTTAAGAAAAAAGCGCTGAATCAATCAGCGCTTTTTTATGCTTATTTAATTTTCTTAAATAAGAAATCGTTAATTTTATGACCTTCTTCTAGACCACGACGTTCAAACTTAGTTTGTGGACGCCAGTCTGGGCGAGGGTAGCTGTTGCCTTTACCTGCCATATTTTCTAAACGTGGACGATTATCTAAAACGTCAAGCATCCATTCAGCATACGGTTCCCAGTCTGTAGCGGAGTGGAATGTACCGCCAATTTCAAGTTTTTGTTCCACAAGTGGCATACGATCATGAGAAACAAAACGACGTTTGAAATGACGTTTCTTTTGCCATGGGTCAGGGAAGTAAAGCTGTACAGCATTAATACTTTCATCTGGCATCTCACGAAGGACTTGAATTGCATCAGCATCAAGTAAGCGAAGGTTTGTTAAACCTGCCATACCTGCTTCATATACGCATTGAGCAATACCCGGAACGTGTACTTCAATACCTACATAGTTACGTTCAGGATTGGCTTTTGCCATGAGTACCAATGAACGCCCCATACCGAAACCTATTTCTACAGTCAGTGGGTGTTCTGGATGTTCAAAGTGCTGACGTAAGTCACCAGCAGGGTATTCCAAAATTAAGTGACCATATTGTTCAAGCGCAGTACGTTGAGAGGTATTCAGCGGTGTTGAGCGGCGCATAAACGTTACAATTTCGCGGTGCTCGCTTAAATTGTCCAGCTCTACGACTTGCTGGTCTAATTGATCGTTCGACATAACTTTGGCAAATCTAAAAAATTCAGAATGCGGTATTTTAAGTCCTGAGCAGTTCAAGTCAAATTTTTATCCTACATTCTGTATAAAAAACTGAGTGAACTTCTCTCAGATAAAAATAAAAGAGCCTTAAGGCTCTTTTATGCATTGAGGTTTAAGAGTTTTGATATTTATCAATTAAGGTGCTGCTTGCTTCATTTAATCCTTTGACTTCAACTTTAATTCCTTGACTGGTAAATTTTTGCACCACACTATTGAGCATATTCACCGAAGTAATATCCCAAATATGCGCATGGCTGAGATCAAGTTCTACCGTATGAACCTGTTCATTAAAGTCAAAGAACTGATAGAACTTATCCGCACTGCTAAAGAAAATTTGACCTGAAATCTGGTAGTGATGAGTATGCTCGATTAACTGACTTTCAACATGCACCGTACTTTCGAGTTTATTTATCAGGAATAACGCAGAGATCACGACACCAACAAGTACGCCGAGTGCCAAGTTATGTGTTGCTAAAACAACAATAACAACTGCAATCATCACCACATTAAAACTAGCAGGATGCTTGCCGAATTGTTTGACTGCTCCCCATTGGAATGTTGTAAAAGCCACCATCACCATAATTGCAACCAAGGCTGCCATGGGAATATATGCCAACCAATCTTTTAAAAAGACCACTAAACATAGTAGGAATACGCCAGCAACAAGCGTGGACAGGCGAGTACGAGCACCAGAAGAAACATTAATGATCGATTGACCAATCATGGCACAACCTGCCATACCGCCCATAAAACCGCTGACAATATTTGCCATACCTTGTCCACGACATTCCTGATGGCGATCACTACTTGATTCAGTGACTTCATCAACAACGGTCGTTGTCATCATGGTTTCAAGTAAGCCTACAGTTGCTAATGTTAGTGAATAGGGCAAAATAATGATCAAAGTATCCAAATTCACTGGAATTTGTGGGATTAAAAAGATCGGTAATGTGTCAGGAAAATGCCCAAGATCACTGACTGTTCGCATGTCTGCACCTAGTGCAATGGCTAAGACACTGAGGACGACAATGCAGATGAGTGGTGATGGAATGGCTTTGCCGATCTTGGGTATATAAGGAAAGAGATAAATAATTGCTAAGCCAATTGCCACGGAAATAAAGCCTATGGTATCCATTTTACTCATTTCAGGAATCTGTGCTGCAAAAATTAAAATTGCTAATGCATTTAAAAATCCATAAACGACAGCCTGTGAGACAAAGCGCATCAGTTTTGCCACTTTGAAATAGCCTGCAATAATCTGAATAATACCGGTGAGTACTGTGGCTGCGAGTAAGTATTGCAGACCATAGTCTTTGACTAGACTGATCATCAGTAAGGCCATTGCACCGGTAGCCGCTGAAATCATGGCAGGACGCCCACCAAAAAATGCAATACTGACTGCTATACAAAACGAGGCATATAAACCAACTTGTGGGTCGACACCTGCGATTGCAGAAAATGCAATGGATTCAGGAATCAGGGCAAGACCAACGACCAGACCTGCTAAGACATCAGTACGGATATTAGAGAACCATTGTTCTTTTTTCAGATGAATCACAAATACGTTTCACTTCACTTTGACCTGCGTATCTTAAACCGATCGTTTTAAAAATCTACACAAGATTAACTTGAAAAACTTTTGAATATACTCAATATTGATAGAGTAAATGCCACAGAAGATAGGCATTCGGCTTTTTTTACAATTGTCTGGTTTGATCACTTGAAAGTGTGTTTGAAGCAAGATAAAACTAAAGAAGTAGATACCAAGGATCAGATATGAAGCTTTATTATTCACCTGGTGCATGCTCATTGGCTGCACATATTATTTTAAATGAAATTAATGTTGATTTTGACTTAGAGCGTGTTGATCTGAAAACGCATAAAACTGAAAAAGGTGCTGACTACTACGAGATTAACCCAAAAGGTTATGTTCCTGCGCTAGAAATTAACCCTGGTCTGATTCTTACTGAAAATGTTGCGATTCTTCCTTTCCTTGCACAGCATGATCCGAAACAGGATTTAATTCCGCCATCAGGTATGGGGCGTGCAAAAGTACTTGAATGGTTAGGTTATTTAAACTCAGAATTACATGATGCTTATGCGGTATTCTTCACACAAAAACCACAAGGTGAAGCAAAAGAAGCTGCGTATGCAGAAGTTGATCGTCTATTGACCTATATCGATAAAACCATTGGTGAATCAGATAATGAATACTTAGTGGATGATAACTTTGGTCCAGCAGATGCATACCTGTTTGTATTGACCAATTGGTCAAATCACATTGAACATGATTTAACACCATATAAAAATATTATCGCGATTCGTAATAAAGTGGCTGAGCGTCAGTCGGTGCAAATTGCAATGCGTGATGAAGGATTAATCCCTTAATATCACCACCTATAGAAAAAACCGCTGATAACAGCGGTTTTTTTATAAAAATTAAAAGGGAATTTGGGGGGGGAGAAGTATTTATGGCTTATTTATTTTAGATATTTAAAAGCATTCAACGCCAAAATGAGCCAACCTGCAATCATCAGTGCACCACCAATCGGCGTGATTGCGCCTAAACCACGTGGTAATCCCAGCGCCATGACATAAAGTGAACCGCAAAAGAAGAAAATCCCGACTTGAATCAGGATAAAACTCCATTTGATTGGAAGTTCGGGAATCACTTTGGCGATGATGCAGAGCAGTAGTAAACCAAGTGCATGATAAAAAAAGTAATCTGTTGCTGTTTGCCACCATACCAATTGCGCTTCCGTGGCACGTGATTTTAAGCCGTGTGCACCAAATGCGCCCAACATTACTGCAAAAGCTAAATTTAAGGCTGAAATTGCAATCCACATAAAATGCTCATCCTTTAATACTTATGGCAAACATAGCATATATTCACGATAGCTAATTCATAAAAAAGCCTCCAAATATGGAGGCTTTTGATCAGGACAATGTCTTAATTAGAGGACATGGCCACTTTAATTTTTTCCATTGCATTTTTTTCAAGCTGACGAATACGCTCCGCGGAAACGTTATATTCAGCAGCAAGTTCGTGCAAGGTTGATTTTTCATCATCTAACCAACGACGTTGCAAGATATTACGTGAACGATCATCTAATTGTTCCATCGCATCATGCAATGCAGAGGTACTTTGCTCTTCGTAATCTTCGTTTTCAATGAGGCGAGCAGGATCGTAACGGTTATCTTCCAAATAAAGCGCAGGTGCAACATGAGTTGAACCTTCATCATCGTCATCGCCAGAAGCTTCAAAAGCAGCATCATAGGCAGTTAAACGACCTTCCATTTCTAACACTTGTTCAGGTGTTACATTTAAGTCATTCGCAATTTTTTGCGCTTCTTCAAGCGTTAGCTTTTTAGATGACTTTTTCAAGCTACGTAAGTTAAAGAATAATTTACGTTGAGCTTTGGTGGTCGCAATTTTGACAATACGCCAGTTACGAATTACATATTCGTGAATTTCGGCTTTAATCCAGTGCACCGCGAAAGACACCAAACGAACGCCCATATTGGGGTCAAAACGTTTTACGGCTTTCATGAGGCCTAAGTTGCCTTCTTGAATTAAATCGCCCTGAGGTAAACCATAACCTGCATAACTACGTGCAATATGCACCACAAAGCGCAGATGCGACATGACCAACATTTTGGCTGCATCTAAATCTTGGTCGTAGTAATAACGCTCAGCCAACTCTTTTTCTTGTTCGGCTGTTAAAATTGGAATTTGATTGACAGTGCTAATATAAGCACCAAGATTGACACCAGGTGCTGATAATGACAGGGGCATCAATTGATTGCTGCTGTCACTCATGTGTTCTCCTTAAGGAATTCGGGATCATTCCAAATACTAATTTTAATCTTAATCCAAACTCTAACCAAAAAATGAATATTTGGGTATAGAAATGTAACGTTTTATACGAATATGAAGGAATCTAGTTTAATTGAAACTATTTAAGATTCAATTATGTAATGAAACTCATGATCCGACACTTGTTTCATTTGATAGTGAATTTGATGAATTTCACAGTAACGTGAAATATCAATTTGACTATGTGGGTCAGATGACTTGAGTAAATAGGTTTGTCCAGTCTGACTCTTTAAAGCACGTTTCAACATTAAGAGTGGCGTTGGGCAGGGTTTTCCAAGCGCATCAATGATGTTGAATTGCAGGTCATTGTTGCTCATGTTTTGCGTCATTCACTCATTTTGAACTAGGCAAATATCATAGCAAATAGGATGCCAAATCTAAACTTTTTTATATGCTTTTATATTTTTAAAAGATTATAAATATATGACTAAAATTTATGAAAAAAACAGCTAAATCAATCAGTACAAACTTAAAAAAAAGTCTATTAATTGTCATAAACCCATGATAAGCTCGTTGCGTATTTAGGATTTTAGATAAACAAATTGATTGTTTTTCGCCCTATTACACAATGGATGTAACCGGGATTTTGTTAATAGTTTTACAGAATGATTACAAGCTTAAAAATAATATTTTTCAAACTTGTTTGCTCTGCTGTTTGCAACACCGGAAGGTCCTTTTTTTAGTTTCAATGAGGATTGACATATGACAGCTGCTCGCGAACAAGGCGTAGTTAAGTGGTTTAACGATACTAAAGGCTTCGGCTTTATCCAACGTAATGGTGGTGATGACGTATTTGTTCATTTCCGCGCAATTCAAGGTGAAGGTCACCGTTCACTTCGTGACGGTCAACGTGTTGAATTTAGCGTTGTAAAAGGCCAAAAAGGTTTCCAAGCTGAAGAAGTTCAGCCATTAGACTAATGTTGAGATTAATCTAATAAAACGCTCCAATATAAATTGGGGCGTTTTTTGTTTATACTGTTACAACCTTAGAGATTTTCTATTTAGAGCACAGCTTTATGTCATCTGGTTTTGAAACCTTAAATTTACATCCAAAATTGAAACAAGCGATTGATGCTTTAGGCTTTTCGTCAATGACGCCTATTCAACAGAAGGTTTTAAAATTCACTCTGGCAGGCCATGATGCGATTGGCCGTGCTCAAACAGGTACGGGTAAGACTGCTGCCTTTTTAATTAGCATCCTAAACGACTTACTTAATAACCCAATCAAAGAACAGCGCTACCGCGGTGAGCCACGTGCTTTGATTTTGGCACCCACACGTGAATTAGCATTACAAATCGAAAGTGATGCTCATGAACTGACTAAATTTACCGATCTAAACGTTGTGACTTTGTTGGGTGGTGTAGATTTTGATAAGCAAAAAGCACAACTCGATAAAGCACCGGTTGACATTATGGTGGCAACCCCAGGTCGCTTAATCGACTTTGTAGAACAAAAAGAAGTTTGGCTCGATCAAATTGAATTTTTAGTCATTGATGAAGCGGACCGTCTTTTGGATATGGGCTTTATCCCATCAGTTAAGCGTATTGTGCGTTTCTCTCCACGTAAAGAGCAGCGCCAAACACTGATGTTCTCAGCAACCTTTAGTTATGACGTGTTAAATCTTGCACAGCAATGGTTATTTGAACCTGTGACTGTCGAAATCGAGCCGGAAAAGAAAACCAATGCTGACGTTGAGCAACGTGTGTATATGGTTGCCAAATCAGATAAATATAAATTGCTGCAAGAAATTTTGCGTGATGAGCCGATTGAAAAAGTCATGATCTTTGCCAATCGTCGTGATCAAGTGCGTAAGCTTTATGATCATTTGAAAAAAGATGGCTACAAAGTCGTGATGTTGTCAGGTGAAATTGCTCAAGACAAACGCTTGAAAATGCTCGATCAATTTAAAAACGGTAAACACAACATTATGATTGCAACAGATGTTGCAGGTCGTGGTATCCATGTGGATGGTGTTTCGCACGTGGTGAACTTTACTTTACCTGAACAATCGGATGATTATGTACACCGTATTGGTCGTACCGGTCGTGCGGGTACACGCGGTGTAAGTATTAGTTTCTTGTCAGAAGATGATGCTTTCTATTTACCAGAAATTGAAAAAGCGATTGGGCAAAAATTACCGCTGACTCGTTTAGATGGTTATTGCTAAGTTTTAAGCATAAAAAAAGCCGCTTTCAAAAGCGGCTTTTTTATTTACAAAATTAGTTGGTTTGGCAACGGAATGTGAGTACCGTTTGATAATCATCATCCTGATTTAATCCTGTATTACGACCAGCGAGGTTGCCCAATACATTAGCGGCAGCTTGAATGAGTTGTCCTGTTTCTTCATCTACAACACCTTTTAAAGCACCGCTATAGTTGGTCTTTTCATCTACTAGCACAGGGGATGCTTTGCTGCCACAGGTTTTGCTTGCAGCGCTAATTGCATTATTTTTAGAAATAATTTGCGATTTACCTAAGCCTGTCACTTCATATAGATTATTTTCTTTTTGAATAGCAAGTGAATTGGTTGGGGTGGAAGCACAAGCTGTTAAAAGTACAGCGGCAGAAATGATTCCGCCTAAAGTCATCATTTTTTTCATGTTTAGCACTCTGTGAGTAAAATCTGTTAAAAATTAAACCACAAGATTGATCAATGAATTTGAAGATGATGTATGAGTTTCGCATCTAAGATGATTTTTTTAGTTGATTGATGTAATCACACCCGATTCATTCCTCCAATTATGGTGAACGTTTTAAACTCAGTCGAAAACATAGATGACTTATAGAGTAAGTTGCCTAGATTATGCTAATCTTTGAAGCTGTTAATAGGCAAAGAAAATGAAGGCAATGACGGAATCTGCAATCGACATCGTTCATCAAAATATGCATCAACGTCAATCAATTGGACATTTGCTTGCACCAGCACCGAATCAAGAACAACTCGAAAAAGCATTCAGCGCAGCGCTGACGGCCCCAGATCATCATCGTTTAAAACCCACGAGATTTGTCATTGTCCCTGATCAACAGCGTGAGGCGTTTGGCGAGTTGCTATCTCAAGCCTTAGTCGATTTGGGTGAAACTGAAATTGCACAAATTGAGCGTGTGAAAAATCATCCTTTCAGAGCACCTCTATTGGTGTTGGCTTTAACCACTTTGCAAGATCACCCAAAAGTGCCATATTTTGAACAGATTCTTAGCTCAGGTGCGGCAGTTCAAAACTTTATTCTATCTTTGCAAGTTCAGGGTTTCTCTACCATTTGGCGTAGTGGAGCTGTGGTCAAGTCAGCACTCTTGAAGCAAGCTTTGGGTTTGTCGAGTAACGACTTGGTGTCTGGGATTATTTATATTGGTACGGCGGCAAAAGCAATTCCACCTCGTGCAGAAATTCATGTTGAAGATTTTGTAAGTGAGTGGCAACCTCAGCAAGCACAATTAGACAAATAATAAGATTTAAAAAGGATATTTAACCTCTATGTCGGAACTTAAATTTTCAGATTTGGTTGAACCTGTTGCGATTGATCAAAAAACTGCATTACGTGTGACTGTGCTAGGTGGCGGTAGCTTTGGTACAGCTATGGCAAATACGGCTGTACGCAATGGTTGCGACACCATGATTTGGATTCGTGATGAAGCGGTTGCAGCGGACATCAACGCCACGCATATCAATAAACGTTATTTGCCCGATTTTCAGCTCGAAGCCGGCTTGGTTGCCGTTTCAGATTTGGAAAAAGCAGTACGCGATCGCGATATTATTTTAGTGGCTATTCCAAGCCATTCTTTCCGATCTGTATTGCAGCAGATTAAACCATTTATCAGTGCGCAAGCGGTGATTTCACTGACGAAAGGGATTGAAGCAGATACCTTTAGCTTTATGAGTGACATTATTCGTGAAGTATTACCTGAAGTGCCATATGGTGTGCTTTCAGGTCCGAACTTGGCGAAAGAGATCGTATCTGGCCAGCCTGCAGGTACGGTTATTGCTAGTGAGTCGGAGCTGGTGCGTTATGCAGTACAGCAAGCATTACATAGTGCATTATTCCGTGTCTTTGCCAGTGATGATGTGCATGGAGTTGAGCTCGGCGGGGCGTTAAAGAATATTTATGCTGTCGCGATGGGGATGGCAGCGGCATACAATGTCGGTGAAAACACCAAAAGTATGATCTTGACTCGTGCTTTGGCTGAAATGAGTCGATTTGCAGTGAAGTTGGGTGCTAATCCGCTGACTTTCTTGGGACTTTCAGGTGTAGGTGATTTATTTGCGACTTGTAACAGTCCTTTGAGTCGTAATTATCAAGTGGGCTATGCGCTCGGTAAAGGTAAAACTTTAGAACAAGCCACCACTGAGTTAGGGCAAACAGCAGAAGGGATCAATACCATTGTGCAGGTTAAAGCACGTTCAGAAGCCCTTGATGTATACATGCCAATCACCTGTGCTTTATATGATGTCATCTTTGAAGGTGCACCACCCATGAGTATTGCGGTGTCACTGATGAAAAATGGACATCGCAGTGATGTCGAGTTTGTATTACCGCATCATCATGTTTGATTTTTTAAATAGACCTAAACATATAATTTGCTTAGGTCTTTTTATATAAGGATATTTTATGCATTTAACCCTTGTCCGCCATGGTGAAGCATCACATCCATTTCAAGTGAGTGATCATCAAAGACCATTAACAGAGCGCGGTCATTTGCAAGCTGAGCAAACAGCACAGTTTCTAAAGAATACTGTAAAACCTGAAGTCTTCGTGGTGAGTCCATTACTTCGCGCGCAGCAAACTTCGTCACATCTTCAGCAACAATTTAAAGATGTGCCTGTTGTGGTCTGCAATACGATTAAGCCTGATGATGACGCAAAGGTTGCAGTAGAGTGGTTATCACAATTGCCTTATGAATCGATTGTGGTGGTGTGTCATATGAATGTTGTGGCGCATCTCTCATCTTTACTTACAGGTGAATCTTTTTATTCTTATGCTCTTGCAGAAGCACGAATTTTTGAGCAAGCTGTAATTGCTGAAGGATTATCGACACAAATAAAAAGCTTTATTCCAACAGTATAAAATTAATTAAAAACGGCAGAACACGATCGATGTTGTATTTATGGATGCCTGAAGCCAACGGGGTTTGGCAATGGACAGATGGGGAATTTTGGAATACTGCAATAAGTCAGGAGCAGTTGATCCAAGATACACAAAATTATCACGGGCAAGATGTGGTCGTGTTCTTTTCGAGTCGTCATGCACAGATTTTAGAATTATCTATTCCCAAACCACAATATAAAAAAATGGGGGTTGAAGGGGTAAAGTACTTACTTGAAGAATATGTAATTTTACCGATTGATGCGATGAAGATTTTGCATCAATTTTCAGGTCAAGATCAACTCAGCATCTTAGGTATTGCGCATAGCACAGTCGAAACGATGCAACACAGTTTGAATTTATTGCCGTTTAAAGTTGCTGCGTTATTGCCAGACTTTTTAGTGCTTCCTGAGCCGGAGCTTGGGCAAACTATATTGGCGCAGGTCAATGATCGTTTGATTGCACGAGATTCAGCATATCGTGGTGATGCGATTGATGATCTAACTTTATATTTGGATTATCAAGATGCCGATCAGCGTTATTTAATCAGTAATTTAAATGTGACTGATTTTGAGCATCTAGAAGCAAAAGTAACAACCGATCAAATTGAGTCTAATCAATATCATTTCTCAGGACTCAAGAAAGCCAAGCAGCATCCGTTTAATGTGTTACCTAAAGTAAAATCTGAACAAGCGGTTTCAGGTTGTTGGAAAGCATGTGCTGCGGTATTTGTAGCTTTATTACTGGTGCAATTTACTTATGATGCTGCTAGATGGTATCAAAATAAAAAAGTTGCCAATGTGACCGCTGCCGAAGCCATTGATCAGTTTAAATATTGGTTTGGACAAAGCTACCCAGTTACTGAGCAGAATATTAAGAGTCAGTTCGAAGGGCAGTTGCGTCAAAGTCAAACCGCCGATACGCAACTCTTTTCTCTTATCAGCCGGATTGGGCCTGTGTTGCTGCAAAACCAAATTGTGGCACAGCAAGTTACGTATGCAGATGCGGCGTTAAATATGCAGTTAAAAGCAAAAAGTTCAGAATCGCTTAATGTATTGGTGAAACAGTTGAGTTCTCAAGGATTCAAAGTGGAGCTTGGGAATATTCAAGCGATAGGTGTTGAAGCAGTTGGATTGGTGAAAATACAATGAAAGCATTAGATACATTTCAACAGCGCCTTGATACAACCATTGATCGCGTACAGGACTATTTGGACCAACTGTCTACACGTGAGCGTTGGATGGTGATTTTTACCAGTATATTTGTTTTAGTTGCTGCTATTGGTTCTGCTCTTTGGTATATGCATAAGGCAGCAGATACCCAGCAAAAACGTCTAAATCAGCTTAAAGACACAATTGTCTGGATGCAAAGTAATGCCGCAACAATGAAGCCGAGTGAAGACCTACAACTGGATGCTTCTCAAAAAGTGCAACGCGTTGCACAGCAGCAAGGTTTATCGGTCAGTGCACAGGAAATTGATAACAAAATCCAGTTAAATGTTTCACATGAAAATTATGCCATCTTGGCAAATTTCCTTACACAATTGGCTCAAATGGGGTTGAGTGTGGAAAAAATGGAGCTAATTCAAGATGCTGGACAGATTAAATTAGCAGCGACTGTACAGTAAACGGTAAAAATAAAGATTTGCAAAGCATGGTTTTTTTGGCAAGCTGTGCCTATAATATGGCGACTTAAAAAGCAGTAGACTTTTCTAGATATGTTGTATTCTCTAGCCCGCCCTTTGTTGTTTTCTTTAGCACCAGAGCGTGCACATGAGCTGACATTATCACTGTTAAAATCATCCCACAAAATGGGCATGATGCGTCAAAACGTTGCTGCAAAACCTGTGACTTGTATGGGAATTGAATTTCCAAATCCAGTTGGTTTAGCAGCAGGGCTAGACAAAAATGGTGCCTATATTGATGCCCTTGCAGCGCAAGGTTTCGGTTTTATTGAAATCGGTACCATTACTCCTAAACCTCAGCCAGGTAATCCTGAACCTCGACTGTTCCGTCTCCCAAAAGCCAAAGCAATTATTAACCGTATGGGTTTTAATAACGATGGCGTGGATCAGCTCATTGAGAATGTGAAAGCTGCTAAGTATAAGGGTGTATTGGGTATTAATATTGGTAAAAATGCAGCAACTCCTGTGGAGAACGCTGTAGATGATTACCTCATTTGCCTAGAAAAAGTTTATAACTACGCTTCTTATATTACCGTTAATATCTCTTCTCCCAACACAAAAAATCTTCGTAGCTTGCAAAGCGGTGATGCACTCACTGAATTGTTAGAAACCCTGAAAAATCGCCAACTTGAACTTGCTCAAGAAAATCAACACTACGTACCTTTGGTGCTTAAAGTTGCTCCCGATCTTGAGGCTGAAGATATTCAATTTATTGCTCAGCAATTGTTAAAGTTCAAAATTGATGGTTTGATCGTGACCAATACAACACTTTCTCGTGAAGGTGTTGAAGGTCTAGAGCATGCAGAAGAAGCTGGTGGTTTATCTGGTGCGCCTGTCTTTGAGAAAAGTACTGCGTGTCTCGCCGCTTTTGCTGATGTCTTGAAAGGTCAAATTCCACTCATTGGTGTAGGTGGTATTCTTTCTGGTGCTGATGCACTTGCTAAAAAACAAGCAGGTGCTAGTCTTGTACAAGTCTATAGTGGCCTCATATATACGGGACCGAAACTTGTGAAAGACTGCGTAAACGCATTTTAATTTATGACAACCATTGATATCTTTTTACTGATTATCTTGCTCATTGGAGGGCTTAACGGTTTGCGACAAGGATTTGTTAAAGCCTTTGCGAACTTAGTGGGATGGATTTTTGCGCTGATTGTGGCAGCAAAATATTCAACACTACTTGCGCCGTCCATGACACCTCTCAGTGCAGATCCAGTGGTTCAAAAGATTGCAGCGTTTGCGTTCATCGTACTGATGATTGTGGTACTGACTTGGATTGTCACTTATATCCTCAACAAGATTTTAAAAACCCTGAAATTAGGGCCATTAAATCGCTTGGCGGGTGGTGTATTCGGCAGTTTAAAAGGCTTACTCATTGTGCTGATCACCATACAAGGCATTGGTCCTTGGGTGGAAGCATCGCCACATTGGAAACAATCTAAGTTTATTCAAGCACTCATTCCGTACGCACCTTGGGCGACTCAGCTTTCCAAAGATGCAGCAAATGAAGCTTTACAACATATTAAATCTGAAGATTCACAGAAATCTTCAGGTGATTTATCTGAGTCGTCGACTAAGACAAAATCTTCAGGTGAATCGACAAACAATCCTTTTTATTAATCCTAGCTCGTCTGCGAGGTTGCTATGTGTGGAGTTGTTGGTATAGCTGGTAAATCACCCGTTAACCAAATGTTGTTTGATGCATTAACGATGTTACAACATCGTGGACAGGATGCGGCTGGGATAGTGACTTGCCACGAAGGGCGTCTATTCCTTCGTAAAGATGTGGGTATGGTTCGTGACGTATTCCATACTCGTCATATGCGCGCATTACAGGGTAATTACGGTATTGGTCATGTGCGTTACCCAACAGCAGGTACATCAAGCAGTGCAGAAGCACAGCCGTTCTATGTAAACTCTCCTTATGGGATTACGTTGGCACATAACGGTAACTTGACCAATGCTGAAGAAATTCATGATGACTTGTTCAAAACTGACTTACGTCACATGAATACAGATTCTGATTCAGAAGTTTTACTGAACGTATTTGCACATGAAATGCAGAAGCAAGGTAAACTTGTGCCTTCATCTGAAGATATTTTTACAGCAGTGAGCCGTGTGCATGAGCGGTGTAAAGGTGGTTATGCTGTAGTTGCAATGATCACAGGTCAAGGCTTACTTGGCTTCCGCGATCCAAATGGTATTCGTCCATTAATCTACGGCTCTCGTGAAACAGCCACAGGTAAAGAATATATTATTGCATCTGAATCTGTTGCGATTACAGCGCTCGGTTTCAAAGTAGAACGTGATATTGAGCCGGGCGAAGCAGTGTATATCTCTGCTGAAGGTGAGTTTTACAGCAAGCAATGTGCAGCTCATCCTGAATATCGTCCATGTATTTTTGAATATGTGTACTTTGCTCGTCCTGATGCAACGATTGATGGTATTTCGGTGTACAAAGCACGTCTGAAAATGGGTGAAAAACTTGCGCAAAAAATCTTGCGTGAGTGGGGTGATGAACACGATATCGACGTGGTGATCCCAATTCCTGATACTTCACGTACATCAGCGCTTGAACTTGCAAATATGCTGGGTGTTAAATTCCGTGAAGGTTTCATGAAAAACCGTTATATTGGCCGTACCTTCATTATGCCGGGTCAACAATTACGTGAAAAATCTGTACGTCAAAAATTAAACCCGGTCGAGCTTGAGTTCCAAGGTAAAAACGTATTGCTTGTGGATGACTCAATTGTACGTGGTACTACGTGTAATGAGATTATTCAAATGGCACGTGACTCAGGTGCCAATAAAGTATTCTTTGCTTCTGCAGCACCAATGGTGAAATATCCAAACGTGTATGGTATTGATATGCCAGCAAAATCAGAGTTAATTGCCTCTGAGCGTAGTGTTGAAGAAATTCGTGAGATTATTGGTGCTGACCGTTTGATTTTCCAAGATTTGGAAGATCTTAAAAATGCAGTACGTACCAGCAAAGTGCCTAAACTTCAAGAGTTTGATTGCTCTGTCTTTGATGGTGTGTATGTTGCGGGTGGCATCAATGAAGAATATCTTGATGCATTGCAACAAAAACGTAATGATGGCGCTAAGAAAGGTGACAAATTTATTGATGTCAACATTGATGCAGCATCTGTAGATTTGACTGGTGTTCGTGAAGAATAAGCAGCTAAAATCATGATAAAAAGCGGGAATTTCCCGCTTTTTTCATTTATGATGAGGACATCAAAACATGTCACTTAGGGTGATAGAGTGCGAAGCGTAGGATATGCTTTTACACAGAATAAAAATATGCTTTGGCCAGCCAGTTTTTGCTGTATTGCTGTATTGCTTTGTATCTTTATTATCAACACTGTTGTCGGCTTAATTGTTTTTTATGTTGACCATACTCAATCGATCTTTTGGCATTTTTTAAGTCCTTACCTCATTGCCGTTGTTTTATTCATTATGCTGATGTCAGTATTAAATGAATTTTATGTGTTTCGTGCCGGTGGTTATTCTTTTGCTAAACAGATGGGCGCACGGCGGCTCAGTTTTATTGAAAGTATTCCTGAGGAAAGTGCAGCACTGCATATCAATGAGCAACTTGCGGAAACTTTCCTGATTGAAACGCCAGCTTTATATGTTCTGCCAGACGAAGTGGGGGTAAACGCCTTAACTGCAGGATTTAGCCCAAGTGATACAGCCATTATTTTAACTTGGGGAGCATTGCAAAATCTTGATGAAATTGAATTATATGGTTTGCTTTGCCATGAATTTAATAAAATTTTATCTGGAGAAGCAGCTGAAAATACCCGTCTGAAAATTTTATACAGTAGCCTGACGATATTTAGTCAGTGGGGGAGCCGAATTGCTAAATCGGGTTTTTACCGCAATGGTATTCGACGAGAAAATAAATTTGAAACACTCTATGTCGTTATGGGAGCCATTATTTGGTTAATTGGCAGTCTTGGTGTTTTGATTACAAGGCTGATTAAGTTTATCTCACTCATTGGTCGTACTTATAAAAATGATCAAAAAACCCGTCGATTAATTCAAAACGATGCAAATGTACAAACGCTACTGAGGATACATGTACATGCCTCAGGTTCGCAGCTCTATAGTGAATATGCGGAATCAATTTCACATATGTGTTTTGCAAACTCCTTAAGTCAACAAAACTGGCTGAATATTCATCCAAGTATAGAACAACGCATCTATGAGTTAAATCCAGCGCTGATTCAGGACTTGCAACTGGAAAATCTTAAAAAGCTCAAAAATCAGCCTTTATTTAGCTTATTTCGCTCATTGGATGAAGTAGCACCTGATGCGGGTTTGGTTTGGAATTCACCACAACCTTTACCATTATTACGTTTATCACCGATCAGCTTTGCAGTAAAAGATGCTGTAAAACCATTAAATCCTGAAATTCGTCAAAATATGCCGCGTCCAGAGTTAATCGACCGTGCATTACAGACTGCGACAGGATCACGTGAAGTGATGATCGCAATCCTCATGATTCGCCAGTACCGTGAATTTATTCCAACTGAAGCAGAAGTCAGCCGCGCGATTGTCGATTCTTTACTAAATCTTGATGGTCGAGTGCATATTTCGATATATAGACAAGCCTGTAAAAATATTGGTGGTATGCCTAGAACAGTTGCTCGTCAATTTCTGATGAAAATGGCACGCATTATTCAGGAGGATGGTGAAATTGGCTTGTTGGATGCATTACTTTTAGAGTGTGTGAAGTTTGAACTCAACCTTCTACCACCGCATACCCCAACATCCCTAGAGGAGGTGAAGCCGCAAATTGTCCGTCTCATTGATGCATTACTGCATGTGCAGCAAATTAATAGTGATAATCAGCTTGAAGTTCGCGAACGTATTTTAAAAAGAATCGTGACGCAAAAAGAGCTGGAAATGTATACTGAAATTTCAGATGAGCCGATTGATTTGGCTGAAATCTTAAATGATATTGCTGGCTTATTGCTTCGAGATCGTTTAATTATTTTAAGTGTCGCGGAGATTTGTCTGTGGAGTGATCGTATTATTACCCAAGATGAACTCGATGTCATGGAGTTACTATATTGGCGTTTGGGCTTTGAAGTGGATGAAGTCTTAGATCAAATGCAGAAGAAAAACAGTTTAATGATTATTTAACGAAAGGATTGAAATGAACGATCGTGAAATACGAAATTGATCATAAAAAATGCAAATAAAAACTTATGATGCTATACGAACGAAGATGTAGCAAATAAATGCTTGGAAACACGAAAAACTTGGGTAATTTGACACTAATATCGTTAAAATATTCGACCTGAAATAGGTGATGAAAAAAGATGATTGGGCATCAACGAGACATACTGGCAACATTGGGAATTGATATTTGGATTCCTAAGGCAGAGCCGTGTGCCCCACATCAAAATAATCTTTGGCGTGATCAAGCAACACCTGAAAATATCCAAGAAATCATGCTGCCACAACATGTGGGTACAGCTTTAGAATTACCACGAAATATTTCCAGTTTAGCACAGCCACAATCGATTGCGGCTGAAGTTACTCATACATTAGAAGACATCGACGAAACTGTCATACAGCCAGTCTTACAAGAAAGAATAGAGTTTGAGCCATTTAGTTTGCAGTTATTGAGTATGAGTCACTGTTGTATCGTAATTGATGCAACACAAATGACAGCGGATCAGCAAACTTTATGGGCTAATATTCAACGTGCAGTTTTAAGTGAATTTTCTGAGTTAAATTGGCCATTTCCTTGGGAAAATATGCAAGATGGTCGAGCGGTAGAAGTCTATATTCAAGGCTTTATAGATGCTTATAGTGTTGATAAAAATATTATTTCACTTGGACAAATACCACATATATCAAATAGTAAAATGATTCAGCTTGCATCACTGCAAGAGATGGTAGAGCAACCTATTTTAAAAAAACGTTTATGGCAATTCATGCAGAAAAAGGCCATTTCTTTGGAATAATTTAAATGAAGCAAAAAGTTGTTGTATTTAGTCAGATTGATTCAGAAATTCAAAGTAAATTAGAACAACGTTATGAAGTCATCAATATTAATCCTAAATTGGGTGACGTTAATCAACAACTTTTACAACATGTTGCAAATGCGGATGGCATGATTGGTGCGGGGCGCATGTTGAATGAAGCTAATTTGAATACGGCACAACAACTCAAAATTATTTCAAGTGTCAGTGTCGGTTACGATAACTATGATTTAAATTATTTAAATGAAAAAAATATTTATTTGGCACATACCCCACATGTTTTAACAGAAACGACTGCAGACTTAGCTTTTACGTTATTGATGTCAGCGGCCCGAAAAGTACCGTATTTAGATCAATGGACCAAGCAAGGTCAATGGAAGCGGACAGTAGGTATCAATGAGTTTGGAGTGGATATTTTTGGAAAAACACTCGGAATCATTGGCTTGGGTCATATTGGTGCAGCAATTGCACGCCGTGGTCATTACGGCTTCAATATGAATATTCTGTATCACAATCGCCGTGAAAAAATTGAATTGGCTGAAGCCTTAAATGCTCAATATTGTGATCTTGCGTCCTTACTCGCGCAGTCAGACTTTGTCGTGGTTGCGGTAGATTTGAATGCAGATTCAAAACATTTAATAGGTGCGCTTGAGCTTGCGAAAATGCAGCCACATGTGGTGCTGGTAAATATTTCACGAGGTTCAGTGATTGATGAACAGGCTTTGATTGACGCGCTTAAAGCAAAAAGAATTTTTGCAGCGGGCTTAGATGTCTATCAAATAGAGCCATTACAAGATTCTGAGCTGTTCAGCTTAGATAATGTAGTGACTTTGCCACATGTGGGTTCTGCAACAGCACAGACACGAAAAAGAATGTCGGAACTTGCTTATCAAAACTTGGTAGAGGCTTTGGAGGGTAGAACACCGCGTTATGTGGTGAATCCTAAATTTGCATAATAATAAATAACATAATCTTGCGTATATGCTCAAAGTTCGATGCTATATTCATAAGTGTGAAGTGTGGGTATTTAGAGATTTTTCATTGAAACGATTGTTTTTGGCATGTGGTTTAAGTTTGTGTATGGTAAATACACATACTGAAGAAATTGGTTTTCAACAAAACTCTGCACAGTTTAATGTTCCTGAAATTGGTTCAGGGGTGGGCTTAATCGATCAACAAAAAGAAAAAATAATCGGTGAAAAAGTTTATCGAGAAGTTCAAGCCAAAATGCCAGTGATTCAAAACCCATGGTTAGAGGATCAACTTTTTTCAGTATTTTCACATATTTTGAGTCAAACACAATTGCAGCAACCCATTGGATTATTAGTCATTAATGATCCTCAAATTAATGCTTTTGCTGTGCCGGGTGGATTATTTGCACTGAATCTTGGTTTATTGAATTCAGCAAAAAATATTGATGAAGTGGCAGGGGTGATGTCACATGAAATTGCACACGTTACACAACGTCATTACAGTCGCTCTCAAGAAGCATTTAAAGGGCAAGGATTACTCGCTTTAGCGGGAATTTTAGTTGGAGCCTTAGTCGCTTCTCAAGCGGATGGCGATGCAGGCGCTGCGGTGATGTTAGGCTCTCAAGCCGCATTATTGGATAAGCAATTATCGTATAGCCGAAATCAAGAGCGTGAAGCGGATCGTATTGGTATGCAGTATATGTATGCTTCAGGCTATAACCCGCAAAGTATGGCAGATTTTTTTGAAGTGATGCATCGCTCTACTAGCCGTTTAAGCTTTATGCCAGATTTTTGGTATACGCATCCATTGACCAGTGAGCGTATGAGCGAAGCAAGGTTACGTGCAAATCAATTGCCTGCAGTTAAACCTAAATTACGCGATCAAGAGTATGAATTAATTCGTTGGTATAGCTGTGTGCTGTCAGGTCAAACCACTGAACAACAACTTATTGGTTTAGCTCAGCAAAATAACTTTGCTGCTCAAATGGCTTTGGCTGCTTATTATGTTGAAAAAAATGATTATCAGGCTGCGCAAAGTGCTTTAAATCAAGCGAAAAAAATCAGCTCAAATCATCCCTTACTGACTTTATTGCAAACTGATGTTTATCTGGGGCGTAATCAAGTTGCTGAGGCTTTAGGTATTATACGTACTGCGGCAATTGTTATGCCTGAGCATCGTGCGTTGAATTATAAGTATGCTGAAGCATTAATTCGAGCAAATCAATCTACAGATGCCAAAGCAGTTATACAGCATTTTTTAAAGAACAATGAGCGTGATTTATCGGGTTGGCGACTTATGCAAATGGCGACGATTGCAGATGCAGCTTCACCTGTAAAAGCGATCAATGTTTTGCGTTATCGTGCAGAAGTGGAGTATTGGTCGGGTCAGGAAGAAACAGCGATTAAGACTTTATTGCATGCACAGCGTATTAGTAAATCAAATCAATCTTTGAGTCATACAATAAGTGCAAGATTGAAACAAATGCAAAAAGAACGACAATATAAAATCTAGTGTGATTGAAAAGATAGAGAAGAATAAAATCTAGTGTGATTGAAAAGATAGAGAAGAGATTTTTATTTGTTAGATATGCTGTGTGAACTGACTTAGATTTAAGGCAGTTCAACGCAAGTATAGATTTTTTATGATGCGGGATTACGCAAGTTTTGCTTTAATTTTTGCAGAAACTTGTGCAGGATCGGCGCGTCCGGCTATGAGCGGACGCAGAGAATTCATCACCTTACCCATATCTTTCATGCTAGTAGCTTCTTGCGCTGCAATCGTTTGCGCAATGATGGAATCAAGTTCTTCCTCAGTCATAGCTTCTGGTAGAAATTGAGAGAGAACCTCAACTTCGGCTTGTTCCTTACTAGCTAAATCTTCTCGACCAGCACCAGAAAAGGCTTTGATCGATTCTTTACGTTGTTTAATTTGTTTTTCAATGACCGCAAGAACTTGAGCGTCGTCAAGTTCTTTGCGCTCATCGACTTCGATTTGCTTAATTGCTGCCTGTAAACTACGTATTACCGTCAACTTGTCCATTTCCTTAGCACGCATAGTTGCTTTTAGAACGTCCATGATTTGGGTTTTTAAAGTAGTCATTTATATTGTCCAGGCAGTAATCACAAATTAATCTTAGTAAAGGCGAGTAGTACGTACTGATTCACGCGCCAATTTCTTTTGGTAGCGTTTAACAGCAGCAGCTTTTTTACGTTTACGTTCTTGAGTAGGTTTTTCGTAGAATTCACGTTTACGAACGTCAGCAAGAACACCTGCTTTTTCGCATGAACGTTTGAAACGACGGATAGCTACGTCTACTGGTTCGCCTTCTTTCAATTTAACTTGTGGCATGAAGAATCCTCATAAAGTTATGGATAAGATCAGAGCCGAATTGCTCTTGATCACAAGTGAAGGTCAGTATTTTACTCATTTACATCTCATACCACAAGCCTATAATAGTAGCCGCAATACATTTGATACAGGTTATAGGCAGTTTAATGATCGTTTTAGGCTTAGAAACATCATGTGATGAAACAGGGCTTGCGCTTTATGACAGCGAGTTGGGTTTACGTGGACAGGTGCTTTATAGTCAGATTAAACTGCACGCAGAGTACGGTGGTGTAGTGCCAGAATTGGCTTCACGTGACCACGTACGTAAACTGATTCCTTTAATTAATCAGTTACTCGAACAAACAGGTGTTAAGAAATCTGAGATTGATGCCGTCGCTTATACGCGTGGTCCCGGTTTGATGGGCGCACTGATGACAGGTGCATTGTTTGGTCGTACTTTGGCATTTGCTTTAAATAAGCCTGCGATTGGTGTGCATCATATGGAAGGTCATATGTTGGCACCGCTTTTATCTAAAACGCCACCAGAGTTCCCATTTGTAGCATTGTTAGTTTCTGGTGGACACTCACAATTGATGGCGGCTTATGGCATTGGTCAATATGAGCTTTTAGGTGAGTCAATTGATGATGCAGCAGGTGAAGCATTTGATAAAGTCGCGAAAATGATGGGTTTGCCATATCCAGGTGGTCCAAATATTTCACGCCTTGCAGAACAGGGAAATCCTGAAGCATTTGCATTCCCACGTCCGATGTTGCACCAAGATTTAACGTTCTCATTTAGTGGTTTAAAAACCGCAGTTTCAGTACAAATGAAAAAATTGGGTGACGAAAATCGCGATGCAGATATTGCCGCAAGTTTCCAAGAAGCGATTGTGGATACTTTGGTTAAAAAATCGGTGAAAGCGCTTAAACAAACAGGTTTAAAACGTCTCGTTATTGCTGGCGGTGTGAGTGCGAATAAACGTTTACGTGAACGTTTAGAGGCGGATTTGGCGAAAATTAAATCGCAGGTCTATTATGCAGAGCCTGCGCTTTGTACCGATAATGGTGCCATGATTGCATTTGCGGGCTATCAACGTCTAAAAGCAGGTCAACATGATGGCTTAGTAGTTACTACGACACCACGTTGGCCGATGACTGAATTAAGTAATCCGACTGAAGCTTAAAACTGTTTTATTTAGATATAAGTATTTTAAGGTTAGTAAATTTAAAACCCCGCATGAGCGGGGTTTTTTTAAGATTATTTTTCACCTACAATCGTAGACCATAGGATATCTGCAACCTTTTCATTCTTCAGATATACAGCAGCTTTTAAAGAACGATCACTTTCTTGTGTCACTTTAGTAATTAAATTAGAGCTAAATAGTCCTTTTTTATGGGTAATGGCAACACTACCTTCTCGAGGTAGGTGATGATAATTATCTAATGATATTTCATCCATAATAAATGGGGTGAATCCTGTGTCAAAATCAAATGTATAGCGGAAGTCGGCACCGAAAGGCTGACCAATCACGGTTCCTTTTGTACTCAGTTTTCGTGTTCCATTTGGGCCATTACCAAAATCATCTTCAAGCTTATACTCATAATTGACAAGTTTTAGATATTCACGACTTGTAGCTGAATAGACATCATCAGCAGTGGATGGTGCAGATGCTGTTGGTGTTACACGTTGGAAACTTAAATTTGATGTCTCAAATTTCTTAGTTTTGCCCATTGATGATTTGCTAGAGGTTAATTTCAATGAGCCATCAATTAAATATTGATCTTTGAGATTAAAGTCAACATTACTGCCATATCTAACATTGATAAACTGAACTGTCGTTGTATCTCCATTGGTTGTTTGAATGATTTTAGAACCTGCTTTAAGGGTCTTATCTAAGATAATACAACTGTCTTTATGTTCTTTGAGAGTAAGTGTCTTTGTATTGCCACTCGTTGTTATGTCAGCACATAATAGATTCGGGTATTTAATACTATTCACCCCAACATTATAGATTTGGACAACGCGACCTGTTCGTCCAATAGGATAGTCGGCAAAAACCTCGCCAATCATATGTGCTAGGGCTTCGTTGTAGTCATTCGCTAATTTACTACTGTTTGATTCCCCTGAAAGTAATGCTTTAATTTTCTCAATAATTCCTTCTTCTTCAAAAGGAACAAGATCGCTCGGAACTTCGGGTGAAATTGGATCTGGTACATTCGGTGGTACATAAACATTAGAGTTTCCACCACTTCCGCCACCACCCCCACAAGCAGCGAGTAAAAGCGTGAGTGCTGTCATTCCAAATAATTTAGTCTTCTTATCCATGGTATTACCCTCGAATCATCTATTTTCATTTTGTTTTAAGGTTGGGCGAGCTGATTGCAGAGATGATTATTAAAATGTGATGTATCTCTTGCTTAATAATTTTTCCGCATCATGTGCCACGTTTGATTTATATTTAAGCGGAATATTTCAAAGTTTCAATTCCATGTAGAATGAGAAAAAGGTTGTAATGCAAATTTTTGAAATATTTTGAAATAAATATCTTAAATAACGTGTGGTAAGCGTAAATGTTAGGTATTTTTAATATTTATAAATATTTAATAAAAACAATTAATTGTATTAATAATCGTGTTTATAATTTGATTATGATTTTCATTTTAATAACCATTCTTTTACGGAAAATACACAATGTTATTTATGTGATATTAATTTGTAACAAACGTAAAAATGCGACTTAAATCAAATAAATCAATTCTCTAATATGAGAAAAATATAATTATTTTGTTGTATTCGTATGTGTAATTCGGGTAGTAGTTTAGATATTTTTTTAAAATTATCGATTCAATTAATAAATTCTTGAGGGAGTAATGCTACACACCGTCTTTAAAAAAAGTGTGTAGCACCGCATAGGAATCTATTGGATAGATTGTTCAAGTGCTTTTAAGGAGATAGCACCAATCCAATGTTTTGAGAATTGATAAGCGGCACGACCAGAACGTTGACCACGTGATTGACACCAGCGCAAAGCTTCAGCACGCGCTTCAGGTGATAATTCAAGATGAGCTTGATTTAAATAATGCTCAACGATTTCCAAATATAAATTTTGATCCATAGGATAAAACGATAGCCATAAACCAAAACGATCTGAAAGTGATATTTTTTCCTCAATCGCTTCTTGTGGATGGAGTTCTGTGTATTGAGGGACATCTACCTTGGTTGCAGGTGTATTTTCATGCATGAACTCTGGCAATAAATGACGACGATTACTAGTGGCGTAAATCACGAAATTACTTGAACCCGATTGCAGTGAACCATCTAAAACACTTTTAAGACTGCGATAATTTTCATCTTCAGCATTAAAGGCAAGATCATCACAATAGACGATAAACTTTTCAGGGCGATCTGCGATCAGTTTTTGAATTTGAGGTAAATCCGAAAGATCATCACGTTCAATCTCAATTAAACGTAAACCTTGTTCGGCATAATCATTTAGTAATGCACGGACAATTGACGATTTACCTGTACCACGTGAACCTGTGAGCAAAATATCGTTTGCAGGTAAGCCATTTAAAAACTGTAAGGTATTTTGAATGACTTTTTCTTTCTGACGTTCAATACCTTTTAAGTCTGAAAGATGGATAGATTTCAACTGATGAATTGCATGGAGTTGACCATCTTGCCACTTATAAGCATATGCATCGAACGTTGGTTTATTTTTGATGGCGGGGAGGCTGTGTTGTAATTGAAGCAATACGGTATTTAAAGATTCTAAAATGTGAACGGGTAGATTTATGGTTGCCATGAGTGCTTATGTCGTCGAATTAAATTATAAATCAAATATTACCACCGTCTATTTAAGGCTTAAAGCCAAATCCTTGATCCTAGACAGTATCGTGGACAATCGATCCCTCTAAACTTTTAATATATTTCTGTTCAAAAGCTTCTGGACTTAACCAACCGTTTGCAGAATGCCTTCTGACCCGATTGTAATAAATCTCAATATAGTCAAACAAGACCGCATTCGCCTCTTTTCGAGTGACAAACACACTGCCATGCACCACATGGCCTTTCAATGTATGAAAGAAGCTTTCAGTCACGGCATTATCCCATGAGCAGTATACTGCGCAAGGCCGCGTCTAGACATACTTTGAATACAATCATTTGTCAGCAAGAGTGCTCTAAAATCACGACTACAGTACTGACTGCCTTGGTCCGAATGAACCATAACACCTGTTGGATAGCCCTGACGAGCCATTGAATAATGAAACGCATCACACACCAATTGGCGGTCTATTCGATGGCTGGTTTGCCATCCCACGATACGACGACTAAATAGATCCAGCATCACACATAAATACAGCCAACCTTGCTTGGTACGGATATAGGTAATATCCGTTGTCCAAACCTTGTTAGGCTGCATGACTGTAAATTGGCGATCTAACAAGTTTGGTGCTGTAGGCAAACGATGCTTTGAATCAGTCGTATACTTGTATTTACGTGCAATCTTGCTCCGTAGACCAAGTTTTTTTAGCATTCTTCCAACGGTTCGTTCGCTCATGGTGTACCCTAAATCATGCATGTCATGTACTAATGAAGGTGCACCCAATCGTGCATGATGCTGCCAATATACGGCTTTTAAATCATTATATTTCTGCGCTGGATTGGCCTGGCGTTTTCGCCAGGCATAATAGCCTGAAGTGCTGACACCCAGGCATTTACAGGCAGAAGATACAGTGACTTCATTCACATCCAGATCTTGAATTACCGTGTACTTTTCTTGGCATGATCTGTCAGAAAGTACACATGCGCTTTTTTTAAGATGTCATTGGCTTCCCTGAGCTGTTTGACTTCTTTCTCTAATTCTAAAATCCGCTGTTGTTCTGGTGAAAGTTGGCGTTTGCTTGAACCCGCCGGATTGATTTCACGAATCCATTTATCCAATGTTGAATAACCAACACCTAATTTCTGGGCGATTGCAGCTAAAGATTCGTGCGAGTTTGAAAGTGCATAATCAATTGCTTGCTGTTTAAATTCAGGACTTGAGCAGCATTGCTGCGCAAGATAGCCATTTCTTGAATCTCCAAAGATTAAAGTTACGTTATCTTTAGAGGGACGTGCTGTCCATTATTTTGTCTAGGATCACCTTGGCTAGAATTGACATAAATAAAAACCAATAAAGCCATTGCGATTTGCTTAAATGTTCTGCATATTTCAACCAAACTTGTTACAAAACATAGAATGCAACATAGACAAAGGGATAGGTCTAAGATGTTATTTAAAGATTTTTCACAGCATATTAATCCACATCAAGCTTATCGTATTAAAAAGCTTAAACAGCAATTAGAAAAGGCTGAGACTTTTGATGAATGGAAAGCGATTGCACTCAAGCTAGATGAAGAATCTGGTGCACAAGAATGGAAACTCGATAACACTTCACCTTATTTTGATGCTCAAATTATTGCCCATCGTTTGGGAAAATTGACCCGTTACCGTCAGCAAAAACGTACTCGTGATTTGATGTATATATTACGTGAGGGGTTAAGCTATGACATTGCGAATATTTCCCATCCATTATTGTTTTCTGAAACGTATACGGGCACGAAAAAAATCATTGAAGATTATGTGGAAGAGGTGAGCCAAAGTCTGGCTTACATCGCTTCAGAAGAATGTACTTGTCTCAGTATTTCCGAAAAAATTGAATACTTTAAACATTGTCAGCGTGCTTATGGTCAGCCAGCATTAATGTTCTCAGGTGGTTCTACACTTGGCTTATTTCATACAGGTGTGTGTAAGGTACTTATGGAGCAAGACTTACTGCCAAAAGTCATGTCAGGTTCGAGCGCAGGTGCGATCATGACAGCAATGCTCGGCGTATCTGATCCGAGGGATTATCATCAGATATTAAAAGGTGAAAACTTCTTTAATGAGGCATTTCACTTCCGTAAAATCAATGAGGTGCTGAAAACAGGTGGTGGCTTGGCAGATGTGCGCTATCTAAAAAACTTTTTAGTGGAAAACCTAGGCGATATTACTTTTGATGAAGCCCTAAAAAAATCGGGATTACATATTAATGTGGCTATTGCACCTTATGATGGCTCACAAGATGCACGCATTATGAATGCGTATACATCGCCCGACGTCTTGGTGTGGAGTGCAGTGTTGGCTTCTTGTGCAGTACCAATTTTATTCCCACCGATTCAACTGACCAGTAAACGTCATGACGGCAAATATACACCGTATTTGGCATCGACACGCTGGGTAGACGGTAGTGTCAGAAGTGATTTCCCACAAGAGAAAATGGCACGTTTATATAATATTAATTATTCCATTGCGAGTCAGGTGAATCCGCATATTGTGCCTTTTATGATGGATGATGCTTCACGCTTTAGAAAGGATATGTTGAGTTGGCCTGAACGAATTGCACGTCGACAAGCGAAAGTCATTGCGCGTGGTGTAATGGATTTTACCCGTGAACGGGTAGGTAACTTGTCACCCGTGCGCCGTCTACTTGATCATGGGCATGGAGTGATTGATCAGCGTTATTATGGCGATGTCAATATTGTGGGTAATCATAGCCTGAAGCATTACAGTTATATGTTGCAAAATCCAAAACCACATTTATTTAAAATCCTTCAAAAAGAAGGGGAGCGTGCGACTTGGCCGAAAATTTCTCTTTTAGAAACACAAGCGAGAGTCAGCAAAACAATTCAACATGGGTTAGAGTTACTGAAATACCAAAAGGAAAAACAAGCTCAAGCCAATGACTCAGCTTTGCTTTAATTTAAATGATTTACTCGAACAGAAATGGACATTAAAGACAAAGGCAAAAAGTTTGTCTTATGGACGTCGTTTATTTCAAATAAATATCAACGGACAAAGTTATTGGCTGAAAACACAGCGAGATGAGCAGGCGAGTGATGAGTCATTTGTTAAGGCTTTTGATCGGGAGTTAGCCTTTTATCATTATGCTGAGGGTAATCAGCTCGAGATCTGTTTGCCGTTTCAAATTTTTAATCAAGAATTTTTTTATCAGGGTGAACAATTCATTAGAGGGTTGCTTCTACCCAATGCACTCTCAATTTTTTCTCAATCGCCTAAGACATTCAATTTATCTCAAATCAAAAATATCTTCATTCGGGCTGTTGAAGTGTTAGTTGACCTGTCAGCATGTGGATATATACATGCTGACTTAAAATCTGATCATTTTGTGATACATCAAGAGAAAGTATGTTTAATAGATTTTGAACAAGTTCAGTCAATGGCATCTAAAAAAACAAATATGACAGCAACACCACGCTATATGGCACCTGAATTATTCCATGGAGAAGCGAAGTCCATTGCGAGTGAAATCTATGCTTTAGGGATTATTTTTCTAGAATGGCTGAAGCAAACACGCCTTACAGCGAAAACCTATCAGGATTGGGCTGTATTACATTGCCAAAATTTAGACGTTCATCTCTCAAGAGAATATCAATGTTTTGAACCATTGTTACGTTACATGTTAGTTAAACGTAAAGAGGGGCGAATACAGGATTTACAAAGCATGCGGCAGTGGTTAATGACTGAAATTGAATGAGAAAAATACAAAAAAACGAGCTTTGTTTCTTATTTAATCAATTGAGTCGATTTTTATTAAAAATGTCTTGTCAGGCGAAAATGATCTCTATAGTATACACAGCCATCGGGGACGTGGCGAAATTGGTAGACGCACTGGATTTAGGTTCCAGCGCCGCGAGGTGTGAGAGTTCGAGTCTCTCCGTCCCCACCAATTTACTTAAGAGATTGAGTAAATAGGCCGAGTAGAGGATTGGTGTAATGGTAGCATGACGGTCTCCAAAACCGTTCGTCAAGGTTCGAGTCCTTGATCCTCTGCCAACATAAAGACTAACAGATGTTAGCACCCTGATGGGGACGTGGCGAAATTGGTAGACGCACTGGATTTAGGTTCCAGCGCCGCGAGGTGTGAGAGTTCGAGTCTCTCCGTCCCCACCATCGATATGAAAGCAAGGCTTATGTCTTGCTTTTTTATTGCCTGTAGAAAAGTGAAATAAAGATAAAAATAAATTAAAACATTACTTTACGAATTGCCTTTACATTGCACTTCTCTATATAAACAAGACAAACCATTTAAATAAAAAACTGATGACTCAAAATAACTTTGAACAACGATTATTAGAAGAAAGAAAATGGACAATTGTAGGTGTATCACTATTGGCAGTTTTTATTGTTGGATTGCTTATATACGGCTATGGCAGTATGCATGGTTCTAGCAAAGTGAAAGGTTGGCTAGGAGGATATGCCTGTGGCAAATTTGGTGATCAGCACATGCTCATTGATAAAAATGATCTGTATTTTGCAAGAGTAAGTTATCAAGATGTTAATTATTGGGGGGAGTATAAGAGCAGAGCATGCTACCAAGGGGTGTGCTGATCAAATTCAAAGTATTGATTTAAAGGTTAGTTAAGTGGCCGGAGATGAAAGCTGCTAGAGAGGATGATCAATTAGATTCTAAAAAAATGAAATGACCATTGCATTAAATCAACGCTCAGTTTGGAAAGATGAATGGAGAAGTCAAAGTTCTTTTATTGATATATGGGCTTGAAATTGGAAATTAAAAAATAATTTGGATGGTGTTGAAGTCACTGAAAAATGGTGGTATCTAACTAAAAAATGGGATTTGGAATTGGAACTTTTTGCTATCGATGTTGCAGGGGGACAAAATCTACAAGAAAAATTTATTGGCAAGAAGCTCAGGAATATGAGATCAATCTTGTCATTGATTGCACTTATTTTTGGGATGTAGTGTCAAGCTGTAACGTGGTAACACATGAATCTAACTAAGGGTTTAATACCAGTTATATCGAACTCAATTTTCATAGTGAATTATTGCCTCATTGGGAAGAAGTGCTTTGAGACTCGAGAAAATTGATTGATTCTTTTAACGTCACCAATTGACGCACGCATTCTCAATGAGCTATTAGTACAATTTAGATTGAGTCGAAATTAAATAAGGTTTCAGTAAAAAAATAAAAAATACATTTAACTGATTAATTTATAGCAGAAAACAGCATGTATGCTTAGAAAATGGCTTGTCAACGCGGTTTGATCTCTATAATATACACAGCCATCGGGGACGTGGCGAAATTGGTAGACGCACTGGATTTAGGTTCCAGCGCCGCGAGGTGTGAGAGTTCGAGTCTCTCCGTCCCCACCAATTTACTTAAGAGATTGAGTAAATAGGCCGAGTAGAGGATTGGTGTAATGGTAGCATGACGGTCTCCAAAACCGTTCGTCAAGGTTCGAGTCCTTGATCCTCTGCCAACATAAAGACTAACAGATGTTAGCACCCTGATGGGGACGTGGCGAAATTGGTAGACGCACTGGATTTAGGTTCCAGCGCCGCGAGGTGTGAGAGTTCGAGTCTCTCCGTCCCCACCATCGATATGAAAGCAAGGCTTATGTCTTGCTTTTTTATTGCCTGTAGAAAAGATTTAAAGAAAAGTGAGTGGGAAAGTTAGCTGATCTAAAACTGACAGGTTTTGAATTATTATTTTTGATAAGCCCATAAATAAAAAAGGCATGTTGACGAGGGGCTTTCAAGAGTCAACATGCTAAAAAATTAACAACAAAATTTAAGCTTTTAAATGATCTTCGAATTCTTCGCCAAGCTGCATTGCAAGCGCATTACCTGATAGGTCAACAGTAACTAGCCCATATTCTTTATTAAAGCTAAAGCTAAAGCCGCGGTTGTCAGCCAGAGTACGTACTGAATAACCTAATTTTTCTAACCAAAGACGAAAAGCGATTAAGTTTTTTGCTTTTACTACTTTTTTCACGAGATTACTCCATTAATACTGTTTTAATATTAATAGGGGTTCTCAAATTTTTTTTAAAGGGCTCTTACAAAGAAAAACTTAATATTTAAATAGATTGCATAAATAAGCAGCGGATTTTATATTTTAATTTGCATAAAATATTGAAATTTAAATAATTATTTAAGTGGTAACGAAATATTTTATCTTTCAAAATTTATGAATGAATTATGAATAATATCGGTGTTATTTTCACCATTTTTGAAGTATGGTTATTTGCTGTGTCGGCTGTACTTTTAATTTCCGTAATTAAGAAGATTACCATCACCTGAAAGTCTAATCTTTTGTGCAGCACATCTTTTTTATAATTCGCGATAAATCGACTCATTTTAAAATTGTGTAATGAATATTGAAGATCAAGTAAAAAGCCAAATTGAACAGTTAAAGCAACAAGGTCTTGAGCCAACAGCTGTGATGCTGGGGCACGAAGATTGGTTAGATTTTAGTGTTCAATCCAAAGTGGCGTATACACCTTTTGGCAGTGCGCGACGTTATCAACCTGCTTTGGGTGGGCTATTAATGGTACGTGTCGATGAAATGCATAAAGTAAAGGTTGTGACACAAGCAGAGCTGGATGCTTATGCCAAAAACCACCAAATTTTATAAATTAAAAATTATCTTTAAGCTGGCGAAGTCGGGTAAATTCCTCGACATCATTTGCACGTAAAAAAGGATTGGTTTGCAGTTCAATTTCAATCTGGCTTGGTAATGTGCACTGACCAAGCAAGCGCATACGTTCTACTTGTTCATAGCGCTCCTGAATTGCGACATTTTCAGGTTCCACATGCAAAGCAAATTTAGCATTTGAGAGCGTGTATTCATGTGTGCAATAGACTTGAGTTCTCGGTGGTAATGCCGCAAGTCGATTCAGTGAATTATACATCTGCTCATAAGTTCCTTCGAAGACTCGACCGCAACCCATCGCAAATAAAGTATCACCGCAGAATAAAGTGTCTATTTCATCGATGAAATAAACAATATGCCCAAGCGTATGACCTGGAACAGCAATCACTTCAATATTCAAATCATGAAATTGAAACAGACCTTCATGATTTAACGCGTGGCTCATAAAAGGAATCTTTTCTTGCTCAGCTTGTGGCCCAAGTACAGCAATATCTAATTCAGCGATAAGCTCAGGAACACCACCTATATGATCCTTATGCCAATGTGTGAGCCAAATTTGTTTAAGCTTAAGTTGATGCTCACTACAATAGTCTTGGACAAGTTTGGCTTCAGTTGGATCTACAGCAATCACATCACCAGAGGGCGTATGCTCAAGTAGCCAAATATAGTTTTGCAGTTGATTTTTAACATCAATACAGTGAATTTTATAAGACATCATTTCCATGTGTTCGACAGACTTTTTTCTAAATTAGCATGATTTTGTATGACAACAAGCATAGGATGAAATAAATGTGCCGCGATGAAGCGCATTAAGCTTCATCAACCGAAACAGCATCACCAATGGTATAAAAATGTCCACCTGAAACATGATGGATACTGCGCCATTCTAGATCTGCATCTTGAAAGTTCCAATGCCCGTCTTTAAACACACGCTCGTCAGCATAAGCTGCAATGACTTCACCAATAAATAAATCATGCTGCTGTTGATTGTGCGATTCAGGGATTAATTTGCATAATAGCCATGCAGAGCAGCCATCAACTACAGGAATGTTAGCGTCTTTAAACTGGAATAAATTTGTACCTGCATGACGGAGTTTTTCAGGTGCATCGTGCAGACTCATATTGCCTAAGGCGTACACCATTTTAAGCTGTTTGAGTGTAGGGACTTGAAGTGCAAAATAGCCTGATTGTTCAATAATTTCTCTCGTTTTGGTGCTTTTATCCAACACGACAGTAACTTTGGCAGGCTTAAACTCAAGTGCACACGCCCATGCTGCAGCCATGACATCGGTATATTGATTGTCCTGTGCGGAAACTAAAACGGTAGGGCCGTGTGTAATCAGTCGATAGGCTTTTTCTAAAGGCACTGGGCGAATATGTGGCTTCATTGCTCATCCATAATAGTGTTTTTAATATCTTATCGAGTTTACGCAAGGTTCTGTAGTGCAAAATGTTGGATAGCAAATATCCATCTCGTATTTGAAAATGAAAACTCGAACATGATGAATCGATAAATTAGGTATGATGTGATGAGTACACCAAAAGGAATATTTGCATGAAAATGTATCAAGTTGATGCCTTTACCACAGAGTTGTTTAAAGGTAATCCTGCTGCAGTCGTGGTAACCAACGAGTGGCTTGAAGACGATTTAATGCAGAACATTGCCTTTGAAAATAATCTTGCTGAGACTGCATTTGTGCGTGTGGTGGATGATACTAACTATGAAATCCGCTGGTTTACACCCAAAGTGGAAGTTGATTTTTGTGGTCATGCAACTTTGGCGAGTAGTTTTGTTTTATTTAAAGATTATACCGCTCAAAAAACCATTCAATTTCATGTCAAAGATTTAGGAATCTTTGTTGTCACTCAAGATGATGATGGCAAGATTCGTATGAATTTTCCTGTGCGTGAACCTGTACAAATTGACGACTATCCTGAATTGTTAAATGAACTGGTCGATGTTCCATTTGAAGCGGTGTATGTCAATCCACAAGCGTTTATTTTGGTATGTAAATCCGCAGAAGATGTAAAACGTGCTCAACCGAATTTTGAAAAAATTGCACAGTTGGCGCATGTGTCATATAAAAGCACAGCGATTACTGCAGCCGATTTGGATTTGGCCATTACCAGCGCTGAGCAGAGCTATGATTATATTGCACGTTATTTTGCGCCACATAAAGGCATTAATGAAGATCCTGTAACAGGTTCAATGCATACAGGTCTAGCACCATTATGGGCGAAAAAGTTGAATAAGACGGCATTGACGGCTTATCAAGCTTCAGCGCGTGGTGGGATTCTACATTGTGAACTGAAAGGGGAAGGTCGTATTGAGGTGGCAGGCTATGGCAAGTTATATATGATTGCAGAGCTTTATCTTTAATGTAGCTGGCTTAAGTTCGCTTCACCCGATGACAGTGCATTGTATAGGCAGTGTACTGTTTTAATAAAAAGACACTATTCACAAGAATGGCAGTTCATTACCATAGCCATCGAATAACAATATTCACAGGTTTAAATTAAGAGTAAATAATGCAATTACGTTTCAAGACTTTATCATTATCTATATTGTTCGCATGTGCTTCATCATCACTCTTCGCCCAGCCGATTTTCGTTAAAGCTGAACAAAATATTGAAGAATATAAATTAAATAACGGCTTAAGAATCATTTTGGCACCGAATGATAAAGAAAATAAAGTCTTTATGAATACGGTGTATTTAACAGGCTCTCTTAATGATCCGCAGAACAAAGGTGGGTTGGCACATTTACTTGAGCATTTAGCCTTTAAAGGTACACAAAATATTCAAGGCGATGAATTTCAACGCCGTCTTGATCAATATACATTGGCGACCAATGCCAGCACGGATTACTACGCCACTAAATATACCAATATTATCCGCCCAGAAACGCAAGCCATTCGTGAAGTAATTTTACTTGAAGCGGAGCGTATGGATAAATTGGTGTTACAGCAAAAGCATGTACCGAAAGAGATTGATATTGTTAAGCGTGAGCGTGAAATCCGTTTAGATCAGCCATTTTCAGTGTTAATGGATCAAATCTTTAAATCTGCTTATGGCAATCAATATTTAGGTCGATTACCGATAGGTGATTTACAAGAATTGCAATCGATCAAGATTGATGAACTGAATCAATTCTATAAAACGTGGTATGCGCCGAATAATGCCTATATGGTGATTTCAGGTAAATTTGATAAAGCTGAAGTCTTAAAAAAGATTGATCAGGACTTTAGCGCTATTCCAGCGCGTGAAATTCCAGCTCAAGCCAAAGTGCCAAGTTTCAAGCCTGAAAGTATTCAACCGCGTCAATTCACGGTCAAAAAAGGCAGTGATTTTGCCCAATTTAATGTGTATTTAACGCCGAATGATGAAAAGGTAAAACAGGCGCTTGCACTTGCACCAACGCTATTTACATTGCAGCCAAGTGGGCATTTGTATAAGGGTATTGTAGAAGAAGGCAAGGCGACAGCTGTGCAATCAACAAGTTGGCTCGATAAAGATTTTAATATGGTCTTTATGGGGGCAGTTTATGCACCAAGTCACGATGCTGCAAAGATCAATGAAGCCTTAATTCATGGTGTTGAACAAGCCAAGGGCTTTAATGAAACTGAGCTTAATCGTGTTAAAAATATGACCCGCAACCAAGCGGAAAATATTAAAAATAACGCAGCAGCGATTGGATCACGTTTAAGCGATTATTTGGTTGCCTATAACGGTGACTGGTCTAAATATTTTAAAGATTTACAGGATGTGCAAAATCTAAAAGTTGAAGATGCTAATCAGATTTATCAAGCATTTTTTAAATCATCAAATCGTTTAACCGGTAATATTCAACCCACTCCGGAAGATCAAAAGAAAGCGCACCAGGCGTTAAAAGAAGAGTCTAAACTGACTTTAGATCAACAAGTAGCAAATGAAGAGCCGCTCAAAGATGTTTCTGAATATCAGGCGGAAGTTCAGCAATATGTCAAAGCCTCTAAACAATATTTGGTGGCAAAAGAAAAGCAGATTCAGCGTGGAAGCTTAAAGAACGGCATTAAATATGCGTTATTTCCAACCAATACACGCGATGATAAAGTCTATGCCAGTATAGATATGGATTTCGGGACAGCTGAAACATTAAAAAATAAGGCAGAAATACTCGATTTAATGAGTTATTTAATTCTGCGAGCGTCTAATACGCAAAGTTTGCAGCAGATTTCGGATAAAACCATCGAAGTCGGTGGTAGTGCGCAAGTCAGTGCTGCGGGAAATGGTTTAAAGATTCGAATTTCAGCAAAAAAAGAGAATTTCGAGGAATACTTTAAATACATTTTAGATGTACTCAAAAATCCAATTTTTGAACAAACCCAGTTTAATTTGATTCAATCTCAAACTTTAGCGAGTTTAGATCGACCGTATACAGAACCTGATACTGTCGCAGGTTTAACCTTAAGCCGTTTAGTTGAAAAATATGAACCAGGGGATTTGCGTTATCATTTTGAACCTGATTTTGCAATCAAGCAGTACAAGGCAGCAACGCGTGAGGATGTAAAACAGTTATATCAACGTTTCTTTGCAACGCAGCGCACACGTATTGCAATGACCGGTGAATTTAAACCGAAAGCCATGCAGAAATTGATTCAAAACCAATTTGCTGCATGGAAAACCCAAGAACCTTATTCGCCTTTAACTACTGGGTACACCGCGTATCCTGCACAGAAGCACCATGTACTCTCTGAACAACGTGAATTTGGTAGCTATACTGCGGCGTTAACCATGCCAGTGGGCGATGATCATGAAGATGTGCCAGCACTTCTAGTGTTACGTCATATTATGGGAGAATCGCAATTGTCTTCTCGATTAGCCCAAGAGCTTCGTGAGAAAAATGCGTTGGTTTATGGCTTTAGCGCAGGGATGAATTTTAGTGATACTGAAAATGTCGGCGCATTGGGTATTGATGCAAACTATACTGCGGGTAAATCCGCACAAGTGTCGCAAGCTGTTCACAAGGTGTTAAATGAGCTTCTACAGCGTGGTGTGACCGAACAGGAAGTTGAGGCTGCAAAAGCCAACATATTGAAAAAGCGTGTCACTGCACTTGAGGATGAACGCCGTATTCATGGCATGTTGAGTTCACAATTAGAGAAAGATCGTAATTTACTCTATCGTGAAAAACGCGATAAAGCCCTAGCTGTGCTCAGCAAAGCTGATATTGATCGTGTCATTCAAAGATATATTAAGCCTGAACATCTGGTTGAAGTCATGGCGGACCAATATGGACAAGCCATAAAGTAATTAGAATAAAAATATCCTCCTACGGGGAGGATTTTTTTTGGTGTAAAAAGCCAAAATACAGTTTACAAGCGATAAAATTCTGCAGCATTCTCTCGGAAGATCGGTGCTAATGCATTCGGGTTAAGAGTATGAATAATGTCGCTAAACGCGTCTATGATTGAGACCAAATCTGTGCTGACAGAATCCATTGGGAAGTTGGATGCAAACATTAAGCGCTTGGCTCCAAAGCAGTCGAATGCATGTTGAATAAGTGGGTAGGCCAAAGACAAGATTTGATCTTTCGTTGCAAGACGTTGTTGTTGATGAAAACGATGACCGAGAACCGGCATAAACAAGCCTGATACCTTACTATAGACATTGGGCAGTTCAGCCAAACGTGCCAAATCAAATTTCCATTTTTCAAAAATATACTGACGTTCTTTTTCACTTCGCCCAGTACGTTTTCCCACCGTTCCAAACATCCCCACGGGTGTTCCCAAATGATCGAGCACAATCGGTGTCTGTGGAAATTGCTGCGCCAAATAAATGACATCCTCAATTTGATTTGAATAGACCCACGCATCAAAACTCAGGTTTAAATGTGCAAGGTGCTCAAAGCCTTTTAAGAATTTGGGATTTTTATATAAATGCGGTTCATCTGCCCATGCATACACCGCTTTATTGGGATGAACAGCAGCCATTTTTCGAATACCACGAAACTTATCTGAGGCTTCCTGATGCATCTGCAAAATCTCTTTAAAATTCTTTTGACGCGGATCTGCTGTTGCCACAATGGCTGCCAATTGAATTGATGTTTCATGAAAAGGAAGTGATTCAATAAAACGTGTTTCATTGACGACGCCTGTGCCTTTATGTTCATGCCAACTGGCTTCAACATGAATCACTTTATCTATCACATAATGACCAATGTCATGGGCATAGTCTTGAGGTAAATAAGGCGCTGTAATGTGCTCGGTTAATCCAATGGTTTCAATCACAGCTTTGGGTTTGATCAGACGTACAAGTCGATCGAGTAATTTGGGATGTTTGCCTAAAAGTTTAACGGCGAATGCAGCTGCATGAGGGGTATGGTAAGGGTCCCATTGATGGATATGCGCATCGATAATTGAAAAGGGGATATTCTGCATGTTGAAATCATATTCATTTTTATAATCACTTTATTTATGCTGAATATTTAGACAACTGTCAATCGGAATATTAGGCATGAAAAAAGCCCCGAAGGGCTTTTAAAATTAATGGTTATGGTCGTGATTATGCTTGTTTGCATGGAATTCTTCATTACGACGGAAACGTAAGTAGTTTTCAAATTGCTCACAATACTCGTCGTAATTGTCTTCAAGCATCATTTGGAATTGTTGCAAGATATAAGACATCACTTGGTCTTTAGCATTACGCATTTCTTCGCCGTCTTTAAAGTTATTTGCAGCAACCCATGTATTGAAACGGGCAGTACCAAACAGCATTGCAGCACTGACTTGACCGCGTTTTTCATCAGGTTTTTCTTGCGAGCCTTTTTCTACACGGCAAAATTCATTGGCTTGTTTAATAAATTCATCAGCACGTTCAAAGAATGCCGCATTTAACGCTTCTTCTTCGGTAACATCGGTTGCTTCAATCTTTTGAACCATGAATTTGTTCCTAACAATAAAATCTCAATCGCTAATTATAGGCAAAGCCTTGCAGAAACTAAACCTTTCACTTAATCTAAAAATAGCCTAAGTGTGGGATTGATATCATGCAAGATGCAATTGCGGTACAAAGTTTAAAAAGTGACATTGCCTTACTGCGTCAAAATATTTGGCCACCTGCAAGTCTCGCCAATGTCGAAGGTTTGCCGATTTATTATGGAACCAAAGATCAGGTCGATGAATATTATCGTCAATGGCTGGGTTTGATTGAACGGGCACAGGATTTATTTCAACCCTTTATGGAAGATGAAATTGTAGATGCTGTGCATTTACCGAGTCATCTTAATTTGCCGCTGTTCTATTTTCATGTTGACCGTATTCGCATCAATAAAACCCGAGCCAAAGAATCGAAAACTTTTCGTGGCATTGCCAGTTTAATCGACAAATGTGGTCAGTTTGAACCAGCACAAATTCAGGCGATGCAGCAGTGGTTAGATAGTGATGATACCGCGGCATTGGTGGCGCATCGCGAATTTATTGATTTACGTACTTATGTGTTTCAACACAAACAATCTGAATATACACGTACCCGTTTTTATGTGAACGGTATTGTGCTGAGTGTAGAAGAAGATTTTGAATTGGTGGATGCACGTGATAAACCACGCAAGCAACGTAGCGATAGTTATAGTGATCCGCTTGCGGATAACAATACATGGAAAGTCTTTGGTAAATATCGCTAATGGATGCTTGATACAACAGATATACCCCATTTTACAAATACATGGTAGGCAATAGGTTCAGCGCATTTTATAAATAAACAGAGAATTAAAAATGCGCTGAACAGATAATGAGAAAAATTCCCCGATATGCTTATTTGGTTTTAGTTTGTCTGTGTAGTTTATGGATGTGTCTATTGATATGGATCCATCGGCCTTGGGGGATGATTAGTTCAATTCTGCTGATTACTTTTGTTTTTTTACTGAGTATTGTCAACTTATTTCAATTTAACAAATTCAGTTCTATTTCACCCTACGTGCATTTCATTTACTGGCTGACATTTCTGATCTCGTTACTGGTGTTTTTCTGCTTGGTTCCGCGTAATGATCGGCAATGGCAACCAGAGGTTGATAAAATCATTCAATATCAATTCGTCGATGGTCAAGTTGAGATTCAAAACGTACGTAATTTTATTTGGCATACGCCAGACGATTACCAAGTCCAATGGGAAACACGTCGCTATTCATTAGAAGATATCAATCAAGTTGATTTAATTGTTTCACATTTTATCCCTGGCCCTGTGGCACATGTCTTTATGAGTTTTGGGTTTAAAAATGGCGAGCATTTGGCTTTTTCATTGGAAGTTAGGCAAGAAAAAGATGAAGGTTTCTCCACGATTGGTGGTTTCTTTAGGCAGTATGAATTGGCATTGGTTGTAGGGGATGAAAATGATGTGATTTACGCCCGAACCAATATTCGTGATGAAGATGTCTATATTTACCCAATTACGATGCAAAAGAATGAAATGCAGATTTTATTTTTGGAATATCTTAATAAAGCCAATCGACTGAATAATCAACCGCGTTGGTACAACACATTGGTGAGCAATTGCACCACCATTCTTTTTGACTTGGTCGAATATACGGTTGGACGTGTTCCACGGGATTATCGCGTGGTGCTGCCCGGTTTATTGCCTGAGTATTTGCATGATTATGGTCAGTTAGCTCCGTCTTTAACCGTAGAGGAATGGAAACAACGCAATCATGTGAATCCAAAAACAGAACACTTGAAAAATGGGCCTGATGATCTAGATATACCATTTTCCAAGTTAATCAGACAAGATATTCGTTAGATTTTAAGACATCAAACAGTCTTGAGATGTTTCAATTACTTAATCAGTTTTCGACTTACTAAGAATTGTTCCGTCGCTTCAACTAAACGTTCTGCATAGACTTCCTGTTTTGCAGTGAGCCAACCGAGTACAAACCAGTCACTGGCTTCTAATTCGGTTTGCTGAATATAAGCAACGGAAGAGGCAAGGGTTTGATATTCCATCGCTGCAATATATGCGTCATTTAATGCCTTGCTATATTTCTGCAAGTTTTTAACATCATAAATAGTTGTTAAAATTGGAAAGCTAAATTTCAGTTCATGAATACGTGCAGCCAGTAAGTCTAAATTTTCAAAATCATTCTTACTTGTAGCATTCAGTTGATCTTGCAAAGCTTTATATTGGCTTTGTAAGGTATGTTGAGCGGCAGTTTTTAAATCTTGGCTAGGTGCAGTATCTTCTGACAAACTGAAAATCAGCAATTCAAGATAATGATGCACATTCAAGGTAGATTTTACCAATTGAATGAGTTTTTCCCGCGCGTAAAGTATGTCTTTTTCTAAATTGGTCGCCGTCGTTGGATTTTGTAAGAAAGCACCTAAAGTTTCTTTCATATGACGTAAATGTTTAAGGTTTTCAAATTGCTGCTTAAACGCAGCCAATTGATAACCCCATTTATCAGATACGCCACTATGCCAGTCTTTAAACAGCAAAATGCTTAAGTACAAATGATCAAGCGCAGTTTGAGCTTCATCAAGATGCTCTTGCTCAGCCACTTGTGCAGAAATTGCAGCAATATTCGGTAAAAAATGCTGCATGTGTTGTGCAATGAATGAGCTTAAATTCTTGCTTGCACTGTCTTTTTTGCTGATTTGTAATTCTTTGCCATACGCTGCTGGACTCACTTTTTGACCGAGTAAAAGTAAGTTTCCAAATTCAGCTTTACTACGTACATCAAGCCATAACTGATATTTCTTCACCCATTCTGCACTAAAGGCAAGTAGGCTCTGAATTGAACCCGATTTAAGTTCGAATTCTACTTCATGAATCTCTTGCTCGGCATTTAATGTACGTACAGCACCAATATCGAGACTGACTTCAATTTCTGCATTTTGGTATTCAATCACGCGCAATGTACGTTGAATATCGGTTTCAAATTGCAGCTGAAGGCGAGAGAAATCATCGCCTAAGGCTTGTTGAAGAATTTGAGTAGCTTGAGCATCTGTTTGATAAATGTCGAGTGCAAGATCAGGCGCGCTTTCAAGTTCACCAAAATCATGGTTGTGTTCAAAGCGCTCAATGTGCGACTTACCTGCAGCTTTCAGGGTTTGTACCCAGCGCGTGCCTTCCAAACGTTGACGCAGTGCAGCACCGCTCTGTGATAATTGGCGATCAGGCGTATCGAAGTATTTAGCTTGAAGTTGTATTTTCTCTGTTTTTTTTGGATCTAATGCTTTTAATAAGGCTTGACGACGTGCTTCTGGAATTTGAAATTTGAGCTCAACTTCAACCATGGATAATGTCCTGACATATAAAGTTAACAATGCTAATCAAGCGTTTTAAATAAAAATAAGATGATTTTGTGCGATCTGATGCAGCAATTGTTCTGATTCATCTGCCACAGATTGTAACGAAATAAATGTGTGATGTAAGACTTGACGTAAGGCAGAAGAGTACTGATTAAATTATATGGCTTATTAAAATATTTTTATTTTCAATAGATTGTAATGAAGTAAACTCAGAATTATGGTCGATTAATCATTCATAAATGATGCAACATTCATCTTTTCTTTGTTTAAATTATCAGCTAAGGTGAAGAAAAAACGTCGAGATGATGCCATGAATGCACAAGTACAACCGTCATATGACTATGATCCTGAACCACAGCTTCGGATGCCTATTAAACATTACCCAGACTTTTACCGTTTTTATCTAACTGAACATCGAAATATTATGAGTCGCCGTCTGCATGTAGCGGGCAGCAGTATTGGCTTATTTTTCTTTACTAAGGCCATTGTACAACGTAAATCAAAGTATTTTTTATACGGTTTGGCATCAGGCTATGCCTGTGCATGGGTAGGGCATTTTATTTTTGAGAAGAACAAGCCCGCAAGTTTTAAACAACCTGTCTATAGCTTTATTTCAGACTGGAAAATGTTTGCAGATGTATTAAAGGGCAATTTGAGTTTACTTGACCGCGCCTTTGATAAAATTCCGAGTTAAATCATCGGAATATTTAAAAATGACCTGTGTGATCTAAAAATTTTGCTTGCAACTATAGAGCGAATATTCTATTAATGAAGTATATTTTGTAATGATGCTTTTTTAACACGCTGATTACACAAGTTTTCCAAGCCTGGAGTGACCTCTCTGGGCTTTTTTTATGTAGTTTCAAAAGTAGAATTTTCAAAAAAAATAGCCTATTTGTACTTTGAACTCTTCCCCAAAAAAATCGTCAAAGACAAATAGACCAAGCTTGCAAATGTTTTAAGTTCAAACCTACGACCTATGTTAATGCGTTTGACTTAATTCAAAATCATTAAAAAAATCACTTCAGGGAACTGATTTCTCCACAAAATCAGCGTATTCCCTAAGAGTGATATTAAGAGGGCGAAACAGAAAGCGGGCTGCTTGAACTGAATCAAGCTTATTAAAGTGGATATACCTTAAGGGTTACATCCCTAGAATTGGGTATTTTTCAATCAATCACTGAATTTCGCATAAGATGCACAATCAAATTTTTATAGAAATATTCAAAATAAATGTACAACTAAAACAATGATTAAAATTTAGTTTTGCCTATAATAAGTCATATTTTATTGTGTGAAGACGGTTATGCGCGGTTTATATCTCATTACCAATGATGATCCTATCGAACTTTTATTGGCTAAACTCGAAGGCGTAATGGCAAACGGTGGTGTATCAGTTTTGCAATATCGCCGTAAAAAAGTCACAAAAGAAGACCAAGCCTACGAAATTGAATATATGCGCGACTTATGCAAGCAATACAAAGTTCATTTTGTTATTAACGAAGACTTAGAACTTGCAGTGCAATATGGCACTGGTGTGCATTTAGGTCAAAATGACAGTCCTGTCTCTGAAGCTGTTGCACGTTTGCCTAAAAATGTATTGATTGGTCGTAGCTGTTATAACTCACTTGAGCTTGCTGAACAGGCTGTTGCAGATGGTGCAAGCTATATTGGCTTTGGTGCGATCTATGAAACGCAAACTAAACCTGAAGCAAAAAGCATTGGTCTAGACATTCTTAAAGCTGCTAAAGGCAAATTTAATGTGCCTGTCTGTGCTGTGGGTGGCTTAACGGTAGAAAATGCCAAAGAGGTGATTGAAGCGGGTGCTGACGTCTGTGTTGTGGTTAGTGATATATTAGGTCGTCCGATGCATTTAATTCCTGAGCGTTTGGATGAATGGTCTGCACTCTTTCAAGCGACAGCATAATTCTTTTTATTTTTTAAATTTTGAGTAGAGAGCAACGATGAGCTTATCTCCTAAGCAAGAACAATTGTTCAAACAAGCAAATAAACATATCCCAGGTGGTGTGAACTCACCTGTACGTGCTTTTAACGGTGTGGGTGGTACGCCCGTTTTTATTGAGAAAGCTCAAGGTGCTTATCTTTTTGATGTCGATGGTAAACGTTACGTTGACTATGTGGGTTCATGGGGACCAATGATCTTAGGTCATGCGCATCCAGATATTATTAAAGCGGTTCAAGAAGCGGCTTTAGATGGTTTAAGTTTTGGTGCACCAACCGTACATGAAACAACTTTGGCAGATATTATCTGCGAAATTATGCCATCAATTGAATTGGTTCGTATGACCAACTCAGGTACAGAAGCGACCATGACTGCAATTCGTTTGGCACGTGGTTATACAGGTCGTGACAAAATTGTAAAATTCGAAGGTTGTTACCACGGTCACTCAGACTCACTATTGGTAAAAGCAGGTTCAGGTTTATTAACCAAAGGTGAAGGTGAAGCGACTTCTGCGGGTGTACCTGCTGACTTTGCAAAACACACTTTGACACTTCCATATAACGATATCGAAACTTTAAAAGAATGCTTTGCTAAATTCGGTTCTGAAATTGCAGGTGTGATTGTTGAACCTGTGGCAGGCAACATGAACTTGGTCAAGCCAATTGATGGTTTCTTACAAGCAATTCGTGATGTATGTGATGAGCATGGTTCTGTATTTATTATTGATGAAGTGATGACAGGTTTCCGTGTGGGTCTTGGCGGTGCACAAGCGCATTATGGCGTTAAACCCGATTTGACCACTTTAGGGAAAATCATTGGTGCTGGCTTACCTGTCGGTGCATTCGGTGGTAAACGTGAAATCATGGAATGTATCGCGCCATTAGGCAGTGTTTACCAAGCAGGGACATTGTCGGGCAACCCGCTTGCAATGCGTGCGGGTATCGAGATGTTTAAACACCTCCGCCAAGATGGATTCTATGAAAACTTAACAGCTCAACTTTCAAAACTTCTTGCAGGCTTAGAAGCGGCTGCGAAAGACGCGGGTGTTGCATTTAAGACGCAACAAGTAGGCGGTATGTTTGGTATTTACTTTACTGACCAAGATGACATTACAAGTTTTGACTCAATGTTGAAATGTGATGTTGCAGCATTCCGTCAATTCTTCCACGGTATGTTAAAACGTGGTGTGAACCTTGCACCTTCTGCATTCGAAGCAGGTTTCTTCTCAGCAGCGCATAGTGATGAAGATATTGAATTTACAATTCAAGCTGCGAAAGAGACTTTTGCGGAAATGAAGGCTTAACTTGTAAATCCTCCCTAGCCCTCCTTTATAAAAGGAGGGAACGCTTAAATAGGGTCTGTTGACATTTGTTGCTTAAAAAAATAGCGAGGTAGTAAAATTAAATCGCCAAACCCAATTTTACTCTCGCTATGCCTCGTACAATGCTGAATGATCAACACTGGTCTAAGTTACTTTCTATTTTCCGAAATTTTGATATCTATTTCAAATCTAATTTGAGAAATTTTGTCGAAGCCATACTTTATAGAATAAGAACAGGCTGTCCTTGGCGTGATTTGCCTAAAGAATTTGGTTCGTATAACTCAATATTTAAAAAATATAATCGTTGGTGTAAAAATGATAAGCTAATGAAAGTATTTAAATTAATTTCTTCAAATGCTGATATGGAATGGGTTTTTATTGACGGTAGTCATGTTCGGGCACACCAACATTCTGCTGGAATAAAAGATCAGGATATTTCTAAAAGCATTGGTGGAAATAGTTCTAAAATACACTTAGCTGTTGATGCAGATGGCAATCCAATTGAAATTATTATCTCCGATGGAACGACGCATGACGTCAAGATTGCTCCAAAAATGATTGAAAAACTGGATTTGAGTGAAACGGAAGTATGTTGTGCAGACAAGGGATATGACTCTGAATCATTAAGGGAACAAATATCTGCGAAAAAAACTAAAGCTAATATTCCAAGAAAATCAAATACACAGTCAAATAATGACCATATGGATTGGTATTTATATAAAATCAGGCACTTAGTTGAGAATGCATTTTGTAGGTTAAAGCAGTTCAGAGGAATAGCAACACGATATGATAAGCTAAAGTGTAGCTATGAGGGTGCAGTTGCATTAGCTTGTGTATTTATTTGGCTACCTTTATCGGGTAAATTCTATACTTGAAATGTCAACAGACCCTAATTAATTTTAAGGTTCTCTTCTTTCCCTTGCGCCATATATGGCTCAGGGTTAGGGGGAGATGTAAATTTGAAAATGGATGATCGAATGAAAACCAAACCCTATTTAACATTGGCTGATGCTGAGTTTTTATTAAATACGGCACATGAATATGCAATAGAACATAACTTCAATGTCAGTATTGCTGTTGTAGATGAAACTGGTAATTTGCTTGCGATGAAACGTATGGATGGTGCATCGCCGATGACTGCAAATTTGTGTTTAGAAAAAGCAAAATGTTCTGCCATTAGTCGCCGTCCTTCAAAGTTGTTTGAGGATTTGATTAAAGGCGGTCAAATGGGCTTTTTAACCATGGATTCTTTTACTGGTATGCTTGAAGGTGGTGAGCCAATCCTGCATGAAGGGCATTTGGTTGGTGCCATGGGTGTTTCAGGTGTTCGTTCTTTTCAAGATGCAGAAATTGCTCAGAAGGCGATTGAGAAGTTCTTGGCAAAAATATAAAAAATAAATAAAGTTAAAGGCATAGATTTTGATCTTAACGAATGAGATCAGAATCTATATGATTATAAAAATAAGAAAAAATATTTTTATCATTTAAATTCGAGGGGCATATGAGAAATAAGAAAACGTCTCAACATCAGTTTGGTGGTTTTTTGATAGCTGTTGTGATTACGGCTTTGTTTTTCTATAAAAGTGAATCTAAGCCTGACAGGAATTATTTATTTCACCCCACCGGTCAGCAAGACTCCAATACTCAGCAGGTTAATGGCTTAAAAGAAATACAAAATTATGCTGAGCAGCAAAAGACGATTGATACACAAAACATTCAGCCATTCATAAAAAATGTAATGAATAAATTTCCTATTGATGGTGCACAAAAAGGTAAATTTAAATTTACTTCAAGTGATCAGAATGCTGTGTTTCTTCTTCGAGATAAATATACAAATGAATTAAAAGTAGTGGTTCAACTTCCAAAATATGATCAGGTGGAAACGTTGGTTCCTTTTGGTGAGTATGTAGTTGAATATGCGACAGGTGATGGTAGTTGGCAAGGTTTAGATCGTTTTTGGGGATACTCGACACAGTTCTATAGAAGTAATACACAACATCGGATTTATAAAGTTGATCATGGATATGGTGGCTATACCATACATGGTTCAGGCATTACGTTGAATACACTAAATGGGCAGACGCCTGATCGAATCAATAAAGGTAATTTCATAAATTCTAATTAAATGATTTACTAAAATTATAAAGATAATCAGCGAATAAAGAGTCGATTTACCTAGAACGCAAAAATATAAGTAAAATAATTATGACGACTAAGATAAAACTAAGACATTGCTGTTGGTACTTATGGCGTTTATAAATAGATTTAAGTTTTGAATGTTGCTCTAATTTTATTTTTTCCTGTTGATACCAAGAATAATAGGTGCTCATCATGCTAAAGAATAAGTACCAAAATACAGCAGGGCAAAGTTTTATAGCCAAGATTTTCCAAATTAATTCATATTGATTCACCGCTAAATAAATGGCTAAAGCATATAACAGGACGGACACAGCGAATATATAATTCAATGTATTGATGATTTTTAAATCTAAAAATTGAGTTTTAGTATTTTTCATTATTTTTTAAATAAAACGATGTTTGAATCTAAGCTGAGAATATGTAACTTTTATCAGATAAAATAAAGAAAATTCTGCTGTTTAGAGTCTCCCATGCTTTACCCCATGCCAAAAAAAATCCAATTCGCACCCTCTCAAGCGAAATGGCAACTATCAACAACTGACTCAGTTTTAGTGTTAGTTGGATTACAAAACCTCCGTGCTGAATCAGGCATTCAAGATTCTGATTTGATGAATAACCTCGTTCAACTAACCAATCGTGCCAAGACCTTAGATATACCTATTGTGGATTTGTATGGCGATGACCTTATGCAAGGCATGCAACAGCTTGGTGAATATGTCTCAACCCATCCACAGTTGATTATTGCAGGAGAAATCAGCCCAATGCTGAAACAAATTTTGCCGCATATTAGTAGCGTTACAGATCAGATATGTATTATTGATGACGCAATTTTAATGGCGCACCAAGAACAGCATATTCAATGGATCGATAACAATACTGCACAAGGTATGCATCATATGAATGCTTATACCTTAATGCGTTTATGGAACTTAAATGCGCCGTCACATTATATTTTATCGACCAAAGGAATTATGCTTGCGGTTGCAGAGGCGATTGAAATGGACGCTTTAGAAATTGATCCTTATGTCAGTCTAAAAAGTTATGGACTTGATTCTGTCGCAGTTGTTGGATTAGTCGGATTGTGGCGCGCACATGGTGCGAATATCACCTATGAAGATGTCCTTGAACACAATACTTTGCATGAGTTGGTGAGTTTTATTTTGCAATCTATTCGCTGAATATCTGGAATCGAAAAAAATATCAGGCAAAATCGGAAATTCCATCGGCATTTATAGCTTTGAACATTGTAATTCTTGTCTAAGCTTTCTATCATTGCCGCCTTGTTTTGCACGATCAGTCTGGGATTGAACTTTGAGTAATTTTCTAACCGAACATCTGATACATCGTGAAGATGACTTTATGGTGGTACATAAACCAGCAGGGTTGCTCACGGTTCCGGGTAAAACAGCAGATTTACAAGATTGTATGATCAATCGTTTATTGGCTGTCGAGCCGAAAACATTACTCATTCACCGTCTTGATCGTGACACATCGGGTATTTTGGTGTTTGGCTTGAGCAAAGCAGGTCAAAAATCAATTTCCCGTCAATTCCAAGATCGACTTACCGATAAAATCTATCAGGCGATTGTGGTTGGAACCTTAACAGGGGAAGGCACAGTGGATGTTCCTGTGGTTTATGATCCAAGTCGTCCTCCACTGCATATTGCAGATCCAAATCACAGCAAACCTGCGTTAACGCATTGGCAGGCTGTCGAACATTTTGAAATTCAAGGGCAGCCAGTAACACGTGTGAAACTCACACCAATTACGGGTCGTTCACATCAACTTCGTGTACATATGCAGTATTTAGGACATCCTATTGTCGGCGATACGTTATATGCCTCTCCCGCGCACCAAGTTTTGATGCCACGTCTTTGTTTACATGCAGAGCGTTTGAGTTTCCAACATCCTATTTCAAATGAAGCTCTGGAATTTTATTTTCCAGCACCATTTTGAAAAAACATTTGAATCGTCATGAATTATGCTCACTTTTTGGTGGGCTTTATGTCAAAATATATTGCTTAAAGGTGTGAAATTTTGCTCAAATGAAATGTTGTTTTTGAGCATCAGATTCGCAATCTTGAATTAAAGATAAAGGTGGAAAAATTGCAGCAGTTTGCTATTGGTCAACGTTGGTTATCAGATACAGAAACAGAACTCGGATTAGGGGTTCTTATTGATGTTGATGAGCGCTCGGTCAGCATATTATTCCCAAAAAGTGATGAAACTCGCGTATATGCACGCAACAACGCACCTTTATCTCGTATTGTGTTCAATCCAAAAGATGAGCTACAAGACCAAGAAGGCGTGAAATGGCTGGTTGAGTCATTTGAAGACCGTAACGGCGTGTATCGCTATAACGTGGTGCGTACCTTAGAAGATGGTACTGAAGAGCGTAAAGCCTTAAACGAAACCCGTATCGGTGCAACCATTCAACTGTCTAAACCACTTGATCGTTTATTGGCAAGCCAAGTTGACTATAAAGAATGGTATGACTTGCGTATTGAAGCCTTGCTGATGCAAGCCAATATGAAAAGCAGTCCGCTTCGTGGTTTAGTAGGCTCACGTGTAGGCTTGATTCCACATCAGCTTTATATTGCACACGAAGTGGGTAAACGCTTCGCGCCGCGTGTTTTACTGGCCGATGAAGTAGGTTTAGGTAAAACCATTGAAGCAGGTTTGATTATTCATCAACAGCTTAAAACAGGTCGTTCTGAACGTATTTTGGTGCTTGTACCAGATTCACTTCAATATCAATGGATGATTGAAATGCGCCGTCGTTTCAATCTTGAATTCTCATTGTTTGATTTGACCCGTACAGCTTCTATTAAAGAACACGATCCTGATTTAAACCCATTCACCACAGAACAACGCATTATCGCTTCTGTCGATCTTATGATTGACCATGACGACTTGCGCGAACAAGCGCTAGAAGCAGGCTTTGATCTATTGGTGGTCGATGAAGCCCATCACTTGATGTGGTCTGAAGAAGATGGCGGTAATGACCGTTATGACCTTGTTGAAGAGCTTGCAGAAAAGACACCGGGTGTCTTGTTATTAACAGCAACACCAGAACAACTAGGTGTTGAATCACACTTTGCGCGTCTGCGTTTGTTAGACCCACAACGTTTTAGTTCGCTTGATCGTTTCTTGGATGAAGAAACACAGTATCAACAAACCGCTAAAATTGCAGAAGTACTGATGTCTGATATGCCATTAGAGGCAGGACATATTGATGCATTGGAAGGCTTACTTGGTCAACGTATTGAAGATACGCCTGAACAACGTTTCCGTGCGATTCATGAATTATTAGACCGTCATGGTACAGGTCGTATTTTGTTCCGTAATACCCGTGAAGCGATCCAAGGTTTCCCTGGTCGTGACTGTCAGCCTGCGCCACTTCCTGCACCAGCAAATTGGTCAATGGATGGTAAGTTGCGTGAACAAATGTGGCCTGAAGAATCACAACTTGATGGTTCTTGGATGGAAACTGATCCACGTGTTATGTGGCTCATGGAAAAACTTCGTGTCGATTTAAAACACAAAAAAGTATTGTTAATTGCACGTAGTGGTCCAGTGGTTGAAGCACTTGAGAATGTTCTTCGTCTGCATGCAGGTATTCGTACTGCAATGTTCCATGAGGGCATGAGCCTACTTGAACGTGACCAAGCAGCAGCTTACTTTGCTGAAGAATCTTATGGTGCACAAATTCTATTGTGTTCAGAAATCGGTTCTGAAGGTCGTAACTTCCAGTTTGCTTCAGATTTGATTCTGTTTGACTTGCCTGCTAACCCAGACGTGCTTGAACAGCGTATTGGTCGTCTGGATCGTATTGGTCAAGAAAACCGTATTCAAATTCATGTGCCTTATTTGGTCGGTACTGCACAAGAGCGTATGTTCCGCTGGTATAACGAAGCTTTAAATATCTTCGGTAATATCTCTCCAACTGCACAAACGCTGCAAGAAAACTTTATTGTCGACTTAAAAGACTGTTTACTTGCAGACAAAGGTCAACAATTTGAAGACTTACTTGAAGAAGTCAGTGTGCAACGTGAAGCACTTGAAGTAGAATTACAGTCAGGTCGTGACCGTTTGCTTGAGTACAATTCTTGCCGTCCGATCGTAGCACAAGAGATTGTGACTGCGCTTGAAGACTACGATGACAATACGACTTTGCCAATATTTATGAAACGCTTTATGGCGTCAACCAACATTGATTTTGATGAGCAAAGCAACGGTACAGTCATCATCAAACCAACCGACCAAATGCAAGTTCAAGGTTTAACTTTGGACGAAGAAGGCATGACTGCGACCTTCTATCGCGATCAAGCACAAATCCGTGAGGATGCACAGTATTTGACACTTGAACATCCATTCACTGAATCTGTGATGGAAATGATCAATACTCAAGGTTTTGGTAGTACTAACGTTGCAGTATTGAAGTCTGCGGCACTTCCACAAGGTTCTGTACTACTTGAAGTTTGGTTTAAAGTCGATGTCGTTGCACCGAAAGCGTTGAATTTGCCATCTAGCTTGCCACAACAGTTGGTACGTGTGTTACTGAGTGAAAAAGGTCAGGATTTATCGCAAAAAATTGCGCCTGAAATTTTGAAACCGTATTTACATCACCTTGATGGTAATAGCTGCCGTCAAGTGGTGAAAGCACGTCGTGATGTGATCGAAGCACGTTATAAAGATGCTTTGGAAATTGCCAAAGCTGCATTGCCAAACTTTAAGCAACAAGCCAAAGAAGTGTACGGTAGTAAGTGGCAATATGAAATTGATCGTTTGACTTACCTAAAACAGTTCAACCCAAGTATCCGTGAAGATGAAATTTCACGTCTGCAAAAACTGCAAAAAGAAGGTTTGAGCTTGCTCGATGGTTTATCAGTGACTCCAGAAGCGATTCAAGTGATGGTTGTGGTTAAACCATAATTAAAAGACGTAAAAAAAGCAGCTTTCGAGCTGCTTTTTTTATTTTTGATTTAGGCGATAAACCGCTCAAAGGCTTGCCAAATCGCATGGCCTGCTTGCTTTGCTGCTTGATCAGAACGTTTCTGTTTAAAATCTTCTTGTTCAATAGCCAGGAGTAAATCTGCAATACGATCAGCACATGCTGATTCTTCTTCAAAATGATCTAAGATCAATTCTAAATAATCATCATATTCATCATGTAAGTCCGGTTTTTTGGCTACGCCTTTAGGATCCCAAATCTGAATTAAAGCGTTGCGGATCTCTTCAATAAATTGATCGGCACGTGGGTCTTCACTCATGTGAGCATCCTTGGTTAATGTCATATGACTATAATGCCTGAATTTGATCATAATTGTAGTGGTAATGCAGAATAGAAAGCTCGGCACGTTTAAAATAAATGCATCGAATCAAAACTTGTAGAAATACAAGCATTAAAAAAGATGCTTTCGCATCTTTAATGTTTTAACGATTTATCGAATCTGTGATTGATCTAAATGTCGTGCACCTTCCAAAATCATACGAATCATGATCATGGTTTGTTCAGCAATTTCTTTGCGCGCTTCAGGTGCCATATCAATCACCTGAGCACCCATATTAAATACCAATTGCGTAATGGCTTTGGCTGCAATCTCAGGATGTAGCAATTTACTGTTATTTAAACGTTCCAAGCGAATCAAGTCATCACGAAGTTCTTGCTGAAAGTAATTCAGCTGACGGTCTACCGCTTGTTTATACGAGTTAGAACCCGTATAGCCTTCGCGAAGTAGTAAACTTAGATTGCCTTCATCGGCATCGAGCTGCGCGATAAAGACTTCAACAGAACTACGGATAATACTGTTCTGTTTCGATGCTTGTAGACGAGATTCATTTAAAATTTTACGCAGCACAATACCCGCACGATCAATCAATTCAATCGCGAGTTCATCAATATCTTTAAAGTGGCGGTAAAAACTATTCGGCGCAATTCCTGCTTCACGTGCGACTTCACGCAGACTGAGCGAGGCAATACTTTTTTGTGGACCAATTAAATTTAGAGCCGCCTGAAATAGCTCTTCTTTCGTAATGGTTGCTTTGCGTCCAACACTACGAGATGTCGTTGTTTCTTCCATATCCGTAGAAGAAAGTAATGCTGCATCACTGCTTATTTTCATTGAAAACTCGTTCATCGTTGGATTTGTGCATGACTTAAAATCATTATAACTGAGCTGCTTAGGGTTGTGAAATAATTAGATACAGTACAAATGTATATACAAATATATATACAAGTGTATAATAATTAAAAATTCAACAAATGTTTATGCCGATGAATGCGATTGCAAAACTTAAAAAGCCGTTCGATGCACTGACTGAAAGTGTAGTGGACCAGTATGCAATTAATTTTTGGATTCAAAAATTAAATCCGTTATGGTCTGTGAATCAGCCTTTGGGCAAGATCGTGCACAAAGAAGTGACTGCGACAGATACAATCAGTCTCAAGATTCAAGTGAACCGCTTATTTAAGTTTGGTGAAGCAGGGCAGCATCATCCAGTTTATGTTGTTGTGAATGGTATTCGTTACGAACGTAGCTATAGCTTGACTCAACTTGATGATCAGCATGTGTTGCTGACAGTTAAAAAAGTCAATAAAGGTAAAATCAGTAACTGGTTTGCCAATACTGCTAAAACAGGCGACATCATTGAATTTGGTCAACCGTTTGGTGATATGACGTTGCCGCAAGATGCATCGCCATTATTACTGTTGGCAGCGGGTAGTGGTATTACCCCAATGCTAAGCTTATTGACTGAACTCAATAAACAAAATGGATTTAATCGTCCAGTGCAGCTTTGGTATTGGGTTAAAAATAATCAAGATGCTGCTTTTGTTGCACGTTTTCAGCAAATAGCAGATAAGCACGCAGATTTTTCATTTAAAGTCTTTGCTACGCAAGCGGAACAGCCTGCTGAACGCATAAATGCATCTTATTTAGACAATACTCAAAACTTAGAGCAAACCACAGTATATGCCTGTGGTCCTTCAGGTTTTGTCAGCACAGTTGAAGAAATTTGTAGCGCTGCCAAAGCGGTAAAAACTGAAGCATTTAGCATGAGCTTGGTGGATCAATCTGAAATTGGTTTCGTCAACATCATATTAACCAAGACCAATAAAACCGTGACCATTCCAAAAGGTCAGTCAATTTTAAGCAGTCTTGAGCAACAAAATATTAAACCAAACCACGGTTGTCGTATGGGTATTTGTAATAAATGTGCCTGCAACAAAGTGGAAGGTTCTACTAAAAATTTAGTCAACGGAGCACAGAATGCAGAGCCAGGTAACTTGCTTAAAATCTGTGTGAATTCAGCGCAAACTGACTTAGTCATTGACCTATAAGCGAGTTCTATCCTATGAATATGCCTGTAAAATTCCAATATTTTAAAAATCCAAAAAACCGTGAATTAAGTGAAGTAGAACTTGCTGAATTGGCTCGTGAACTCGATGCAATCAAACAAGAAGTGTTGGATGACTTAGGTGAAAAAGACGCGAAATATATTCGCCGTGTCTATTCTGCAATTCGTTATTCGTCGATTGCAGGTCGTGCATTATTGTTTGCAGGCTGGTTCCCACCTGCATGGGTTTTAGGCACAGGTTTACTTGGTTTTGCCAAAATCATGGAAAACATGGAGCTTGGTCATAACGTCATGCATGGTCAGTATGACTGGATGAATGATCCTAAATTGAATGGTCAAACCTACGAGTGGGATATTGTCGGTACATCGGATAACTGGCGTCAAACCCACAACTATAAACATCATACTTATACCAATATTAAAGGTATGGATGATGATATTGGTTATGGCTTGGTGCGTTTGTTCCCAGAACAACGCTGGAAACCATTCTATTTATTCCAACCGATTTATAGCATTCCATTCTGCTTATTGTTCCAATGGGGTGTAGCGATTCAAAACTTGGAATTGGGTAAATACTTCAAAGGTCGTAAAACTGCTGAGCAGACCAAAGAAGAATGGAAACCAATGCAACGCAAAATTGGCAAGCAATTGTTCAAAGACTATGTGTTCTTCCCACTCATTGCGGGTCCTGCTGCATTACCTGTATTGGCAGGTAACTGTGTGGCAAATGGTTTACGTAATATTTGGACATTTAGTATTATTTTCTGTGGTCACTTCACGAAAGATGTCGAAGTTTTCCCGAAATCGGTACTTGAAAATGAAAGCCGTGGTCATTGGTATATGCGCCAAATCCGTGGTTCTTCAAACTTAACGGGTTCTGAGTTTTTCCATATCTTGACTGGTCATTTAAGCCATCAAATTGAACATCACTTGTATCCTGATGTACCTGCGCGTCGTTATCGTCAAATGGGTCCAAAAGTACAAGCTGTATGTGAAAAATATGGTTTGAACTACAACAATGCAAGTTTGGTGAAACAGTACGGCAGCGTGCTTAAACGTATTGTGAAATACGCTTTCCCATTTAAGAAATAAAATGTCCTAATAAAAAACTCCTCCATTGATGGAGGATTTTTTTTATTCAGTAGAAATGCGTGGCAAATCTTTCGTTTGACCGACCATATAAGGCTGATGAGAAAGGCTGAGCATTTCAAGATCTTCATGACTGTTGCCATAGGCATAAATTGTTTGCAATTGCTCTAATGAAAATTGCTGAATAATTCTTTGCTTTTTATGCGTGTTACTACAATCTTCAGTGGTATAGCGGCCGGTTAGAATGCCTGACTTGACTTCAACTTTGCTGCAAATCACATCTATCCCAAGCTGCTCAGCCACGTCTTTTAAATACAGATCAACGGTTGCAGAGACTAAAACCACTCGATGATGTTGTGCTTGGTGCTGTAGTAATTGTTTTAATAACTCAGGATGAAGATTTTGCAGTAATTTTAGAACGTAGTGTTGCCTTTTTATTGAAATATCTTTAACTGTTATGCCTTTAAACATGGCTTGATAAAGTTTTGGGCGCATTTTATGTGCAGGGTACAGTTTGGCGTAATAGGCTAAAATCCAAGGCAAAATAGGAATGCCACGGCGAATAATATGTCGTTTGGACAGTGTATAGAAGATGAACCCTGTAAAGCTATCATGCGGATACAGGGTGCCATCGAAATCAAATAAGGCTAGAGTTTCATTTTGCGAATGCGATGCATGCATGATTCATAGCGACCATTAACACGGGATGCAAACCAATTGGTGTTGTAGTCTCGGCTTAATTTCGGACCGGTAATCACTACTTCAGGCATAATGGCGTATACAGGTTCTTTACCTGTTTTTTCCTTATAAAGCTTAGTGAGCGCTTTATAGGTCATCGTGTCTTCAAAATCTTTATCTTTTTCTTTTTTCAAATCTGCACGAATTTGACGTTCAGTGATAATAAAATTGTTTTTAGCAAAGACACTAATCAGCTCACGTTCAGACTGACTTTTTTGTGAGCGGACGCTACCATCTTTGGTGTATAGCAGTAAGTCACCATCTAAATCTAAGGCAGTTTCAGTTAAGTCATTCAGCATACTTTGGAAGGCTGCATTGCGGCTTGAATACATGCCTGAGTTATAGTCACCAAAACGATAAATTGGCTTGTCATAATCTGCTGGGTACATCATTAAACGATGGATGCCGTAGTACAAACCACCATACTGACTATATAAATCGGTACGGAGTTCCGCCATATTTCCGCCTTGGCGTTTATGTTCTTTGGCATAGCCAATATGGACTTGCATGGAGCCTAAGGTGGTAATTGGATTCAGCTTTTCACCAATATTTTGACCGACTAATTTTGCAGCACCTGTCAGTGCGCTGACATGATAATGCTTGGTCATATAGTCAAATATTTCACGATATAATTCATCAAGTTCACGTTCAGTTTTCACGCGACGCATTTGACTTAAATAGTTATCTTCAGGACTAGGCTGATTTTTGAGGACTTCTTGGAAATAGCCCGCAATCGTTCCACCAATTTTTTCACCGAGTTTTTCAGTGAATTTTTCTTCTAAACGATCTTGAACTTCTTTAACCGCTTTTTCACCTAAGCCGGGCACAGCAGGGTCGGGATGAAAGTTAGATTCTTGGTCAACTACAGCCACAATCGTGCAAATATTTTCTTTGGTCTGAGGAATACCGAGCTGATCCGTAATATCGTAAATATCATTTGCCCAAGAAGTACGATCATTGACACGTGGTGGAATAGCTTTACGAATTTGTTCAGCATCCATGGTTGGTTCATCTGTTTTCCACCAAGAGCCGTTGCCACAGCCAGTAAGGCCAAGTGAGAGTGCCAAGACAGACAGCATTTTTGCTGGCAAATAAGAGTCAACAATTTTGTTCATGGGCAGAAATCAGGTTCCAAGAGATGAGTGAACAAGTCAGATGCAGTATACTATGCTCATCGAGAAAGTGATGAATTTATATGTATATTGGTCCGTATCAACTGTCAAATAATCTGATCGTTGCACCGATGGCAGGTGTGACTGACCGTCCATTTCGTACCCTATGCAAGTACTTTGGCGCGGGGCATGCCGTCAGTGAAATGATGACATCTGATAAAACCTTACGTATGAGTAAGAAAAGTTTATATCGTGCCAATTTTGATGGTGAGCTTGCACCGATTTCTGCACAAATTGCCGGTTCTGAGCCAGCCGATATGGCAGAAGCCGCTCGTTACCAAGTTGCAAATGGTGCGCAAATTGTTGACATTAATATGGGCTGTCCAGCCAAAAAAGTCTGCAACAAACTGGCTGGTTCAGCGTTGCTCAAAGATGAAGATTTGGTGGCCCGTATTTTAGATGCTGTGGTGGCTGCAGTCGATGTACCTGTGACTTTAAAAACCCGTTTGGGATATTTAAACGGGCATGAAAATATTATGCGTGTCGCCAAACGTGCCGAAGAAGCAGGCATTGCAGCACTCGCATTGCATGGTCGTACCCGTGAAGATATGTATTTAAATACAGCACGATATTCTTTAATTAAAGATGTGAAAGAAATGTTGAATATTCCCGTGATTGCCAACGGGGATATTGATAGTCCTGAAAAAGCCAAATATGTCCTTGATTATACGGGTGTAGATGCGGTGATGATTGGTCGTGCTGCGCAAGGTCGTCCGTGGATTTTCCGTGAAATCGGACATTATTTAAAGACTGGCGAACATTTGGCTGCACCAAGTATTCAAGAAGTGAAAGATGTTTTGCTCGGGCACTTGTCTGAACTTTATGAATTTTATGGCGAATATTCAGGTTGCCGGATTTCGCGTAAACATATTGCTTGGTACACCAAAGGTTTACGTTCAAGCAATGAGTTTCGCCAAAATATGTATAAAGTTGAAAGTACAGCCGATCAATATAAAGTGGTCGAAGATTACTTTAATCACTTGCTTGATCATGGTGAGATCATGAGTGATATTCAAATGGAACAAGTGAATTTACTCGAAAATTCATAAAAATTAAGTCATTTAATCTAAAAAAGGCACTGATTGATCGTGCCTTTTTTATACCCAATGAGTATTTAAAGACTACCTGATTCATACAGGCTTAGTATTTCTATACATTGGCTAGCTTGCTTAATACTTAAGATGACAAGATTAAGACATTATTAACGTGAATCTTCTCTACCATAAAATGCTGTGTCGCAAGAAGTAACACAAGTCTTGAGAGAATACGGTAAAGGGAGAGAAAAGATGACGAATCACACAAATCAAAAGTATGACCAGACAGCAATACCGATCCATTCCACAACTCAACAAGAACAACAGCAAGTTCAATCACAGGTGCCACCAAGTGATACGATTCAAAATAGTCCACCGACGAGCCCAAATGCTCGAGAAGATTTAACTAAACCTATTAGTGACAACAAGCGTGTGCCTGATATGAATGAAAGTGATGACCATGTTGTTGCGACAGGTGCAGGAACAGTAGGTGGAGCAGCTGTTGGCGCTGTTGCAGGTTTAGTCGGTGGACCTCCAGGTGCATTGGTTGGCGGTTTAATTGGTGGTGTATTGGGGGTATCGCAGGTGCGGATATTGCCGAAGGGGATCATCCTGAAGAAGACAAATATTGGCGAGAGCAATATAAACACACGCCTTATTATGAGCAAAGTCAGCGTACTTATGGTGAGCTAGATTATGACAGGGATTATCGTGAAGCCTATCGTTTAGGTTATCGAAATCATCATGATGCATCACATACGTTTAATGATGCTGAAACAGATTTACGAACTGAATGGGAAAAAGTCAAAGGCGAGTCACGTCTAACTTGGGAAGAAGCCAAGTTTGCCGTGAAAGATGCGTGGGATCGTTTAAAACGTTAATCTGAATGAAAAAAGAAAACCTCCGATGGGAGGTTTTCTATTGTCTAAAGGATAAAACCTAGCTCATCATTTCTAGTACGAGTTGATTAATTAAATCAGCAGCTTCGAGTTCACGAATCATTGCTGCATTTGAACCTGCCCAAAATGCGCCATAGCCTTGATCCCCCTGTTTGGATGCCGCAGCATGGAGTCGTTTTGCTAAATCGTATGTATAAGGATAAGCGGGTGCATCTAAACGATTGGGTGTATCAATATCGGTATGCCAATGATTAATAATGCCGCGAGCTGGACGCCCGGAAATACTTGCAGTGACTTGTGTGAGCGGTTTAGAGAGCAAGGCTTTACGATAATATTCATTGGCATTGGAAGTTTTACATTGGACAAAAGCTGTACCGAGTTGAACGGCTTCTGCACCTAAGTCAAGAATTTCACGCGCTTGCATCCCATTCATAATGCCGCCAGCAGCAACGATGGGCAGTGAGCAATATTGTTTAACGAGACGGACGAGATTATTGGTTTTGACTGATGCATCAAATTTGGTATTAAAAATCCCGCGATGTCCACCTGCCTCAATGCCTTGCGCAATAATGACATCTATACCTGCAGCTTCTATCGCACGCGCTTCAGCTAAATTGGTGGCTGAGACCATCGTAATAATACCCGCATCTTTTAAGGCTTGAATTTGATGCGGATGAGGCAGTCCAAAATGAAAACTCACGGCTTTGGGCCTAGTTTCTAACACCAAATTTAAAAAGCCATCATTGTCCTTAAAACTTGGATAAATACAGTTTAATGTACTAGGAGGATGACTGCCAAAAGAGGCGAAAACTGAATCAAATTGTGCAATCCATTTTTGAGCAATTTCTGCATCCAACGCTTCTGTTTCATGACAAAAGAAATTCACTTGAAAGGGTTGGTCGGTCAGTTCTTGTGTTTTTAAAATTTCTTCACGAGCTTTCTGGATTGTACTTGCACCTAAACCGAGTGAGCCTAAACCACCTTGATTGGATACTTCAGCTGCCAGTTCAGGGGTCGAAACACCTGCCATTGGTGCAAGAAAGATCGGATGTCGGATTCCAAATTTATCCAATAAAGACATGAGTTTGCTCCTAGTAACTCCCTTTACTTTGCCTCTGCAGATGAAAATAAGCAAATCATAATGGTTATTTTATTTTGAAATAACCAATAAATTTTACAAAGTATTTACATTTGGTACGACAGGGTTTGTCGCTTGAAATGTAAGATGAACAGAGATGGTGATGTGAATATTTTATAATATATTTTTGGTCATTATCTCCCGAACACATGTCTGATCGTATCCGTGAAAAACTGCAAATTTTAGCCGATGCTGCCAAATATGATGTGTCCTGTTCATCGAGTGGCAGTAAGCGTCAAAACAAAGATAAAGGCTTGGGCAATACCGGTAATGGTATTTGTCATAGCTATACTGAAGATGGTCGCTGTGTCTCATTACTGAAAATACTGTTTTCCAATGTCTGTATTTTTGACTGTGCCTATTGTGTCTCTCGTCGTTCCAATGACGTAAAACGTGCTGCATTTACCGTGCAGGAAGTGGTCGATCTGACCATGAATTTTTATCGCCGTAATTATATTGAAGGGCTGTTTTTAAGTTCGGGAATTTTTAAATCAGCAGATTACACCATGGAGCGGATGTTGCAGGTGGTGAAAAAGCTGCGTCTTGAAGAAAATTTTAATGGTTATATTCATCTCAAAACCATTCCCGGAGCATCGCAGGAGATCATTACTGAAGCGGGTTTATATGTCGACCGGATGAGTATCAACCTGGAAATGCCAACCGAAGCAGGCCTGCAAAAGTTTGCCCCAGAGAAAACCCATACAGAAGTGCAAAAAGATCTGGGAATTGTGCGGGATCGCCTAATCCAGTTGAAAGATGAACGTAAGATCATCAAATCCGTTCCCAAATTTGTTCCCGCAGGGCAGACCACGCAAATGGTGGTCGGTGCGCATAGTGAAACGGACAAAGATATTATTTTGATGGCTGATCGGCACTACAAGGAATTTAAGCTGAAACGCGTGTATTTTTCTGGCTATATTCCAATTAACCCCGAAGAAAAAGCCTTACCCGTAATCGGCTCAGCGCCACCCTTATTAAGAGAAAATCGTCTATATCAGTCTGACTGGCTGATGCGTTTTTATGGATTTTCAGCGGATGAAATTGTGGATGACCAGCATCCAAATCTGGACCTAGATATTGATCCAAAGCTGAGCTGGGCTTTACGTCATCCTGAGGCCCTCCCGGTTGATATTAACCGAGCCGACTACAAAATAATTTTACGCGTGCCGGGCATTGGAGTACGTTCTGCCAAAAAGATTGTACAGGCACGCCGTTTTGGTCAGATTCATATCGACCAACTGAAAAGGATGGGCGTGGCGTATAACCGAGCGCAGCATTTTATTCGCTGTGCAGATACACCAAAATTTAAAAAGGAGCAGCAATCCTATCAAATTCGCCAACAGATTTTGATGTCAGGACAATCTAAGTATCAGCAGCAATTGTCTCCACAACTCGGATTTGGGTTCTAATGGCACGTTATTGTTTTGATGGCACCATGACCGGTCTTTTAAGCTGTGTATTTCGTGCTTTTGAGTTTAAAGAGTTTGATGTCCGTGTGACGGCCAATCCACATGCGCAGAATGGGCTATTTGATGATTTTATTTATGTAGCCTCAAATGATGTGCATGGTCAGCGGGTTTGGCAGGGCTTCAAACAAAAAGTATCGAGTAGCAGTTTACGGGCCTTTTATTTTGCGTTCTTGTCAGAACAGGAAGATGCGTTTCAGATTTTATTTGATTTCGCAGTCTATGTGTTTAAAAACCAACGTCCCATAGATAAAGATTATGGTCACCATGCAGTGATTGGGATGTCGCAATGGGCCAAGCAAGTCGGGCGTGAAAAGCACCGTATGGAAGCCTTTGTGCGCTTTAAAAAATGTAAAGATGGCTTATTTTTGAGTTTGGTGAAACCTGATTTTAATGTGCTGCCCATTATTACCAAGCACTTTAAGGCATAGGTATCTACACAATTTCCATGTTTTGCGTTAAATTGAAGAGCATGCTCTTCAATTTTAACATCTCTCGCTTAGATCAGCGCCTTGTCAAACGTTACAACAACCTTGTTCAACTCAATATGAATCCTCTTGCTTCACTTGCTCCTGCAATCAAAGATATTGCCTCTGCTCAAAAAAATAGTTTCGCAACGACGCAAGCTGTATGGCGGTTTTTAAATAATGATAAAATCTCATTTAAACAATTAAATGAACCTATTCAAAAACTTGCTTGTGATCAGATTAAGACATCGCTGCATCGTTATGCTTTAGTTATTCATGATTGGTCACAAATCCAATATGTGACACATCGTAATAAAACCCAAAAACTCCAAAGGACACATCAGTACGACTCAGGCTATGAATTACAAACGAGCTTACTTGTTGATGCTGCTTCTGGACTTCCTGTTGCTCCATTAGCTCAGACCCTTTCTAGTGCTTCAGGTTGCTATTCGACATTCAATGAGCAACAGACCGAACGTAAAACCCATTTAGACTCCCTTTCTGAACAAATTCAAAAAGTTGAACAGTTTCCTCTTGATAAAACCTGCGTACATATTATTGATCGTGAAGGAGATTCCATTGCTCATCTCAGGGAATTAAGCAGTCATGGTTTTCAATGGCTTATTCGAGCAAAGGAAGGAAATCGGATTGAGCATCAGGGTGAAATATGTAAAGTTGGAGAAGTTGCTGAACGTATCGAAATACAGCAAGTGAAACCCATTTCTTATAAGGGTAATCAACATATGCTTTATGTTGGAGAAACCAATGTTCGGCTTACCCGTGCTGCAAAATCAAATAAAAAAGATTGTTTAGGTCAAAGAGTTACTCCTCAGAAAGGTGCTGCAATTGAGGCTAGACTGATTATTGCGGTGGTTAAAGATATTAATGAAAAGACAGTTGCAAGATGGTCATTGATCAGTAATGTACCAACTGAGATTACCGCAGTAGAACTGACGACTTGGTATTACTGGCGTTGGTCAATCGAATGTTATTTCAAACTTCTCAAGCAAGCAGGCCATGATATTGAGTCATGGCTTCAGACTACGCCAGAAGCGATTTTAAGGCGTTTGCTAATCAGTTGTATGGCTTGTGTGTTGACGTGGAGAGTACAGCGCTGTACAGATGAACAAAATCAGAAAGTCCGTGCATTTTTGACTAGACTTTCAGGTAGACAACAGAAAAGAGGCAAGGTAGAGAGTGCGCCTGCCATATTGGCAGGACTCTCGATTTTACTAAATACTCTTCAACTGCTCTCAGAATATTCAATAGATGAACTGAATGAAATCGCAACTATTGCACTAGGTACCTAAAGATGTGTAGATACCTATGCACTTTAAGGAGCGGTATCAGGATCAAACCTGGCTGATTTACGATGAACAGCGTAAGTATGGCATCTATTATGATTTAAACGATGTGCATCAAATTGAGATGAATGTCGCTGACATCGATACTCAAGCCAAAATTGGCCATAGTCAGCAATTTAGTATTGAACTCGATGATCAGGAAGTTTTATATGATCAGCTTTGGAAAGATTATTTTAATAGCGTCAATATTCAAGCACGTAAAAATATGAAATTGCATATTCAATATGTGCCTAAACGTTACTGGCGTTATATGAATGAAAAATCACTCTGACCTATTAAATGAACTTTGTTCAGGCATAATCTCAGAAGTAATGAATATTTTGGATGTTATATGAAACTTAGATTTTGCATGATGTTATCCACGATCATGTTTGTTGGTTGTCAGGAACAGCCTAAACAACAAGTTAATGCTGATCATTATCGTGTGCAAACTGTTCAAGAGCTTCAACAGCGTTTTAATCATCTAAATAACAAACTCACCTCTGATTTTACCCAATTTAAAAAAGTTGAAAGTAATGCTTTTGCACATCAATATCCATTTGATGCCAATAATCTTCAATCTTTAAATCAGCATCTGTTGGCGAGTACTGCCTTGAAATCGACAAAAGTGGCGTACTGCGGCATGATGAATCATTATTTTGCAGAGATGTTTCGTCTAGGTCATTACAATTTAAATTTGGTCGATGCGATTGAATTACCAAATGCAAAGGCTGAAGATTTAAAAGTAAGTTTTAATAATGCGGATCAGTTTTATGATTTTATTTTAAATCGGTATACGACTTATCGTCAGGTTCAGCAAACCATGAACTATGGCTGTAATTTGAAAGCTGCATTGACCGTATAATAAAAAAGCCCATCATAAGATGGGCTTTTTAAAATTAACAACCAGTAATTTTGGTTGGTTGTGGTTTTTCACCTGGGAAGAAGATTGGACGCAGTTTTACGCCAATCGCATTACCCATGAATGCAAACACGAGCCATAACCAACCGTGTACACTACCTGAAGCAATACCACTGAAGTAAGCCCCGATGTTACAGCCATACGCCAAACGTGCGCCGTAACCCAACATTAAACCACCGATGATTGCGGCTAAAATTGAACGTTTTGGAATATTGAAATTTGGTGCAAATTTTCCGGCTAAGCTTGCTGCAAGTAAAGCACCGAGCATAATGCCAAAGTTCATCATTGAGGTGATATCAAACCAAAGTGATTCAGTCAAGGCTTTTGCATTCGCAGGTTGCTGCCAATAGGCCCATGAAGCCACATCGACACCGACAAAACTTGCAGCTTTAGCAGCCCATACAGCCAATGCGGAAGTCACACCCCAAGGACGACCTGCAAGTGCTAAGGTCGCAAAGTTAAGCAGGGTTAAGATAATTCCGCCCCAAATCAAAGGCCAAGGACCTTGAATGAAGCGTTTCCAACCTTGATGCGTACTTTTCGGTTCAACTTCTAGCGCACCATGACGTTTCTTTTCACAAATGACAGTCACAGCAGCAATGGCAGCAAAAATAGCAAAACTTAAGATTAATGCTGGAATGACACCAAAACTTTCAACAATTGAAATTGGCGCAAGGTGCGGTAGATTAAACCACCAATCAATGTGCGAGGTCGCGATTAATGAACCCGTACAGAAAAACACCAAGGTGATCAGCATACGAGCGCTACCACTGCCCACGGTATACAGCGTACCAGAAGCACAACCGCCACCAAGCTGCATACCCATACCAAAAATAAGGGCACCGATCACCACAGAAAGGGATACAGGGCTAACAAAACCGCTCACTGGATGACCAAACAATTCGCCTGCACCAAGCGCAGGGAAGAACAGGAGTACAGCAAGTGCCAACATGATCATTTGTGCACGTAAGCCACGACCACGACGCTCTTTAATAAATACACGCCAGCTCGAAGTAAAGCCAAAAGATGCGTGATACAGCGTCATGCCCAAGGCACCGCCAACAATAAACAATAAAGCTTGGTTTAAACCAACAACTTGATAGGCACCAATCGTACCTAACAATAAAAAATAAAAGCCACCCAAACCGAGATATGAGATCGGTTTGCTGGCTGAGCAATCATAGACATGGGAGATAAAGTATCAAAAACTTTGAAAGGCCTTATTCTACTGAAAATCACGTTTTAGAAATGCGATTTCACTGTGAAATAACATGCTTATAATTGATTTTATATATCAGTAAATCTAATTTATGTTTGGCTGATATTAAAGAAAGATCCGATCCATGCTGAAAAAGCCATGGCAATCATTCCCCAAAACATGACACGAAGTGCACCTTTGAGCTTAGATGTCCCTGAATAATAACTCGCGACTGCACCCAATAATCCCAGTGAAAGGACGCCGATGAGCATCACGCTATATTTCAGCCATACTTCAGGGCTAAATAAAATACTCAACATAGGAAATAGTGCGCCAATGGAAAATGCGAGAGCAGATGAGCCTGCAGCTTGTAGTGCATTTGCCGTGGTATTCTCATGAATACCAATTTCATCTCGTGCATGGGCTTCTAGGGCATTATGTGCGGATAATTGCACTGCGACTTGATGAGCAAGGTTTTCATCGAGACCCCGCAGCATATAAATTTTGGTGAGTTCACGCAGTTCTGCTTCAGGGTATTGTTGCAGTGCATGATGTTCCATTTTTAAGTCAGCTTCTTCGATATCTTCTTGGGATTTAACCGAAATATACTCACCTGCAGCCATCGAAGTTGCGCCTGCAATTAATCCTGCAACACAAGTAATAAAAAGGGTATGGGTTGAAGCGCCACTCGCAGCCATGCCGACAACCAAACTAGTGACCGAGATGATACCGTCATTGGCGCCAAGAACTGCAGCACGAAGCCAACCGGCACGAGTAATATAATGAGGTTCAGAATGTGCTGAATAAGACATGTGATCTATATTTTTTAGAATGAGATTTTACTGTGCTGAAAAAGCATTGAAAGATCAAGTACGACAAATAAAAAAACCCGCATTAAGCGGGTTTTTGTTAAAACTCAAATTATTGTTGAGCTTTCTCTTTTACATTCGCAGCGCCTTGTTCAACTGAACCCGCTACAGCAGCAGTGGCATCTTTCGCTGCTTCTTTGGCATCGTGAGCAGCATCTTTAGCGTTTTCAGCAGCATTTTCAGCGGCTTCTGCAGTCGCTTCCGCTGTATTGTCTACCGCTGTTGCTGTTGCAGATGCAGCGTTATCAGTTGCATCAGCAATATCATGACCTGCTTGATCAGCAGCATTTTCTAAATGTTCGCCAGTTGTCGCACCTGTTTCAGGATTTTCTTTCTTATTACAACCAACTAAAGCAACGGTTGCAGCTAAACCTAAAGCAACAAGTAATTTATTCATATAGATCTTCCTTTTGTTGTTGTTCCGAATTGGATCGGATAATCAGCATACTAAAAGGAATATGGCAGTTAGAATGTTTGAAATTGTGTCTAAAATGTAAACAAAGTCAAGCAAATAGTGTATACATTGCAAAAAAAAGCCCGCATAAAGCGGGCTTAATCTTTGAGAAGGTTTATAGACCAGCAGCAGCTTTAAGCGCAGCAGCTTTGTCTGTTTTTTCCCAAGTAAATGCAGTGTCTGAACCTTCACGACCAAAGTGACCGTAAGATGCAGTTTGTTGATACATCGGTTGAATCAAGTTCAACATACGTGTGATGCCGTAAGGGCGTAAGTCGAAGTGTTCACGAACCAAAGCAATGATCAAATCTTCAGATACTTTAGCGGTATTGAAAGTATTGATAGAAATTGAAGTTGGTTCAGCCACACCAATCGCATAAGACACCTGAATTTCACATTTGTCGGCAAGACCGGCAGCAACGATATTCTTCGCTACATAACGACCTGCATAAGCCGCAGAACGGTCAACTTTTGATGGATCTTTACCAGAGAATGCACCACCACCGTGACGAGCCATACCACCGTAAGTATCTACAATGATTTTACGACCAGTTAAACCACAGTCACCTACAGGACCACCAATCACAAACATACCGGTTGGGTTGATGTGGAATTTAGTGTCTGCATGGAACATTTCTGCAGGAATCACTTTTTTCACGATTTCTTCAATCACAGCTTCTTTAAGTTGAGCTTGAGAAATAGAAGGATCATGTTGAGTTGATAGAACAACAGCGTCTAAACGAACAGGTTTGCCATTTTCATAAGCAAAAGTGACTTGGCTTTTCGCATCTGGACGTAACCAAGAAAGCGCGCCTGATTTGCGAAGCTCAGCTTGTTTTTCCATTAAGCGATGTGCATATGAAATTGGTGCAGGCATAAGTACATCAGTTTCACGGCTTGCATAACCAAACATTAAGCCTTGGTCACCGGCACCTTGATCTTCAGGTTTTTGACGGTCAACACCCTGTGCGATTTCAGGAGACTGTTTACCAATCATGTTGATTACAGCACAAGTCGAACCATCGAAACCGAGGTCAGAATGGTGGTAACCAATACCATTGACTGTATTACGAACGATCGCTTCAAAGTCAACATTTGCAGTTGTTGTGATTTCACCAGCAAGTACGACCGCACCGGTTTTTACAAGCGTTTCACAGGCAACTCGTGCATATGGGTCTTCTTTTAAGATTGCATCCAAAATAGCATCACTGATTTGGTCAGCCATTTTATCTGGATGGCCTTCGCTTACAGATTCCGAAGTAAATACAGCGTACTCGCGCATAGTCCTATCACAGTTAATTTTAAAGACCCGATATGTTACATCCACTTGTGCGCTAGGACTAGCTTAAGACGACAAAATTGATTGAATTTTTTTCAATTCGTCTATTTTTTTTATGATTTATGCCATTTGTAAAATTGATATGTGGACTTTTGAAGATCTATTAGGTTTTTTTTACTATAGACGCAGAAAATTCTTCTTTAGCTCAAAAGTATAATTTTACATATTTAAAAATTTGATTTCTTCACTATTTGAAAAAGCTGTATTGATTCGAATGCAATACTTAAATGACATCGGTATTCAAGGCAATATTATTAGTATTGCTCCAAACGAGGATGAGTAAACTATGACTAAAAATGTCATTTATTGTCGATAACAGCTGAGTGGTTCAATACAGAAGAATTTAAAATTTTGAAATTTATAACTTTTTAAATTGGCATAAAACTTGAGTAAGTAAAAGCATAGCTGCAATTTTGGGATGAGATATGCAACAGCGAGGCTTTACACTCATTGAACTCATGATCGTGGTCGCGATTATAGGAATCTTAGCATCTGTTGCGATACCCGCTTATCAAAATTATGTGGCTAAGGCCCAGTTTACTGAAGTATTTAATCTTCTAAGTGGCTATAAAAATGAGATGCACGAGTTTTATAGCGAGGGAGGAAGTTGTGCTGGTATTCAAGCTTATATGAATAACGTGGATACGCATGGTCATTATATTGACCAAATCAGTATTCAAACTGTCGGAACTGAATGTGCTTTAGTCTTTCATTTTAAATCGACAAATGTGGTGCATGGCATTAGTGGGAAACAGGTCAATTTTCTTATGAAAGGTAATAGCTACAATTGGCTGTGTTACTCACCGAATATTTCTGAACGTTATTTACCTTCAAATTGTGAAGGTGTCTAAATGACCTAATGACCTAATGACCTAATGACCTAATGACCTAATGACCTAATGACCTAATGACCTAATGACCTAATGACCTAATGACCTAATGACCTAATGACCTAATGACCTAATGACCTAATGACCTAATGACCTAATGACCTAATGACCTAATGACCTAATGACCTAATGACCTAATGACCTAATGACCTAAATTTTACTTATTGCTTTCTCAGACGAAGTAAGTGATCAAATAATATGTATTTTTCAGCTGACTTTAGACCAATGTAGCGTTGAAAATTTGTCCGATAGCTAAAGAGATGTGTAATAAATCAATAAATATTGTTGGCTAGTCTTTACCCCTCGCTGTTTTTTTAAGACAATATGCAGCAGTTTTGAAAGTATTTTCATCTTTCCCTCTCTTTGAAATTATTTGGACATTGATCTATGACAACCCCGCTTAATGAACGCCGTATTGCCAACGCAATTCGTGTATTAGCAATGGATGCTGTGCAAAAAGCAAACTCAGGCCATCCAGGTGCGCCAATGGGGATGGCAGATATCGCTGATGTGGTTTGGCGTGAATTTTTAAGCCATAACCCAACTAACCCAAATTGGGCTAACCGTGACCGTTTTGTTTTGTCTAACGGCCATGGCTCTATGCTTCAATACGCGCTTCTTCATTTAACGGGTTATGATCTTTCTCTAGAAGATTTAAAATCATTCCGTCAGCTACACTCTAAAACGCCTGGTCACCCAGAGCTTGGTTATGCACCAGGTATTGAAACAACAACCGGTCCATTGGGTCAAGGTATTGCCAATGCGGTTGGTTTTGCTTTGGCAGAAAAAACATTAGCAGCTCAATTCAACAAAGATGACATTAAAGTTGTTGATCACTTCACTTACTGTTTCTTGGGTGATGGCTGCTTAATGGAAGGTGTTTCTCATGAAGCATGTTCACTTGCAGGTACTTTAGGTCTAGGTAAACTCGTTGTTTACTACGATGACAACGGCATCTCAATTGACGGTGAAGTGGAAGGTTGGTTCTCTGATGATACAGAGCAACGTTTCCAAGCTTACGGTTGGCAAGTCATTAAAGTTGATGGTCATGATGCTGCGGCAATTCGCCAGGCAACCATCGAAGCAAAAGCTGAAACTGCAAAACCAACATTGATCATTTGTAAAACCATTATTGGTTTAGGTTCACCAAACAAACAAGGTAAAGAAGATTGCCACGGTGCACCACTTGGTAACGATGAAATTGCATTAACTCGTGAAGCATTAGGTTGGTCTGAAGGTCCATTTGACATTCCTGCTGATGTGTATGCAGCATGGGATGCAAAAGAAAAAGGTGCACAAGCTGAAGCGGCTTGGAATGAAACATTTGCTGCATATGCTGCGAAATACCCAACAGAAGCAGCTGATCTTAAACGCCGTCTTGCTGGTGATTTACCATCTGACTTTGTTGCAAAAGCAGATGCATATATTGCAGAAGTGAATGCAAAAGCTGAAACTGTAGCAACACGTAAAGCTAGCCAAGCAGCGATTCAAGCATTTGCACCAATGTTGTCTGAAATTTTAGGTGGTTCTGCTGACTTAGCGGGTTCTAACCTAACACTTTGGAAAGGTGCAAAAGGTGTTGAGTCTGATGCAGCAGGTAACTACGTACACTATGGCGTACGTGAGTTTGGTATGACTGCCATCGCCAATGGTGTTGCACTTCACGGTGGTTTCATTCCTTACGTTGCAACATTCCTGATGTTTATGGAATATGCACGTAATGCAGTACGTATGTCTGCACTCATGAAACAACGAGTGATTCATGTTTATACCCATGACTCAATCGGTCTAGGTGAAGATGGTCCTACACACCAACCTGTAGAACAAATCGCATCTTTACGCGGTACACCAAACTTAAATACTTGGCGTCCATGTGACACAGTGGAAGCGGCGGTTTCTTGGAAATCTGCGTTAACTCGTAGTGAAGGTCCAACAGCGTTAATCTTCTCTCGTCAAAACTTGCCATTCCAAACTCGTACTGATGCGCAAATTGCAGATGTTGCGAAAGGTGGTTATGTGTTGGCGAAAGAAAAAGGCGAACTTAAAGCAATCATCATTGCAACAGGTTCTGAAGTGAGCTTGGCAATGGAAGCATACGCACAACTTGAAGGTGTACGTGTGGTATCTATGCCATGTGCTGAAGAATTTGTAAAACAAGATGCAGCGTATCGTGAAGCAGTTCTTCCATCAAACATCCGTGCACGTGTTGCTGTTGAAGCGGCACATGTGGATTACTGGTGGAAATTTGTAGGTCTTGATGGTCGTGTAATTGGTATGACTACTTATGGTGAATCTGCACCTGCAAAAGACTTGTTTAAACACTTCGGTATTACCACTGATGCGGTTGTTGCAGCAGTAAAAGAATTAACTGCTTAATTTAATCAATTAAACAGTCTATAAGAGGGCGCCCCAACGATGGGGCGTCTTTTATTTTTTTATTTCACCCCCATATAGCAAAGGGTGAATCTCCCATGTTCAGTGCAAATAAAGCGAGAAAGTGATGAGTAGTTTATATGAACAAATCAGTGATGAAATTACTTTGATGGATGCAGGTGAGCAAAAATGGATTGGTCCAGATTTACCGCTTGAGGCGATGGTTGCGGTGGAATTGTTACTGCAAGACATGGCTGAAGAAAAAATTATTAAAGTGCGTCGTAAAAACCATGAAAAGACTACCGGCTTAAAACAGGTTGATCGTATCCTGGTGGAGAAGCTTTAAGCCTTAACATACATCATTTAAAAAGCCCTTGAGAGGGCTTTTTTTGATTTGAATCGTGGCTTAAAAATTAAGGATTTAAAAACAGGTCTTTTCTTTTTATATTGAGGATTTATGCACGATAAAAAGAAATTCACTACATGTCGATTTTAATCAGAAAGTTAGCCGATGTTTCTTATGCTGAATGGTTGCTGTTATGGCAGGGCTATCAAGCATTTTATCAAACACAATTATCTGATGCAGTAAATACGCAAACATGGCAACGATTGATCGATGCTCAAATTCAGGAGATGTATGGATTTGCTGCCATAGAAGATCAGCGCGTGGTGGGCATCGTGCATGTAATTGAGCATGCAAGTTGTTGGACACTGACGCCTTATGCCTATTTACAGGATTTATTTACCTTAAAGGAATATCGAGGTCAGGGGATTGCGACTGCGTTAATTCATCATGTAGAGCAATACTGCAAGCAACAACGAAACTGTGATCGTGTCTATTGGTTAACCCATCAGGATAATATCACTGCACGACAACTCTATGACCGTGTAGCAGCTCGAACCGGTTTTATTCAATACAGAATCTAAACTAAAGGTGAATTAAAGAAATTAAATATCATTATTAACAATTCTATCGTTCTAATGCTGCAACAAACTGTTCTATCTTATGGGCTGTATAAGAATTTAGATCGCTATAAATTAGTTTTTATTATTTGAAGGATTAAAATATGAAATTGAAAACTTTGGCTTTAGGTTTGGTTGTTGCTTCTACTGCTGCTTTTGCTATGGCAAAACCTGTCACGTATACGATTGATCCAACGCATACGGCAACTGTATTTACATGGAATCACTTTGGTTTCTCTACGCCATCAGGTAACTTCTCTGATATTCAAGGTAAAATTGTTGTAGATACCGCAAAACCTGCAAATTCATCTGTAAATGTCACCATTCCACTTTCAAGCTTAAATACTAATGTTGGAGCATTGGATGAGCATTTGAAAGGTGCAGATTTCTTTGATGCTGCTAAGTATCCAAACATTACTTTCAAAAGTACTAAAGTACAATCTTTGGGAAATAACAAATATAAAATTACTGGTAACTTGACGGTTAAAGATGTAACCAAGCCTGTTGTGCTTGACGCTGTATTAAATAAACAAGGTGAGCATCCAATGGCGAAAGTCCCTGCGATTGGTTTTAATGCCACAACTTCATTTAACCGTTCTGCATTTGGTGTCGGTGCATATGTACCGAATGTAGGTGATAAAATTACCGTGAATATCACTACAGAAGCAACAATTCCTGCTGAAAAGAAATAAATTGTGCAGTTTAAAAAAGCCCTCATAAGAGTAATGCCAGTCAGTTAAGCAAAAAAAGTTAAAATACTGTAAAAAGAGCGTATGTAAATACGCTCTTTTTTTATGAATTTATCTCAGAATTTAGATTTAACATTAAAACAAACCCTACCTTCACTTTCACAATTCAGTGAATTGATTGATTTAAACTGGATTGAAGATTGCTTAAACCAAACAGGTAAAGCATCAATTCGAAAAAGAAAACTGCCTGCTGAACATGTTGTTTGGCTGGTAATCGGACTTGCTCTATTTCGAAATCAACCGATTTGGTATGTGGTTCAACAATTGCAACTTGTTTTCGGTACGGCAGAATACTGTGTACCGAGTGCATCCGTACAAGCAAGACAGCGCTTAGGCTTAGAGCCCATGAGTGCTTTATTTTCGACATTAAGTCAGGCATGGTTTAAAGACTCACAACAACAATATAGCAACTTTCACGGTCTATGCGTTTGTGCTGTAGATGGTGTGGTTTGGTCTATGCCTCATACAGAAGAAAACTTTAAGCACTTTGGTTCATCCAAAGGCAAAACAGCAGCTACCCCTTACCCACAAGTCAGAGCGACTTGCCTGGTGAATACCAATACACATGAAATGATTGATGCCCAAATTGGCAGTATGGATCAAGGTGAATTAACCTTAGCCAGTCAATTAAAAGCACTAGTTCGCAGTATTACCCTATTTGATCGTGCTTACTTCTCTGCTGATTTTTTAGTGAGTTGGCAATCTCAGGCAGAAGAGAGTCATTGGTTGATGCGAGCAAAGGACAACCTGCGTTATGAAGTGATTCATCATAATGCGGCCCATGACTTTCAGATCAAAATGCCTGTTTCAGCAAGAGCAAAAAAGATAAATCCGTCATTGGGTGACTATTGGGAAGCACGTTTAATTGAAGTTGAATATGCAGGAAAAATAAGACGTTACATTACATCATTAACAGATTCTGAAGTTTATCCATTCAAAGACCTTGCAATGCTTTATATCCAGCGTTGGGAAATAGAAATGTGTTATCGGGAAATTAAAAGTGATTTACAGGATGCAAGAATTTTAAGAAGCAAACAACCTGATTTGGTCTATCAAGAATTGTGGGGGGTATTTATTGCTTATAATATCTTAAGAAGACAGATGAGGTTTATCGCTGAACATGCAAAGGTGAGTCCTTTAAGGATCAGTTTCCATATTGCATCTATGAGTATTATCAATATCTTAAGGCACACACCTTTAGAATCAGCAGGAAATCTACCCAAACATTTAGCACAATTATTTGAACAATCTAAAATATTTGTATTACCTGAAAAAAGGCAAAGGCAATGTCCGCGAGTAGTGAAAATTAAAGCACAAAAATATCCAAGAAAATGCCAGTCAATTTCTTAACTGACTGGCATTACCTCATAAGAGGGCTTTTTTATTGTGTGTTTAATCTCGGCTTAATATCAGTAAAAGCCCAAAGCTCATGAAGATACCGCCTGTAATACCATCAATCCAGTTGGCAAATTTTTGATAGCCCTGATTAATACGTTGCATAGAGAAAATAAAAGCCACCAAGGTAAACCATAGTAAACTTTCTATGAAGATGAGTAAAAGTAATGAACCTTGTTCGCTAAGCGGAGTATTGGTGTTAATGGCCACAGCAAATACACTGCTAAAATAGATTAATGCTTTAGGATTTGCCATATTGGTCAAAAAGCCCTGAAATAACAACTTCAAATGACTCGATGCTACATGGGATTGATTACTTGGTAGCATAATATTGGAGTCATGTTTAGGTTGATTAAGTGCTGACTTCAGCATAAGTATGCCTAAATACAGTAGATAAATTCCACCTAAAATCATCAGTACTCGTTGTAACCATGCAATTTTCTGAAATAAAAAGTGTAAGCCGCTTAAAGCACAAATCGACCAAACCAAGATGCTTAAAGAAATACCCAATGTCGCAAAAAGCGCATGCATTCGAGATTGGCGAATTGCACTTTGTGTCACAAAGAAAAAATCAGGACCAGGACTAATCAAGGCAAAAAAGTGGATAATTGCAATACCGAACAATGCAGACATAAGATTGAACACGCTATAAATGTGTCCATCATTCTATGACATAGGTATTTAATGAGCGATCGTCAATTGGTCGATAAAGTGTTTTAAAACTTGAGAAGAAGTTTGTTCTAATTGTCCCGCATATTTTTGATTATTTTCACGTAATTGAGGAATATCAATATCTGCTTTACGTAGTTCACAGGTATGACCAATCAACCATTTTTCTAAACTGTCTCCTGCAACTTCAGCATGAAACTGTAGAGCTAAAATATTATAACCTACACGAAATGCTTGATGCGGATAGAGTTCAGAACTTGCTAATAACTCAGCAGATTCAGGTAAATCAAACGTATCGCCATGCCAATGTAAAACTTCAGTATTTTCTAAAGCCGCGAGTGAATTATTTGTAACAGGTGTAATTGCTAATTTAGACCAACCAATTTCTTTAGTTTTTCCAGCATAGACTTTCGCACCTAATGCGGTAGCAATTAATTGAGCACCTAAGCAAATGCCAAGTGTTGGTAAATTTTGCTGTAAACGAACTTTAAGTAAGTCTACTTCTTCTTGTAAGAAAGGGTAGTCATTAGTCTCATAGACCCCAATCGGACCTCCAAGGATGATCGTAAGGCCTTTATATTGTAATGCTTTGGTCAGGTCATCAATTCCGGCTTCAAAATATCGGACACGATAGCCTAAGCTATAGAGCACATCTTCCCAAGCACCAAGATCTTCAAATGCAAGGTGTTGAATGGCATAAATTGTTTCGGGTAGAGAGTTCAACATTTAAAGAAATCTTCTTATTGAAAGTTATATCAATAATTTAATTGAACTCGAACAAAAAATCAGTGTAAAGCGCAAACGAATTAAAAAAATTTATGGTTATGCGTATAGGGAAGCATAAAGCTTGAGATGAAAAAAAGCCCCCATCTTTCGATGAGGGTTTTTCGTATTCTGGAGCGGGAAAGGAGACTCGAACTCCCGACCCCAACCTTGGCAAGGTTATGCTCTACCAACTGAGCTATTCCCGCAATGAGGGCTATTATAGAGAATCTCACACCAGTGTCAACTCTCTATAATTCTGTTTGTTTAATTAATCAGCACGACGCCAAACGGTGCCTTGACGTGTATCTTCCAAAACCACACCTTGATCTAGTAGGGATTGACGGATTTCATCGGCACGTGCAAATTCTTTGGCTTTCTTGGCATCTTTACGTTGTTGGATTAAATCTTCAATCTGCTCTGGTGTTAAACCTAATGCTTCCTGACCAATATCAGATTTTAAAAACTCATCCACGTTATATTGCACTAAACCTAAAATATTGGTCAGATGTCGTAAAGTTGAATAGTACACAGCAGCTTGTACAGCATTTTCTTCTTTAACCGCACTATTTAATGCTTTGTTAATTTCAAACAATACTGCGATTGCTTCAGATGTATTGAAATCATCACGCATTGCGGCGTTAAAGCGTTCAACCAATGTTTCATCTAAAGTATCTACAACATGGTCACCATAGAGTGCTTGATAAGCTTTAAATGAATGATAGAAACGCGTTAATGTTGTTTTCGCTTCTTTTAATGCAAAGTCTGAGAAATTGACTGGGCTACGGTAGTGTGAAGAGACAATAAAGTAACGGATGACTTCAGGATGGAATTTTTCCATCACATCACGAATAGTAAAGAAGTTGCCAAGCGATTTTGACATCTTCTCGCCATCGACATTGATGAAACCAACATGCATCCAATAATTCACATATTGTTCGCCAGTTGATGCTTCAGATTGCGCGATTTCATTTTCATGATGCGGGAAAGTTAAGTCTGAACCACCACCATGAATATCAAAGTGATTACCTAAGCAGCAGGTTGACATCGCTGAACATTCAATGTGCCAACCCGGACGGCCATTCCCCCAAGGTGAAGCCCAAGATGGTTCATTTTCTTTGGCGTGTTTCCAAAGTACAAAGTCAAATGGGTGTTTTTTCTCAACTTCAACATCGACACGTTCTGATGCACCCGCTTGCATGTCTTCAAGTTTACGACCTGATAGACGACCATATTTGGCAAATTTTTCAACTTCAAAATAGACATCGCCATTATTTGAAGGATATGCAGTACCGTTATTAACCAGTGTGCCAATCATATTTTGCATTTGATCGATATATTCAGTTGCACGCGGTGCTTCATCAGGGTGTAAACAACCCAAGTTTTCCGCATCTTCATTCATGGCTTGAATAAAACGATCGGTCAATTGCGTAATGGTTTCACCATTTTCATTGGCACGTTTAATGATTTTGTCGTCAATGTCGGTAATATTTCGAACGTATTTAACATTCCAGCCTTGACTGCGTAAGAAGCGAATAATGTAGTCAAATGCAACCATGACACGCGCATGCCCAATATGACAATAATCGTATACGGTCATGCCACAGACATAGATATCAATATGTCCTTCTTTGCGCGGTACGAATTCTACTTTTTTGCGTTGCTCTGAGTTATATAGAACAAATGGTTGCATAGCTGTTCAAAAGACTTCAAATAAAAGGATGGCTCATCATAACGTAAGCATGATTATTCATAAAGCTGAAAGCAGTAAATGCGTGACATTTTTAGCATTAAAATCAATCGAAAAAAGTGAATGAATGAGATGAAAGCCTTGCTGGTCAATCAGGATGATTTTTGTAAAATCAGGATAATGCGTGTGCATCATCTTTCAATTCTTCAACATTTAAGACGCTTGCAATTGAATAGCTATGCTAAAATTGCGAGAATTATTGATATAAATTGAGAAATTTTTCTCTGTCTTAGCAAAGGTACATAGACTTTGAATCAAAATATGTCGAATCAAGTTGATTTTCAAAAAGTCGCGCTAGAAACATTGCGTATAGAAGAACATGCGCTACAGATTCTTGCTACTCAGATTGATGAGCGATTCACTCAAGCTTGCAAGATTATTCTTGAGGCAAAAGGTCGTTTAGTCGTGACTGGTATGGGAAAATCTGGGCACATTGGCCGCAAAATGGCAGCTACCTTTGCATCGACGGGGACACCTTCCTTCTTTATGCATCCGGGTGAAGCGGGGCATGGCGACTTGGGTATGCTGGTGAAAGGTGATGTGCTTATCGCAATTTCAAACTCCGGTAAGAGTGATGAAATTATGATGCTGATGCCATTGGTGAAGCATTTGGGTATTCCTTTAATTACCATTACAGGTGATGACCGTGGTCCTATGCCACAAAATGCTGACGTTGCATTAACTTTAGGAAATATCCAAGAAGCTTGTCCACTCGGTCTTGCACCAACATCAAGTACGACAGCAACATTGGCCTTAGGTGATGCTTTGGCGGTTGCACTTTTAGATGCCCGTGGTTTTACTTCAGATGACTTTGCACGCTCTCATCCTGCGGGCGCACTCGGCAAACGTTTACTTTTGCATGTGAAACATTTAATGCATACCGGCGAAGATTTACCAAAAGTTTCTCCTCAAACACCAATGAATCAAGTGCTTTATGAGATTTCCAATAAGCGTTTAGGTCTCACCACAATTGTGGATGACAATGATGTTTTACTGGGTATTTTCACTGATGGTGATTTGCGTCGTTTGATTGATAAACAGCAAGGTTTTGATGTGAATTTGGCTATTGAAGAAGTCATGGTAAAAAATCCACAAACCATTTCGCAAGAAGCCCGTGCTGTGGAAGCATTAGAGCGTATGAACGCGAGAAAAATTTCACAATTTGTAGTTGTTGATGATGCCAATAAAGTGATTGGTGTAATCAGTATGCATGATCTGATTCAAGCTGGGGTAAATTAATTCATGGCATCTTACGTTTTATTGGAACAAGCACGTCATATTGAAGCGTTAGTGCTTGATGTCGATGGTATTTTAAGTGATGGTTTTGTGACATTGACCAATACAGGGGATGAACTTAAATCCTTTGATATTCGTGATGGACTGGGGATGAAACTGGTTCAGCAAGCGGGTCTTAAAGTCATTATCATCACAGGTCGTAAGAGCAATATTGTTGATAAACGTATGTCAGCACTTGGTGTAGATTTGGTTTATCAAGGCCGTGAAGATAAAGGTGTTGCACTGCGTGAAGCATGTGCAGAGTTAAACCTTGAGCCTGAAGATTGCCTATATATGGGTGACGATTGGCCTGATCTTTCTGCATTTGCCATTGCAGGGATGAAAGTAACTGTGCCAAATGGTCATGTTGAAGTACGTCGCCGTGCCGATTTAGTCACTCAGGCAATGGGCGGTCGTGGTGCAGTACGTGAGATCTGTGACATGTTGCTTATGGCAAAAGGTAAGTACGAAGAGTTACTTGAAAAATATACGCGTACGCCTTATTAATATTTTAAACCGTTGGAATTAGTACACCGCTTATGGATACAAAAGTTTTATATATCACTGCGATTGTGATCGCATCTGTAAGTGGTGGTTATTACTATTTCAGTGGTAAAGGCAATAAACTTGATGCTGATTCAGCACGCAGCATGACCTATTCTGCCAAGCAAATTCAGTTAACCCAAACAGATGAGCAAGGGCAGTTGTATATTCGTGCTCAAGTTGATGGGCTTGAGCAAGATATGCAAAAGAAAACCACAAAATTGACCAATTTAAATGCGTCTACATATGCGAATAATAAAGTGGATGCGACATTTTTAGCCAAACAAGCGAACGGCTATGATGACAATACAAAAGTCGTACTTTCTCAACATGTTATCGCCACAAAATTAATGCAAAATGGGCAATTAAAGTTCCAGACAACCGAATTGACTGCTTATCCTAAAACACGTGAAATTATCACAGATAAAACAGTGAACGTAGAATCTCCACAAGCTGAATTTGTAAGCCAAGGTCTTAAAGCGAATTTAAATGAAGGCCAATATGAGTTTACAAATATTCGAGGAAAGTATGAACCTAACTCTTAAATCAATGCTGACTAAAACTTTCCTTCAGCGTATGGCACTTGTCACGGCATGTGGCTTTGCCATTGTACCTGCTTATGCAATTCCATCCGATCGTCAGCAGCCAATCACTTTGGTTGCAGACCGCGCGACATTTAATGAACGCACGGGTGTAACTACCTATTCTGGTAATGTCATCATTGAGCAAGGGACAATGAAGCTGCAAGCGGCATCAATTGTCGCGAACTTAAACTCGAAAAAAGAAATCAGTAATATCACGGCTTCAGGTAGTCCAGCGCGTTTTCAACAGAAAACCGATGCTGCCAAAGGTTTAGCCAAAGGTCAGGCTCAAAAGATTGTTTATAATGCAGAAACAGGCATTATTACCTTGTCTGGTAATGCTTTCTTAGAACAAGATGGCGCAAGTATTCGTGGTAATACCTTGAAGTACAGTATGAACAAGGGTGATATTGAAGCAACAGGTACACCGAATAAAACTGGTTCATCTACTGGTCGTGTAAAAATTGTGATTCCGCCATCAAGCTCTAAATCATTCCCTGGAGTACGTGATTAATGGATCAGTCACAAGTACAGACTTTATGTATTAAACATCTGGCCAAAAACTACAACAAACGTTGGGTGGTCAAAGATGTTTCATTTAGCATGCAAAGCGGACAAATTGTCGGTTTACTCGGTCCAAATGGTGCAGGTAAAACCACAAGTTTCTATATGGTTGTAGGGCTTGTACGTATGGATAAAGGGGAGATTTATCTTGATGATCTAGATTTATCCGACCTTGCTATGCATGAACGTGCACGTAAGGGTATTGGTTATCTACCACAAGAAGCTTCTATTTTTAGAAAATTAACCATTTCTGAAAATATCATGGCGATTCTTGAAACGCGCAAAGATTTAAATAAAGCACAGCGTCAGCAGCGCTTAACTGAACTTTTAGCCGATTTTAAAATCACCCATATTAAAGATTCACTCGGTATGAGTGTGTCGGGTGGTGAACGCCGTCGTGCTGAGATTGCCCGTGCGTTAGCTGCAGATCCGAAATTCATGCTATTGGATGAACCTTTTGCTGGGGTCGATCCAATTTCGGTGGGTGATATTAAAGACATTATCACCACCTTAAAAGATCGTGGTATTGGTGTTTTAATTACCGACCATAATGTGCGTGAAACCTTAGCTATTTGTGAGCATGCTTACATCGTGAGTGAAGGCTCGGTAATTGCAGAAGGCGCACCACATGAGATTCTAGAAAATGAAACAGTGCGTAGAGTTTATCTTGGTGATGATTTTACGGTTTAAGCTGTTTTGATTTTCTTCGATACCCACAACTTAGACTTCTGTTTAGGTTTGTGGGATTTTTTCGTCATTAACATCTTAAAAGTGAATAATTTTTAATATGTTTTTGATATATTGTTAGTTAAAAAATACGAAACATAATAACCATGCTATTAAGAGCACATCATTTTCAACATCGAAACAGGCATTCAAAAAGAGCCAAACAGGCATTTATTTTACTGTTATTGCCTTTGCAAATGTCATTAGTGCATGCTGAAAATCCTAAAAGTTATTTTGAAAATATCAAAAACGGTATTGGTAGATTTATAGCACCTGAACCGACAAGGTCAGGATATAAAATTGATATTAGTGAACTAAGTAATTACCAGCTCGATACTTCTAAAGTGCAAGAATTACCACGCGTGGGATTTGTACAACAGCAGAATCAAAATGCATCGATGTCAAATACGATGGGCACTTCATCTAAGCTCGATTTAAACCAAGCTGTCCATATTGCCGTACAACGTCGTCCTGAAATCACCCAAAGTATTTCCAGCTTGTCCTCACAGATGGCAAATATTGATGTGGCTAAAGCTGCTTACTATCCGCAAATTTCGGGTGGTGTGGGTACAGCAGATTTAACCAAAGGCGAGCGTGGTCGTCAGCTTGTTTCACTGAATGCGACGCAAATGCTGTACGATTTTGGCAAGGTGAAAACCAGCGTCAATATTGAAGAAGCGAAATTGCAACAAGAGCAAGCACGTGTTTTAGTGGCTTTAGATGATATTGCTTTCGATGTGGCTAATGCCATCGTCAATATTAAGCGCTATCAGGAAATCACCAAAATTGCCCGTCAACAAATTGCGGGTATCGCAAGAATTGCGGAAATTGCCAATCTACGTGCAAAGGCGGGGATTAGTAGTCAGGCCGATCCAATTCAAGCGCAATCAAATTTAGAAGCGGCTGAAAGTAACTTGATTGTTCAGCAAACTCAGCTTCGACAATATCAACAACGTTTACGCACTTTACTCGGTTTTGATGTTTCCAATGTGGAATGGGATTTACCCATTAGCTTAGTGGAAAATGCTCATCTCTATGAAGAACCGAACTTTAGTAAGATTCCTTCATTAATGCTGGCACAATCTGGTGTAGATGTGGCGCGTTTGCAAAAAGATCAGGCTCGACTCTCTGCCATGCCAACCATCAATATCAAAGGCAGTGTCAGCCAAGCGATCAATGGACGTAACCCAAATAACAATGAAGATGATGGATTATATAATTCGATCATGATTGAAGCGAATAGTAATCTGTATCAAGGCGGTGCATCACGCTCGCAAACACGTGCAGCCAGCTATGCAGAAGAAGCTGCACGGGCACAAGTCAATACCGCTTATTTGGATGTACTTGATCAAGTACGTTTAATCCGCGAAGATATTGAAAATAAACAAAAACAAATGGATATTCTTTCACAGCGCCGTCAAACAACTGTGCGTACCAAAGAGCTTTATCAAGAACAATATAAATTAGGTACACGTACTGTTGTCGACCTGTTGAATGCCGAACAAGCCATTCATAGCGCGGCACAGGAAATCGAATCTGCACGCTACGATATTTATTCATCTTTAGTGCAATACGTTCAGGTTACTGGACGTTCACGTGATACCTATGATCTTAACCGTATTTCTATTCAGGGGTTTGAAGTTCAGCCATGAGTAATACCTTAAATTATCAGCCGTGGCTTCAAGCGGTTCTGAATATTGCCAAACATTATCGGATAGAACCGTCTGAAGAGCGTATTCGTTTACAGTTGGATTGGAATCAACACGAAAATATTGATGAACTGCTCAATGTGGTGACACGTCAGATTGGTTTAAATGTCCGTAAAAGTCCATTTGATGCCGCTATGCTGAATCCATGGCGCTTACCATTATTGGTTGAATTTGAAAATGGTGAAGTCGGTGTGATTGATCGCATCGATAATGAAGGCAATGCCAGCGTTCAGCTCAGCGGTGATGAAGGTCTGTCACAAGTCTTCGATTTGGAGCGTTTAAAACAAGGTGCAAAACATCTTTATATTTTACGTCCTGAATCATCGGTGCCTGATGCACGTATTGATGAATATATCAAACCTTACGAGAAAAACTGGTTCTGGTCGATTGTTCTGAATGACTGGAAGCGTTATATCGACGTCATGTTTGCATCACTGATTGCAAACATTCTGGCATTGGCAACCATTGTCTTTTCAATGAACGTCTATGACCGTGTCGTTCCATCTCAATCTGTTTCCACACTTTGGGTCTTGGCCGGGGGGGTACTCATTGCTGCAATCTTTGAGTTTACTTTACGTGTCTCTCGTATTTATTTGTCGGACATTATTGGTAAACGAGCGGATTTAAAAATTTCTGATCGTGTATTTGGTCACGCATTGCGAATTAAAAACAAAGAACGTTCTAAATCGACAGGTACCTTTATTTCACAAATTCGTGAACTTGAAGGTGTACGTGAATTGGTGACCTCAACCACAGTCACTGCGATTGCCGATTTACCATTCTTTTTCCTGTTCTTAGGCATTTTCTGGTTGATTGGTGGTCATCTGTTCTGGGTCATGGTGTTGGTCGTGCCATTGATGATTTTGCCTGGGATTTTGGCACAGAAAAAACTTGCAGAACTCGCACAATTAGGTATGCGTGAATCTTCGATTCGTAATGCGCTTTTGGTTGAATCTGTTCAAGGTATTGAAGACATCAAGTTATTACGTGCTGAATCACGCTTCCAAAACCAATGGAACCACATGAATGAAGTGTCTGCTGATGTCAGCATGCAACAACGTAAAATTGTGGGCTTGATGACGGCATGGACGCAAAAAATTCAAGGTTTAACCTTTGCGATTGTGGTACTTGTCGGTGCATTTGCAGTCATGGATGGGGATATGACCACGGGTTCACTTGTGGCTTGTTCTATTCTCTCTTCACGTATGTTAGCGCCTATTTCACAAATCACAGGCGTTTTAGGACGTTTGCAGCAAGCTAAAGTTGCTAAAAATGGTCTAGATGAGCTGATGAAAAAGCCTGTGGATCAGCCTGACTACTCTCACTTAATTCATCGTCCTGCTTTAAATGGTGATTATGAGTTAAGCGGTGTGGTATTCAAATACGGTGAAGATGATCCAAAACCAAGTGTTGTAATTCCAAAATTGGAAATCAAACATGGTGAAAAAATTGCGATTTTAGGTCGTAATGGTGCAGGTAAATCGACACTTTTACAGTTACTTTCAGGCATGCAAACCCCAGTACAAGGTAAAGTCAAGCTCGATGGGATTGACATGAGTTTGATCGACCCATCTGATGTGCGTCGCGATATGGGCTTACTCAATCAAAATGCGCATCTGTTCTACGGTACGATTCGTGAGAACCTGACTTTAGGTGCAGCACTAGCAACCGATCAGCAAATTTTAGAAGCTTTGCAAATCACCGGTGCAATCGCATTTGTTCAAGAGAAAAAAGAAGGTTTAGATCATATTATTCTTGAGGGCGGTGTAGGTTTCTCGGGTGGTCAACGTCAGGCACTGTTACTTGCACGACTTTTGATCCGTAAGCCAAAAATTTTATTGTTAGATGAACCAACAGCAGCTATTGATGATGTTTCTGAAAAACAATTAATCGATCATCTCAAAGGCTACTTAACCAATCGTACGATGGTAGTTGCAACCCATCGCCGTGCAGTATTGGAGTTGGTTGACCGTATCATAGTGGTCAATGACGGTAAAATTGTGATGGATGGACCACGTGATCAAATTCTAAATCAGTCACAAGGTGGAGCGAAACGTGCAGTTGGAGCAAACGGATGAGTGATCAACAAGAATTAAAACGTTCGAGCAAACTGAAGTTTCATGAGCCACCATTACCTAAAGCAAGCTTGATCATTTGGATCATTGGTATCGGATTACTGATTTTATTGGCATGGGCATGGTTATTTAAGCTTGAGGAAGTCTCTACCGGTACAGGTAAAGTCATTCCATCTTCAAAAGAGCAGGTGATTCAGTCTTTGGAAGGCGGGATTTTAACCAAGCTCAATGTCAAAGAAGGTCAAATTGTGGAACAAGGTCAAACCCTTGCACAGCTTGATCCTACGCGTTTAGAGTCTAACGTGGGTGAGTCAGAATCACTTTTGATTTCATCTCGAGCGACCGCTGCGCGATTAAAAGCTGAAGTCAACGGTACACCATTGGTGTTCCCACCTGAAGTGTTAAAAGATCCGAAACTGGTCGCAGAAGAAACGGCTCTTTACCAATCTCGTCGTGCAAACTTAGAAGAATCATTGGCAGGTTTAAAACAGGCTTTGGTTTTGGTTCAACAAGAACTTGAGATGACGGAACCACTGGTAGCTAAAGGTGCTGCGAGTGAGGTAGAGGTGCTACGTTTAAAACGTCAGGCCAATGAACTTCGTAATCAAATGAATGACATTCGTAACCAATACTATGTCAAATCTCGTGAAGAATTGTCGAAAGCCAATACGGATGTTGGGACACAACAACAAGTGGTTCGGGGTAAATCAGATACTTTAAGTCGTACTGTATTTAAGTCACCTGTACGTGGTGTGGTGAAAGAAATTGATGTGATGACCTTAGGTGGTGTGGTACCGCAAAACGGTAAAATTATGACCATCGTTCCGCTTGATGAAAAGCTATTGGTTGAAGCACGTATTTCACCGCGAGATATTGCGTTTATTCGTCCGGATCAAGAAGCATTGGTAAAAATCACAGCCTATGATTATTCAATTTATGGTGGCTTAAAAGGTAAGGTGACTGTGATTTCACCGGATACTTTACGTGATGAAGTGAAACAAGATCAGTTCTACTATCGTGCTTATATCCGTACTGATAGCGACAAATTACGCAATAAAGCGGGTGAGGAATTTAATATCACACCGGGTATGGTGGCAACGGTAGATATTCGTACAGGTGAAAAAACCGTATTGGATTACTTAATCAAACCGTTTAACAAAGCCAAAGAAGCACTACGTGAACGTTAATTGGATCATGTTAAAAAGCCCCGATAAATGCGGGGCTTTTTTATGTCTGCGAGTAAAACACGCTATAATTCAAAAGATTTATTTGTAATTTAATATCCCATGCCATTTACGATTTCAAGTTTGGTCAGTTATGAAGAAGACATTAAGAAAAGTCGATTTCAGGCATTTGCAGTTCCTGTAGAAAATGAGCAGGACGTTAAAGATTTTTTAGAAGCTTATAAAGATATTAGTACCACCCATCAATGTTGGGCATGGAAAATCGGTCATCAGGTTCGATTTAATGATGATGGTGAGCCATCAGGTACCGCAGGTCGTCCTATTTTAGCCACCATTGAAGGTAATGAACTAACTAATGTACTCGTATTAGTCAACCGATGGTATGGTGGTATTAAACTCGGTACAGGTGGTCTTGTCCGTGCATATGGCGGTTGTGCAGGGCAATGCTTACTTTTGGCTGAGAAAATTGAGCTGATAGAAAAGCAGAAAGTGAAATTCCATTGCCTTTTTAATGAATGGGCAATTTTTCAATATGAATTGAATCAGCAAGGTATTGAATATACAGAAACGTATCAAGCTGATGGGGTATCTGTAGAAGCGCAAATGCAAACACATCAAATCCAACCCTTTGCACTCAAAGTTCAAGATGTAAGTCGTGGACGTGAACGTTTAATAATTGTTGAAGAGCCACAAGATGACTGAACAAGATCCATTACTTAAATATCGTGAACAACATAAGCATCGTTTAAATTATATGCCTTGGCTATATTGGTCATTAAAACCTAAAAATCGAGTATGGGCTGACCAGTGGCAACAAGAATATCAAGATTATTTGCGTGAAATGGAAACTGTAGAAATTGGCAAAAACTGTTTTATTTCGCCTTTAGCGCATATCTTTGCTGAGCCGGGTCGCAAAATTACCATTGGTGATAATTGTTTTATTGCAGCAGATTGTACGCTACATGGACCACTTGAGATTGGTCATGAAGTTGCAATTAACCATCACTGTATTTTAGATGGTGGGCGTGCAGGGATTAAATTAAATGATCAGGTACGTATCGCGGCGTATTGTCATCTTTATGCCTTTGATCACGGTATGGCATTAGATGAAGCGATTTATAAACAACCTGTCAGATCGCAAGGAATTGAGATTGGACGAGATGTTTGGCTGGGTGCGCATGTGGGTATTAAAGATGGGGTTAAAATTGCCGACCAAGCCATTGTAGGTATGAATAGTATGGTGACCAAAGATATTGGAGAAAGAATGATTGTTGGGGGAATCCCGCAAAATTTATCCGATATCGTGAATAAAACTATTTTCATTTGAATAAGATGAGCAAAGGATGGCTCATCTTTAGCGTAAAAATAACATAATCTACAAGATCGGCTACAGAATCTATTCCATTTCTCTAAGTCCTTGTGATAAGTTTAAAAATAAGCACAATTTTAATTATAAAAGTGAGGCTAACATGAAACGTGTCATTGCCTGTATTGATTCTTCGCCATGTATTCAAGCCTTGGCTGAAGCCGCTGCGTGGGTTGCGAAACAAACTAATCGTGAGTTGGTACTTTTACAAGTACTCGATTACTATCCTGCTAGTTATCACTTGGGTGAAATTAGCGGTGTGATCGGCTTTGAAAGTAATGCCATGTTGCTCAAAGAGCTTGCAGAATTAGAGCAAAAACAAAGTGAAATCGCACTCGATTATAGTAATAATTTATTGAAGCATATTTCTGAACGAATTCTTGATAAATATGGTCTAGAAACCACACATTTGCAGGAAAAAGGCGATTTTCTCGAGCAAAGTTTTCAGTTAATTCAGCCTGATGATATTGTTGTGATTGGTCGCGTGGGTGAACGTTCTGCAGAAAAGAATAAAGCCATTGGTACCAATGTCGAAAACTTTATTCGTGGTGCAAATTGCACGGTGATGACCGTTGGCGATACCTTTAAGCCACCAACACGTTTCATTTTTGCTTATGAATATTCACCAACCTGTGTGAAGATGATGAAACGTATTGCGGAAAGTGATCTATTACGTTTATTACAGTGCCACTTGTTGTATGTGGGTGATCATAAGGAAATCTTACAAGAGCCTTTGCAATATTTAACTCAGGCGGGTCTCGATGTCATTCCTGAATATCGTTATGGTGACCCTGCAGAAAATATTCTGTCTTATCAGCAAGAACAGGGAATACAATTGATTGTGCTTGGTGCATTTAGTCACAGTAAAATCAAACAATTCTTCTTGGGTAGCATTGCAACAACGATTTTCAGGAAATCAAAAGTGCCACTCTTGGTTGCTAAATAAAGTAAAACTTGAGTTAGATAAAATTTGACTAAAATTGATTTAAAAATAATCAGAGTTATCCTCATAAATTGTGGATAACTCTGTGTTTAAATTATATAAGTATATGTTTTTTATTTAAAATATATTATAGATTGCTTTTTATACAAATAAGATTACTTAACGATTGCCAATGCAAAACCATCATGACCTTTGCTGCCTACAGTCTGTAAAGCTGTACAAGAAAGGATCTTAGGATGGTCTTGAAGTGCTTCAAACATCCCGCGAATACCTTCAATACTTGGCTTTTTATTTTCAGGATTAATGATTTCACCTGCGCGGATCACATTGTCTAAGAAGATAATAGTTCCAGAATGTGAAAGTCCTAAAGCAAGCTCTAAATACTCAGGATAGCTTTGTTTGTCAGCATCAATAAAGATAAAGTCGAATGCTTCTGTATCCTCAGGTAATGCTCTTAACACGTCAGCTGCACGACCTACTTTTAGCTCAACAGTTTGCTCCAGATTGGCACGATCAATATTTTCCTGACCCATTGCAGCGTGAGTATCACGACCCTCAATGGTTAAGATATAACCATCTTTAGGAAGGGCACGCGCCAGCCACATCGTACTATATGCTGCAAATGTACCGAGCTCTAACACGCGTTTACAGTGATTCATTTGGATCAGCATCTGTAACAACATACCCTGATTAGGTGCTACCGCTAAATGATCTGGAAAACCATGATTCGCCGTATTTTCGAGGGTCTGAGTAAGAATTTGATCTTCAGGAATTAAATGTGAATCAATGTAGCTGTCAATGTCTGTCCACATTTGTTGCATAGTTTTAAGCACCTTATTTACGATGGGTGCATTTTAAACCTTTCCGCTAATTGCGCAATTTATTGTTCTATATGTGCTGAAAATTTATACATTACAACAGAAAACTTGTCCATTGTAATGTAATTGTCATTCTTTAGTAATTACACATTGAGCTTCTTCGGCTCAAATCAGGTCCCCAAGTTCGATAGCCTTGAGTATCGATATGGATTTGACCTGTTGCATAAAGACCTAAGCCCATATTTAGACTTTGACCATATTGCATCCAGAATTGGCACAAACGGAATTTGGTATTTTCGATATATGCATAATCTTCTGGTTGAGGATTGGCTGGACCAATACGAAAATCAATCGCAGAATTATATAAATGGCGTGAAGAACTTGCGCCACCCGCACATTGGTTTAAAGGTAAGTCACGGTATACTGAGGTTACTTCAAAGTCAGTTAAAATTTTTGCTGCGACTAAATATTTAAACACACGTAAAGTTGGAATCTGGTTTTTCCATAGTTCCTGATTTGGCACCATATATTGTGAACGCCCACAGCGTTGCCAATCTCGCGCAGTTCTTAAGAGTTCAAAACTAGGAATGATATGACCCACACCATTCTTTTCTAGAAAGACCTCATATTCACGTACACGTGAAAGGTTTCCAATCATTGAAGTCCAGTTGGTATAGGCATAAGGAACAGTTTTTGGCGCGACTTTACGGTCGTAGTAAACCGATTCTTGCGGAATATAGATGCGTTTACCATCTAGCGTGGTGATACTTTGTCCTGGTTTCTTAGGGCTGCTGGAACAACCCACCAAAACAGCAGGGATTACCAAGCAGCTGAGTAATCCCTTAAAAAAATGCTTCATTATAGAAATCAATTATTTATACACTTTAACTATTTTAGTCTATATTTGCGAAGAAAATGGGGAATTTTTGCAATGAAATGTGTTTGGTTGGTATAAAAAAAGATCAGGCTAAGCTGATCTTTTTTAAAGTCTAGATAAATTACTTTTCTAAGTATTGTAATTTATCAGTTTTACCGTTCCATTCTTCACGGTCGGCAGGTTGATCACCAATTTGTGTGATGTTCGGCCATTTTTGTGATAATTCAGCATTGAGTTCAATAAAGACTTCTTGACCTTCAGGCAGTTCATCTTCAGAGAAAATAGCATTAGCAGGGCACTCAGGTTCGCATAGCGCACAGTCAATACATTCGTCTGGATTAATCACAAGGAAGTTAGGACCTTCATAGAAACAATCTACTGGGCAAACTTCAACACAGTCTTGGTATTTACATTTAATACAGTTTTCAGTGACAACGAAGGTCATGGCGACAGCTACCTAAAAATATGGTTCTAATAACGAATGCTGTATTTTAGGCAAAAAAGTAGGTAACTAACAATTCCTTTTATTGATATTTATTATATACAGGGCTGTTATTTTTGAAAAAAACTGCTCATTTTGAATGATTCTAGAGTAATGAGAATCATCATCAAATACAAGCCTTCATTTTGACCTGTATTTGATGATGTGGGGTGCCTTTTTAGAGCAGATCTTTTAATGCATAAAGCTGTTGCAGTGCTTCACGTGGACTTAGATTATCGACATCCATATTGCTTAACAGATCAATAGCTTTAGATTTTTGTGGCACTTCGACAATTTTCTCTACAACCTGAATTTCAGGCTGAGCAAATAAATCGTCTTGGATACGTGGTGTTTTCACTTGGTTTTGCTGTTTTTCCAAAATTGCTAGACGTTTTTGAGCATCTTGAATCACGGCATCTGGAATACCGGCAAGTTTAGCAACTTGTAAGCCATGACTTTGACTTGCGGGACCTTTTTGAACTTTATGCAGCAAAATTAAGTTGCCGTTCAGTTCTTTGGCCGTTACATGGTAATTATCAATGCCGACTTCTTTGTCTAATTCTGTTAATTCAAAGTAATGGGTCGCAAACAGACATAAACATTGAATACGTTTAGTTAAGTCGAGTACGCAGGCCCACGCCAACGATAGACCATCGTAAGTACTGGTACCACGACCCACTTCATCCATCAACACTAAGGATTGATTGCTCGCATGGTGCAAAATTTGAGAGGTCTCGGTCATTTCCACCATAAAGGTTGATTTACCAGTAGATAAGTCATCTGCTGAACCAATACGGGTAAAAATACGGTCAATTGGACCTAAAGTAGCAGATTTTGCTGGCACATATGATCCGCTATACGCCAAGAGAGCAATCAACGCAGTTTGACGCATAAAGGTTGATTTACCGCCCATATTTGGACCGGTAATAATCGCCATACGATGATTATAGTCAAGTAAAGTGTCATTTGGGGTAAATGCAGTTTTGCTTAAAGATTCCACCACAGGGTGGCGACCGGCTTGAATATGCACCCCAATATCAGGGCTAAAACTTGGACGTGCCCAATTCTTAAGACGGGCTTGATGGGCAAAATTAGCCAACATATCAATGTGTGCGATCGCTGAGCTCATCATTTGCAGATTTGCAATATCTGCACGGAGTTCATTCAGTAATACTTCAAACAGCATTTTTTCTCGCGCCAATGCACGTGATTCGCTTGAAAGTACTTTATCTTCAAAGGCTTTAAGTTCAGGTGTAATGTACCTTTCGGCATTTTTTAATGTTTGACGGCGAATATAATGATCTGGTGCTTGTTCAGACTGAGCACGGCTTAACTCGATATAGTAGCCGCTGACACGGTTATAACCAATTTTTAAAGTAGAAATACCGGTTTGTTCACGCTCTTTAATTTCAAGATCGATTAAGAATTGTCCTGCGTGATCACGAATTTGGCGTAGTTCATCTAATTCACTATCGAAACCTTCAGCGATGACATTGCCATCACGTAAAAGTACGGGTGGATTTTCTACGATTGCTGCCATTAAATGTGCATGTAGTCCATGGAAATCACCCAATTCTTCATTGAGCTGCGTCAATAAAGTCGATTGGTTTTGACTGATAATGGGTTTTAAAGCATGTCTTAGAAATGGAATTTGCGCACATGCCTGACGCAGTTGAACTAAATCTCGTGGACGGGCACTACCTAAAGCCACACGACTGAGTACACGTTCAATATCACTAATTTCTTTCAAGACCAAACGGACAGGAGCTTCATGGAAGCCATCAATGAAGGCTTGGATAGCGTCTAGACGTGCATCTAAAATGGCAGTATCACGTAAAGGCTGCATCAATGTACGACTGAGCAAACGGCCGCCCATAGCTGTTTGGCAATCATTGATTAGTTGGAAAAGCGAAGTGCCATGTTCAAACAAGGGATCAATAATTTCTAAATTACGACGTGTTACTGGGTCAAGCGCAATAAATTCTGAGCTTTGCTCAAGCTTAATGGTTCGAATATGCGGTAGAGCGGATTTTTGCGTATCTTTCGCATAGTGAATTAATGCCGCAGCGGCAGCTTTCGCTAAAGGCAGATGATCAATCCCAAAGCCAGATAATGTGCTGATAGCAAATTGGTCACAAAGGGTCTTTTGCGCATTATTTAAATTGAAATCCACATTGGGACGACGTGTGATTGGGACTTCAAGTTGTTGTTTTAATAGATCTGTTAAGGCGGTGTCATTTAAGTTTTCATCAATTACAATTTCGCTTGGCATCAAACGACCAAGTTCGATCATCAGTTGGTTCAGATCATATTTTTGTTGCTGAACTTTAAAGATCCCTGCACTTAGATCGAGAAGTGCAATCCCGATTTGATCATGTTGTAAACATAATGAAACCAAGTTTGAAGATTGATGTGCACCCAATAGTGCATCATCAGTTAAAGTACCGGGTGTTACGATACGTACCACACCACGTTCAACAGGCCCTTTTCCTGTGACTTCTCCAATTTGTTCACATATCACCACAGTTTCGCCACGTTTGACTAAACGTGCTAAATAACCTTCAGCAGCATGATAGGGTACGCCTGCCATTGGAATGGGTTGATCATGCGCTTTGCCACGATGGGTTAAAGTAATGCCTAATAATTTTGCAGCTTTATGTGCATCTTCAAAAAATAGTTCATAAAAGTCACCCATACGATAAAACATCATCGAATGTGGATGTTGCATTTTGACTGACATATATTGCTGCATCATCGGTGTAAGAGATGAAAGATCAGTCATAACTTCAGAACTGGTCATTGAAGAAAAATCCTTAATTGAAAGCAAAGAATAGCGTGCTGGCAGCGTGATATGGACATCATCTATATTATGAATTTATGCACAGATTGATTGAGTTCACGCTATTCTTGAAAGAGAAAAATAATGGTTTTAAGTCTATCAAAATTCATTTTTATAAAGAACAAAATTTATAGATCAAATCACATGAATAAATTGGGAGTGACACCTTTTATAGGATTAAAGCACTTGAATATTTTTAAGTATGGTGGCTGATGCATTGTGATAGCGATTACGCCCCATAAGCTTGGCTTGATATAGCGCTTCATCTGCCTTACGAATAAACGTATTTAGCTTGTCTTGCGCAGTTGGAATAATGGTAGCGCAACCAATACTAATGGTGACATGTGGGGCGACCAAACTTGAAGGATGGGGAAGAGCCATTTCATTAATTTGTTGAATCAGAATTTCAGCAATTAATTCAATTTGGTGTTCATCAATTTCTGGGAACATTAATAAAAATTCTTCACCCCCGTAGCGGGCTGCCAATTCATAGCTTCTGGATGTCACGACTTTTAGATGATCAGCGATAATTTGTAAGCATTGATCACCAGTCACATGTCCAAAGTGATCGTTATAATTTTTAAAATAATCAATATCGACCATCATAATACTCAGCGGTGTTTGATGTCTGAGTGCAAAACGCCATTGCTGATCTAGTCGATAATCCAAATAACGTCGATTCGCAAGCCCTGTTAATGCATCGACTTGGCTTAAACGTTCGAGTTCCAAGGCTTGTTCGGTTAATTCATTTTTATTGAGTTCAATAATGCAATTTTGTAAATAGTTTTCCCGATGTTGTCGGTCAATTGCATAGGCAATAGACATACCGAGAAAACTGCTAAAGGTATAAGTACGGTTTAAGAAAGTCCAATCAATGTCATAATTTAATCTTGAAGCCACCAAATAGCCAATAAGCCCGCCACACCAACCAGCAATAATGGCATTATAAAAGCGCATACCGACAAAGCTATAAATAATCACGACGGCATACATCATGGCGGCATGAAGCAGCGCATTTTCTTGTTGTAATCCAATAATAGGAATCACGACAAATGAAATGGCAACAGCCAACATAGAGCCAAGGGTGGTATAAAGATCAAAATATTGGTTAATCCTTTTAATGAAGGACATAATCCATGCGATTAAAATAATAATACCGACCCATGCATATAAACTTAGCCATTGTACGACCACGTCCGAGTCAGGAATGGTGATATAAATACCATAACTTAAGAATAAATAAAGAATAAGAATAATAAGGCCACGAAAACGAAATTCATATGCCGCTTCTTCTTTATATTGGGTGCGATAAATAGACTCAAGTTCAGCGCTGAAATGAACGTAATTCAACCCTCTCACAATAAGAGCATTTACTTTTTCACGACTTATAACTCTTGAGCCGACTAATTTCATGCTTAAGCCATATTTAATAATTTATAATTTATAATAGAATGAATTAATAAATTCTATTAATGTGTTTATATTTATTTAGCATAAACTATTAAAAATGCTCAAGTAACAAAATGATAAAATTGTATCGATCTATAAAATATATTCAAAATTATGTGAATAAGAAAACAATAAAATAAGCAATTACATTTTTTAATATTATTTAATTTGCTATATAAAAATATATGGATGATGATTAAAAAGTTATAAAGTAAAAATTAAAAAGAAATATTAATACCGTGATGTACTCATTAATTTAAATAATTGCGAGATGGGTGGGTAATAAAAATGACGCAACTAAAAAATAGATACGAAAAAGTCTTAGAAATCACTGCACATGAAGCATGGTCGCAGAAATTTTGGGATGATCTTACACCGAGTAAGGATCGTATTAGCCAGCATCCATTTTTTAAAGCCATGGCAGATGGGAGTTTAAGTGTTGAAAGCTTTCGTTATGCCTTAACCAACTTTTATCCACTGGTTGCTCATTTTCCATCCTACATGGGGCTCGCATTGTCAAAAGCTACCGCTTTCCATTTACCAGGTGTAACTGAAACGCGAGATTGGTTAATCCAAAATATTAAAGTGGAAGAACGTCATTTGGATTGGTATCGCGATTGGGCTGCAGGCTTTGGTGTAGATGTGCAAAGTTTAGATGAAATTGAGCCGCCGCCTGCCATGAATGCTGTAAATCATTTCTTATGGAACATTAATACGCGTGGTAGCTTGGTGGAATGTTTAGCTGCGACCAATTTAGCGATTGAGTGGGCGACAGGTGATTGGAGTTGCCAAGTATACGCAGGTATTGAAAAATATAAGCTTCACCCAGAAGTTAATGTAGATAAACGAACTTTAGCATGGCTGCGTGCACATGCACATTATGATGATTTACATCCTTATGAAGCCATGGAACTGATTAAACGACTTTGTGGGGATAATACTGAGCTTCAGAAAAAAGCATTTCATGCAGCGAAAACGGGGCTGGCGTATTACGAGCTTGCTTTAGACGAATGCCTTAAAATGCAAAGCAATTATAAAAAAGCGATTTAAAAAAACAGCTGAGATTTCTCAGCTGTTTTTTATTTGTATTTAAGGTTTATACAAACCTAATTCGACAAGATGTAATCGCAGAATTCGACGTAATTCTAAAATGGCTTCAGGTGTTTCTTGTATCGAATGTCCGCCTTTGATGATTTTTTCTGAAATTGCGCCGTCTAAGTGAGCACTCTTGTACGGCACAATGTCATCCGTCATGACATTAATATCATCTAAACCTGTGGTATTGCCCATGACAGAGTGGAATTTAAAGCCTTTATAGGGTACGACATCTCGAGTGAGCATAGTAAATTTGGAGTTCTTGGATAAATCACTTGGACCATTTTGAACCATTCCATGTCCCAATTCTTTGACGAAATCATCCAGCTTAATATCACCTTGCAAAGTATCTGCAAATGCACCTAAAAAAGCACCTGGTAATTTAATGATTTTACGTGCAGCAAGGGTAAACCAGCGATCTGCATAATCCGTTCCACGATGTGGTGAAGCTAAGAAAATACCACGACTAAAATTAGGCACAGGTTGGATATTTAAGCGAGCTTTAAACAGTGGATTATTTTTAAATTGATCTAGGCGACGATTATTAATTAATTTCTCAGCATCTTGCGTTAGATCCGCCTGACTCACTAAAAGTCTTGAAATAATCCCACCCATACTATGCCCAATAATAACAGCATCTTTTGCAGCAGTTGACTGACCTGCAACCTGTCCAAATGCTTGTTTCACAATACTGTAAATTTGAAAACGACTTTCTAAAATTGGCATGTTTGTCGAGTAGAACACTTGCCATACTTGGTAATGCTCACGAAGAATTGGGTCACCCATGACATCGTTGGTTAAACGAATCCAAGCTTCTGGGCTGCTGGCAAGACCATGTACCAATACAATGACTTTTTTATTGGGGTTAAATGGTTCCAGCATATAAAGATGCGGCATCAACACATGATCATCACGGTCGATCAAACTTAAGTAAGCAGAACGCCCAAGGTTATTTTCAGCAAGCCATAGTCCATACGGTGCCGAGAAATTTGCTGCCAGCGGGTATTGCTTGCCTGCGACACGTACATTTTCATTTTTGTAGGGATCATACAGGTGTAGATGAAAATCTTTGGATTTTAAGATGTCATCAATGGTTTTTTCATTTTGTGGCTGTGCTGTAATTGTTGCAGCGAGATAGCGCGCATCATGGATATTGGGGTTGATATTATTTGGATATTTATAGTTGAGAGGATCGACAATATATTTGGATTTAAGTGCAGCATTACTTTTGTCTTCAGGCAGAACTACTAAAAACTCTGAGCCAAAACCATCACGACGGGTAATCGAACGTAAGCCTGAGAAGTTCATATTATAGGTCGAAACCAGTTGTTCCATCTTTTTGTCTTTGACTTGAGGGTAATGGTCAAAATTAAGATGGTAAGTACTGTCAACAATTTTAAGCTGTCGACTGGCTTCATGACTCTGATGACGCTCATCATAGGCATGAATCAGATGTGCAATGGCTAAATTATAAAAATCACGAATCTGAACTTGTCGGTTGTCAAAAATCCGATCTTGCGGTGCACGCTGGGTTTTAAACAAATAGGCGTAACTATAGCGAATACTTTGATCGAGCATTGCTAATTGTTGATCGATACATTTTTCCTGATTTTTCTTTTGTAATTGTTTTTTTTCTTCAGATTGGGTTTTGTTTAAAATCCCTGGTTTACAGTCAGAAGATTTCGCTAATTCGAGTGATTTAGCTAAAAACAGTTCACTTGAAGCAGAATATAACTGTTCATCTAAAATCTGAGGGATTTTTCGAAGCTCTTCAACACATTGAGCAGGTTGGTCCATACAATTTTTGGCTTCACGTCCTGTCATTGACAGTACATTTAAGCTGGCTTCACTGAGTTTATCGCGGGTTAAAATACTGTCACGCTCATTGCTGATACTGACATTGATGGCTTGTTTTTTAACACTGACCACCTGACAACCACTCAGTGAGGTCATCAATAGTAAAGAGCATATGACCCATGCTTTATTTATTTTATTCTGCATAAAAATTCTACTGCTCAATTCATTCAGATTAATTTTCATATTTTACTTATATTTATATATTAAAAAAGACTGCCGAAGCAGTCTAATTTGTAATTTTAAGCAAATGCTCGGGATTACTTTTTCGGTGTCATTACTTGCCAAACATTCCAGCGACCTTGTTTTTCAATTTCTTGAATTAAACGGTCTGCAACTTCAGCTTCTTGTGGATATTTCACCTTATAGTTTTTCAAAGTCTGGATGGCATTTTTCTTATTTTCCATCGCAATGTAGTTGTTGGTTGCAGAAAGGTATGCTTCCTGAACACCCGCTTTCATTGCTTTGTCTAAATAAGGAATGGCTTCACGTTGACCACCGCCTTCAGATAAACCAAAACCAAACCAGAAGTTGACTTCAGCATCATCTTTGTTAATTTTAAGAATACGCTGTGCATAATTTAAAGATTTAGTGGTATAGACAGAACCTAAATCAAGATTACGTGCCATCACACTTGCTTTAAATGCACGAACAAGAATATCAAATGATGCATTCGTTGGTGCTGCAAGAGTATCTAGTTGTTGAGTCACTTCTTTAAGTTTTGCTTCGAAACCTTTACGTTCTTGACGTTCAGTAAAACGAGGTGGGTAGTGACGTGCTTTACCTTCAACAAGTTGTAAAAACTCATCAATTTCCGTGATGTCAATTTCGTTGTCGCCTGCAAGAGCAGCATAACGTACTGAACGTGTATTGCTAGTCACTGTAGGAATAATCAGTTTATTGACATCAAGAGTAAGTTTTTTACTTGGATCATCACTACGATTCACCACCATTTTAGTTACCGGTTGAGCTGCAGCTTTTTGTAAGTGCACTTCAAATTCAGGTGGTTCATTATAGTTAAATGGGTTTAACGCATAGAAAGGTGCAGTGAGCTCAGGCTCTTGGAAGATCATTGCATCTTTAGATTGGTTATTGTGTTTTGGTGTCGTTGAACAAGCTGTAATACCGAGTGCTAAAATAGCAAGTGCCAATGGCTTAAATGTCATGATGTCCGTCCATTTGTGTTATTTTCTAAAAAAATTGCATGTTGGTCAGTCTAAAAAAGTTAATACCAACATGCAAGTATCAGCGTGTTACATATTGAAGTCAGTTTGATCAAGCTTTGGACTGACTGGTTTGCGCTTCGCATTCACGACGCGCTTCGTCTAAGATTTTCAGTTCTTCTTTACTAAAAGGCTGTGTCTCCGCTTTATTTTTCTTGAAAGTAGGATCAAGTAAAGACAAGCGATTGCACAAGGTATTCATACGTTTTTCATTTTGCTGAATACGATCGAGTAAAATGCGCATACCTTCCAGAATCGGATCTGATTGATCTTCAGTTGCTGCATAAGGTTGGAAACCGATACTTTGTGCATAGTCGCGACGACGTGTTTCAGCATCCTCAGTCGATTTATCTTTAGTGATAAAGCGCGCAGGGTTACCCACAGCAGTCGTATTGGCAGGAACAGGTTTCGTCACTACGGCATTTGAGCCAACTTTGGCATTTTTGCCGACAGTAAAAGGACCAAGGATTTTTGCACCTGCGCCAACCACCACGCCATCTTCCAAAGTTGGATGACGTTTGCCTTTGTTCCAAGTTGTGCCACCTAGGGTAACACCGTGGTAAAGGGTAACATCGTCGCCAATTTCAGCAGTTTCACCAATGACAACACCCATGCCGTGATCGATGAAAAAACGACGACCAATTTTGGCGCCGGGGTGAATTTCAATACCTGTTGCAAAACGGCTAAATGAGGATAATGCGCGAGCTGTGCCTTTACAGTCTTTATTCCATAATTCATGTGCAACACGATGCATAATAAGTGCATGGATGCCAGGATATGTAGTTAAGACTTCTAAGGTATTGCGTGCAGCAGGATCGCGCGCAAAGACAGCTTGAATATCCTCTTTGAGCTGTTTTAGCATTAGATTTAATCCTTGTTCTGAGTAGATGTATCAGATGATTTTTGCCATGTACCGTTATTGAGGGCTTGGACACGACTGAAAATACCACGAAGTAAATGATATTCCATACGATCTAATTGTATACGTCCGAATAAGCGACGCAAGCGTAATGGCAATAATCGTGGATTTTTTGGATCCATAAATTCAATTTCTGCCAACATTTTTTCCAAATGCGGGTAGAACTGTTCCATTTGCTCATGGGTCACCAATGGTTCATCCCATTCCATTTCAACGCCATCAATTACTTGCATGGTCGCTTTTGGATCTTGCGGATGTTCTACATGCTCCATCGCAGCCATACGTAATTCATAGCAAATTACTTGAATTGCTTGAGCAACGTTAAGTACGCCGTAATCGCTATTGACCGGAATGGTTAAATGATAGTTGGCCATTGCCAATTCTTCATTGGTTAAACCACGGTCTTCGCGACCGAATAAAATCGCAACTTCTTGTTGATCTACCGCAACTGAGCTTAAGGCTTTTTCAGCAGCAGGACGAACATCAAGTAAAGGCCAAGGAATAGTACGGCTACGTGCACTGGTACCAAACACGATTTGACAGTCTTTAATCGCTTCTTCAAGCGTATCCACGATTTCAATCTGATCGATTAAATCAGTTGCACCTGCAGCGAGGGCATCAATATCTGGATGAGGGTAAGTTTTCGGTGCAACCAATACGAGCTTAGAAAGCCCCATCGTTTTCATCGCACGTAAAGCGCTACCAATGTTTGCAGGTAAAGTGGTGTTCACCATGACAATACGCACATGGGAGAGATGTGCTGAAACTGCAGCATTGTCAATTTGACTCATGATGTTTCCAAATGTTTGATTTTAAAAATTAAGAAAATTGTGCCTGTGTCTCAGACTGATATAAGTCCAAGGCATCATCCATGCTCATATTGGCAGGTGGAGGTGGCACTTCTACAGGTCGCGCATGTTCGAGCGTCATCACTTTGGCAGCTTTAGATTTCACTTGATATTCAATGTGAATACTTGATTTGCCAAAGTAATCGCGGAATTTGGCTAAAACTTCATCCAATGGAGCAACTTTCCAATTGATGCCAAGATGAAGCTCTGCGGTGGCATAACCATAATCCAAATAGAGAATCACAGGAATATGGTTACACATATCGACATTACAATAAGGCAGCATGATTTGTTGTAAATCACGGCTTAATGTTTTGGTCAGATGCTCTGGCGTTAAGGTAATTTTAATACTATTGGCACGTTTTTGACGAATCTGATTCAGGCTAAAGGCTTTGGTTAAGCGGCCAAGCGGACGATCAAAACCTTCACGTTCATAAATCTCACCTTCGATGACAACGACTTGATCAACTTGAACGATGTCTTTAAAGCGTTGGAAGCGTTCGTGATTGGTCGAAATTTCAATACGCGCAGTACCATCATCTAAGGTGACCATCATGCGGTTCGGGAAGTTGGCAACATCGACCACCAAACCAGCAAAGACAGTCGTTACACCGCGACGTGTTGGAGATAGCTCATTAATCGGGCATGGGACAAATGATTTGAGCTCATTACGGTAAACGTCAATCGGGTGACCTGTGAGGTATAAACCAAGAGTATCTTTTTCACCTTTCAGACGAACTTCATCTGACCAAGGTTTCACGGGTTTTGCAGGCTTGCGTTGGACTTCTTCGACTTCACCAAACAAGTCCATGATGCCAGTTTCACGGTTATGACGTGCTTGATCTGCCGCTTGAACCGCTTCTGGAAGTTGTGCCATTAAGTCGGCACGTTCAATCCCCAAACAATCGAGCGCACCGGCACGAATTAAGGCTTCAAGTGTGCGTTTATTGATTTTCTTCAAATCAATACGATGACAGAAGTCAAATAGGTCTTTATATGGACCATCTTTTTGACGTGATTCAATCACCGACTGCATTGCCGCTTCACCGACACCTTTAATCGCACCTAAACCATACACAATGGTTTTTGGATCGCTGGCATGGAATTGATAGAGCGACATGTTGACTGACGGTGGTAAAACTTCTAGACCGTTATGACGGCAGTCATCAATGATAAACACCACGTTATCGGTGTTTTGCATTTCCGATGTCATAACCGCAGACATAAATTCAGCAGGGTAATGTGCTTTTAGCCAAGCAGTCTGATAAGCAACAAGGGCATAAGCAGCAGCATGTGATTTGTTAAAACCATAGCCTGCGAATTTTTCCATATAGTCGAAGATATGGTTGGCTGTATCGGCATCAATATCTTTTTTCGCAGCACCTTCGATGAAGATTTGACGGTGTTTTACCATCTCTTCAACTTTCTTTTTACCCATGGCACGACGAAGTAAATCCGCACCACCAAGCGTATAGCCTGCACAGAACTGTGCTGCCTGCATCACCTGTTCTTGGTAAACCATAATGCCGTAAGTCGGTTCTAAGACTTTTTCAAGTAATGGGTGGAGATATTCAAACTCACCACCATGCATACGATAAATAAAGTCTGGAATCAGATCCATTGGACCCGGACGATACAGTGATACGAAGGCGATAATTTCTTCGAATTTACTTGGGCGGGCTTCCTTGAGCATTTTCTTCATGCCCACGGATTCAAACTGGAATACCGCTGTCGTATTGGCAGATGCGAAGATGTCATATGCCGCTTTATCATCAAGCGGAATATAAGAAATATTTACCGGATCGGTAATATCTGGGCGTGCATTAATGTGCTGAATTGCATCTTCAATTACGGTCAGGTTACGCAGACCCAAGAAGTCGAATTTTACCAAACCTGCGGCTTCGACATCATCTTTATCGAATTGTGCAACGCGACCTGTACCATCTGCATCACAAAGCACCGCAGAGTAGTCCGTCAACTTGGTTGGTGCGATTACTACACCACCGGCATGTTTACCTGTGTTACGGGTAATGCCTTCAAGTTTGAGTGCCATTTCCCAGATTTCAGACGCATCGTCATAATCGGGGTTGGATGGGTTTGTGACAATATCTTTCAGTTGTGGTTCGGCTTCTAATGATTCTTCCAAACTTAAACCCAAAGGTTTGGTTGGGATCATTTTAGAAATACGGTCAGCCAAACCATAGGATTTACCCAAGACACGTGCAACGTCACGAATCGCACCTTTTGCAGCCATTGTACCGAACGTGGCAATCTGTGATACGGCATCGCGGCCATAAGTCCGTGCAACGTAATCAATAACACGGTCACGACCTGCGATACAGAAATCGACGTCGAAATCGGGCATAGAGACACGTTCTGGGTTTAAGAAACGTTCGAACAGCAGGTCATAGCGCAGTGGATCGAGGTCGGTAATTTTTAAACTGTAGGCAACAAGTGAACCTGCACCTGAACCACGACCAGGGCCAACAGGCACGCCATTATTTTTTGACCATTGAATGAAGTCCATGACAATCAGGAAGTAACCTGGGAATTGCATGGTTAAAATAATATTAATTTCGAAAGCCAGACGTTCGTCATAAGGCTTACGAATTTCTGGCCAATCTTCGCCACGTTGTTCAGGTGGATAGAGGAAGTTTAAACGTTCTTCCAGACCTTCTTCACACAAGTGTGCAAAATAAGTGTCAATGGTATGACCTTCAGGAATTGGATAATCAGGTAAGTCATGGAAGCCTAAACGAATTGTGACATTACAGCGTTTGGCAATGTGATAGGTGTTTTCAATCGCAGAAGGAATATCACTGAAAAGCTCAGTCATTTCCTCGGCAGTTTTAAAATATTGTTCAGGGCTATAAGTTTTCGGACGACGGTTATCACCGAGTACATAGCCATCTGCAATACAAACACGTGCTTCGTGTGCTTCAAAGTCATCACGTTCAATAAAGTGCACGTCGTTATGTGCCACAACACCAATATTGTATTTTTTCGCGAGTTTAACCGCTTCTAAAATAAACGTATCTTCATTTGGTCGATCGGTACGTGTAAGGGCTAAATACACACGATTACCAAATTTTTCTACCCATTCTTCAAGCAGCGGTTCAGCTTTGTCTGGGTTTGATGTAATCAGCATTTTGCCGACATCGGATTGCATGCCGAGCAAAACGATCATGTCGTCAGACTGATTTAGGATCCATTCTTTTTGTACGCAGGGAATATCAAGTTGCTGACCGCTAATAAAACCTTCAGATACCAGTTCAGTCAGGTTACGCCAACCTTTATTGCTCATAGAAAGCAGGGTGACGCGGTGTTCAGCATCATTCAGGCGGATTTCAGAACCTAAAATGGGTTTAATCCCAGCACCTAAACATTTTTTATAGAACTTTACTGCAGCATGTAAATTAGATAAGTCAGTAATCGCAAGCGCAGGCATTTCTTCTTTTGCAGCAGCTTTGACGAGATCAGGTATACGTACGATGGATTCTGTAATCGAAAATTCTGTATGAATACCAAGATGAACAAAGTGCATAGATAAGTCCCTGCTAAAACCACTCGATAGTTTAGCACGGGAATTTGCTTTTCAGCTTGAAATTGGATGGTAAAAGCTGAACTTTTAGGTGAATTGGAAGTGGTGCTTTTAAATTAAGCATGTTGCAAGCGAGATAAAATTAAACCCTCACGAGGAGGGTTTAAAAATAAGGTTTAACGCAGACGCGATAGCCAATTCCCTAAAGACTGTACGATTTGTACAAGAATCAAGAGAATGATGACGGTGAGATAAATGATGCTGTTGTCGAAACGTTGATAGCCATAAGAAATCGCTAAATCACCAATACCGCCTGCACCAATTGCACCTGCCATGGCAGTTGCACCAATTAAACTAATTAGGGCAGTAGTTAAGTTTAAAATGAGTGAGCTGCGCGCTTCAGGTAGTACAAACTTAAAAATGGTTTGCATGGGTGTTGCACCCATAGCTTGCGCTGATTCAATGATCCCATCATTGACTTCAAGCAATGAGGATTCTACTAAGCGACCAATATAAGGACCGACATAAATCGTTAAAGGCACAATCGCAGCCCATGTACCAATCGTTGTACCTGTTACAAATTTGGTCAGCGGATACACTGCTATCATTAAAATAATAAAGGGCAGTGAACGCAGCGCATTCACAATTGGGTTGAGCGTTTGATAAATTGCTTTATTCGGTAAAATCCCTTCAGGGCGAGTCAGCAACAGCGTAATGGCTTGAATAAATCCCCAAATTGTTCCGAAGATCATGGCAAAGAACACCATTTGGAAAGTTTGTTCGAGTGCAGTCACGACCTGATCGATTGACAGGGAACTTTTCCAAAATGGCGCAGTTAAAGTCGTCAACCATTGAACAATTAAATCTCTCATGCCTGAACTCCTGCTTGATCGACTTGTACGCCGTTATTTTCAAGATATTGAACAGCTTTTTGAATTTCAGTGTCATCGCCTAAAAGTTGAATAAACATCTGTCCAATCACGGCACCGCCAATTTCGGTCATATTGGCAAATAAAATATTTAAACTGATATCAAATTGTTTAATGACGGCTTGTACAACGGTTTCTTGTGCAGAACTGCCAAGGAATTTCAGGCAATAAATACTATTATGATTTTGATTGTCTAAATTATTTAAAATATTCACTGGCAAATGCTGTTGCAGTACAGTTTGAATAAAGCTCTTCGTTGTAGGGTGTTGCGGCTGACTAAAGATTTCTAAGGTAGATCCTGTTTCAATCACATCGCCTTTTCCCATCACAGCGACATAATCACAAACAGACTCAATCACATCCATTTCATGGGTCACCATGACAATGGTAATACCTTGTTCTTGATTAATTTTCTTAAGGAGCTGCAAAACCGATTTCGTGGTTTGCGGATCGAGCGCAGATGTCGCTTCATCGCACAGTAAAATTTTTGGATGATTAGCAAGCGCACGGGCAATACCGACACGTTGTTTTTGACCACCTGAAAGTTCATCAGGATAAGCATTGCGTTTATGTTTAAGATCAATAAAGTCGAGCAGTTCTTCCAAACGTTTTTCACGTTCAGCTTTTGACCAGCCCAAAAGTTTCATTGGCATTTCAATATTGGCTGCAACGGTTTTGGTTTGCATTAAATTGAAATGCTGAAAAATCATGCCAATATGGGCACGTTCCTGACGTAAAGCGGCTGCGCTTAACGCAGTAAAATCAGTCCCATTAATAATAATTTGTCCGCTTGTTGGGCGTTCTAATAAATTAATTAGACGGATGAGTGTACTTTTACCCGCACCACTATAACCAATGATGCCAAAAATACTGCCTGTAGGAATCGATAAATTAATCTGATTCAGTGCACGAAGGGTCTGACCTTTGAGCTCATAGTGTTTAGAAATATTTTTAAATTCGATCATAGTGTCAAAATTACATCAGGTATAAAAAAACAGGCAAAGTAGACTTTGCCTGTCCTAAAAACTGCATTATAGACTTATTTTGTGCTAGTCAAATAACTTGTTGGTTGATCAACAGCAACTTTAGTTCCTGCAAAGTGCTCATCCACATATGCTTTTACAGCAGGAGTGTGGTATAGCGCACCAACTTTTTTCAAAATCGGATCATTTGCACGGTCAGCAGCGGTTGCCAAAACGTTCACGTTCATTTTCGTAGTTTGGTCTACAGGTTCGTAGTAGATTGAATCTTTAAGTACGTTTAAACCGCCTTCCATTGCCAATGTATTGCCCAATACAATCGCATCAACTTCGTCTTTTACGCGAACCGCTGTTGCCATTTGAATCGGTTTGATCACGATATTTTTAGCGTTTTCTACAACGTCTGCTTCAGTACCTTTTACATTGTCAAAGTTTGGACGAAGTTTCACTAAGCCTGCAGATTGTAGAAGCAATAAAGCACGCGATTCATTCGCACCATCATTTGGAATGGCAATAGTGGCGCCAGTTTTGAACTCAGCCAAAGATTTTACTTTGCTTGAGTAAATGCCCATAGGTTCTAAATAAGTTGTAGACAATGGCGCAATCTTTTGTGTGTTTGCATCATTAAATGCAACAAGGTACGCATACGATTGGAATGCATTGATATCAATTTCTTTATTGGCTACCGCTGTGTTCATCGCGACATAATCAGTAAAGTTTTTTACATCCAGTTTTAAGCCAGCTTCTTTAGTTTCAGGCAGGCTTGCAATGTGACGCCAAATATCGGCATCTGAACCAGTTGAAGCAATGGTGATGGTTTGTAATTCTGCTGAATCTTTATTGCTTTGTGCAGTGTCATTAGTCGGTGCTTCTTGTTTGCCACAAGCGGCTAATGTGAATACTGATGCGCCAAGAATGACGCCAAGTAGCTTTTTCATAAAGATTTCCTAATTTTTTGATGCTTAAAGTATATGCACTTTTAGGTCATATTAAAGTGAAGTTTTATTACAACCTCTGGATGCGACAAGATGATACTGTATGAACCCAAAAAAATGGATGAATACGTTGTTCATCGAATCATGATCTACTTTCAAACTAAACTTTTAAATACAAAAGAGCATATAAGCTATAAATGCATTTAAAAATTTATGTCGATTTAAGTTCAATCTGCTGTAAACATCATAGCAACTTATCTTTATTCAATATAGTGAATAAAAATTAATTCATTATCCAATTATGTGCTTTAAAAATATAAAAAATAGTATGAATTACAAATAATTATTTTTATCAAAGTTATAAGACTATTGTAATTTGCTGAAAACTTGATCTTTATAAGATTTTGTCTAATGCAAATCACAAAATTGAATATAAAGTGAAAATTACATATTTAATAAAACAATAATAAAACTTTTAATATATTAGTAGGATGAATATATAGCATAATTTTAGTGTTTAAAATTTAAATAAATACAATAAATTCAGTGGGATAATTATTATGTAGTTGTGGGTCTTATTCATAGGATAAAGCTCTTAAAATAGTGCTAAAATTAGTCAAAATTTCAATTAATTGATCAGTCAGCTTTTATGATGAATCAAACATCTCCTTTTCATTTCAAACATGGTTTTACCCTCATTGAATTAATGATCGTAATCGTGATTATTGCCATTCTTGCTGCAATTGCATTGCCTTCATACAGTCAGTATGTAAAAAAAAAGCCAATATAAAACGGCACAATCGGATGTCGTTGCACTGAGTTTAGTTTTCGAAAACTATTACCAACGCAATTTAGCTTATCCTCAGCAGGATTATGCCAATAGTACAGCACTGCAATCTGCCTTTCCACAATGGTCTGCCAGTCAAAATGATGTCTTTGATTTTTCATCACAAGCGATTGATGAGGGAAAAGGATATGAGCTGACTGCGACTGCTAAAAGTTCAAGCAAATTGGTGGGTTGTACCTTTAAGTTAAATAATCGCAATGAGCGAACTGCAACTGTTCAATGTGATGGTCAAACAACATGGTAAGTCAGCCACAATCAGGATTTAGCCTGATTGAATTGATGATTACCATAACGATTATGACCTTATTAATTGTCATGGGAACGTCTTTGACAGGGTATTGGGTCAAGCAATCTGAAGTCGATCAAGCTGTGATGTCGATGAAAAGTGCGATTGAGCTGAGCCGCGCCACTGCAATTCGTAATGTGGCAGCGCAGCAAGATTCAGCTGCTTCTAGTGTCGTATGTCTAAATGAGACCACTAAACTCATTACGGTGCATCAAGCTACTCAAGATGCTGAAGCAAGCTGTAGCACACCTCATATCTTTCAATATGCGCTGGTTCAAGCCATAGAAATTCAAGATGACGAACATAAGCCTTTTAAATGCCTTGCTTTTAATCATTATAGTCAGCTCATGGTGTCTACAGCGCAATGTGCAAACAGTATGTTCATGAGCTTTCAACATGGGGCGGTGTATGAAACACATCATTTCAATCAATAAAGCTGAGCATGGTATGGGCTTATTGGAAGCCCTGATTGCTGTATTGCTTTCAAGTATTGTGATTTTAGGTGCGATATACAGTTCAGGGCGAACTTTAGTTGCACAGCGTCAAAATAACATGCAATACATCGTGGTCAATCAGCTCCGTTTTATGCTGCAAAATGCTACGGCTTCTGAGCGTCAAGAATGGTGTGCAGGAAAAAGTCATCCTGAGATTGTATTACCTAAAGAAAAACACCCATATCTGTGACGGTCTCTTGCCAACAAATGAATGTCACTGTGACTAATCCGCACAACCCTAGTTATAACCACACAGTTCAAACTCTGCAACCAATGAAGTTTGAACTTGAAAGTGAATTACTCGGCGGCAAAATGACATTGGGCGAAACACTATGAAGCAATTTCAAAGTGGTGTAACACTCATCAGTTTGCTGATTGGTCTCTTGATTTCGATGTTATGTCTGATCGCCGTATTAAGCGCTTATAGAACCTTAGTGAAAACAAGTGTTGATGCACGAATTTCTGCATCGCATGACACGAAATTGCAAACAGGGCTGACAACAGCACAGATGTATGTACAAAACGCAGGGTTTGGCTTAGATGGCTCAAATCATGTCGCTTTACAAAGTATTAAGCTCAATGAACATGACACCAATGCAGTGCTGTGGCGTATGCGAACCGGAAACAAGCCTGTTTGCCAAGGTTTGGCAGATATTGAAAGTGCTGACAAAAAGAAAAGGCAATTGGTTTTACTTGCAAGCAGTTTAAATGACAGTGCGAATGGCTGCGTAGGATCAAGTTCATTGAATACCATGCAGTGGAAAGTGAAAACTGTACTGGCTCATTTGGAAGATGTGAGTTCGGATCATTCAAATCCTGTACAGATTAGTTTTAGCTCAACGGTCGGGCATTGTTCACCTTATGGTGCAGTCACTGAAAAAGACACTGCGCAACATCCCTTAATACTGATGAATGCAAAAACCAGCACACAAAATCATGCCAATTTAGACAATCTGACCGTTCCTGTTTGTCTAGTCAATATCCTATCTTGATGGGCATTGCAATGAATCAATCTATGAATACACGTCCTCATAATCAGCAAGGTTTTGCCACGATTTATATTAGACCTCTTGCGAAAGTAAAAAATTGTTTATACTAGTCCCATGAAATATGAAAATTTAACTAGATTTAATGATGGGGAATTTAAACGACTTGTTGGCGTTCCTCGTCCATTATTCTTAAAAATGGTATCAGTGTTACAACACGCTGAACTTGCCAAGAAAAAATCTGGAAGACCTCATTCGTTGTGTTTAGAGGATCAATTGTTGTTAACTTTAAATTACTTACGCTGTTATAGAACTCAAATTGAGTTATCCGCCGACTATAACCTAGCTGAAAGTAATGTGAATCGTACGATTCAGAAAGTTGAAAAGGCTCTGATTCAATCACGGATTTTCGCATTGCCTAAAAGGAATCAAAAGTTTAGTGAGGAGGATTATGTAATCGTTGATGTCACTGAGTCACAGATTGAGCGTCCCAAAAAAACAAAGAAAATTCTATAGCGGTAAAAAGAAGAAACATACGCTAAAAACACAGGTCATTTTTAACCCAAAATTAAAGCAAATTGTAAGTATACAGATTGAAGATGGCAGAAAACACGATCTGACGATTGCGCGTAAGTATTTGAAGGAGATGGTCATTTATCCTTGTATCATGGCAGATTTAGCCTATAAAGGATTTCATCAGATTAAGAGTAAGTTACTCATTCCCATCAAGAAACCTAAGAATTTATCATTACCCCAAATAGCAAAACAGATCAACCAAGAAATCAGTCGGCGTAGGATCACAATTGAACATATCAACGGCAAACTTAAACATTTTCGGATATTAACAGAACGCTATAGAAATAGACGGAAACGCTTTGGTCTAAGAATGAATTTAATTGCTGGAATGGTGAATTGGATGCTCTTAAATTAACTTTCGCAAGAGATCTATTGTTCTGATGGTTGGTCTTGCGATTGCAGTTTCTGCACTCGGCACGGCTTACTATATTGCCACGAGTCAAAAAAGTTTAGTGGTGAGTCATGCATCTACCAATGTGCAATCAGGGGCATGGTCAGGTGTAGAAATTCTGAAAGAGTATTTAAATACGCTTGATGAAACGGGTGTTTTGGCACTTAATCAACAAAATTTAAAACTGAATGTGCAAGATGGTCGAAGCCTCGATGTTAAAAACATTGTGGTTCAGAAACTTGATCCTGAGCTTAAACAATATCGCGTCACTGCAAATATTGTAAACGTGAGTGAATTGTCACAATCATCCTCAAGTATCCAAGCGGTCTATGATGTAGATTTACAGCAGACCCCAAGCTCAAGTCAAAATCCAAATCAAGCAGATGATATTTCAGGTGCAATGAATTTCTTTGGTGGCTTAGGTCTTTCTGGCGGTATTGTCATGAAAGATACTGGCGCTGCATCTGTCATTAATGTGGATGGGAATTTTTCTGCACAAAGTATTGGTTTAACTGGTGTGAAAACCATTAATTCAACTGGCGATGTGACTTTAAATAGTTCGGTTAGCGTAGATAATGTGTATGCCAATGGCTCGATCTATTTATCTCAAGGTGCTGCGATTCAGAAAATTGCGTCTGCGCAAAAATCAATTAGTGTTGATAGCTGGGGGCAAGATCAAGGTGCTTTCTATGCCAATCAAGATATTTTATTGAAAGGGAGTGCGGTCAAAAGTGCCGACAGTCTTTCAAATATTTTAATCAGTACGTGGTCTCGAGTTGGTTCGGCAATTGCGAAAAAAAGTATTAGCTGTGTAGGAACAGGATGGAATGATTTTGATTCCTTGCAAGCCTATGCTTTTAAAAATTGTCCGAGTAATTCAAAAATTCATAATCCACCCTTAACTGAACCGCAAGGTGCTGTGGCTTTGGTTTCGATGAACCGTCCATTGGTTAATGCTTTGGATGAAAAATATATTCAGCAAGCCAATTATATTTTTAAATATAACGCTGCGACCCAACGCCCAATCGTGACTGTACAGAATGTAAATGGAATCCCTGATGGGGATTATGAAATTGGTCGTTATGTCCGAAATTATGTCCAATATTGGGGTGATTTATGTCAGTCAGTTGATAAAGATGGTTATTGCCAAACGCCTGTAGTCGGACATTTATATCTAGATGCATCGCAAAAACAGCGGATTAAATACAGTAATGGCACATGGACGGTTGATGATGAAGTCGGTAACCCGACAGGACAAGTTGGCAGTAATACCGCACCATCTATTCCATCAATAGCGCCGGGTATTATGTTGTTTTATGGCAACGTGTCATTACCGCGCGGTTTATTTGTGAATACGATTTTGGCGACAGGTGATATTAGTTATGGTCAATCCATTAGCTTGTATGCACCAAACTATGCAGGGGCAGCATCTGTTTGTCATGTGAATGGATACGCCATGCTAAATAATATTTGTTCATCGACAACTACTTTAACTCAACTTAGCTTGGCAAATACTGCTTTACTTGCTGGTTCATGCACATTGGGTCAGGACATAGATTTGTGCCGCCAAAGCTATACAGGTGGTACGATTTCATTAGGTCAAAGTGCATATATCTTCGGTAATATCGTTGCAGGCAATGTTTTGGATACTTCTGGTTCGAGCCATATTGTTGGTGGTGTGCTCGCAGCTGCACTTGGTAATGTTGGACAAGGCAATAAAATCGGTAATACAACAACTATTGATTTTAGTGACTTAAAAAATCGTCCTGATTTTAAGCCATCTGTTCCAGGTACGTCTGATGAAACATCTAAGACAGAAGATATTACCGATCATGTCACATTAAAATGGTCACGTTATTTATAAACGTTCTATTTAAATAAACCCTGATATTCAGGGTTTATTTTTATCTATAACGCAATGGTTTGAGCTGAGATTGTGCTCTTAGCAAAACGGAATATGCAAATAATCACTACGCAGTTTTTCATAGAGTACATGCTGACATAAAGGATGATCTGTCGGAATCAGTGGATGATCAAACTCTTTCACTTTTTCTAAGCCGATGTTTTGCATCACACGTTGTGAGGGGGTGTTCTGTAGCGATGTAAATGAAATGACTTTTTCTAATCTGAGGTTTCTAAATGCATGTTTGAGTACGGCTTTAGCACCTTCGGTGGCATAACCCTGATGCCAGTATTGGGGTAATAAGCGCCAACCAATTTCGGGTGCATCTGCCATATCAAACTCAGGCGGATGCACATGCAGACCAATAAATCCTATAAATTCACCTGTGGCTTTAAGTTCTACAGCGAATAAACCCCAACCACGTGTTTCAATTGCATCTTTAAGTCGTTGCATAAATGCGGTGGACTCGGAAGCGTTTAGTTTTTTATAGAAATAGCGCATGACGTCATCATCTGCACACATTTGGATAAATGGGGCAGTATCGGAATCTTGCCATTGGCGGAGGATGAGGCGAGGGGTTTGTAAAGATGTCATCGGATTGCCAATAAAATTGATTAGTAGAACTAAGCATAAATTATAAAGAAAGCATGTAGATTAATGAATTAGAAGTGTTGAATTAAAATTTAATCTTAGATATTGTCAATAATATAAAAATATTTCTACAAATAATTTTACGATTCGAAAGACATAAATAAAAAAGAGGTTGCGATGGGTAATTATATAGAGTCAAATTTAGCAAGAGATGAAAAAATACTTGAGAGAGCACACGTTTCTTGGATGTCACAAATTTGGTACATCATTTTTGGAATTTTATTGTTACCTATAGCGGGAATTGGGTTGATTCTTATTCTTATCGCTATAATTAATGTTTGGACAACAGAGCTCGCAATAACAAATAGAAGGATCATTGCTAAAACAGGATTAATTCGTCGCAATACTATTGAGCTTAAAGTTAATCGTGTAGAGAGTCTGGGCGTCGATCAAGGTATTTTAGGGCGAATTTTTAATTTTGGTTCAATTGTTGTGAAAGGTACAGGTGGTTCTAATGCGCCAATCCCTTATATAGCAAAGCCACTGGATTTTCGAAAATCAGTAAATCATTATTTAGATGAACTCGATGATAAAGCTGTAATTGACAGCTAATAAAGAGCCTGTAAATAATTTTGTGTAATTGCTTTTCATAAATTTAAAGGTGATTGCTTAAGCGGTCACCGAATTCAATAATAAAGCGGCTCATGGCTAAACGCCAGTCGCGAATAGGCATATTCCACTTTTTAGACGCTGCATCAATTGCCAGGTAAATCACTTTACGTACAGAATCATCCGATGGAAAGACTTTACGCTTTTTGATCGCCTGACGTATTACGCTGTTTAATGATTCGATCGCATTGGTGGTATAGATGGCTTTGCGTATCTCGGCTGGATAAGCAAAGAAGGTATTTAGATTCTCCCAGTGTGTACGCCAGCTTTTGCTGATCTGTGGGTACTTGTCATCCCATGTTTGGGCGAATTGATCCAAGGCCATCAAGGCTGCCTCTTCAGTAGGTGACTGATAAACGGCTTTTAAATCCTGAGTGACGGCCTTGTAATCTTTCCATGATACGTATTTCAAGCTGTTACGCAGCATATGGATAATGCACAGCTGGATATGGGTTTGCGGGTATACGCTGTTAATGGCATCAGGAAAGCCTTTTAGTCCATCCACACAGGCGATCAGAATATCCTGCAACCCTCGGTTTTTAAGCTCAGTCAGGACATTCAGCCAGAACTTTGCACCTTCATTCTCAGCCATCCACATGCCGAGCAGTTCTTTCTGTCCATCAAGATTAATGCCTAAGGCAAGGAATACAGCCTTGTTGATAACACTGCCATTATGACGGACTTTAACTACAATACAGTCCATATAGACGATGGGATAGAGTGCATCCAGCGGACGGTTTTGCCATTCAGCGACTTGCTCCTTAACAGCATCAGTCACCTTGGAAATAAGCGTTGGAGATACATCAGCATCGTACATTTCTTTGAAAGTAGCCACGATTTCACGGGTAGTCATGCCTTTGGCATAAAGGGATAGAATTTGGCTATCCATTTGCGTGATACGCCTTGCGAAGCAGTGCTTCTCATTCTTTTTAATTAGTTGTGGCTCAAATGTGCCATCACGATCTCGTGGTGTGGTGATCTCAATCTCACCATCATCGCTCAGCACGGTCTTACTGGAATAACCGTTACGAGCATTTGAACCGTTCTTACGAGCATTCTTTTCATGTCCGAGATGTTCGGTAAGTTCGGCATTGAGAGCCGTTTCAACAGTGAGTTTAGTCAACAATCGGGTGAATTGATTGAGATCGTCTTCTGTTTTGATTCCTTTAGCAAATTCTGCTGCAAGGTCTTTTAGTTTTTGTTCGTTCATCATGTTGCCTGACTCCGTTGTGAATATGAACATAGCAAATTCAGGCAATTACACAATTTAATTTACAGTCTCCTAATAAATAAAAAACCCCGAAAAATCGGGGTTTTTCTTAAACAAAATATAGATTAAGCATTTTCACGAGCAATCGCACGGTAACCAATATCTTTACGATATTGAACGCCATCGAACGTTACTTTTTGACAAAGCTCTAACGCTTTCGCTTGTGCTTCACCAATCGTATTGCCCAGTGCAGTCACACAAAGCACACGACCGCCAGCAGTGACGATCTCGCCATTTTCATTGGCTTTTGTACCTGCATGGAACACTTTTGCATCTGCCATCACGGTATCTAAACCTGAAATAACATCGCCATTGCTTGAAGTTTCAGGGTAGCCCTTAGATGCAAGCACGATACCAACCGTTTTACGTTCATCCCATTCAGCTTCAGCAGGAAGTTTTCCTTCAATACCTGCCTGAACTAAATCCACCAAAGATGATTTTAAACGCATCATAATCGGTTGAGTTTCAGGGTCACCAAAACGACAGTTAAACTCGATGACTTTTGGTTGACCTTTGTCGTCAATCATCAAGCCTGCGTATAAGAAACCAGTATACACGTGACCGTCTTTTTTCATACCTTCAACGGTAGGACGCATCACTTCATTCATAGTTTTTTCAAAGACGTCTGCAGTCACCACAGGCGCAGGAGAGTAAGCCCCCATACCGCCAGTGTTTGGACCTTGGTCACCTTCAAAAATACGCTTATGGTCTTGTGAAGTAGCCATTGGCAAAATGTTGTCGCCATCAATCATACAAATGAAAGATGCTTCTTCACCTGCAAGGAACTCTTCGATCACAACACGAGAACCTGCATCACCAAATTTGTTGCCTGCAAGCATGTCATCAATCGCATCAAATGCTTCTTGATTGGTCATCGCTACGATCACGCCTTTACCTGCAGCAAGACCGTCAGCTTTGATGACGATTGGCGCGCCATTTTTCTCAACAAATGCTTTAGCGGCATCCACTTCTGTGAATACGTCATAGAAAGCGGTTGGAATGTTATGGCGTTTTAAGAAGTGCTTCGCAAATGCTTTAGAGCCTTCAAGCTGTGCAGCAAATTGAGTTGGACCCCAAATTTTTACGCCAGCTTCACGGCAAGCATCAACCACACCGTTTACAAGTGGTGCTTCAGGGCCGACAACGATGAGTTCGACTGCATTATTTTTGGCAAAATCAATAATGGCAGGGTTGTCGAGAATGTCTAAAGCGACATTTTCACATTTATTTTCAGTTGCAGTACCTGCATTACCTGGCGCAACAAATACTTTTGTTACTTGATCGTCTTGTGCGATTTTCCACGCCAATGCATGCTCACGACCGCCACTACCCAAAACTAAAATGTTCATCTTTAGAATAACCCTCGAAAATGAAATCCCAATGCCGAATTCGGCTTAAAAATCATTAACATCTTAACGCAAGATGCAAATTAAAACAGACATAATAAACCCTCCTTTAAGTCGGAGGGTGCACGAAGCTCAACTAACGCTCACTTCGTGGAAATCCCCCTTTATATAAAGGGGGACTTAGGGGGATTAACTTAGTGGCGGAAATGACGCATGCCAGTGAACACCATTGCAATACCTGCTTCATCAGCAGCAGCAATTGTTTCTTCATCACGCATAGAACCACCCGGTTGGATAATGCATTTGATACCCGCTTTTGCAGCGTTATCAATACCATCACGGAATGGGAAGAATGCATCAGACGCCATTACAGCACCTTCAACCACAAGACCTGCATGTTCTGCTTTGATTGCAGCAATACGCGCAGAGTTGACACGGCTCATTTGACCTGCACCGACACCAATGGTTTGACGGTTTTTCGCATACACAATCGCGTTAGATTTCACGTATTTCGCTACTTTCCAAGCAAAGATCATGTCATCGATTTCTTGTTCAGTTGGTGCACGTTTAGTCACAACTTTTAGGTCATCTTTGGTGATCATGCCTAAGTCTTGGTCTTGAACCAATAGACCACCGTTTACACGTTTGTAGTCAAGCTGTGCAGCACGTTCGTCAATTTTCGGAAGTTCGCCACATACAAGAACACGGACGTTTTTCTTTGCGCCAGTCACTTCAAGTACGCCTTCAGCGATGCTTGGCGCAATGATCACTTCAACAAATTGACGATCTACAATCGCTTGTGCAGTTGCCACGTCTAATTCACGGTTAAATGCAATGATGCCACCGAATGCAGATTCAGGGTCAGTTGCATAAGCAAGGTCATACGCTGCTTTAATACCGTCTAAAGACACGGCAACACCACACGGGTTAGCATGTTTAACGATCACACAAGCAGGTTTTGCAAAAGATTTCACGCATTCAAGCGCAGCATCTGTATCTGCGATGTTGTTATAAGATAACTCTTTACCTTGTAACTGTTTTGCAGTTGAAACAGATGCTTCAGTTGCAGCAGGGTCTACATAGAATGCAGCAGACTGATGTGGGTTTTCACCGTAACGTAAATCTTGTGCTTTATTCAATTGAGTATTGAATGTACGTGCAAATTTGTCAGCTTGACCCTCGATTTTACCTACGCGAGCGCCTAAGTAAGATGCGATCATGCCGTCGTATTGTGCAGTGTGTTCGAATGCTTTTACAGCTAAGTCAAAACGTGTTGCATAAGATAAAGCACCCTCAGCTTTAAGCTCAGCGACAACAGTTGCATAGTCAGCTGCGTTCACCACAATACCTACAGACGCATGGTTTTTTGCCGCAGCGCGAACCATTGTAGGACCACCGATGTCGATGTTTTCGATTGCATCAGCAAGTGAACAGTTTGGTTTTGCTACAGTTGCAGCAAATGGGTAAAGGTTAACCACAACTAAATCGATCGCATCGATGTTGTGTTCAGCCATTACAGCTTCATCTAGGCCACGACGTGCCAAGATACCCCCATGGATTTTCGGATGTAGCGTTTTTACACGTCCGTCCATCATCTCTGGAAAACCTGTATGCTCGGAAACTTCAACTACGGCAACATTATTGTCTTTCAACAATTTGTATGTTCCGCCAGTAGATAAAATCTCTACCCCCAGAGCAGCAAGTTCTTGTGCAAACTCAACAATGCCAGTTTTGTCTGATACAGAGATTAAAGCGCGTTTAATAGTCATGATCTTCGTCACAGTTTTTAATGGAACAAGGTAAAACGGATTCGCAATTTTTTTCGGTCAAAAAAAATGCCTGCGTTCAACGCAAGCATTTTATCATTTATTCACTCATTAAACCGTGAGCTTTCAACTTTTTACGTAAGGTACCGCGGTTAAGCCCGAGGATCTCAGCAGCACGTGTCTGATTACCACGCGTATATTCTAGAACTACAGATAGAAGAGGTTTCTCCATTTCTGCCAGCACCATGTCGTATACCTGAGATGGTTGCTCACCTTGCAATTGTGCAAAGTAATGGCGAACTGCGCGATCTACGTGGATACGTAAAGCAACATCAGATTGTGCAGTAAAAATAGGAGATTTGCTATTCATGCGAATTAATCCGAAAAACAAATATCACTTGGGTAAAGTGATATATAAAAGTGGTCTAGAAATTAGAATGAACTCCGCTTTAGATCCTAAAACTGGAGTTCTAAAACTTGGTCATTGCAATGAGCTTGTAGCTTGCCACATCTCGAGGCTTTGGTCGAAAATTAAGCGTAACAATAGTTAAATATTTGTTACAGACCTAAATCAAAACAAAAAAATCCGCTCGATACGCAATAAATTTTATGGCGCATTAGGCAAGACTGTATTTATAGTGAAAAAATCGCGAGAAGTTGACAGCACATAGCTTTCGTGGCGCGTATAATACCATTGTCTAGGCAAAAGTGAGCAAGAAAACTGCATTTTTTTTAGTTTTTTTTCACTTTTTTAATAGGTTTTTTCAATATTATGGGCGAATTATTTCTAAAGTATAACTATCGAAGCTGCCACGCTTGACAGGAAGGTCAAATTCAAATTTGAAAGGGCTATTTTGTGGAATACGCTGAATAGTTTTGAAACTTTCAGTCAAATACATCTCTGGTGTAAGGGTGTAGCTCTCTTGAACCATACCATCTTCTTTTAAATCGACACGGATTAATGGCATTGCCAAACTGCGTTCGTAATAATTAATCAGTTCACCAGAGAATTTGGTTTTACCAGAACCAAAATTTTCAACTTTGACTTTTTTGGTGTTAATCAGATTGTAATGCTCTTGAAGATTAGAGCAATTAAATACATCACAAATACTGTTAAATGCAGTACTCATTACATGACTGTGTTTTAAATACTGTGGATTGAACCAGAAGAACTGAAATACAAATAAGCCAAATAAAGCCAAATTCAGTACAGTCCACATGGCATATTGCGCTAAGCCACGTTTATTACCCGTTTCAGTGTTTGCCTCCCAGTCAACAGCAGGAAGGACATTGATCGGTTCAGTACTAAAATAATTCAGGTTATTCAGATAGGTCTTTAAGTCGATATTTGAATTCTCAACCTTTTCATCAAAGATATTCAAAATTGAATTGACGTCTGATGGAGTACGGGGTTGATAGTTATTATTCAGAATTTCGTTTTCAGCTTGTGAAATCGGTTGTAAAGATTCCACGGCTGGATCTGAGTGAGCCACCGAGCGCTTGGGCTCAGTGACTAAATGAGATAGGGCATTAAAAGAGGTCGTACATTTGGGACAGCAAACCATACCTTGAGCAAGAGTCAACTGAGCAACCGTCACTTTGTAGGTTGTTGAGCAGGTCGGGCAATAGGTTCTTTTGTCACTCATATACTTTATATACGCTCTTTAGTTTTTATGGCGCTTACCTGAAATACGGCACCAATATTCGTCACGTTTTTCTACTTCTAATATATCAAAGTAATTTGAATAAATACCAGAAACATCATCCACTTGTTCTTCGATTACACCAGCAAGTGCGAACTCTGCCTCAGGTTTTACCAAAGTTGCGAACTCAGGTGCAAGCATCATCAGTGGACCCGCGAGGATATTTGCCACAAAAACCTCTGCTTTGGTATCACCAAGCGCTTCATTGAATTCTTCTGGTAGACCAACAAATAGACGATCTGCAACACCATTCAGTTCCGCATTTTGTTTTGTAGCGAGTACAGCTTGTGGGTCGATATCTGTTGCATACGCTTTTTTCGCGCCAAGTAGTAAGGCAGCGACAGCTAAAATGCCTGAACCACAACCATAATCGATCACGATTTTGTCTTTAACATCTGTTTTACCTAACCATTGTAAGCATAAGAATGTTGAAGCATGATCACCTGTACCAAACGCCAAACCTGGATCGAGCTTAATGTTGACTGCATCTGCTTCAGGTGCTTGCATCCATTCCGGCACAATCCAGAATTTTTCCGAGATTTTAATTGACTCGTAAGCATCCATCCATGTACGTTCCCATTCCTGGTCTTCAATGAACTCGTAACGTAGTGGCGCTTCAGGCATTTGTGCACGAATAAAGGTCTCTAAAGCGTTAACATCGATCTCTTCGCCATCTTCTTGTGCGTAGATCCCTGTCACGATAACTTTATTCCAAAGTGGAGTTTCACCTGGTAATGGTTCAAGTAGGTCCTGATTTTCCGCATCATCTAAGGTAACGCTGACAGCACCTAAAGATTCGAGCAATGTTTCAGTAAACTCAACTTGAGCTTGATCAACAGTAATATGAATTTGTAACCACTTCACAGGAATAACCTTAATGTTCTTTTTTAAAAGGCTATTGTAGCCGAACTTCTGTATTTATGCTGAGCTCATTCAAGCCAACATTTAAAAATAAAATGCGGCTTGAATACAGGTTTTATTTTATTTCTGATGCAGTATGGACATTATTCAGCGCGTTTACATCTTTTATTGGTGAGATTTTATTTAATAAAACACCAAATAAAGCTGCAAAAATATACATAAAGATCGAGTAAACCGCTGCAGGCATAGCCACGGTTGAATTTGCAAGGACTGTAAGGGCAATTGTCATGGCTAATGTGCTGTTGTGAATTCCTATCTCAAAAGCACAGGCACGTGCTTGTTGTGAATTGATCCTCATTAAACGCGGTACAAAATAACCAATACTCAGACTTAAAATACAGAATAATGCTGTAGCAAAACCAACTTGGGTCAGATAAGTCATGATGTTGGCACGTTCACTGACAATCGCCCCGATGATGATTAAGATTAAAAAAGTTACTGCAAATATACGAAGTGGTTTATTGAGCTTTTCAGTCAGTAAGGGCGCATAGTGACGAATCACCATACCAATGCACACAGGGATAATAATGATGCCAAAGACTTGTAGAATTTTGCCAAATTGCAAGCTGATCTGCTGATCTCCTTGCATAAAGTGGGCAATAGAAAAATTCACAATTAAAGGTAAAGTCAGAGCTGCAATTACAGAATTAATGGCAGTTAAAGTAATATTTAGAGCTAAGTCGCCTTTAAATAGATAACTAAACAGGTTCGCGGTGCTTCCACCGGGTGAAGCAGCAAGTAACATCAAACCGACTGCAAGAAGCGGTGGTAATACAAAAACTTTACAGATAATAAAGGCAATACCTACGAGTAAAACCAATTGGCAAAACAGTGCGACTAAAACAGCTTTTGGATGTTTGGTAACACGTGCAAAATCTTTAGGGGTAAGTTCAAGCCCAAGCCCTACCATAATAATGGCAAGCGCTAAAGGGAGTAAAATCGTAATAATGCCAGAATCCATCTGTGTACTCCTTTTATTTTTTAATTATTCGTGAACTTATTTCTTTATATATGATCACTTTATCAGAGTAACTGAATCTAGAGAGAAAACCTTAAGAATCTTGTAAACCACTTTTTGTCGTGTTAATTACACGGGGTTGGCGACTAATGATAAATCCGAATAAAGTCGCGAAAGTGTACATCACGATTGTATAAATCCCAGCAGGTACAGCAATCATCGTACTACCGAGTACTGAGATCGCCATGGTCATCGCAATCGCAGTATTGTGAATGCTAATTTCAAAGGTACATGCGCGGGCTTGCTCATCACGAATACCCAGTAATATAGGCACACAGTACCCAACAAAAAGACTAGAAAAGCAGAATAAAATCGTGGCAATCCCTATGTTTTCGAAATATTCTACAAGGTTGTAGCGTTCTTTAAAGATGGCAAAACAAAATAGGGCAATTAAAAAAGCAATTGAAAAGATCCGCATCGGGCGATTGACGGTAATAGATAGGCTAGGGAAGCGTGCTCTAATAAACATGCCGATAATGACAGGGATGACAGTAATAAAGAAAACCTGAGTGATTTTAATGGCAGGTAAGTCGACAGGTGTTTGCTCACTCAAAAAGTACATCAAAGATAAATTTAAGATAAAAGGTAAAGTGAAAATGGAGATCAGTGTACTCATTGCAGTGATTGAAATATTGAGTGCAATATCACCTTTATAAAGATAACTAAAAATATTGGCGGTAGGGCCTCCAGGTGAAGCAGCCAATAACATTAGACCCACAGCAAGGAGTGGAGGAAGCTCTAACACAATGCAGATTAGAAATGCCAGACTGGTTAAGATCACTAATTGCGAAAACAAAGTAATAAAAATGATCTTAGGTTTACGCAGCACCCGAAAAAAATGTGTTGTCGTTAGTTCTAGTCCCAAGCCCATCATGAGGAATGCGAGTAAAACCGGTAATAACGACATAAAGAAAACCGAATCCATGGTATTTCCTTTTTATTATTAATTTATTATTTATACCTCGAGTGTAGCTAAGTACAAAAAATACGCAATAAAAATGGATGAACATCATTGTCCATCCATCGGATAATTAAGTTTAAATATAAATGGAATTAACGAGGGCGTGGTGGAGCGAAACCTAACGCACATTTACCTTTGACTTCTTGTCCATTTAAGGTTGCTGTGGTTGCACCAGAAGCACCTTGGCAAGTGGTATAAAGCTCAGCTTCATCACCATTTACAGCATTTTTACTGTTAGAGAAAAATTGTGGTTCACAGGTACCATTCCAGATAATACCCCGGTGGGCAAAAGTCACCGCATCGCCTGCAGATTTACCCTTACATACTTTTTGGAAAAGCTGAGCATCATATACTTTTTCAACTTTGTCATTTGCAAGTGCCAAAGGGCTTAATGTACAGGCACCTAAAAACAGTGCACATAATACTTGAGTTTTCACTTGATTCACCTTCTTATGACGGGTTGTGTGTTCTCATCATAAATTCTTATGTTTTTGTCACAACAGGCGAAAAGTTAAACAGACGATGATTTTGTAGACTTAGTTTATCTATATGAAAATAAAGTCGTGGCTTTTGTATATATGTAACGCAATTTGAGTCATGAGAATTTCAACTGAATTTGTCAACTTTTAAGAGAAGTTTTGCTATAATACTTAGCTATTCTTTTATTCTCTCAATTTAACATTATGCATTATCCTAAAGTTTACGATGTCATTGTTATCGGTGGCGGTCACGCTGGTACGGAAGCAGCATTGGCTGCAGCGCGTATGGGTCGACAGACTCTGCTCTTAACTCATAACATTGAGACTTTAGGGCAGATGAGCTGTAACCCTGCGATTGGTGGTATTGGTAAATCTCACCTTGTACGTGAAATTGATGCTTTGGGCGGTGCAATGGCATTGGCTGCCGACAAAGGTGGTATTCAATTCCGTATTTTAAACTCACGTAAAGGTGCAGCTGTTCGTGCGACACGTGCGCAAGCGGACCGTATTCGTTATAAAGCTGCAATTCGCGATACCTTAGAAAACCAAGCGAATTTGGATATTTTCCAACAAGCGGCAGATGACTTAATTGTTGAAGGCGATACCGTAAAAGGTGTTGTGACCCAAATGGGTATTCGCTTTGATGCGAAAACTGTGGTGTTAACCACAGGTACATTCTTAGGCGGTGTGATCCACGTCGGTCTAGAAAAATCGAGCGGTGGTCGTGCCGGTGATCCACCTTCAATTTCATTGGCTGCACGTCTTCGTGAATTGAACTTGCCTGTCGGTCGTCTTAAAACAGGTACTCCACCACGTATTGATGCACGTTCAGTTGATTTTTCTGTGATGACCCCACAGCCGGGTGATTTCCCATCTCCAACGATGTCATTTATGGGTGATGCATCAATGCACCCTGAACAAATTAACTGTTACATCACCCATACTAATGAACGTACCCACGAGATTATTCGTGGCGGCTTAGATCGTTCACCGATGTATACCGGTAAAATTGAAGGTGTGGGTCCACGTTACTGCCCATCAATTGAAGATAAAATTCATAAATTTGCTGATAAAGACTCGCATCAAGTGTTCCTTGAACCTGAAGGTCTAGACACTCACGAACTTTATCCAAATGGTATTTCAACCTCTTTACCGTTTGATGTTCAGTTTGAATTAGTTCGCTCAATCCGTGGTATGGAAAATGCACATATCCTTCGTCCGGGTTATGCAATTGAATACGATTATTTCAACCCACAAGCGTTGAAATTCTCACTTGAAACAAAAGCCATTAATAACTTATATTTTGCTGGTCAAATTAACGGTACAACAGGTTATGAAGAAGCAGGTGCGCAAGGTTTGCTTGCAGGTCTAAACGCTGCACGCCGTGCTTGGGATCAAGAGCAATGGACACCGAAACGTGATGAAGCGTATATGGGTGTATTGGTTGATGACTTGATTACATTGGGTACCAAAGAACCGTACCGTATGTTTACCTCACGCGCGGAATACCGTTTGATGCTACGTGAAGACAATGCCGATCAACGTTTAACTGCAATTGGTCGTGAAATGGGTCTTGTGGATGATGAACGTTGGGCGTCTTTCTGCGAGAAAATGGAAGCGATTGAAGCGGAAAAAGGTCGTTTACAACATCTTTGGGCTGCGCCAAACAATCCTATGGGTAAAAAATTCATTGAGATGACCGGTGCTGACCTTTCTAAAGAATGCTCTGCGATTGACTTGCTTAAACGTCCAAACATTAACTTCGCGCAAATTGCTGAGCTAACAGATTCTAAAGTGTCTGCATTTGTTGGTGAGCAAATTGAAATTGCGGTGAAGTATGATGGTTATATCAACCGTCAGCGTGAAGATGTTGCTCAAATGAAGCGTTTGGAAGAAACAAAAATTCCTGCTGATTTTGATTACGATGTTGTTTCAGGTCTTTCTCGTGAAATTACCATGAAGTTGAAAGATATCCGTCCTGAAACACTTGCTCAAGCAAGCCGTATTCCGGGTGTGACACCCGCTGCTGTTCAATTGGTGATGATTACGATTCGTAAAAATAACCAAGCGAAAAAATCTGCATAAGATGTTTGAGTAAAAAACCCGCTTAGTGCGGGTTTTTTTATTTTTAAATGGGATCATTATTAAAAGTAATGATTTGATAGTAATTTACTACTATTTTTTAAGCTATTGTTTTTAAAGAAATAAAAAATATACTTTTTAGGTAAACAAGACCTATTTATTGCTTTTACGTCTTAAAATAGATGTAAAAAGAAATAATTAAAAGGGTTATTCAGACCATTGTCGTGGTGTTTATTTTGATATAACAGGTGGACAATTCTCTTGCAGGCTGAATCAAGGGATCGGCGAGCTGTTTACTGCTGGAGAGGAATCATGGCATCAATACAACAAAATAAATTACAAAAGTTTTTAGTCATATTTTTATGTTTTTGGGTGGCATTTTTCGAGGGCTTTGATTTACAAGCACCGGGTCTTGCTGCAAAAGGCATAGCTGAAACTTTTAGCCTAGATCAGGTTCAAATGGGGTACGTCTTTAGTTTGGGCGTTTTCGGTATGTTGTTTGGTGCGTTCTTTGGTGGGCGTATTGCTGATTATTTAGGGCAAAAGAAAGTACTGATGTTATCGATCTCAATCTTTGGTGCATTTATGGCATTAACTGCCGTGGCAACAAGTGTTGAGGTGCTTTATGTCGCGCGCTTCTTAACGGGCTTGGGATTGGGTGCTGCAATGCCGACTATGATTTCAGTGGTGGGTGATGAAGCTACAGAAGCTAATCGTGGTAAGTTAAACAGTTTGATGTATTGTGGTTTGCCGGTAGGGGCTATTTTTGTTGCCGGCCTTGCCATTTTGTTTAAAGATATTTCTTGGCATACCTTGTTTTTAATTGGTGGTTTAGCGCCGTTGCTATTGCTTCCATTTATGGCATTTATCTTAAAAGAGAAAGTGCAAGTTCAAGCCGAGAAACAAAGTGTTCCGCCGATGGCAGAAGTATTGTTTAAAACCGAACAATATAAACGCACTATTCCATTGTGGGTGGGTTTCTTCTTTACATTGATGATTAACTACATTCTGATTAGTTGGTTGCCAAACTTATTGATGGAACAAGGTTTATCAAAACAACAAGCATTTAGTATTATGCTGATCTTCCAAGTAGGCGCATTGGCAGGCACGCTTGGCTTGGGCTTTATGCTTGACCGTTTAAAACTTTGGCAAATGGCAGCGATTATCTACATCGGTTTAGCACTTGCTTTGATTCTGTTATTTACAAGTAAAGTGATTCCATTGCTTATTCTTGCTGGCTTAATGGGTGGGATTTTCTCAACAGGTGGTCAGTCGATTCTTTACGGTATTTCACCTATCTTCTACTCAGGTACAGGTAAAGTCACTGGCGTAGGCAGTGCAATTTCCTTAGGGCGCTTGGGTGCCATGACTGGACCGTTATTGTCAGGAAAAATCTTGGCACTAGGTTTGGGCACAACGGGGGTGTTGATGGCGAGTTTACCTGCCGTTGTGATTTCAGCGGTAGCAGTGACTGCGTTATCTCAATACAAATCTAAAATCAAATAATCCTAAATCAATATCTAAAGGCAGTTCAAAATGGGCTGCTTTTTTTGTTGGATGACTTATGTCTGATGAACGCCTTTGATAAAATTCAGCCAAACTGTATTTGATGAAGATTATGCCATACCAACTTGTAAAACTTGATATTCAAGCCACAGATAACATTACTTGCCCACATTGTCATCAAGAGATTATTAACTGGCAAGAAGAACAATATGTACAACCTTGTGAACATACCTTATTCATCGCTATGGATATTGGCTTTGAATACATCACCGACGAATTCGAGCAGACTATGCAAAAAACTGTCGATGAACTACATGCCAATGATGATATCGTCAATATGTTTGAAGAAATTAGCCTAAGCACATATCCAAACTATATCATCTTAAAGTCTGATTTAGGGGCAGCAGGTTATTCTCGTTATATCGGTTTAACTATTTAATGCTCTACATCATTAAAAAAAGCACCGCGAGGGTGCTTTTTTGTTTTAACTTTCGACTTCTTCTTCGACGTCATCGTCAGCGGAATCCATACCGAGTTCTTTGAGTTTACGGGTTAAGGTATTTCGACCCCAACCTAAAAGCTCGGCAGCATGACGTTTACGACCACGGGTTTGTTGAAGTGCAGCATTAATTAATGTGCGTTCAAACATCGGCGTCGCAATGTCTAGAATTTTCATTTCGCCGTTTTTCAGCTTTTGCATTGCCCATTGATTGAGTAATTCATCCCAATGGTGCGGTGCAATCTGATTTAGGTTTGGAATAGGCGTGCCGAGATCAAGACTCTCGATTGGAATCTGTTTGAGTTCAGGTGGTAAATCTTCAGGGTAAACTTCACGACCTGTAATCATGACCGTCAACCAGCGGCAGGTATTCTCAAGTTGACGCACGTTCCCTTGCCATGGCAGTTTTTGCATATATTCCTGCGTTTCAGGGCGTAAAATTTTTGGATTTACACCTAACTCTTTACCCGCACGTGCCAGGAAGTGCTGAGCCAACATTGGAATATCTTCCGAACGGTGAGCAAGTTTAGGAATATGAATACGAATAACGTTTAGGCGGTGATACAAGTCTTCACGGAAACGACCATCGTGAACCAATTTTTCGAGGTCTTGGTGAGTCGCCGCGACAATACGTACATCGACTTTAACAGGTGTATGACCACCGACACGATAAAATTCGCCATCTGCAAGGACACGGAGTAAACGTGTTTGCGTTTCAAATGGCATATCGCCGATTTCATCGAGGAATAATGTACCGCCATTGGCTTGTTCAAAACGTCCTTGACGTTGTGTATTCGCGCCAGTAAAGGCACCTTTTTCATGACCAAATAACTCGGTTTCAATCAAGTCCTTTGGAATTGCAGCCATGTTGAGTGCAATAAAAGGTTTATTACTACGAGGTGAGTGTCGATGTAAAGCATGGGCAACAAGTTCTTTACCTGTACCTGATTCACCGTTAATCAGCACGGTAATGTGCGACTGTGATAAACGTCCAATAGCACGGAATACTTCCTGCATTGCAGGTGATTCACCGATAATTTCTGTTGATTGAATCGTAGGTGCTGCTTTTGCAGACTCTTGTTGCTGAAGTTTAGTAATGTGTAAAATCGCACGATTCACTAAAGCTAAAGCTTCATCAATATCAAAAGGCTTAGGTAGATATTCAAAAGCACCTGTTTGATAACTTGATACGGCAGATTCTAAATCCGAATGCGCTGTCATAATAATCACAGGCAGGTCAGGATAGTTATTTTTGACTTTACCTAAAAAGGTAAGACCATCAATCCCGGGCATACGAATATCAGTCAGAATGACATCAGGCGCATCTACAGCAAGTTGGTCTAATGCAGATTGTGCTTCTTCAAAACTGGTAACGTCGAAACCTTCTTCTTTAAATGTTTTTTCTAGTACCCAACGCATGGCACGATCGTCATCAATGACCCATATTTTATTTCGCGACATGTTCTGACTCCCAAGGTAAATATAAGCTAAATACGGTTTTTCCAGGAACAGATTGGCAATCAATCATTCCGTTATGTTGATGCATAATATTTTGAGCAATACTTAAACCAAGCCCAGTACCTTTAGCACGGCTGGTTACAAGCGGGTAAAACACAGATTCAATAATGTCATCAGGTACACCTGGACCATTATCTTGAATATCAATACGAACTACCGAACGGTGAATCACACCATTAATGGTAAATAAACGCTGAATACGTGTTCTTAAGACCAATTCAGGCTGATGATCCACAAAGAATTCTTTATTTTCAGTCATGGCTTGGACGGCATTGGCACAGATATTCAGCATGACCTGAATCAGTTGATCACGATCAGCCATCACTTCAGGTAGTGATAAATCGTAATCACGGGTAATTTTGATTTTTTTCTTAGTTTGATTGGCAATCAGTGAGCGCACACGTTCTAATGGTTCATGCACATTGACCATTTCATAGCTTGGAAGTTGACGCGAACCGAGCATGGTATCTGCTAGATTACGCAAACGATCCACTTCATTAATAATAATGTCGGTGAACTCTTTATATTCAGGATTGTCTAAACTACGTGCCAAGAGCTGAGTTGCGCCGCGAATACCACCGAGTGGGTTTTTGATTTCATGCGCTACACCACGAATCAATTGACGAGCCACTTGATGCTGCTGAATGAAATTTTCTTCTTTAGAAATTTTTAACATCCGATCACGTGGGTTAAGCTCAATGAGAAGCAATGGATGGTATGGGCGACCGGTATTGAGTTGTGATGCGGTGTAGTCCACATGCATGTCTTTAAAGTTGACATTAATCGTTGCTTCACGGCGGGTGTAGGGTTGACCAGTTTGCAGCGTGTTATTCAGGGCTTCCTCAGTATTAAATTCATCTGTAGGGATGTGGAGAATATTAAGGACCGATGTGCCAGAGGCACGTAATAAACTAATGTCAAAAAGGGTTTCACAAGCCGAATTCATATAGAAGATATTTAAATCACTGTCGACCAATAAAATCGCAGTAGTAAGGTTGTCGACCAAAAGGCGATAGTCGATCAAATTTGGCTGATCCATTAGCGGGTGTGTTCCTGTCTTAAAATGGCGCAATGGCATCTTCATAAAGCAAAAAATTAAGTCTTAAGTTCTGATTTGATGCAGATTAAGCAAGATGTACGCCAACTTTTATAGCTTCGGGTTATTTATTGTTCATTAATGCACTTTAAGTGTATGAACAGAGATATATTGAAAAGGTATAACGGATTAAAACAGGGAAGTAAATTAAAATTGTTCTATTTTGGTGCATTGAGATTTTTATTGAATATTTTGTAGCTTTATTTTGGTGCAACATATAAAGAGTCGCCTTTTCACCTGTTTTTATGTTTCGAAAAGACATACAATACGCGCATTCTAGTGGAGCGCAGATTCATGAAGTCCCCCAAAGTCGGTTTTGTTTCTTTAGGTTGTCCTAAGGCATTGGTAGATTCTGAACGAATTTTAACTCAGTTAAAGACTGAAGGTTATGATGTCGCATCGGATTACGACGGTGCTGATTTAGTAGTAGTAAACACCTGTGGTTTTATTGAATCTGCAGTACAAGAGTCTCTAGACGCCATTGGTGAAGCAATGAGCGCGAATGGTCGCGTGATTGTGACAGGTTGTCTAGGTAAAGACGAAAATAAAATTCGTGAAATGCACCCGAACGTCCTGAAAGTGACTGGTGCAGCAGCATACGAAGAAGTAATGGATGCGGTTCATGAATATGTCCCTGAACCGCCAAAACACAATCCATTTATTGATTTAGTTCCAGAGCAAGGGATCCGTCTGACCCCTAAACACTATGCTTATTTGAAAATATCAGAAGGCTGTAACCATCGTTGCACATTCTGCATTATTCCAAGTATGCGCGGTGATTTGGTGTCTCGTCCAGTTGGTTCTGTACTTGAAGAAGCAGCAGCACTTAAACGCTCAGGCGTGAAAGAAGTGTTGGTGATTTCTCAAGATACATCAGCTTATGGTGTAGATACTAAATACAAATTAGATTTCTGGAACGGTCAGCCAGTTAAAACTAAGTTTTATGACATGTGCGAAGCATTGGGTCAGTTGGGAATTTGGGTGCGTTTGCACTACGTTTATCCATATCCACATGTGGACGCAGTAATTGACTTAATGGCACAAGGCAAAATCTTGCCGTATTTAGACATTCCATTCCAACATGCAAGTCCTAAAATCTTGAAGTTGATGAAACGTCCTGCACACAGTGAAAATACGCTTGAGCGTTTGAAATTGTGGCGTGAAAAATGTCCTGAACTCGTGATTCGTTCTACATTTGTAGTGGGCTTCCCAGGTGAAACTGAAGAAGACTTCCAAATGTTACTTGATTGGTTAAAAGAAGCTCAGCTTGATCGCGTGGGTTGCTTTACGTATTCACCTGTCGAAGGTGCTACAGCGAATGACTTGCCAGATCATGTGCCTGAAGAAATCAAACAAGAACGTTATGAACGCTTCATGCAAGTTCAACAAGAGATTTCAGCAGCTAAATTGCAAAAACGTATTGGTCAAACCATGATGGTATTGGTTGATGACTTGGAAGATGAATTCCCAGTTGCAGTTGCACGTTCATACGCAGATGCGCCTGAAATTGATGGTAATGTCTTTGTAGAAGACATCGATAAATCGCTCATCAAATCGGGTGACTTGCTTGAAGTCGAAATTACCGATGCAGATGAATACGATCTGTATGCAAAACTGATTTCAATCAAGTCTGCTTAAGATTTGAATACCTAAGAATTGATTAGATAATTTGGAGTTTAAGATGATGGATTCTAAAAAGCCACGTTTTGGTCGCATCTTGTTGAAACTTTCAGGCGAAGCGCTTGCAGGTAATAAAGATATGGGTATCGATGCACAAGTGCTCGATCAAATGTCTTTGGCAATTGCTCACTTGGTAGGTTTAGGTGTTCAAGTGGGTATCGTTGTGGGTGGTGGTAACTTATACCGCGGTAGCCAATTGCAAAAAGATGGTTTGGTTGGTCGTGTAACAGGTGACCAAATGGGTATGCTAGCAACTGTGATGAATGGTTTGGCATTACGTGATGCACTTGTACGTCGTAATATCAAAACACGTTTATTATCAGCACTTCCAATTGGTACAGTGGTTGAGTCTTACTCAAGCCGTGATGCTATTCGTCACTTAACTCGTGGTGAAGTGTGCGTATTCGTGGCAGGTACAGGTAACCCATTCTTTACCACAGATACAGCGGCTTGCTTACGTGGTATTGAAATCGAAGCAGATTTGATCTTAAAAGCAACTAAAGTTGATGGCGTTTATAATAAAGACCCAAGCAAATATGAAGATGCTGTGAAATATGACACTTTAACTTTTGATCAAGTGCTTGATGAAAAATTAGGTGTTATGGACTTAACCGCAATTTGTTTATGCCGTGATCACAATGTACCTCTACAAGTATTCGATATGAATAAATCAGGTGCATTACTGTCAGTTGTGATGGGTGAAAAAGAGGGTACTCACGTTACGAACTAATGTACGTGAGGCCTAAAGCTCTTTATACTAAGTGCAAATTAAGTATTTCATTTTTTTAAATTTGGTAAGGAAGATCATATGATTAACGATCTTAAAAAAGATGCAGAAGACCGTATGAATAAATCTCTAGATTCTCTAGAGCATGGTTTTGCAAAAGTACGTACTGGTCGCGCACATCCATCTATTCTTAATGGTGTAATGGTTCCTTACTATGGTTCTGATGTTCCATTAAACCAAGTTGCGAACGTGGGTGTTGAAGATTCACGTACATTGTTAGTACAACCATTTGAACGTTCAATGGTATCTGCAATTGATAAAGCGATCCGTGAATCAGACTTGGGTCTTAACCCAATCACTGCTGACGCGATTCGTGTTCCAATGGCAGCATTAACTGAAGAAACACGTCGTGACATGCAAAAAGTTGCACGTAACGAAGCTGAAAATGCGAAAGTTGCGATTCGTAATATTCGTCGTGATGTATTGGGTGATATCAAAGCATTGTTGAAAGAAAAAGAAATTTCTGAAGATGATGAACGCCGCGCAGCGGATGATATCCAAAAAATCACTGACAAATTTGTTGCGGAAATCGATAAGCGTTTAGCTGCGAAAGAAGCTGAATTGATGAAGGTTTAATTCATCAATGACTGTAACTGAAGAAAGTTCAAGTCTTCCAAAACATGTTGCCATCATCATGGATGGCAACAACCGTTTTGCAAAAAAAAAGCAGATGCAAAAAGGTGATGGACACCGTTCAGGTAAAAATGTCCTCGATCCAATTGTAGAACACTGTAGAAAAAGAAATATCCAAGCTTTAACTGTTTTTGCATTTTCAAGTGAAAACTGGAATCGTCCACAGTTTGAAGTTGCTTTGCTCATGAAATTGCTCGAAGACACAATTCATGAACAATTGCCCCGCATGGAAAAGTTCAACATCGCATTGCGTTTCATCGGAGATCGCTCGCGATTATCCCCGAAATTGCAAGATTTAATGTTGTATGCTGAACAAAGGACTGCTAATTTTAATAGCATGACCCTCACCATTGCTGTGAGCTATGGTGGTATGTGGGACATGGCACACGCTGCAAAGCAAATTGCCGCGGATGTTTTAAAAAATAAATTAGATCTTGATGCGATTAATACTGACGTTTTTGGTCAATATGTAAGCCTCGGTGATTTACCTGCTGTAGATTTGATGATTCGTACGGGTGGAGATTTCCGTCTTTCGAATTTCTTATTATGGCAAGCTGCGTATGCAGAACTGTATTTTACCGATACCTTATGGCCAGAGTTTACCGTAGAAGAACTTGATGATGCCTTTGCTGTATTTAGTGGCAGAGAACGTCGCTTCGGTAAAACGACAGAGCAAATCCAACAAGAGAAACTTGAGAATTAATTCATGTTAGAGCGGATTATTACCGCATTGGTATTGGTGGCAGTTGTACTGAGTTGCATGTTTGCCACGCAATCTCATTATCCAATGTTTATTTTAATGGTGGTTGCAGCAGGGGTTGCAGGTTATGAGTGGTTTAAACTTATGCCTCGCAAAATCAAAAAAGTATTTAAGCCAGCTGCTTGGGCATATGGTGCTTTAACTGCGACGCTTTCGGCATTGGCTTTGTACTACAGTGATGTTGCCTTGCTGTTATGGTCCGCATCTATTCTAACTTGGATCTTAAGTGTTTATTGGGTGAAGTCATATCCGGATTATGACGGATGGTACAATGTCACATTAAACATTATTGGCATTGTACTGATTTCAGCCGCAGTGACTGCTATTTATTCGGTTTGGGAAAGTTCACCTTGGTGGCTCATGTACCTATTTTTATTGGTATGGGGTGCAGACAGTGGTGCATACTTTGTGGGTCGAAAATTTGGTCGTAAAAAACTTGCGCCGAGCGTAAGTCCAAATAAGTCTGTAGAAGGCTTATATGGCGGTATTGTTACTTCGATGTTGATTGTCATTACAGTTGAATTACTTTATCTCAACATGACAATCGCTGAACATATTCTATTCTTAATTCTCTCAGTATTGACTGTATTTAGTTCAGTTTTAGGCGATTTGTTTGAGTCTATGATTAAACGACGTGCAGGCATAAAAGATTCAGGCCGCATCTTGCCAGGTCATGGTGGTGTGCTGGATCGTATCGATTCTTTACTTGCAGCTGCCCCTATTTTTGCAGCGGGTATGTATGCATTGAAACTTATTGGCGTAGATTTATAAATGTCACAAGCTGTTTGTATATTAGGTGCTACAGGCTCAATTGGTCAAAGTACGTTAAAAATCCTGGAGCAACATCCTGAAACGTATACAGTGTTCGCTGTGACAGCGCAAAGTCGAATTCAAGAGCTTGCTCAAATTTGCCAAAAATACCAGCCTAAAGTTGCTGTTGTGCCGTCATCGAAAGTAGATGAATTGTCACAATTGCTATCAAAACTTGGTATTTCTGGTGTGGAAATTCTGTCAGATGAAGCAGGTTTAATTGCTGTCGCAGAACATCAAGATGTTGATGTTGTTATGGCAGCAATTGTCGGTGCAGCAGGCTTATTGCCAACGCTTGCCGCAGTTAAAGCAGGTAAGCGAGTTCTATTAGCCAATAAAGAAGCACTCGTGATGTCCGGTGACATCATGATGCAAGCGGCTCGAGATCATGGCGCATTATTGCTTCCTGTCGACTCTGAGCATAATGCGATTTTCCAATGCTTACCACAAAATTACTTTGATGCAGAACGCCATGGCAAGCCAAAATTAGGTGTGTCTCAGATTTTACTGACTGCTTCAGGTGGACCATTTTTAAATCATAGTTTGGAACAATTACAGTCTGTTACACCAGCACAAGCATGTAAGCATCCAAATTGGTCGATGGGGCAAAAAATCTCAGTTGACTCAGCTACTTTAATGAATAAAGGCTTGGAGTTAATTGAAGCCTGTCATTTGTTTGCTGTAGAAGAACAATATGTGACCGTGGTTGTCCATCCTGAAAGTATTATCCATTCAATGGTGCAATATGTAGATGGTTCTACTTTGGCACAAATGGGTAATCCTGATATGTGTACCCCAATTGCACATGCATTGGCATGGCCGAAACGGATTCAAACCCATGTGCCACCGCTCAATTTATTTGAAATTGCACAGTTGAATTTCCAGGCACCTGATGTTGAGCATTTCCCTGCATTAAAACTTGCCCGCCAAGCGATGAAAAGTGGTGGTATTGCGCCGACAATTCTAAATGCTGCCAATGAAATTGCAGTGGCTGCATTTTTACAGCAAAAAATTGGGTTTACCCAAATTTCACAAGTGGCAGAACATGCCTTAAATTCTGTAGCCAATCAAGCTGCAGATAGTTTGCAAACCATTGTGGAAGCAGATCAGAAGGTACGTGTACTCGCGCAACAGTATGTAGTGAATATAGGAAGTTAAAGCATGAATGCCTTATTTATGATTGCCGCGGCGATTCTTTTACTCGGGCCACTCATTGCCATTCACGAGTTTGGACATTATATCGTGGCACGTAAACTAGGCGTTAAAGTGCTGGTCTATTCGATTGGTTTTGGTCCAACTTTACTCAAATGGACCTCGAAAAAATCGGGCATTCAATACCAACTTTCGGCATTACCTCTTGGTGGTTACGTCAAAATGCTGGATGAACGCGAGGGTGATGTTGCTGAAGAAGATTTACCTAAAGCCTTTAACCGTCAGCATCCATGGAAACGTATCGCGATTGTTGCCGCAGGGCCATTGATTAATTTGTTGCTTGCTGTCGTATTGTTTTGGGTACTATTTTTACCTGCTCAAGAGCAGCTTAATACGCGTATTGGTAAAGTATTACCGAACACACCTGCAGCAACGGTACAAATGCAGCAGGGCGATAAAATTGTTGCTGTTGATGGTACTCAAGTTCAGAACTGGGAAAAACTCAACTATGCATTGGTCGATCGTGTAGGCGAAACAGGGCAAATTGCAGTACAAGCTGAACGTCAAGGGCAAATTCAAAACTTTAATCTGCCGATTCAAAATTTTTTAAAAGACCAATCACAATCACCCCTTGAAGCATTAGGTTTCTTACCATATCGCCCAGAAATCCCGGCAGTTGTGTCTAAACTAAGTGAAGATGGCGCGGCTATACGTCAAGGTATGAAAGTCGGTGACCGCATTATTGCTATTGATGGTGTGAAAATGAATGACTGGTTTGATGTTGTGCAAGTCGTTCAAAAATCACCTGAGAAATTATTGAAGATTGATGTACTTCGTGGTCAGCAACAAATTCAGCTTCAAGTGATGCCGCAAGCAAAACGTGACAATATGGGTAAGGTCACTGGTATGCTCGGTGTGCAGAGTGACCCAGGTAAAATCACAATTCCTGAAGAATATACACAAACAATTCAATACACGCCGTTACAAGCAGTCGATATGGCATTTGATAAAACTGCACAGTTATCTTCGATGATTTTCAATTCAATCATTAAGATGGTGCGTGGTTTAATCGGTTTAGATAACTTATCTGGACCTATCACAATTGCCAAAGTCGCGGGACAAAGTGCTGAAATGGGATGGGAAACTTTTATTTCCTTTATGGCCTTAATGAGTGTAAGTTTAGGAATATTAAATTTATTACCAATCCCAATGCTTGATGGCGGACATTTAGTTTACTATTTTATTGAATTAATTCGTGGTAAACCTGTATCTGAACACATACAATTAGTTGGACTAAAAATTGGTATGGTACTGCTCGGTAGTATGATGCTCCTGGCATTATTTAATGATTTTATGCGTTTATAGTTAACGTAGATGGAATAAATTAACAGCGGAAAAGACTGGCATGCAGCACAAACATTTATTTACGCCATTGGCTCTTATTAGTGCAATGGCAGTAGCACAACAAGTATATGCAGCAGATGAATTTACAGTACAAGATATAAAATTTGATGGACTTGTTCGTTTAACACCTGAAAATGTCTACGGTCTTGTACCGATTAGCAGTGGTGATCGTGTTAATGATCCTGTCATTGCAGCTGCAATTCGTAGTTTGTATGCTTCTGGTCTTTTTGATGACATTAAAACTGTTCAATCTGGCAATGACTTAATCTTTAAAGTGGTTGAACGTCCTGTCATTTCAAAAATTGAATTGAAAGGCAATAAACTGATTCCAAAAGAAGCTTTGGAAGATGGTTTGAAGAAAATGGGACTTGCTGAAGGCGAAGTTCTTAAAAAATCAGCATTGCAAACAGTCGAAACGGAGCTTGAACAGCAATACATGCAGCAAGGTCGTTACGATGCTGACATCACAGTAAAAACCATTGCTAAACCAAATAACCGTGTTGAACTTGTCATTGACTTTGTAGAAGGTAAATCGGCAAAAGTATTCGATATCAATATTATTGGTAATACAGTTTTTAAAGAATCGGATATCAAGCAAGCCTTCACGATTAAAGAAACATCTTGGAATTCGGTGATTTCACGTAATGACCGCTATGCACGTGAAAAAATGGCGGCAAGTCTTGAATCACTACGTTCAATGTATCTGAACAAAGGTTATATCAACTTTAATATCACCAATTCGAGCCTGAACTTAAGTGAAGACAAAAAGAATGTCTTTATTGAAGTCGCAGTGGATGAAGGCGAACAATTTAAATTTGGTGAGACTAAATACTTAGGTGATGCGCTTTATACCCCTGAAGAATTAAAAGTTCTGCAAATTTATAAAAATGGCGATGTTTACTCTCAAGAAAAAGTAAATGCCGTTAAACAATTATTGCTTCGTAAATACGGTAATGCCGGTTATTACTTTGCTGAAGTCAACATTGTTCCAGAAATTGATAAACAAACTAAACTGGTTAACCTGAATTACTATATCAATCCAGCTCAACAAGTGACGGTTCGTCGTATTAACTTTACAGGTAACACTAAAACTGCCGATGAAGTTTTACGCCGTGAAATGCGTCAAATGGAAAGTGCTTTAGCAAGTAACGAAAAAATTGATTTATCGAAAGTACGTTTAGAGCGCACAGGTTTCTTTAAATCTGTGGATATTAAGCCTGCGCGTATTCCAGGTGCACCTGACCAAATTGATCTAAATGTTGCGGTTGAAGAACAGCATTCGGGTACCAGTACTCTAGCTGTTGGTTTCTCTCAAAGTGGTGGTGTAACTTTCCAAGCGGGTTTAAGTCAGACTAACTTCTTGGGTACAGGTAATAGTGTATCGATTGATTTATCGCGTTCTGAAACACAAGATTACTATAACTTAAGTGTAACCGATCCATACTTTACCATTGATGGTGTGCGTCGCGGCTATAACTTGTATTACCGTAAAACCAAGCTTGATGATGATTACAGTGTAAATAATTATGTGACTGATAGTTTTGGTGGTGGTATTAACTTTGGTTATCCAATTGACGAAAATCAAAGTGTAAGTTTCGGTCTTAATATCGATAATACTGAGGTAACTACAGGTAGAAACGTATCTACTTATATTCGTGATTATCTACTAGCTAATGGTGGCAAAGAAACGGGTCGAGTTAGTTCAGTTTGTATAGAGCAAAATCCTGAGGGTGGTTGTAATACAACACAGACTTATTTTGACGAATTTAAAGGTGATTTTCTAACTTATAATTTAAACTTGGGATGGTCTTATAACACTTTGAACCGTCCTATGTTCCCGACTTCGGGTATGTCACATCGTGTGAATGCTGAAATTGCTTTACCAGGCAGTGATGTTGAATATCAAAAAATCACCTACGATGCCCAAGCATACTACCCATTGGGTAAAGATTTTGTAGTACGCGGTTATGGTAAGTTAGGTTATGGTAATGATTTACCATTCTATAAAAACTTCTATGCAGGTGGTTTTGGTTCGGTTCGTGGTTTCGACAACAGTACGCTTGGACCCAAATATGACAGTATTTATGCTGAAGCCCACGGTTTGAAGGATTATGACTTAGAGGAAGTTGGTGGTAATACCCTTGTGCAATTTGGTACAGAATTAGTTTTACCTGTGCCATTTAAAGGTGATTGGGCTCGTCAAGTGCGTCCAGTATTATTTGCTGAAGGCGCTCAAGTATTTGATACACAATGTGATGTCCAATACTCGGCGGATGCTCGCCAATACTGTAAAGATAATAATGGTTTTGATCTCGGTAATATGCGCTATAGCGTCGGTGCTGGCTTTACCTGGATTACCATGATTGGGCCATTATCACTCAGCTATGCTTATCCGTTGAATGATAAACCGGGCGATGAAACGAAAAATATCCAATTTGAAATCGGTCGTACTTTCTAAGTTCAACCTTACTTAACTCAATAAACTCTGGTTTGTGTATTGCAGCCAGAGTTTCTTTTTAAAGAGAGAAAAATGAAAAAATTATTCATTGCTATGGGTATGATTGCGGCATCTGCAACATCTTTTGTAAATGCAGCGGGTGTAGGGGTGATTGATCTTGAGCGTGTCGTTGAAAACAGCACATATCTAAAACAACAAAATACCAGCTTTCAGCAAAAGTATCAGCCACAGACCAATCGCATTGATGCTTTAACAAAAGAATTAGATGCGCTTCAGAAACGTGCTCAAAGCAACACTAAGTTCACGGATGCTGAAAAGCAAAAAATGAGCAAAGATTATCAAGCCAAAGTTCAAGAATTGACACAGTTACAGCAAACTGTTCAATCCAGTGTGCAAAGTTCGATTCAACAAGTGCGTAGCATTTTTGATGCACGTGTAAAGAAAATTGCAGAAGAATTGCGTACTGAAAACAAACTAGATGTGGTTTTGAATAAAAATTCTGCACTTGCCTATGACGCTCGCTATGATTTAACTGATAAAATGATTCAAAAGGTTAACGCAATCAAGTAATCAATGAACCATCAAAAGCTTCAACTCGCTGATCTTGCTCGCCTGGTACAAGGCGAGTGTATCGGTCAGGCGGATATGCAACTTAGAGGCTTGGCGAGTCTTGAACATGCTATATCTGAAGATTTAGCATTCGTCAATGCGGATAAATATTTAGAACAGGCTGAGCAAAGTCAGGCTGGCGCTTTAATTGTCACTGCTGAATTAAAAGAACAGCTAACAACCAAGCAAAATTTCATCGTAGTTGCTAACCCGTACCTTGCTTTTGCGATATTGACGCATGTGTTTGAGAAGAAACAAATGCAGCGGGGTATTGAAAGTACTGCTCAGATTCATCCTTCTGCCATGGTCGCAGATGATGCTTACATTGGTCACTATGTGGTGATTGGTGAAAATTGTGTGGTGGGATCGAACACTGTTATTCAATCGCATACACAAATCGATAACCAAGTTGAAATTGGTAATGACTGCTTTATTGATGCGCATGTAACCATTACTGGTGAAGCAAAAATTGGTCATCGTGTCCGTATTCATGCCAATACAGTAATTGGTAGTGAAGGTTTTGGTTTCGCACCTTACCAAGGTAAATGGTATCGTATTGCACAATTAGGCTCAGTTCGTATTGCGGATGATGTTCGTATCGGCTCCAACTGTAGCATCGACCGTGGTGCCTTAGACGATACAATTTTGGAACAAGGTGTCATTATTGATAATCTTGTGCAAATCGCGCATAACGTGCATATTGGTAAAAATACGGCTATTGCTGCAAAATGTGGTATTGCAGGTAGTACGAGCATTGGCAAAAACTGTATCTTAGCAGGTGCTTGTGGTGTCGCTGGACATCTACATATTGCTGATAACGTGACATTAACTGGAATGTCAATGGTGACAAATAACATTACTGAAGCAGGTACTTATTCTTCAGGCATGGGATTATTGCCAAACCAACAATGGAAACGCACGGTGGTTCGCTTGCGACAATTAGCAGATGTGCCATTGACCCAATTGGTGAAACGACTGGATCATATGCAGTCTCAAATAGAGTCCATTGAATCAACATTTAAGTTGCGTAAATAATATGATGACAGAGTCGAATTTGCCTACATTCACGAAACCTGAATTACCAATGAATATTCAACAAATTCGTGAATATCTCCCACATCGTTACCCATTCCTTTTGGTGGATCGTGTTGTTGATATCACTGAAAATGGAATTGTTGGCTACAAAAATGTTTCAATCAATGAAGAATTCCTACAAGGACATTTTCCTGATTACCCAATTATGCCGGGTGTTTTGATTGTTGAGGCATTGGCGCAAGTCGCAGGTATTCTTGGATTCGTCATGAATAATGAAAAACCAACTCCTGGTTCATTGTTTTTATTTGCAGGTGCTGAGAAAGTTAGATTTAAAAAACAAGTGGTTGCAGGCGACCAATTGGTACTAAAAGCTGAATTAGTGATGCAAAAACGTGGCATTTACAAATATAATTGTATCGCCACAGTTGATGGCGTTGTCGCAACCACAGCGGAAATTATGATTTCGCACCAAAAAGTCGAGCAGGCATGAGTAATAATTCCCTAATTCACCCAACTGCCATTATTGATTCATCAGCAGTCATCGCTTCCGATGTTGAAATTGGTCCTTATTGTATTATTGGTCCACAAGTCACCATTGGTGCCGGGACTAAACTTCATTCACATGTGGTTGTGGGTGGGTATACTCGTATTGGCGAACATAACGAAATTTTCCAGTTTGCTAGTGTGGGTGAAGTCTGCCAAGATTTGAAGTATGCTGGCGAAGAAACCTGGCTTGAAATTGGTGATCATAACTCTATACGTGAACATTGTAGTTTACATCGCGGTACTGTTCAGGATCAAAGTCTAACCAAAATTGGTAGTCATAACTTACTGATGGTGAATACGCATATTGCGCATGACTGTATGGTAGGTGATCACAATATCTTTGCCAATAACGTTGGTGTTGCTGGACACGTACATGTGGGTGATTATGTGGTTGTGGGTGGTAACTCAGGTATTCACCAATTCTGTAAAATTGACTCATATAGCATGATTGGCGGCGCTTCGCTGATTCTGAAAGATGTTCCAGCTTATGTGATGGTGTCTGGTAACCCAGCACATGCTTTTGCGATGAACGTTGAAGGCATGCGCCGTAAAGGCTGGTCGAAGAATGTGATCAATGGGCTTCGTGAAGCGTTTAAACTGATTTATAAATCAGGTTTAACGACCAATGAAGCGATTGAGAAAATCCGTAATGAGATTTTGCCTGAAGTAGCAGAAGCAGGGCTGTTAATAGATTCTTTGGAACAGTCAAAACGCGGAATTGTGCGTTAAGACTGATTCATTAAAAAAGACACCTTAGGGTGTCTTTTTTTTGTGCTTTATATGCTTACTTAAAGAATTTGGCTTCCTCAGATTGTGGGTACTTGGCTAAAAGCTTAGTTTTATATTGCGCTGCGATGGTTGGTTTGTTTTCAACATCTTTAGCAATGTTATAGAGTTGATAGACCGAACGAGATGCGCGCGTTGAATTTGGATAACGATCGGCAACGATCGCGTAGTTTTTCTTCGCTTCGTTAAAATTAGGTGGATCAATCGCTAAATAGAACTCAGCTAACCAAAAATAAGCATTGCTGATGTAAACACTATTTGGATTGTTCTTAATAAATGTTTGCATTGGTGCAATGGCTTTCGCTGCACCACCTTTTTTATAGGCATCTAAAGCGACTGTATAGGCAGCCTTTTCCTGCTCGTCAGGCGTTAATGGCGCAGTTTTTTGTGCGCTTGTAGCGGATGTACTTGCAGCTTTGATTGTAGAGTTAGTCGCAGTTGATGTTGACGAGTTATTTGTCGGTGCTTTCGCTGCTGGGAGACGTATCCTGTTGGTTATCCTCCTCATTGTTTGCTGAGTCTGGATCTACTTTTTGTTGCAAAAGTTCTAATCGCTGATCTAAATCTGCATAACGATTGGTTAATTCATTTTTTAATGATTGAATTTCATTATCTTGTTCTTCCATTTTGCCACGTAAGATACGAATATCATTTTCCAGTTGTTGATTTTTTTGCATCAACTGCCAGCTGACATTGGTTTGTATAGGTGTGTCATTACCCACAGGAATCGCTGGTGGGGTGGAAATTGCCACATTATTTTGAGTTGTTGTATTTTGGCTCAAACCACGTGACTCAATAGGTACATTGGCAAATAAAGCCGTGGTTGTAATTGCGGTTAAAGCAAATAAAACATGTTGTTTCAACATCGTTTTTCATTCCATTTGATATGCATTGTTTGCCGATTTGGAGTTAAGGGTAAACATGCTTATTTATAACTGTATTGAGCACATTAAAAACGTCACGCCAAAGAATTGCAACATCCTTTTACAAACATCTTCGTAAAAATAATGGCTCATTTTCGCACTTTACAGTCATAAGTATTCTGTATTGATTTTAAAATAATCAAACGGATAGGGAATTGGAAAAAACAGCCTAAGACTTCTTGCAACTTCATCAAAAATCTCTATACTCTGTTCTTGCAATGGTAGCCCTGCCGGTTACTTCGCAATTACGGTTTACGAACCCCGCCAGGACCGGAAGGTAGCAACGGTAGTAGATTTGTGATGTGCCGAAGCTTTGCTGGTAGGGTTGCCACCATATTTATAATTATAAAAATTTGATTCTTTCCTCATCTTAATTTCTTTATCTCTATCCTACATATCTTGATTTAATCTTTTCATATTATTGTGACTTTGAATCCTATTTGATTTGAGTAGGTCTAAAAGCTCATTATTTTATTTTCGTGACTGCAATTTGACGCATTTAAGCTCATAATTTGTAAATCTAGTTTCTAAATATCGCAAAATAATTAACTAAGATAAGGCAATTTCTAAACCCATATTATTCATCATCAAGTTTACAATTAATCGCTTTGATAATCGCATCCATTTCAAAGCCACGATACATTAAAAAGCGAATTTGCTTAGCTTTAATTTTGGGATCTCTACTAACTTCAACACCATATTTTTTAACTTTAAGTTCGTAAGCTTGTTGCACCCAATCGGTTTCTTTGAGTTCTTCTGCAATTAAAGCCGTATCAATTTTTTTGCTTTTCAGCTTCATTTTGATTTGATTGGGGCCTTTACCCTTACGCTTTTGGCTTGAGAGCATGGTTTCAGCGACACGTTGATCGCTTTGGTAGTTCTCTCGAGAAAGCTCATCGACAAGCTCGAGCACTTCATTGCGGTCTTCCGCATAAAGGCAGAGTTTCTCAATCAGTTCGGCTTTGGCATATTCCTTACGTGTTAGCACCGCAAAGGCATAAGAACGCAAACGAGAGCCTGTCAGGCTCGGTTTTTTCTTTTCTTCAGTCGAATCAGCAAACAAACGCTGTTCGGGATCAAACCCGTTGATTTGAGTTGAAGCGGTACTTTGTTTGGATTGATCATCTTCATCACCAAATTGCTGTTTGATGGCGTCATAATCGAGCAACTTGGTAAATTTTACTTCTGACATTACAGACTCTTTGGTTTTATTAGGCCCATCATAACAAAACGCCCCGAAGGGCGCTGTGTTGGATGTTAATCAATGCTGTAATTGAGCATTAAGCATCAAGTAAATCGGGTTCTTCTTCGTCAGTATCTTCAACAGGAACGGCTTTAGTTAATAACTGTTCGCGAATCAACTTTTCAATAGTTTGAGCAAGCTCAGTATTTTCTTCTAGGTAACGAATGGTATTATTTTTACCTTGACCGATTTTGTCACCTTGATATGAATACCAAGCACCTGCTTTGTGAACAATCTCTTGTTGTACCGCAAGATCGATCAGTTCACCAAGATGGTTCACACCTTTACCGTAAAGAATTTGGAATAGCGCTTCTTTGAAAGGAGGTGCCATTTTGTTCTTCACGACTTTGACTTTGGTTTCTGAACCGACAATTTCATCGCCTTCTTTGACTTGACCAATACGGCGGATATCAAGACGAACAGACGCATAGAATTTCAGTGCGTTACCACCAGTCGTGGTTTCAGGGCTACCAAACATCACACCAATCTTCATACGGATTTGGTTAATGAAGATCACCATACAGTTTGAACGCTTGGCATTACCGGTAATTTTACGTAGTGCTTGGCTCATTAAACGTGCTTGTAGACCCATGTGTGAGTCACCCATTTCGCCTTCAATTTCAGCACGTGGGGTAAGAGCAGCAACAGAGTCGACAACAATCAGGTCAATCGCACCTGAACGTACCAACATGTCTGCAATTTCAAGGGCTTGCTCACCGTGGTCAGGTTGCGACACCAAAAGGTTGTCGATATCTACACCGAGTTTACGCGCATATTGTGGGTCTAGTGCATGTTCGGCATCGATAAACGCGCAAGTACCACCAGCTTTTTGACATTGTGCAATCGCTTGCAATGTCATAGTCGTTTTACCTGATGATTCAGGACCATAAATTTCTACGATACGACCTTTTGGTAAACCACCAATACCGAGCGCGATATCAAGTGTTAAAGAGCCTGTAGAGACAGCTTCAACCGCTTGTACGGTATTGTCACCAAGACGCATTACTGTGTTTTTACCAAATTGTTTTTCAATTTGGCTTAAGGCAGCATTCAGCGCCTTGCTTTTATTATCATCCATCTTACAACCTCAATACGATGTCACAAACTTAGTACTCAAGTGGATGTCTTAAATTAGATCTCGTTCCACATGCGTATAGTGACAGAAAAGTCCTTCATCTTCTATAAATGTCAGGCCGTGTGCGACACATTCTGACGTTCAAATTTAGTCATCATTATACGACCAATGGTCATCAAATAACTGACTATTTTCTTGTCTAAATTTACTGATATCACGACGGTCTTTTTTACTTGGTCGATGATCCGGTCGAGCTAGATTATGCATCTTTCTTTGCGATGCAAGCAATTCTCTTTTTTCTATACTTTCAGGTGTTTCGTCGTAAAGTTGTTGTGCAACTGGCGCAGGACCACGTACATCGGAAAGCGCTTTAATCACCACGGTTTTTTTCTCTAAACCTTGTTGAATCGTGAGCTGCATTCCGACACGCACTTCACGTGAGACTTTAACGCGTTCACCATCAATATGCACCTTACCGCCTTCAATGGCATTTTTGGCAATCGAACGGGTTTTAAAGAAGCGTGCTGCCCAAACCCATTTGTCGATGCGCATACTCAATGCATTTTCAGGTAAATTCGATTTACGCATATTTTTGCTCAACCTCAGTGCGTTCTAAATAAGGGATTAAGTCTGTTAATTGGTCCAACATCGGGTAATTGCAAGTCTCGCGTGGTGGCTTAGCAGAAGAGGGCTGTTGAATTGAAAACAAATTCTTTAAACCATAATTTTTAGCGCCATTGAGGACTTTTTCTGTGTCATCGATAAAATAAACCTTGTCTGCATCAAAGGGGTGTAAGGCATTTAAGCCTTGCCAAAAGCCTTGGAATTCTTTGGCATGACCGATTTGCTCAGAGCTGACAATGACATCAAAATAATCTGCAATGCCTATATGTTCGAGTTTGAACTTGAGTCCTGCACAATCGGCATTGGTCGCAAGCCACATTGGATATCCATTCGCTTTAAGATAATTCAGTAACTCCAAACATTTGGGTCTAAAAGCCACTTTATCTTTATGTTCAATTTGCATGGCTAAAACGTCGACTTCGACTTTAGACGTCCAAAAACGCGATGAGTACCAATTTAAGGTATGATTATGTTCTTGATAAAATGCGTAGAGCGTTGCTTGACTCTGCTCAAGGCTGCAGCCGTGAAGCTTGGCATAGCGGATGGGAAGTAGATCATTCCAAATGAAATCATCATAAGCAAGATCAAGTAAAGTGCCGTCCATATCAAAAATGATGGTCGGTTTTTCTGAGCAATTCGACATATAAGGTGTTCTATGTTTAAAGCAACGACATCACCACAAGATCCCATGATTTTGCAGTTTGTACCCATTTTGACACAAGCCTGTGAAATTTTGCGAGAAGAATATCAGCGATATTGTTCGGGTGAGGCTTTTGACATTGAACGTAAAAGTGATGATTCACCGGTGACCCAAGCGGATTATCGAGTCAACACTTATTTAACCGAAGCACTTGCCAAGATATCAGACCTACCTTTGCTTTCAGAAGAAGGTCGTGAAAATGATCGCCAGCATTGGCAAAAGTTTTGGTTGCTTGATCCTTTAGACGGCACCAAAGAGTTTTTGCACAAGCGTCCTGAATTCACCATTAATTTAAGTCTTGTGGAGGGCAGTCAAACCACATTTGCGATCTTAGCCATTCCTGCGCAGAAACTGATTTATTTTTGTCCGCTTCAAGGAATGCCACTCAAATACGATTATCAGCAGCAACAATGGTCAAGTTATGAAACTATTGAAAAAGATCAGGTCTATGTTGGCTTAAGTCAAAGCAGTCAGAAGAAACCCAAATATCAGCAGTACTTAGATGCTTTAGAGAAAATTACGCCATACCAAGAGTTTAAAGCAGGCAGTGCCTATAAATTTTGCATGATGCTTGAAGATCAGGTCGATATTTATCCGCGTTTTCATCCAACGTGTGAATGGGATACCAGTGCAGGTCAATGTATGATCGAACGCATTGGCGGAGGATTGGTTGATTTTAAAGGACGCCCATTTACTTATAATCAGCGAGAAAGCGTATTGAATGGCGGATTTATCGCATTTAAGAATTTACAAATGAAAAAGATTGCCTTGCAAGCCCTTGCTGAAATGCACGTAGAGCATTGAGCTAAAAATTCAGCATGTTATAGTGGCAGAGAGTCTTTGATAAATGACAGTTGGCTTTTGACGTGGCATTGAACCTGCTTCCCCCAAGTATGCTTAAAGCAATCGATCTGTTACCAGATCCTAAAACGCCTGTGACGCTTTTTACCCGTCATTCTATTCGTGAGGATGTTAAAGGTCAGGGCTTAGCAGGTTATGATCTGCAATTGACGGTGCCAGGTCGTGAATTGGCACAGGAATGGGGAACATACCTCGTTGAAAATACTGATCGTGTGATTCAGCACTGTATATCTAGTCCAATTCAGCGTTGTGTAGATACTGCAGCACTAATGATTGATGGAGCAGATGCGGTTACAGTTCAGCCGAATACCCATGATATTAAGATTGTTGAGCAGGGCTTGTTGGTGGAGCCGGGAAGCTTTGTGCTTGATATTAAGCAAGCAGGACCATATTTTGCCAAACAGGGCGCATTGGGTTTTATTAATAGCTTTGTAAATAATGCTTTACCAGGCATGAAACACCCCATCAGTGGCGTTGTAGATGTACTTGAGCTGATTTATAACACCCATCCAAGCAATGAAGCAGGACTCAGCCTTGCGGTCAGTCACGATACGATTCTTGCTGCGATGATTGCAGTGATGTCAGGCAGACAAACCATCAGCCGTGAAGATTGGCCGAAAATGATGGAAGGGCTGTTTGTTTGGTTTGAAGGTGATGTTTTTGCGGAATGCCAACTCAAATGGATTTGGCGCGGTGAAGTGCACAGTTTAAGCATTGCGGAATTTCAACAAATAGATGATCTCAGAAAAATTTAATCAATGATTTTATAATGTAATAAAAGTTTCGCTACAAAAGTTTGCTTGAAGCATTCTTCTGAATAACCTATTTCTAGTTATGAGTATTTCAATGATCTTAGGATGGGATTGATGATGAGTGCAAATGAGCAAACACATACGCCAGCAAAAGAATCTAACGACGATAAAGGTAATCAAGACAGCTTTAAGAATTCAACACCTGTGAAAAAGCCCAATGAGCAACCTGAAAATCCAGCTAAAGAGCAGAAGTAATATTAAATGACTTGATGAATCTGAAAGTGAAGAAGTTATTTCGAAATTTTTATAAAATGATAGACATAAAAAAAGCCCTAAAAGGGCTTTTTTCATTGCAACAAATTATTTAGCTAATGCTTTAACTTGTGCGTTTAAACGGCTCTTATGACGAGCTGCTTTGTTTTTATGGATGATGCCTTTGTCAGCCATACGGTCAAGAACTGGAACCGCAGTTTTGTAAGCTTCAGAAGCAACAGCATAATCACCAGCAGCAATAGCAGCTACTGTGCGTTTAAGATATGTACGAACCATAGAACGCAAGCTTGCGTTGTGTTTGCGTGCTTTAACGTTTTGACGAGCACGTTTTTTTGCTTGAGCAGAGTTTGCCACTCGTGCACTCCTTGAAATAGATTGGTCTGGGCGGGCTGAAACTCAACTGAAAACCACATCAGAAGAACTATCACCAGCCCGTAAACAAGTGCCATATTTTGATTAAAGTGAGTGCTTAAGTCAAGTCTTGACATGCTTTGACAACATTTTAGTTGCAGAAAAATCCTAAAGAAAACGTTAGATTAGTATGCAAGCCACTATATTGTATAAAAAATGACTTATTCTATCGAAAGTGCCATTGTTATCGGGGCGACAGGTTTGGTCGGTAAAACTCTGATTAAAGCCCTACAAAATGAAAGACAATGCGAAAAAATTACAGCCATTGTTCGAAACTATTCCAATGAACTGGCTCAGTATCCCAAGGTACGACAATTTGTCCTTGAAGATTTCCTAATGTTGAATGATGAAGATCTCTTTGGTCATACTCATGCATTCAGCTGCTTAGGTTCAACCCTAAAAAAGGCAGGATCAAAAGAGCAATTCTATAATATTGATTATGTGATTAATGCACATTTTGCAGAGCTAGTACAACAAAGCGGTGCACATTACTTACTGCTCAGTGCTTTTGGGGCGAATGATCAATCCCTTTTCTTCTATAACCGTGTTAAAGGTGAGCTTGAGGCGTATATCAAAAGCTTAAGTGTAAACAAGGTCAGTATTATCCGGCCGTCTTTACTGTTAGGACAGCGTTCAGAGAAGCGACGCTTAGAAGATGCAACACAGAAACTTTATCAACGATTTTCGCATTTGGTACCTAATACATTTAAATATAAGCCAGTGACAGCGGAGCAAGTGGCTCATACTATGGTCGATGCAGCGCTGAATCAGACGCTCAAATTTCAAACCTATGATAATTTAGCCATACAAAAAATATGAAAGAGGGTAAAAATCGTGTCGACTACAGCATTTGTGACCTGTGATTTATTAGATGATCATCCTGATCTAGCTTTACAAGTCGTGACACCATGTTTGGATGGTAAGTTTTTTAAAAGTTATGGCGCACGTAAAAGTTTTGCGGGTCAAATTGTCACAGTAAAATGTTTTGAAGATAACTCACGCGTTAAAGAGCTATTAGCGACTGACGGTACAGGCAAAGTCCTTGTTGTGGATGGTGGTGCTTCAATGCGCTGTGCGCTTATGGGCGATATGATTGCTGAATCGGCAGTGAAAAATCATTGGAATGGCGTGATTATTTACGGCTGTGTACGTGATGTAGATGCTATTGCTGAGTTGGATTTGGGGGTACATGCACTTGCTGCCATTCCTCAAAAAAGTAACCGTAAAGGTTTAGGTGAAGTAGACATCGATTTGCACTTTGGTGGTGTGGTGTTTAAGTCTGGTGAATACGTCTACGCGGATAATAATGGCATTGTATTGTCACAACAGAATTTATTGGCTCAATAGCCTGTAAAGCTGAGTGACTAATGACTGGCATATATATGAGATATATGCCTTTAAAAACAAAAAAAGAAAGGACATGAGTATGCTGATACATCAAGTGAAAGTGATTCAAGCGCTCGCTTCAGCGGTTGTAGAAGGCGGTCGTGGTACAACAGGCACAGCACATCCACAGCAGCCCGAGAAGTCGCTTAAGCTCTATGAGTTTGAAGGTTCGCCGTTTTGTCGACGTGTACGTGAAGTGATGACCTTATTGAACTTGGATTATGAAGTTTATCCATGTCCTAAAGGTGGACAGAAATTTCGTCCTATGGTGAAAGCATTGGGCGGAAAGACTCAATTTCCATTTTTGGTTGATGAAAACACAAATACTCAGTTGCATGAGTCGCAGGATATTATCCATTACTTGTTTAAACATTATGGTAAATCAGGTCATATCCCGAAAAAATATGCCCATTATCCTAAAGTGCCTTATGTGGCATTGGCAGGGACATTAATTAATGGTGCTCGTGGCGTATGGGTGAATAAGAAAATTATCAATCGACCTGCACCTGAACAATTAATAGAGCTGTGGGGCTTTGAAGCAAGTCCTTATACCCGTATCGTGCGTGCGACATTGACCGAACTTGAACTGCCTTTTATTTTTCATAATGTGGCAAAGGAACGTTGGCAAGATCAGGGTCTAGCAAAACTACGTTTGAAACCTGGAAAATATCAACCGCTGCAAGGTGGTAAACGCGAACAAGTATTAAAAGTCATGGGCGATAATATTCAAGTACCGTATTTAGTCGATCCAAATACTGATACCAAGATGTTTGAATCTAAAGATATCGTCGATTACCTGCACAAACAGTATGGCTAAGCAGTCTATTATTTAAAGTGTCATCTGTAGCTGATTATGTAGATTGGCTGCAGGATCTAAAAATAAAAAACCTTTAAAGCATGATTTTTATTATAAGTTTGGTTATATTTTAAGATTATATTTTAGCCTGATTGGGCTTTGGGGCATTTTATGACAACGCAAGATTTGGTATTGCCGATACCGGTACTCGTAGTTGAAGATGATCCTATCATTCAGACACGCTTAAAATTAATTCTTTTAGAGTTGGGGTATACCGAGGAAACGCTATTTTTTGCCTCGAGTGTGGCTCAAGCCAATCAAATCTTAGAACAGCAATATGTGTCATTGGCTTTAATTGACTTAGGGCTACCCGATGGTAATGGCATCAGTATTATTCAACGTATTCGTGAGCAAGAATCGCATACTTTAATCTTGGTGATCTCTGCTTGGAGTACACAGGGCAGCCTATCTTAAAGTGAAAGAGGACTCCACCCGACAGTCAGGGTGGAGGTGAATTTCAAGGATTTTAACCTTGTTGGTTTTCAATGTATTTTTTAATAATATCCAAAGGTGCGCCACCACAAGACCCTGCAAAATATGAGCGTGACCACAAAACAGGTTTTGCATAACTACCACGTAAATCCAAAAACTCATTTCTCATTCTTCTGCTTGTTACTGATTTTAAGTTATTTACCAATTTACTGAGTTGAACTGTCGGTGGGTACTGAATAAGCATATGAACATGGTCAGCTTCACCATTACACTCCTTTAATTCCGCATCAAACTCTTTGCAGATTTCAGATGCACACTCAATAAAATACTTATAGAATTTTCTTTCTGTACTTAGTAATAAACACTAAATGTACATGCAAATTAAAGGCTGAATGTCGGTTTTTATATATTTCTGTCATTGGTGAATGGCTTAATTAGTGGTAGTATTTATACATATTAATACATACACACTCATTTATGAAAATCAACAAAGCGTACAAATTTAGGCTTGAGCCTAATGCAGAACAGGAGCTTGTTTTAAACAAGTTGCTTGGTTCTGCACGTTTTGTTTGGAATCAGATATTGGCTACATCATTCGAGATGCTTGCTAATAATGAGCGAATTAACAAAGTTAATTTAGTTAATAAAATCCCTGAATTACGCAAAAAGCCTGAGTGTGCTTTTTTAGAAAACAGTTCAAATGGTGTCTCACTTCAACAAAAAGTTCGTGATCTTGGTGATGCTTGGGGTAAATTCTTCGATAAAAAAGAACAAGCCAAGCTAAAGCAAAAACCATTCAAAGCTAAGAAGCCAAAATTTTTTAAATTACCCGATGGTAATGAAATTCAACTTAGACCACTCATGCCACGATTCAAGAAAAAATCAGATGGTTATGATTCAATTCGTATTGTTCAATTTAATAGGTATTGTTGGGTTAAAGGCAACCAAGTTAAATTGCCTAGTGATATTGGCGTTGTAAAATTTAGAAAATCACAAGATATTTTAGGCGAGATTAAGAACGTCACAATCTCAAAGCATGTTGGCAAGTGGTATATCTCTTTTGGTGTTGAAAACACAATTGAAACACCAATTCACCCATCTAAATCAGCTATTGGTGTTGATCTTGGCATCAAGAAATTGGTCACAACCTCTAATGGTCAGGTATTCAACCCGATCAATAGTTTTAAAGCCAATCAAGTGAAATTAGCTAGACTTCAACGCAAGTTGAAAAAGAAAATCAAGTTCAGTGAAAATTGGAAAAAACTTAATTTAAAAGTTAACAAACTACATCATCATATTGCCAATATTCGGCATGACTACTTGCACAAAGTCACTACAACTCTCAGCAAAAACCACGCAATGATCGTAGTTGAGGACTTAAAAGTAGCTAATATGTCGAAGTCTGCAAAAGGCTCAATTGAGAAAAAAGGAAAGAATGTTAAAGCCAAATCAGGCTTAAACAAATCAATCCTAGATCAAGGGTGGTCAATGCTTGTTGATATGTTGGAGTATAAGCAACAATGGCGAGGTGGCTTACTTGTTAAAGTTGACCCTAAATATACAAGTCAGACTTGTAGTTCATGTGGTCATGTTGCAAAAGAAAATAGGCTCACTCAGGCAAACTTTAACTGTATTGAGTGTGGTTTTAGCGAGAATGCGGATATAAATGCTTCTCGCAATATTTTGGCGGTGGGACACACCGTTTTGTCTGTGGAGGGTGGATGCGGTAAAGGTCGCCTTGTGAAGCAGAAAGCAAGCGAAATCCGTGAGGGAGTCGCCTAAGAGCTTTTGCTTTTAGAATCCTCCACTTGAGCTAGTCGAAAGTGGTGGGAGTGTGTCAATTAAAGCGATTAAAGCGGGTGCAACAGGTTATGTACTGAAAGAACGAGACGATACAGAAGTCAGTCTTGCAATTCGTAGTATATTACGCGGTGGTGCACCGATTGATCCTTTTATTGCGCAAGAAATTTTAAAGCAAATCTCACAAACACCGGAACAACCAGCGCAAGAAAGTTCAAATCAAAATAGCGAGCACGAAACACTAACCAATCGTGAAAAAGAGATTCTCACTTTAGTCTCGCAAGGTTTGAGCAATCGTGAAATCGCAGATCAATTATTTTTATCGCGTTATACCGTTGAAAGTCATATTAAACATATCTATCGAAAATTGGCTGTGACTAAGCGTACAAAAGCGGTCAGTGCAGCTCGTTCTTTAGGAATTCTATAGTGGTTACAGCGACATGGATGTTGCGTGTATTAGTAGGCTTTTTGATAAGTCTTTGTACTACTTCACTTTATGCGCTTGAGCGTTATGATATAAATGAACTTTGCCATGTCAATGTCAGCGAAGTTTCTAAGGTTAAAACACCGAGTATTGAGCATATTCCTGCACAGGGCTGGATAAAAAAGACTTTGCCTGACAATTGGCAAGTCAGTACATGGAAAGATTACAACGGCGCAGCATGGTATAAAATCCAGTGGTCATTGCAGTGTAAAGAAAATGCGCGTCTTGCAGAGCCTATTGCACTCTCCATTGACTATATTAATAGTGCGGGCGCGGCATATTTAAATAATGACTTACTATGGTCTGACCGCAATTTAGAAGAACCCTTGTCCAAAAGCTGGAATGTGCCACGTTATTGGATACTCCCCATTTCAAGTTTAAAGCCCGATCAGAATGAAGTCTTGGTCTATGTGAATGGCTATGGCTTTCAGAAAGCGGGACTTGGAAAAATCGAATTTAATAACTTGATGGTGAATAACGACAAGCATCTTGGGAAAGTCTGGGATCGTCGTACTTTATTTCAAATTAATATGATCTTATCGGGGACGATAGGTCTGATTTGTTTCATTATTTGGTTATTTAAGCGCAGTGAAACAACCTTTGCATGGATGGCTGTAGCGACGTTATTTTGGATTTTGTTTATTAGTAACATATTGACCACTGAGAATTTTCCATTTCCATCGTCTATATGGACAAGTAAAGTTAACGGTATTTTCTTTATTGCGTATATTCAATGTTTTTGTATTTATTTACTCAGATTTCTGAATAAAAAACACATCAAAACCGAACGCGTGTTTTGGGCAATATTGGTTTTATTTAGTTTGGTTTTGACAATGAGTTCGATTGAAATCATTGCTGAAACGCTTGCACTAAGTTTTATCTTTTATATTTTGCTATTAATCGCCATGATTGGCTATGTCTGTGTTCAAGCCCTTAAAAAACGTGATGGCGAAATTATTTTTTTAGCCATGTGTTTGCTTAGTATTTTGTTTTTTGTGGGTTTGGATATTTATCGTTATAGCAAAGTTGCTGCCGAGGAATTTTCTCCACTTGCGCCCTATACATCGCCTATTATTACGATTTTCATTGTGCTTATACTTGGGCTACGTTTGAATAAAATGTAAAACGTATTGAAAGATTTAATGTGTTTTTAGAAGAGAAAGTTGAGCAGGTCAGTCATGATCTTAAGCAAAGCTTAAATGAAAAACACAGTTTAGAACTGGATAATGTGCGTTTACAGGAACGAATTCATTTGTCGCATGAACTGCACGATAGTTTAGGTGCATCTATTGTTCGTTCTATGATTTTAGTCGATCAAAGTTCACAAAATATTCCTAATAAACACTTTTTGTCGATGCTGAAACTGCTGCGAGACGACTTAAGGCAAATTATTGACAGTGGTGCTTCAGCCAATAGTAAAGTCCCTGAAACGCCGATTTATTGGATAGCACCTGTTCGATATCGATTTACCCAGTTACTCGAAGAAATGGAGATTGCCGTAAAATGGAATATACCGTGCGAGTGGCAGAAAAAACCGACGGCCATGCAATGTTTAACCTTAATTCGTGCCATTGAAGAAAGCTTAACCAATGTCATTAAGCATAGTCAGGCAAGCAGGGTTGAAGTCAGTATGCAGTATGTGTCTGACCAGCATTTAAGTATTTCGATTCAAGATAATGGCGTGGGGTTTGATACAGATAGTGTGCAGCAAAATGGGCTAAGTGTCGGAATGCGAAGTATGCATCTTCGATTAGAAAAACTAGGCGGGACGTTGAGTATTCGTTCTCATAAAGGTTGTACACTCGTCCAAGCAACAATTGAACTCATTGAATAAAAAAAGAGGATCTTTTGATCCTCTTTTGAATACTTTTATTCTTCTTCCGCAGGTGGAACAAGCATGACAACCGAGTCGTTGAGTAAAGCGGCTAAATCTTCAAGAATGTCTTCTTCTGCAAGACTTTCATCAAATGCGATTTCTTCGCCGTCTGCAATCTGTTTCAGCTTGTCGGTAAAGATCTCTGAAATACAAATGCCTTCACCATTTGCCCAGAACATCACATCGCCGTCTTCTTCGGTATAAAGCAAGCGTGAAGCTGGCTCAAGCATGATGCTATAGCCTTGATCGATCACATCAAGTAAATCACCTGATGCAATTTCTTCAGCTTCTGGGATATTTTCAGGATATTTAGGTTCTGACATTAAGCTCATAATTGCATCTTCAAGCACATTTGAATTATGCAATTGCTCAAGTAACTTTTCTTTTAAAAACTCTAGTTCGTTACCAGTCACTTGACCTGCTTTGCTTACTTGATCACGAATGATATCGGTCAGAGGATTACGTAGGTTTTCATTTTCAGAAAATTTATCACCCACACGGTCCATCATGTCGCTGACATTTGGCATGCGGAAGCCAAATGAGAAAGTCAGACAATCATCTTCCGCTACGCCATAATGTGAAAGGCCAGGCGGTACATAGAGTAAGTCACCAGGTGCAAGAATTTCATCAAAATTTACATCCATCTCAGGAAGTAATTTCAATGGCTGACCAGGAACAAATGCAGTATCGGCATCACACATTTGACCTAATTGCCAACGACGATGACCATAACCTTGCACAAGGAACACATCGTAAAAATCGAAATGTTGACCAACTGAACCGCCTTTAGGGGCATAAGACACCATAATGTCATCACGACGCCACTGTGGAATAAACGGGAATTTCTTCCACATTGCTGCCAAGTCAAATGAATAGTGATCAATGGCTTGAACCAAAAGCGTCCAAAGTTTTGGCATTTTTTGAAAATCAGCTTTGATTAAAGGCGATGATTTCACTGACCATTGATTTGGATCGCGATCTTTTTGTTTGATAAGACGTGCAGTGACATTTTCATCTAAGGCAAGTTCAAGCACGTCATTCGGTTCAAGAATGTTGGCAATTTCAGGAATGGCGTTACGAACTAAAAGGGGTTTCTTTTGCCAATATTCGGCAAGGAATTGTTCAGCGGTGATTCCGCCAAGAACATCTAAAGCTTGGGACATGATAAGGACTACAATTAAATTTGGCTTATTGTCCCTTGAACGATATCAACTGTGCAAGGGACATTACTTTAAATGCTGATTTTTATAGTGGATGAATTACGCGAAGGCATATGTTGAACAAGTCGTGATGGTCGCTTTAAAAACAAAAATTGCTATTCTGACGAAAGATAATTTTGGTTAGCTAGTACCGTTGTTCAGTAATGCCGTTCGCCTAAATGATAATAATCTAAAGAAATTAGAACACTTAGGAAAAGTAAAACACGTTATCCGTCTAGGAGATTTTCATGGATTAGATGATCAATTTTATATTGATACATATAATGCTGAGTTTTGGAGTCAGTCAAAACATGATAATTAACCCGAATCGCGGATAAAAATTGACTTGAAAAATAAGAGGTAGAGCCATCAGTTGAGTTACCACACCAAACTCACAACTCTAGTCCCGATGTTTAATAGTACCGAATTATTTTGCTTAATTGATGATTTCTTTCTTAAATTTGAAGCAACTTATTGGGAGTTTCTCAAACAAAACCGTGGTTCCTTAAGAATCAGAACTGCTCAACTTACAATTTCAGAAATCTGCTTTATTGCCATTTGGTACAAATGCTCTCATTTCAATAATTTCAAAGCCTTTTTCAGCTGGTTAAAAGAAGATAAAAGCCATTTATTTAAGTACTTGCCTTGCTATCAAAGGATGATTCATCTGATCAATATGCATGAATTAGCTCTACACGCTTTACATGTGGCACTGATGAAAAGCCAAGGTACACAATATTTATGGATTGATTCAACAACTCTGCCAGTTTGTAAAAATCAACGTATTCAGCGTCATAAATCATTAATCCAAATTGCATCACGTGGTAGAAGCTCAATGGGCTGGTTTTATGGCTGTAAATTACATATTGCAATGAATCAATTTGGTGAAATTGCCTGTTCTGCTTTATCGAATGGACATGTTGCTGACATAAAAATGGTTGAGCAATTGGTTGCTGGTATAGAAGCAAAACTTTACGGGGATCGGGGCTACATCAGCCAAGAATTAAAAATTAGATTGAAAGATCAAGGTATTGATTTAATTACTTATCATCGGAAGAATATGCAGGCTATTCAACTCTGTGCATCAGATGAATATCACCTAAGACAACGCAATAAAATAGAAACATTATTCAGCTTATTGAAGGGGCAATACAATTTAGTGACGAGTAAAGCACGTAGTCTTCATGGATTTCTGAGTGGAATTTACGCCTCACTATGTGCATATCAATTAACCCATCGAAATAAGCCAACAATTCAAATTAAGGAATCATCGGCTTAAGCAGGATTCGGGTTAATTATCCAAATTTATTACCAAAAAAACTCATTGAGCAACATGTAGTACCTCCTATTAAAGATAGTAAATTCTTTATTTTTACTTGTGCAAAATTTCCAGAGTCAGCGCTGTTATTAGAAGAATACAAATTATTAATTACAGCAGATAGTATTCAATATTGGGACGATTGGAAGTATATAAGCTTCTTGAGTAAAATTATTTTATTTTTAATGGGTTTCCGTCTTGGATTATTTATTGGCGGAGCTTGGTTGAAAAGAGTTTCTTCACAACAGAAAAGTCTTAAAGCTAATTTTGATCAATTATTAGAATTGGAATTTACAAGTTTAGTCGCTGCGCATGGGAGTTTATGCAAGGATAATGCAAAATCTAAACTCAAGGATATTGTGTCCAAAACTTTTGAATAGATTTATGTCATACATCATAAAATTTTTGAAATTCCATTATCTTGTTGTTATACACATAATTTGAGACTCGTTATTATTTTATAATTGTTTGTCACAATGGATTTCAATCAATTATATTGACTGAATTAAGAGCGGACTGTTTTGTTAAACTAACAGATTGCAATCAAAAAAACCGAGTCATGTAACTCGGTTTTTTTATGAGCAAGCAAAGAATCAAGGTACTAAAATTTTCAATTCACGTAAAATTTTACAGAGTTGAATCATTGGCATACCCATCAATGTCGTCTGGTCTTGACCAATCATTTCTTCAAACAAGCTAATGCCAAGGCTTTCACATTTAAAGCTGCCTGCACAATAAAGCGGTTGTTCAATTTCAACATAACGCTCAATTTCTGCTTGGGAAAGTTTACGGAATTTCACTTTATAGTGTTCGACCAAGGTGCATTCAAAACCTGAAGATTGTTGTTGAACACTGAGTGCAGTACTGAAATACACAATTTTGTCAGAGTTAGCTTGTAGCTGACGAATGGCTTTTTCAGTGCTTAAAGGTTTACCAATAAAAATATCGGGTGCACCTTCACGCCAAGCTACTTGATCTGAACCAATCACAATGGCATCAGGATTTGCTGTTGCAACATGCTGCGCCTTTTCAAATGCTAAGCGTTTCGCTAAATCATCCGCATGGTTTTCACCACGTGGAGACTCATCAATATCTGGGACAACGATAGAATAGTCTAAACGTAGACGATCCATCAGTTCTTTACGTGTTTGGCTCGATGAAGCCAAAATAATTTTTGCGTTCATTAGACCGCATATTCCTTTAATACTTGCATAGGGACATAAGCTAAAACAGCTTTGTGACACGCTTGAAGTTTGATCGGGGGAGCGAAACCAGCTTCATAAGCTTCAACCCAACGAGTTACGCAAATACACCAGAAATCACCAGGTTGTAATCCGACAAAACCAACTTCAGGAACTGGTGTGATCAGATCATTACCAACTTTTTGTGAAAAGTTTAAAAATTCTGAAGTCATTTGGGCACAAACCGTATGTTGACCTAAATCTGTGGTCGCCGTATGACAAAACCCATTGCGGAAATATCCAGTGATTGGGTCAAAACAACAGCTGGCTAAAGGCTCGTCTAAAACATTTAAACGATTAAGATTTGGGTCTGGATGTATCGACATAAGTGCTGAATCTTAATGAGGCTTTTAACTATCATAACAAAACTTTAGCAATCGTCAGCTTTTCTGCAAAAGAAGCTAACCTTTTTTTGCATAATCATTTAAAATCGCCTCGTTTTGATATCTATAAAGTGAGCTCTACATGAACTTTCAGCGTATGACTGACCTAGATTTGGCAGGTAAACGTGTTCTTATTCGTGAAGATTTAAACGTTCCTGTTAAAAATGGTGTGATTACAAGTGATGCACGTTTACGTGCAGCTTTGCCAACAATTAAAGCTGCGGTTGCAAAAGGCGCTGCGGTAATGGTTTATTCTCACCTTGGTCGTCCAGTTGAAGGTGAGCCGAAAGCTGAACAATCTCTTGCACCTGTTGCTGCTTACTTAACTGAAGCTTTGGGTCAAGAAGTTAAATTATTCACTGACTATTTAGATGGTGTTGAAGTTGCACCAGGTCAAGTGGTTCTTCTTGAAAACTGCCGTTTTAACGTGGGTGAAAAGAAAAACAACCCTGAACTTGCAGCAAAATATGCAGCACTTTGCGATGTATTCGTCATGGATGCATTTGGTACTGCGCACCGTGCAGAAGCGTCAACTGAAGGCGTGGCACGTCTTGCTAAAGTTGCAGCAGCAGGTCCTTTACTTGCAGCAGAGCTTGATGCGCTTGGTCGTGCATTGAAAACACCTGAAAAACCAATGGTTGCAATTGTCGCAGGTTCTAAAGTATCAACTAAACTTGATGTTTTAACTTCACTTTCTGATATCTGTGATCAATTGATCGTGGGTGGTGGTATCGCGAATACATTCTTGGCTGCTGCTGGCTACAACGTAGGTAAATCATTGTGTGAAAATGATTTGATCGACACTGCGAAAGCGATTGCTGCAAAAGTATCTGTTCCACTTCCAACAGATGTTGTGGTTGCAGATGCATCTGAAATCAACTTCGACGATTTCTTAGGTTCATTGGCTGCTGCAAAAGCAGTTGTGAAAAAAGTGGAAGATGTTGCTGACAACGATATGATTTTGGATGTTGGTCCAGAAACAGCGAAAGCATTTGCTGAAATCTTGAAAACTTCAAAAACAATTCTTTGGAATGGTCCAGTAGGCGTGTTTGAAGTGGATCAATTCGGTGAAGGTACTAAGGCATTATCTTTAGCGATTGCTGAATCAGCAGGTTTCTCTATCGCAGGTGGTGGTGATACTTTAGCTGCAATCGACAAATACAACGTGGCTGACAAAATTGGCTATATCTCAACTGGTGGTGGTGCATTCCTTGAATTTGTTGAAGGTAAAACACTTCCTGCGGTTGCTGTACTTTTAGAACGTGCTTAATAATCGCATTGTTGTATGAGTGAAAAAAGCCGACATCATGTCGGCTTTTTTTATGTCAAAAATAAAACTGAAATAATTTGGTCAAATTAACGTCATTAAATTGCAACACAACGGTCATAACATCAAGGATGTCAAAAGATCTGAAATGAGAGAAAGAATGACAAAACTAAGTATGCTAATGGCAACCGTATTGAGTACTGTTTTAGTGGTTGCATGTGCAAAACAGGATGAAGCACAAAATACTGAATCTGAAGCTTCAAGTGCTGTTGTTGAAGAGATTAGCCCAGAACAACAAGCTGCAATTGATGCTATAGACAAACCAATACTAGATGAAAAAAATACCGATGTACCAAACGAAGTAGCCAATGCACCTGCCGATGCAGCAACACCTGATTTGGCAGCTTCTGAAGCCACACCACGTTAAGACTGCATATAAAATAAGAATGTCCCTGCGAAAGCAGGGTTTTTTTATCAAATAATACGTTTATTTGCTGAATTGAAAACGGTTCGCATGTAGAATATGTCGCATTACCTGGGAGGATATTATGGCTCTTATTTCTTTGCGCCAGCTCTTGGATCACGCCGGCGAACATGCTTACGGCGTACCAGCGTTTAACGTAAACAACTTAGAACAAATGCGCGCTATTATGATGGCGGCAGATGAAACAAATTCACCTGTAATCGTACAAGCTTCTGCGGGTGCGCGTAAATATGCAGGTGCACCGTTCTTACGTCACCTTATTTTGGCTGCAATTGAAGAATGGCCACACATTCCAGTGGTTATGCACCAAGACCACGGTACTAGCCCTGATGTATGTCAACGTTCAATCCAATTGGGCTTCTCATCAGTGATGATGGACGGCTCTTTGGGTGAAGATGGTAAAACGCCAACTTCATACGAATATAACGTTGATGTAACTCGTCGTACTGTTCAAATGGCGCACGCTTGTGGTGTTTCAGTTGAAGGTGAAATTGGTTGCCTAGGTAGCCTTGAAACAGGTATGGCTGGTGAAGAAGATGGCGTGGGCGCTGAAGGCGTTCTTGACCATTCTCAACTTCTTACTTCTGTTGAAGAAGCGCGTCAATTCGTTGCAGATACCAATGTAGATGCTTTGGCAATTGCAGTAGGTACTTCACACGGTGCGTACAAATTCACTCGTCCACCTACAGGTGACATCTTAGCGATTGATCGTATTAAAGAGATCCACGCTGCACTTCCAAACACTCACCTTGTGATGCACGGTTCAAGCTCAGTGCCACAAGAATGGTTGAAAGTGATCAATGAATACGGTGGTAACATCGGTGAAACTTACGGTGTGCCTGTAGAACAATTGGTTGATGCAATCAAACATGGTGTTCGCAAAATCAACATCGATACTGACTTACGTTTAGCATCGACTGGTGCAATGCGCCGTATGATGGCTGAAAAACCAAGCGAATTCGACCCACGTAAATTCTTCACTGCAACAATCGAAGCAATGAAGCAAATCTGTGTGGATCGCTATGAAGCATTCGGTACAGCGGGTAACGCAGACAAAATTCGTCCAATTTCATTAGAAAAAATGGTTGCACGTTATAAATAATCGGTCATAGATTATTGCGTTAAAAAAGCCCACAATTTGTGGGCTTTTTCTTTAATAGAAAAACAAAATCATGATGTATAACAAGAGTGGGTTATGGAATTAATTTTTGCTGCTGCAATTTGTAGTGTCGCTGTTTCAATTGTGCTGAAAATTGCCAAACAGCAAGGTTTAAGCGCAATACATATGATTGGTTGGAACTATGCAACTGCAAGTATCTTATGCTTTTTATGGTTTAAACCTGACTTTCAAAGTTTATCAATCACTGACACGCCATGGCTGTTAATTTTAGCTTTAGGTATTTTATTGCCGAGCGTTTTTTTGCTGTTGAGCAAAGCATTGCAAACAGCGGGTATTTTAAAAACAGAAATTGCACAGCGACTTTCTGTGGTGCTCTCACTTGCAGCCGCTTATTTTATTTTTCAGGAACAATTTAGTCAGTCTAAAGTGCTTGGGATTATTTTAGGCATTCTTTCTGTTCTGATTATCTTGTGGTCTAACCGATCGGGTGGAAGCAATGGCAAGCAGGGCATGTTTTATTTAGCCAGCGTTTGGGGCGGCTATGCACTCATTGATGTACTACTTAAATACACCACAGGTTTGGGATTACATTTTCCAGTCGCATTAAACCTGATGTTTATTTGTGCATTTATCGTTTCTATGGCATATCTCAGCTACAAATATAAAAACGTAGGAGATACAAAGAATATTGCAGCAGGCTTATTCTTAGGGCTTTTAAATTTCGCCAATATTGCACTTTATGTGAAAGCGCATATGTTATTAAAAGACACACCAGCGATTGTATTTGCAGGTATGAATATTTTGGTGGTGGTATTTGGCGTGCTTGCAGGTCTGATGGTGTTTAAAGAAAAGTTAAAACCTGCAAGCAGTTTGGGTTTGGTGCTGGGATTGCTTAGTGTGCTTTGCTTAGCATATGCAATGTCTGCTTAAAGTAAGACGTTGCGTAGTCAAGTGGATAACGTACCAAATCTTGAACTTCAGCCGTGCCAAGTAATAAACCCGCTTTTTGGCAGTGTGGGCAATTCGGATAGTGATGTTCTTCTTGAGTGAAACCATTTAAATAGATTTTGTCACAATCGGTGCATTCAAATTTAAGCGGTTTAGTGAGTTGAATAGACATAAGGCACCTCTTTTTATTGTTTATGTTGTGATTATTATTGATTAAGCAAAAAATAGGCCCAAATTGATATAAAAGGGCATTTTTCGGCCCTTTTATATCATAAAAATTAAATTTTGGTGAATATTTGTTCTTCTTTCAGACGAGATTTTGGTAATTTGGCATTAAAGTCATTCTCACTACGATAACCAAAGGTTAAAAGTACCGATGGAATCAGTCCTTTTTCTTTTAATCCAAATTCCTGACTAATGACTTCTTCGTTAAAGCCACCAATTGGCGTCGCATCAATTCCTTCAAGACCTGCAGCAAGTAACATTTGACCTAAAGCAATAAAGGTCTGATTTTCAGCCCAACGACCAATATCACCTTTTTCATTTTTATAATAGTTGACGTAGCCAATACGGGTATTTTTTTGTGCTTCTTTGGCAGCATCACCTTTAAAGCGACCTGCTGATTCATCTTGTGCTAAAAGCTGGTCTAGATGATCTTCTGTAATATCGACTTTAGTGCAAAATAAAATGGTATGAGATGAGTCGAGCACTTTTGGTGCATTGTAGGCATATTGCTCGGTCAAAGCTTTTGCAATACGTTGTTTAGCAGCAGCATCTTCGGCAATGAAAAAATGCCAAGGTTGGATGTTAATTGAAGATGGCGCAAGTCTTAAAACCTGCAATAATTTTTCAAATTGTTCTTGAGGGATTTTTTTACTCGGATCATAAGCTTTTGTGGTGTAACGCGTTTTTGATACCTTGAGTAAATCCATAATCGAACTCCAAACTTTTTTAAATATTCATTAGGTCAGCGTGACATCGAATCAAACGCTGAATACTGCTCATAGTACAATAAATTGATCAGCAATCATCTTATGCTTTAATCGAAACAGATATGTTGCGAATTATCGTCTTATAGTTAAATCTAATAATGAAATAGATATTGCATCTTGGTTAATTTTATCAAGAGGCGTTTAATAATTTGATGAGCCATTACATTGAAGCGAGTAGGTGGTATGCAATACACCAATTACTTTAAACGCAAACTGAAAACTGAACAGCAGATCGGTTTATGGGTCGGTTTAGCAGATGCCTATGGAACTGAAATTGCTGCCAATGCAGGCTACGACTGGTTACTCATTGATGGTGAACATGCACCAAGTGATTTACGTACGACATTGTCACAATTGCAAAGTATTGCAGCCTATCCATCACAAGCGGTGGTTCGTCCACCAATTGGCAGTGTACAACTGATTAAACAGCTCTTGGATATTGGTGCACAGACTTTACTAATACCAATGATTGAAACCGTTGAGCAAGCGGAACTGATGGTCAAAGCGGTACGTTATCCACCACTGGGCGTGCGTGGTGTCGGCGCGGCACTTGCACGTGCAACACGTTGGAACAGTATTCCAAATTATTATCAAACTGCACATGAAGATATTTGTCTTTTAATTCAGATTGAATCTGTGAAAGGTTTAGAAAACCTGGATGACATTCTGAAAATAGACGGTATTGATGGTATTTTTATTGGCGCAGTCGATCTGTCAGCAACGATGGGATACGAAGGCAATCCAAATCATCCTGAAGTGCAAAAAGCCGTGGTTGATGCTATTCAACGGATTCGTACTTCTGGCAAAGCAGCCGGGATTTTATCGACACAACATGAAGTTACCCAAAAGTATTTGGATTTGGGGACTGAATTTGTCGCTGTTGGGGTGGATACCAGTGTGTTGATGAATTCTCTACGTAGTCTATTGGTAAAATATAAACCCGATACTGAAGTTATGCAGTCACAAGGCGGCTATTAAGTACTTTGAGTATTGAATAAAAAAAGCAACTGTACTCAGTTGCTTTTTTTATGATTGAAATTCGTATTTAAAGCTCATGAGTAGATAAGGACTCTTATTCCTTTTTTGTCTTATTTCAACCTTTATTAAAGAAGATAAAAGCTGAGCCTTAAGGTATCAGTATTATCTGGGTTTTAAATTTATTAGCATAAAATCATATATATAAAGCATAAAATGATAATTATAAAAATATGATAAGCACTGTCCATTTTCTTATTTTTCACTGCATAGTTAATGGTGAATAATGTGAATATTCAAGTAATAATGTCGCTTAATACTATGTCTAGTTCAGTTCAAATTCCGAGTTTAGAAACAATTTTGGCTGCTCATCAAGCGCTTAAAAATCAACGTCCACTTGTGCAATGCATTACTAACAGTGTATCTGTGAATTTTATGGCGAATGTCTTACTCAGCGCTGGTGCATCACCTGCAATGGTTGATAATCCTGAAGAAGCAGCAGAATTTATTCGTTATGCAAATGGCTTGGTGGTGAACTTAGGCACGCCGACAGCTGCATTGGTTGAATCAATGCAACTCGCTATTCGTGAAGCTCATCAATTGAATAAACCATGGGTACTTGACCCAATTGCTGCAGGTGCCTTGTCTTGGCGCGGTCAGTTGGCTGCAGATTTCCTTGAATACAAACCGACGGTTATTCGCGGTAATGCATCTGAGATTATTGGTCTAGCGGGTTTAGGCACCAATGCCAAAGGTTTTGATAGTTCTAACGATGCCGCAGATTCCGTTCAAGCTGCACAATCATTGCTTGATCACACAGATGTTGTTTCTGCATCTGGTGAAGTCGATCATATCGTCTCTAAAACTGAAAATGCAGAAGGGACACAATACTGGCTGGCTAAAGTAAAAGGCGGAAGTTTTTTCTTTCCACTTGTGACAGCATCGGGCTGCTCATTAGGCGCATTGGTTGCGGCATATAGTTCTGTGACCACACCTTTTAATGCCGTGGTTGCTGCTCATGCACATTATGCTGTGGCAGGTAAAAAAGCACACTTGAAAACCGATGCACCTGGTGATTTCCAACGTGAATTTATCAATGAGTTGTATAAAGTTAACGCTGATGACTTTGCTGAATACTTGGAATTTAGTGTCGAGGAATTAAAAGCCGCATGAAATCATTGATCAGTGCAGAGGATTTGTTTCGTCGTTTGAATGATGTGCAAATTCTTGAAGTCGGGGCTAAAACAGCAAATGCAACCCAAGCTCAACACGCATTATATGCTTTTGAGCAGGGGCATATTCCAACCGCACAATATGTCGATCTAACGCAACATTTTAGTCAACAAGGCACTGATCTCGATTACCAGCACCCTAATTTAACAGAAATGCGAAATTCACTGTCGCATTTTGGTCTCAATTCCAATCAGCCGATTGTAATTTATGACCGTGAAAATCATATTTGGGCGACTCGTTTGTGGTGGGTGTTACAGGCTTTTGGCATTACTAATGTGTATGTATTGCATGGTGGATTTAAGGCTTGGCAGACTCAAGATTATCCACTTGAACAAGGTTCGCACCAAGCAACACAATCAAAGACTCATCACGACTTTAATTTAAATTTCCAAGCGCAATATTTTGCTGATTTAAATGACGTTAAAGCTGTGGTGAATGGACCGCAGGATGCACAGCTCGTTAATGTACTCCGTCCAGTGGTCTTTCGTGGTGAAGAACTGCGCTATGCACGAGCAGGGCATATTCCAGGCAGCATCAATATCCCATTTGCACAATTTTTAGATGCAGATGGTTTCTTTAAAGATTCTTTTTCAAACTTTCAGGCTGACTTTGGCCTTAATTTAAACCGAGACATCATTATCTACTGTGGAAGTGGCATTACTGCGAGTGGTGCTGCCTTTGCACTACAACAGACTCAGGCAAAATCGATCAAAATCTATGATGGTTCGATGTCCGAGTGGAGTGCAGATCCAAAACTTCCCCTTCAGACAATGATTGAATAATAGGATATTGCAATGGCAATTAAAGCACTTTGGTACTTGAGTACCGCGGATGGTAACTATCCATGGATTCAAGAAGAATTTTATCCTGTAGATTTCAAACGCTATAAAAAATTGGCTCAGACGATTGATCAAGGTGGATTCTACGGTGCATTGGTCGCAACATGGCCAAATGACCCATTAACTTCGGCTTCTTCAGTCGCAGGTTTCACTGAAAATATGAAGTTTTTGGTGGCAGAATATGCAGGATTGACACCAGCAAAACTTCTTGCGGAACAAGCGCTGACATTTGAAAAATTCCACGGTAGCCGTTTATTGTTCAATCACATTAATGGTACACCACAGCGTATTGGAACTTATGGCGTAACCTTAACACCTGAAACTCGTTATGAATTGGGTGAGTCGTACTGGAAAGAATTCCAACAGCATTATGCCAAAGGCTACCGCTCATTATTCCCAAATACTGATTTTACCATTGAGCCAACCACACCAGGGGGTATTCCTTTGTGGGGTACAGGGGATTCAGCAGCAGGAATAGAACATGCAGGTAAAGTCGTCAATACCTATTTACTCATGATTCGTGAGCGTGCACGCGTGAAAGACCAGTTTGCTCGCGCGAAAGCGTCCGCAGAGCGTCAAGGTCGTCGATATGACGATATGGGTGCATTGACCAGTGTTACGGTACGTGAAACTCAAAAAGAAGCAGAGCAACAGTTCTATAAAATTTTTGAAAAAACAGGTGCAGAACTGTTAAAGCAAAAACTTGATGTATCCATTAAGCGTAAAACTAATGGTGAGCAAAGTATTGATAACTTTACTGCACCGGACGCACAGCGTCAGGAATGGGTGGATTATATTCGTAAAGGACAATTGCCACCGCTTGAGTCTTTGCGTTTAGAAGAAAATCTATTTGCAGGGATGAGTGCATGGTCTTCACTGGATATCTTCGGTTATGCGTCATCTGCAGCATATTTGGTCGGTAGCCCGGAAAATATTGCGACACAAGTTGAGAAATATCATGTTGAGACAGGGATGACTGCATTAATCATGTCGGGTTGGCCATTAATTGAAGAAGCAGAATACACATCAAAATTGTTGTTGCCACTGCTTAAAACGATTGGTGAATAATGCAGATTCAATTGCAAACGCGTGGACATATTCTTCACGCACAAGGCGTACTCTTCGATCTTGATGGCACATTAGTTGAGTCCATGGGATCAATTGCAGACATACTTAGGGTATGGGCAGAGCACAACCAACTGGATGTAAATACCGTGATTGATTTCAGTCATGGTAAACGCAGTATCGATATTGTGCGACACTTTATCGACGAGGCGAAGGTATCTGTTGAATATGAGGCGTTAACCCAACGTTTTGTTGTAGCGAGTGATCAAGCAGTTGCCATGAAAGGTGCGAACGCTTTTTTGCAGCAACTTAATGAATTAGATATTCCTTGGGCGGTGGTGAGTTCATCTGAACGTGTGCTAATTAAGGCGCGTTTAGCTGCTGCAGGTTTGCCACTTCCTAAAATGATGGTATCCGCTGAAGATGTCGAACAGGGCAAGCCAAGTCCTGAAGGATATTTAAAAGGTGCAGAATTATTGAATCTTAAAATTCAGGATTGTGTGGTTTTTGAGGATGCACCTTCAGGCATTCAAGCGGCTCAGCAGGCACAAGCTCAGTTGATTACCTTGGGTTCATTGGCTAAATCTTTTGATGTGACTAATATTGATGATTATACCCAGCTGCGACTGAAATAAACCCAAGAAAAGATAAACTCTGATTTGTCAGGGTTTGTCTGTTGAAGCAAGCAAATGACTTATGTGTCATTACAAAGTCATTTGCAATTGAGGTCAATAGCGCGTATAAAGGTAACACTTTAAAGCGAATAGTGTTTTCGCTGGTCTTTTTTAGCTAATTGTGATGTACATATTTCAGGAATGATCCTGAGAAAAATCTTAGTAACTACAGAATTATTATTCAAATCTGGTTTTATTAATCTCTTTGTTGTGTCACGAAAAGCTCATGTAATGAGTAAATATTTTGAAAATTTTAAATCAATGGTATACAGCGACTGCTGTAAATGGCTGTGAAATTAATGTAAAAGTTGTTCCACTTAAACGTAAACAAAGTACTCTTGATGGTTTTATTTGGGTCGATGTTGGATCAATGATTCAATTATCTTCTGGTGAAGAAATCCAATTTAACCTTGATGGTAAAAGTTTCTACACAGGCGTAAATCAACTGTATCGTCTGCAGTAAAAATATTAAAAGAGTGGCTAATATAGCCACTCTTTTAATTTTAAATCTTGTACTTTTATATTTGGCTCAAATTCTAAAATATAAGCAGAATGCTCCCGCCAGTCGCCTAATACAATTCTCTTTTTCGCAGCGATCTCATGCACATGCGCACGATGTGTATGCCCATGAATTAAGACATCGACATTTTGTATTGCATCTCTGACTGCATTTTGATTCACATCCATGACTTCATAACTTTTGAAGTTTTGAGATTTACGACTTTTTTTACGGAATCCATGAGCGAGTTTTTTGCGAAAGACCAATGGTGTTCTTTTTAACAATCCCAACAGTAGTGGATGACGGATGACTTTTTTAAAGCGTTGATAGCTGACATCATCAGTACAGAGAGCATCGCCATGTTCAAGGCGGAATCGAATATCGACAATTTGCAAATAATCAACTTCATTTAAAAGTTGACCTGAAAATTGATCTAGAAATTTTTGTCCTAAGGCAAAATCACGATTACCGACTTGGAAGTAAATTTGATTGCCTGCATCTGTAAATACTTTAAGGTGTTTAATGATGGAGCTTAACCATTCGGATTGATCATCATCACCAATCCAGGCATTAAACCAATCGCCTAAAATATACAGCTGAGTATTCTGATTTTTATAGTGTTGCAATAAATCGAAAAACCCCCGAACGAGTCGAGGGTGATCGGGTGACAAATGTAAATCTGATATAAACAGATAGGTCACTATTTTTTTCCTTGTTTAATTTAATCCCTCCTAACCTCCCTTTATGAAAGGGAGGAAAGTCCCTCTTTTTAAAAGAGGGATTTAGGGAGATTAATTACTCAGAAATGATTTTAGCTGATTCGATTACAACGTTTTCTAGAGGAACGTCAGCGTGGTAGCCACGGTTACCTGTACGAACGCCTTTAATTTCGTTCACAACGTCCATGCCTTCAACTACTTTACCAAATACGGCATAACCCCAACCTTGAGCAGTTTTGCCAGTGTGGTTAAGGAAAGAGTTGTTTTTCACGTTGATGAAGAACTGTGCAGAAGCAGAGTGAGGTGCTTGAGTACGCGCCATCGCGATTGTACCCACGTCATTGCTTAGACCGTTGTCAGCTTCGTTTTCAATAGAATCACGAGTTGCTTTTTCTTTGAAGTTTTCATCCATGCCACCGCCTTGGATCATGAAACCGTCAATTACACGGTGGAAAATTACGCCGTCATAAAAACCGTCGCGAACGTATTCTAAGAAGTTAGCCACTGTTTTAGGTGCTTTTTCAGCGTTTAATTCAAGAACAATACGACCTTTATTGGTGTTTAATTCGACTTGAGGAAAACTCATTGTGTAATCTCCTAATCATGGACAGAAGTGCCATGGTTTTTTTGAATGAGAGAAGCATAAGCAAACTCTAAACGACAAGGCAAGTAAAAAACATGACTTTCTTTATAAAAACATCAAAATAGTATCTTATTTATGCAGTGCTTATGGTAGAAATTTACATAATGATACGCAGGCGTCTTTTATCTACAAAGACATTACTCAGATTTTGAAGTTGAGTTTTCAAACTAAAAACTAGCTGTCTGAATAGGAAACAAATACAACAGTTAGCAGTTGAGAGATTGATCACCTATCGTTAAACTAATAAACCTTTTATTGAAACTGCATCACCAGATTCAGCGGTGTGAAGTTTGGTAAATCCCTTATTTTAACTTTAGAAGTGAATGATTGATCATGAAGCCAAATGATGTTGTGACATCTCTGCCCGAGAACCCGACCCAAAACAAGAATGCAGTCGATTCAGCGCAGCAGCAGGAACAACAACCGGGTTTAGACTTTGTGCGCCAAGTCATCACCGATGATTTAGAAGCAGGTCGTACTGCTCAAGTGGTGACACGTTTCCCACCTGAACCAAATGGCTATCTACATATTGGTCATGTAAAAGCAATTTGCTTAAACTTTGGTGTTGCTCAAGAATTCGGTGGTTACTGTAACCTTCGTTTTGATGACACCAACCCTGATGCTGAAGAACAAGAATACGTTGATGGTATTGCCAATGATGTGAAATGGCTTGGTTTTGAATGGAAAGGTGAACCATGCTACGCATCTAGCTATTTTGACCAGCTTTACACTTGGGCAATCCAATTGATTGAACAAGGTGATGCTTATGTTGACCTTCAAACACCTGAAGAAATCCGTGTCAATCGTGGTAACTTCGTAGAGCCTGGTAAAAACTCACCACAGCGTGATGCGACTGTTGCAGAAAACCTAGAGCGCTTTGAAAAAATGCGTAATGGTGAATATGCTGAAGGTCAGGCTGTATTGCGTGCCAAAATTGATATGGCATCTCCAAACGTGCATATGCGTGATCCGATCTTGTATCGTATTTTGCATTCTGAACACCATCAAACAGGCGATAAATGGAAAATTTATCCAATGTACGACTATGCGCATCCATTATCAGATGCCATTGAAGGTGTTACACACTCTTTATGTACGCTTGAGTTCCAGGATCACCGTCCATTCTATGACTGGGTGGTTGAAAAAGTTAAATCTCCAGCAATACCACGTCAGTACGAGTCTAGCCGTTTAAATGTAGATTACACCATTACTTCTAAGCGTAAATTACGTAAATTGGTAGAAGGTAACTATGTCAATGGTTGGGATGATCCTCGTATGCCAACGGTTGTCGGTATGCGCCGTCGTGGTTTTACGCCTGAAGGTTTACGTGATTTCTGTAAACGTGTTGGTGTCTCTAAAGTAGATGGCAGTATTGTTGATGTATCGATGCTTGAATATTGCATCCGTCAATCTTTAGAAAATACAGCGGCACGTGGTATGGCAGTGTTAAATCCACTCAAAGTGACTTTAACCAACTTACCTGTGGATATGGATCTTAGTCATGCACGTCATCCGAATGTAGACATGGGCGATCGTATCATTCCGTTAACCTCTGAAATCTACATCGACCGTAAAGACTTTGAAGAAGAGCCACCAAAAGGTTTTAAACGTTTAATTCCGGGTGGTGAAGTACGTTTACGCCACGCTTACGTAATTAAATGTGATGAAGTAATTAAAGATGCAAACGGCGAAGTCATTGAACTTAAATGCTCAATTGATCCTGAAACTTTAGGTAAAAACCCTGAAGGTCGTAAGGTGAAAGGTGTTGTGCATTGGGTTTCAGCAACTCAAGGTATTCCTGCTGAAGTTCGTATTTATGATCGCCTATTTACAGAATCTGATCCTGAAACAGGTGATGACTTCCTTGCAAACTTGAACCCTGATTCATTAAAAGTCGTTCAAGCTGTCATTGAGCCAGCACTTGCGCAAGCCAAACCTGAAGATCGTTTCCAATTTGAACGTGAAGGTTACTTTGTTGCAGATCAACATGATCATACAAGTGAAAAACCAGTGTTTAACCGTATTTTAGATTTGAAAGATAGTTTCAAACCTGCTAAATAGGTTAGACAGCAATAAAAAGCTCAACTTCGGTTGAGCTTTTTTAATGGAGCAGTACGCGCATGATTGTTCGCGATAAAAGTAATAGTCTCGGTTTATTGTTTGCTTGGCACGGTACGATCTTACCGAAAGTTTTGCCAGCTTTAGCTTTAGTCGTCTTAATTTCGAGTATTTTGGTCTATCTAAGCCGAATGCACTTTTTTAATCTTCCTGCCGTACCTGCGATTGGTTTTACCATTTTTGGTGTGATTCTTTCTATTTTCATGAGCTTTCGTAACAGTGCGTGTTATGAGCGTTGGTGGGAAGGGCGAAAACTATGGGGAGCTTTGATTGCTACTACGCGGCATTTAAGTCGTGATAGCTATGTACTGGATCAAATGCTAGAGAATATCTATTGAACCGCACTATGCTGTTTACGCATTTATTGCGTGATCGTTTAAGCCATCGTGAGCAGAGCATCGAATTTTATCATTTAACGTCAAATTTTAGCGCAGAACAGTTTGAGCAAATCAGAGGACAAGTGAATCCACCGCAGTGGGTACTAGAGCAAATGCAAAAGGATTTGGCACATGCGTATAAGAAGGGAAGTATTAGCGATATTATTTACCACAATTTAAATCAACATACAGTGGCACTTGGGGATATTCAGGCGGGCTGTGACCGTATTATTACTACACCATTACCGTTTGCTTATTCAGTGCTGTTACACCGCACAGTATATTCATTTTGTTTTATTCTGCCGTTTAGCTTAGAAGCAAGTTTGGGATTGTGGACTCCGATATTGGTGGCATTGATTGCATATTTATTTTTAGGTTTAGATGCCTTAAGTGGGGAACTTGAAGAACCATTTGGACTTCAAGATAACGATTTAGCTTTAGATTCGATTGTAAGATTGGTGGAAAGAGAAACACTTAGCTCATTAGGGCATACCGCGTTGCCTGAGATGATTCCAAGTTATAAAGGTCATTTAAGTTAAAAGTGACATTCATAAAAAAAGCGCCGTATTTCGGCGCTTTTTATTTAAGTTTCTTTAGGTCACTTCGTTCCTGTTGAAACTGTTCATGGAGCTGTTGATAGTGTTCAAACCGTTCTTTGGCTTTGTCACGCAATTTCTTCTTGATATATAGCACTAAAGCAAAGCTGGTCGTTGTCAGGGTCAAGAACATACTGTTCATAAAGCTCATCATCGAGCTGATATAGCCAATCGTAGTTAAACGATTCATCATCCGAATCACTTGAGGGCTACTTTCTACGCCTGTTATGGCCCAAGTACATAGATGCTCGCAATTATTAATAATCAGATGATAATTGTTTTCATGCATGCGTGAGCGCATACGGCGGACTACTTTACGACCTTTGTATTTGGGTGTGTCATAGTGTTGAACGTGGATCGGTTTGCCATTACTGAATTTTTCAATTGAAGTAATTTCAATCGGATGTTTTTTAAAAAAATGGGCAAAACCTGAATAATGAATGACACGACCTCGTCCAGCATATATTCCATGATGGGTATAGCCGAAATGTTTAACCATAAGGTGGGAACCTAAAGGAAACCGTGGAGTGTATTGCATAGACCTAAACAAAATGTTGTACAGGGGATTTTCTTTTCTAAGTGTAACGTTTTTTTAATCGTTTAGCGACAGGAGTGGTTGAATATTAATCTAAATAGAAATGGCTGATGAGGTTATTCAAATTTTTAATAGCCTAAGCATTATTCTAAATTTATTTGATTGACGTAAAAAAAAGCATTTGATGTTTCAAATGCTTTTTTAAGAAGGCAGCGTACCTATTGCAATGGGGCATGCTGAAGTTCATTTAGCTCCTTACGGCTATAACCGCGTGAAGCCAGAACTTTCTTAATCCCAATAATTACATCTTCATCGGTTGCTTTTGCAAGCGCCTCAAGAAGTTGTTCATTTGATTTGCAAGAGCAATCATTTTCGACACAAGCCACTTGGTTCTTATGTCCATTTTTTTGTTCATTTTCGAACAATTTATGCCAAAAACTCATAGAGCCTTCATACACAACCTAACATAAGGTGCAATATAGTCAGTTTTATAAATAAAGCAAGATTAGCATTGTGAAGTGCGGCACATTTAATCGGTATATTTTCCGATCAATTATGAGATGCTTAATGACATATTTTAGGGGTTACTTAGGTGAGTGCGCTAAGTGATTTTTTTTAAAGGGAAATAAAAAAGGAGCTCGTTAAAGCTCCTTTTTGCTTAGTGCATATGACTTGAAATAAATTGTTTAAATCTTTTCAAGTAGAACGCCAGATTCGACATGATGGGTATAAGGGAATTGGTCGAACATTGCCAACTGGGTCACTTTATGGGTTCGAGACAAAGTTTTTAAGTTGTCATGCAACGTATCAGGATTACATGAAATATAAATTATACGCTCAAAACGTTGCAGCAGTTTTAAAGTTTCGTCATCGATACCTGCACGTGGTGGATCGACAAATACAGTATCAAAGTCATAAGTTGAAATATCAATATTAGCTTCTTGCAGGCGACGGAATTCACGTTCACCGTTATAGGCTTGCGTAAAGTCTTCAGCAGAAAGACGAGCCACTTGAATGTTATCAATTTGGTTTTGTTCAATATTCCACTGTGCAGCATAAACCGATGATTTTGCCAGTTCAGTCGCTAGCACACGGCGGAACTTAGTTGAAAGCGGTAGAGTAAAGTTACCATTACCACAGTATAGTTCGAGTAAATCTTTGTCAGACTTATCAGCGACAGTACATGCCCATTCCAACATTTTTTGACAAACTTGAGCATTCGGTTGAGTAAAGCTGCTTTCGATTTGTTTATAACGGTATAGACGGTCAAAAACCTTAAGCTCTTCAACCACGAATTCATCTGTTAAAACAAACTTCTGACCGCGGCTACGACCAATCAATTTAATATTCAGTTCGTCAGCTAGTTTTTTTGCTGCAGGTTCCCAGGTTTCATCTAATTTGCGATGGTAAATCAGTGAAACCAGCATTTCACCTTTTAATGTTGCAAGGAAGTGCACTTCAAATAAACGAGAGCCTAAAATAGGATCTGCTTTAAATGCGGTGAGCAATTTCGGCATTAAGTCGTTAATGCTTTTGTCTGCAACAGGGAATTCATCGATACGGATGACTTTTTTATTGTTATTTTCATCACGTTCAAACATGGCATAAAACAAATCATCTTCCGTATGCCAAATACGGAATTCAGCTCGCATACGGTAATATTGTTCAGGCGATTGGAAAACTTGTAATGCAGGTGGATTAAATTCGGCGAATTGGGCAGAAATACGTTCAACTTTTGCATCAAGTTGTTGCTGATAAGATGAAGTCATATGCAATAAAAAATCGAAATATTTTAAAACGCAAATGGTAGCAAAATTTTGATCTGATGCCTAAGACTATTGAGGTACAAACCAAGATTTAGAGCATTTCTTGATTGTAATTTTGAAAATATAAATTGCTTGATAGCACATGTGTGAAAAAAATTGGAGTAAATAAAGCAATAGATATGATGAGCATATCGTCTCAATGCTAGAATTAAGCTTCTATAGCTATGTTCATATGCTTGTATCAAGCACATAGCCGATACTTTAAAAGCAAAAGAGATCCTGTAATATGACGCTAGCTTATTTGACACTTGATCGAATTGATATTCGAATTTTGGAAATTTTGCAAAATGATGGAAAGGTGTCGAATATTAAACTGGCTGAAATGGTCAATCTATCTCCAACAGCTGCGTTAACGCGCGTGCAAAAGCTCACTAAAGAAGGTTTTATCGTGGGTTACGAGGCACGTCTCAATCCTAATTTGCTCAATAATGCTTTTTTGGTCTTTGTTGAGATTATGGTCGATAAAACTTACCCCAATGTTTTAGATGCTTTTACCGATGCAGTCAAACAAATACCAGAAATTGTTGAATGTCATATGATTAGTGGTGGTTTTGATTTTGTCGCTAAAATTCGCTGTGCAAATATGGAAGACTTCCGCCGTATTTCTGGTCAAGTGCTATGGCAATTACCAGGACTGAAGGAAACGCGTAGTTATCCTGTTATGGAAGTGATTAAAGAGACACAAAAACTGAAACTCAAAGCAGGAATACAAACCCAATAAAACATGAAGATGTCAAGCTTTAGCTTTGGATGTGTCTTATAGCTTGTTATCATGATTGTGATGTTTTTACTTCGATAGATCCCACATGTTTAATAAACTCACCTCACTTTTTAAAAGCTCAAATACCAAATTGGCTGAAGCATATCTTGCAGAACATCAAATTGAATTCAGTGAAGAGTATGGATTTATTGTCGGTGGAGTTCGTTTAAATGAATCGCTAGGAGAGCGTCTTGAGTTTTTATCTAATCGCCGTTTAAAGAAATTTGATGATTTGGCAGCTTTATATTCAGCAGCAATGATTATCAATGAAAAAATTGACTTAGAAATTGCCTCTGGGCGTTATTTTGCGAGACTTGGTAACAATAAAGAAAATTTGCTTGAATTTAAGCAGATCGTGAAATTACTTAATGATTATTATCGTCAGTTTATCCGTGATCAAAAGTAATTCATGAATCGTTAAAAGTGTAATGATGGATAATAAAAATAACCAAGTCAGTGATCTATCACATGATAAGATAGTGGCCATGTTTAGAACTCATAGCCACTTTCATGTTCCAACAAGAAATTAAACAACTCAATTTATCTAAACTCAAATCTGGCGAAAAACGTTGGTTAGGGAACCTGCATGGTTCTGCAACGGGATTTTTGTTGAAAGAAATCGTAAAGCAATACGATCAGCTCTTTGTTGTGGTTGCACGCAATAATCAGCATTTGGGGCAGTTGGAAAGTGAACTTGAATTTTATGGGGTAAAACCGACCATTTTTCCCGATTGGGAAATTTTGCCGTATGACCGATTATCACCGCATCAAGATATCGTGTCTGAACGTTTGGCGATATTATCAAATATGCCTAAAAAAGGCGTGCTATTGGTATCAACCTCAACTTTAGCGCAACGTGTTGCGCCGACCAATTGGGTCTTGGGTGAACACTTTGATATACGTGTCGGACAAAAGTTCGATTTAGAGCAACAAAAGAAAAAATTAATCCAAGCGGGCTATCATCTAGTCGATACAGTTTATGACCACGGTGAGTTTGCAGTACGTGGCAGCATCATGGATATCTATGCGTCAGGTCAAGATGCACCGATCCGTATCGATCTGTTTGATGATGAAATTGAAACTTTAAAATTCTTTGATCCAGAAACACAACGAACTACACAGAATCTAGATCAATTTACTGTTTTACCTGCTCAAGAATTCCCACTCAAAGAAGCACGTTCGACCTTTAGAGATCGTTATGCAGAAGCATTTCCAACTGCAAACCCTAAGAAAAATCCAATTTATCAGGATGTCTTAGACGGTATTGCATCACCTGGGATTGAGTTTTATTTGCCGCTGTTTTTTGAAGCGGAGGCAATGAAAACACAAAGCAGTCTTATTTCGTATCTACCACAGCATTCCATTGTCATTACAGATCAGTCATTCGAAGATGGTATTAATCAATTTTGGGTTGATGTAGTTAGACGTTATGAAGATCGTCGTCATAATGTTGATCAACCCATTTTAGAACCCTCAGCTTTATTCTTTCAAACGTCTCAGTTGCTAGAGTCACTGAATCAATTTCCACGTATTGTGGCTGCACAAGAACCTTTTGCTGAAAAATCGGGTATCGTTAATCTAAATACTCAAACACCGCCACGTTTACCGGTTGATCCTAAGCAAGAAAAACCCTTTGCTGCGGTTAAAAAATATATTGATGAAGCCAATCATCCAGTTTTATTGGTTGCTGAAAGTGCGGGTCGTCGTGAAACTTTAAAGGACGCGCTGCGTGCTAGCTTGGGAGATATCCCAACTGTAGAAGGATTTGATGAATTTATTCAGTCCTTACATGCAATTGCCATTACCAGTGCACCACTTGAACGTGGATTAGAGCTGACCGAGCAACTCAGCATCATTTCAGAAAATCAGCTTTATGAACATCGCGTGGTTCAACGCCGTCGTAAACGTCAGCAAGAGGTTTCAGAAGAGTTTCTAGTTCGCAGTCTGACTGAACTCTCAATTGGTGCACCTGTGGTGCACATTGATTATGGCGTAGGGCGCTATGCAGGACTGATTACCTTAAGTATTGATGATCAGGACCACGAGTTTTTACAACTTGATTATGCAGATGCGGCAAAAGTCTATGTTCCTGTCACCAATTTGCATCTCATTAGTCGCTATAGTGGTGGTGACCCCGATTTAGCCCCACTACATAAACTCGGCACAGACGCATGGTCTAAAGCCAAACGTAAAGCGCTGGAACAAATTCATGACGTTGCAGCAGAACTTCTGCATATTCAAGCGCGTCGTACTGCGAAACCAGGTATCAGCTTTGAACTTGATCAAAGTCTATATATGCAGTTTGCCAGTGGTTTTGCCTATGAGGAAACGCTTGACCAAGCCAATGCGATTGAAGCAACTTTGCATGATATGCAACAGGCTAAACCGATGGATCGTTTGGTGTGTGGTGATGTTGGTTTCGGTAAAACTGAAGTGGCGATGCGTGCTGCTTTTGTAGCAGTACAAAATAATCGTCAGGTGGCGGTGCTTGTCCCAACGACACTCCTAGCTCAGCAGCATTATGAATCGTTTAAAGATCGTTTTGCTGATTGGCCGGTTCGCATTGAAGTGTTATCACGTTTTGGCTCATCAAAAGCGCATACCAAAATCATTGATGATCTTGCCGATGGTAAAGTGGATATCGTGATTGGTACCCATAAAATTTTGCAAGAGAATGTGCGATTTAAAAATTTAGGTTTGATGATTGTCGATGAAGAACACCGCTTTGGTGTGCGTGATAAAGAACGCATTAAAGCCATGCGTGCTGACGTCGATATGTTAACGCTGACCGCAACACCAATCCCGCGTACTTTAAATATGGCCTTTAGTGGCATGCGTGATCTATCGATTATTGCCACACCTCCAGCACGCCGTCTTGCTGTTAAAACCTTTGTGCAGGAGCATACTGGCGACTCCATTAAAGAAGCAGTTCTGCGTGAGTTGCTACGTGGTGGTCAAGTGTATTTCTTGCATAATGAAGTGGATAGTATTGAACGTGCAGCTGAAAATTTACGTGAACTAGTCCCTGAAGCGCGTGTTGCAGTTGCACATGGACAAATGCGTGAACGCGAGCTTGAACAAGTCATGCAGCAGTTCTATCACAAAGAATATAACGTCTTAGTCTGCTCAACGATCATTGAAACAGGGATTGATGTTCCTAATGCCAATACCATTATCATTGAGCGTGCCGACAAACTCGGTCTTGCGCAATTACATCAATTACGTGGTCGTGTTGGGCGTTCACATCACCAAGCCTATGCATATCTGTTGGTACCTTCAATTAAAGGCTTAAAAGGTGATGCTGAAAAACGTCTGGATGCGCTACAACGTGCTTCTAATTTAGGTGCAGGTTTTATGCTCGCCACAGAAGACTTAGAAATTCGTGGTGCGGGTGAACTATTGGGTGAGCAGCAAAGTGGTTCAATGCAGGCGATTGGTTATAGCCTGTATATGGAAATGCTGGAAAAAGCCACCAAAGCCATTCAAAAGGGCAAAACCCCGAATTTCGATGCGCCATTATCGTTAACTGCAGAGATTAATCTGCATATGCCAGCCTTAATCCCAGATGATTACTTAGGCGATGTTCATCAACGTTTATTGTTCTATAAGCGCATCAGTAATACGGATAGCCGAGAAAAACTCGATAACATCCGTATGGAATTAATTGATCGTTTTGGCCTACCTCCACAGCCGGTTAAACAGCTTTTTGCGGTTCATCAAATACGTTTAAAAGCAGAGCAGTTGGGTATTACTAAAATTGATATTAGTAGCCAAGGTGGACACATTGAATTTGCACCGGATACACCTGTGCAGGCTGTGACCATCATTCAAATGATGCAAAAACATCCAACTTATTTCCGTATGAACGGCGGGCAACGTTTGAAAGTGATGGTGATGCTGGAAGATTACGAAAAACGCATACAATTTATTACGGATTTATTAGATAGTTTGCTGAAAGAGTTACATTAATTGTATGTGATGTTTTGATTACCTTTTGTCTAAAATGATTAAAGACAACGTTTTTATAGAAAATAATGTCTTGATAATTCTAGGGGATTGCGTAAAGTCATAACTGTGACTAGGATCAAGACATTAAGTACAAATTTGTATTTAAACACATTGCTGCCAATATTCAGCCTGTGCTGGATATGGTAGTATTAGCCATCATTCTAATTTTGCATCATTTATAAAGATATGTTTAGTTTGCATCCACAACTTGCTCAAGATACTTTTTTTGTAGGCGACTTTCCTTTATCAACATGTCGTTTGATGAATGATATGCAATTTCCTTGGCTCATTTTGATCCCACGTGTGCCTGGTGTTTCTGAACTTTATGAATTAAGTCAGGCAGACCAAGAACAGTTTTTACGTGAGTCAAGCTGGTTATCAAGCCAACTGTCTCGTGTATTCCGTGCTGATAAAATGAACGTTGCTGCACTCGGTAATATGGTGCCACAACTTCATTTCCATCATGTTGTACGTTATCAAAATGATGTGGCATGGCCTAAGCCAGTGTGGGGAACACCTGCTGTTCCATATAGCAGTGAAGTGCTCGCACATATGCGTCAAACATTGATGCTCGCGCTACGTGGCCAAGGTGATATGCCATTCGATTGGCGTATGGATTAATTTGAATCCATATTATTTGAGACCGTTGGCTATGTACTTCGAGGAGTAGTTGAGTGCAAATAGACGACTGGGTACATAAAGAACCGAAGCATTTTGAATTTTTCCATCGGTTGATGGGATATATCATGCTGTCTTTGGTACTTGTCGTTTATCACTACACAGAGCCAGATACACAATATCAAATTTTTATCCCGCTCTTTTTATTCTTCCTTCTTGTTACATCGCCACGGCTCTCAAAAGAATTAATCTATCGCTACAGTCGTAAAGTAAAATGCAATGTTTTCTTTATGATGGATATTACAGTTATTGCGATCGTCCTCTCTGCAGTTCATTTAAACCTTGTCTTGAGTTTATTAGGGCTAGCCGCATTACTGTATACCGCAATTAGTAATAAAATTTCGTTTTTAACGGTTTCATTAGCGACTCTTATTGGGATCGCTATTTTTTATGCATGCAGTATTCTGATCTTTGGTTTCGGTAGCTATTTCGAGCCAACCAGCAGTGAATTGACTGTGCTTGGTTTTCTGTGCCTGTTCACTTACTTTGGTGTCGGTAATTACTATCAAAGTAGTCGCGTACGTTTTATGTCACAGCAAAAAACACACTACTATGACCAAATGAATCGTTATATGGAGTTTGCCAATCAGCTAAGCCGATATGCACCACAACAATTGTGGCAGTCGATTATGAAAGGTGAATCTGAAGCGAAAATTGAATACAAGCGTAAAAAATTAACAGTTTTCTTTTCTGATATTCAAGGCTTTACAGAGCTTTCAGAAACGCTCATCCCAGATGACTTGGCATTCTTACTCAATGATTATTTGAGTCATATGACTGAAATCGCGAAAAAGTATGAAGCTACCGTCGATAAGTTTATGGGTGATGCGATCTTGGTCTTCTTTGGTGATCCACATAGCCAAGGCGTAGAACAAGATGCAAAAAGCTGTATGGAAATGGCAATCGCCATGCGCCAACAAATGAAATTGTTGCGTGAACGCTGGGTGAAAATGGGTTATCCGCCTTTACATATTCGAATGGGGATTTCAACAGGTTATTGTCACGTGGGTAACTATGGGGCAAACCATCGTATGGCGTACACCATTGTCGGTCGTGATGCCAATTTAGCAGCGCGTTTACAAAGTGCAGCAGAAGTGGATGAAATTCTGATTTCTGAAGATACTCATAATTTAATTAAAAATGATTATTTATGTGCACCGAAAGCACCGATTTATTTAAAAGGAATTAAGCAACCTGTTCGCTCATGGCAAGTGATGGAAAAATATAGTTCACGTAAAATGGATTATCAGCGTTGGTTCGATTATGAATATAAAGGCTTCCATTTATTGCTTAATTTAGATGAAGTACAAAACTTTGAATATCCTGAACTGCTGCATGTGCTTGAAAAAATGACGCAACGCATTCAAACACAGCAACAACTCACCAATGCGGAAGGGATTGTAAAACTCAATATTGAAGATGAGGTTGCTGTTGATTTAGTTGCGCATTCTAAAGAGTTTCAAAATTGATCATTTGATATCAAATTTTAGAAACGCTCCGATAAAAAAGGAGCCTTTTTATAATTAAACCCACTTTTGATTTGCTAAATTGATATCGAAATTCAAGTTGTGATAGACCTCATTTAAATTAAATTTAGATCTGTCTTCAGGTAGTTGTACCATAATAGGTAATCGAGTTATACCATTTTCTCCCACTGAAAAAGCATAGTTTCTTTCTTTTTCATTGATTGAAATTTCTGCTTCATATTCCAAATATACAGTTGTACTTGGATGGTTTTTGGGTACACGTATGATATCAATAAATGCATTAACTTTAATTTTATTTAGATTTTCTTTTAGTAAAATTAGATTCTCTTCTTTTTTCTTTTTTGTATTAAAAATTTTACCTATAAATCCATTTGAAGCTTCAATTTCACGTTCGAGAATTTTGATATTTTTAAGATTCTCTTTATACGCGTTAATTGATGTTTTAATAATAAGTGATAATTCAGTTATGGAGTTATGCATCATTTCATTTGATAATTTCCAATCTTCTGTAGATTGCTTGATGAAAATTTGAGAATAACGTTTCTCAATTAAATTAAGCCAAGCTAATAATCGATAAAAGAACACTTTAGACTTGGAATCAAATAGTAAGGCTGGTTGACTTTGAAAGTCTTTAAAATAACTTAATATATCAGAAAAAATTTCTTTTAAACTTACAAAGATATAGTTAGATTCATCTTGGTGATTAATTTTATACTTTAAGAATTCACATGTTGGCTCTAAAATATTTAAGATCAAATTTTTCTCGAAATCAATTAAACGGTCTTCAATAACCTTTTCCATATTTAAACCAGAAGAGTCAAGTGGTTTTGTTAATAAAGGTAACAAAATATTACTATTCAGATTTTGCAAATTTTCAATAAAATTTGTTACCTCATCGCTGATTTGTTTTTCAATTGTCACAATTTTTAAAATATTGGTGCGAAAGAGATCAGTATAATTATTATTATCAATGAGGGTTATATCTAAACCAACACCATTTAAATATATACTATCTGAAATTAAACTTTTTTCTTCATTTAAAAAGCGTCTTATTGAATAGGTATTAACGTTTTTATTATTGGGTTGTGATAAACAAAAAAAGAATTTAGAGGTTTTAATAATTTCTAGTTGACGTAATTTTTTCTGTTGTAATGTAAAATCTTTGAGAAGTGAATGTTTAAAAGTTTTTAATTCACGAATTGGAACGGATTTAAACCAAAAATTGAGCAGTTGCTGTTTTAAGTATACTTCATTGATGAAAACTTTTAATATTTCTGTGTTTAGTTGACGCTCATTATTTGGAATTATAATGTTATCTTTTTCTTTGATAATGTTCGCAATATGATAAATTAATTCTGACTTTATCTGATTTTTGTATTTTTGAAGTAGTATATTGTCTTCCGTGTCAATTTTAGCTACCTGTGACACCAAACCTTCAATAAAGTTTGCAATTTCCTCTATATTTGAATATTTTTCTAACTGATTGCATGAAGTTAAAATTTTCTCAGCGAGATTTCTCATTCCCGCATGTTCGAGAGTAGTAATATATGTTGCAAAACTATGTTCTTTCGTGAGTCTAAAGCTATTATTTTTTTTATCCCAATATATAAATTTTTTTTGAAAAATTTGGCTAGCTACCATTTCTTTCTGTTTTGTATCAAGTTGTGAGAATAGTTTTTGGCAATTATTTACCCAATACAAGTCTAAGTTTGGATCAATCTGATTGGCAAATGAGCGTATTTCATAAGGAATATAATCGTTCATATCTTTCTACTAATGAGTTTAAATTAAGTAAGTGTTTTCAAAAGATTTTATCATATTTTTAATCGCAGATTCAAATCCCAAGTGCAACACATTTGTAGTTAGTTGAAAAAGTTAGGTGTATTCATAGAATCATTAGACTTTTTCAACTCGCAATTGGAAAGCACACAATGAAGAAATACACCCAACTTTCTCAAGATGAAAGATACGAAATTTATGCTACTTTGAAAAGTAAAAGTTCAATCGCTACCCTTGCTCGGGAGTTAGGACGTTCACGATCAACCATCTACCGTGAAATAAAAAGAAATACTGGGCAACGTGGATATAGAGCTCAACAGGCAGCTAAATTTGCAAGTCAAAGACGGTACCGTCCTTCATCATCAATGACAGCATTTGCCTTCGCTTATATTGATTATTTGATTGGTTTGGACTGGTCACCAGAACAAATTTCAGGTGCTTTAACACAACGCGGTTGGCTGGATGTACCTTCACATGAGTGGATTTACCAGTACATTTATCAAGATAAATCACAAGGAGGTAAACTCCATCTACACTTAAGGCATCAGAAGAAATATCGAAAACGCGGTTACAAAAACACGGATCGTAGGGGGCAAATCATTGATAAAACAAGTATTCACTGCAGAGACCAGGTCATTGATCAACGACAACGTTTAGGAGATTTCGAAGGTGACACGGTGATTGGTAAACATCATAAAGGTGCTTTATTGACACTCGTTGATCGAAAGAGCCTGTATGTACATATTGTTCATTTAGGGCCAACGAGAGCATCCTCTCAAACGATTACTTGTGCATTAGATCGTTTACAAATGAGCCATGCTTATAGTGTGACATTTGATAATGGCAAAGAATTTTCCGAACACAAAAGAATTACTGATGCTGGGATAGAGACGTATTTTGCTGATCCTTACAAGTCTATTCAGCGAGCTAGAAATGAAAATACGAATGGTTTAATCCGTCAATATCTGCCAAAATCATCATCGTTTGATGATGTGTCAAACGAACAAATAGAGCAGATAGAATTTGCACTCAACCATCGTCCTAGAAAAACACTAGGTTGGTATACACCGAGTGAAGTTATGGCTGGTTTTTATACTGTTGCACTTGCCGTTTGAATCCGCCAATTATAAAAAATACTTGAAGATATTTTTATTAAATATCTTCAAGTAACAGCTCATTAAGTTTTAATGATTTTCAGAAGCATGATTAATCGTGTACTTCGGAATTTCAACTTCTAGGTCTTCATCAACCAATTTGACTTGGCAAGACAGGCGAGAGTCGGGTTCTAAGCCCCAAGCACGATCAAGTAAGTCAGCTTCTACGTCGTTCATTTCATCTAGACTATCAAAGCCTTTACGTACAACGACATGGCAAGTTGTACATGCAGCTGACATATCACAAGCATGTTCAATTTTGATGCCATTGTTGAGTAGGCTTTCGCATAAATTGGCATTTGGCTCAACTTCAAACTCAGCGCCTTCAGGGCAAATCTGCGCATGTGGAAGAACTTTAATACGTGGCATAATCTTTACCTTAAATTAATTTGAGTTTGACCAGTCATCAAGCTTAGTGCCTTTCAATGCGGCATCAATGTGCTGATTCATACGCATTGCTGCAAAAGCATCACTGTGAATTTTAAGCTGTTCAATTGCAGATTCAATGGCTTTAATATCTGAACCTTGTAACTGATTTTCTAATTGAGCTTGAGCAGATTGTAAATCAGTGAGCTGCTGTTCAGAAAGTAGTTTTGCATCCACTTTAAGTGCTTGAACTAATGCTTCAAGCTCACGTTTCGCCTCTACTTTGGTTTCATTTAAATGACGCAGATTTTTGTCTTCTTCTGCATATTTGAAACCTTCAATCAGCAAGCGTTCAGTATCTTCAGAAGACAGACCATATGACGGCTTGATGTCAATCTTTGCTGTGACACCAGACGTGGTTTCTTTGGCAGAAACAGTGAGTAAGCCATCAGCATCTACTTGGAAAGTAACTTCAATACGCGCTTGACCTGCAGTCATTGGCGGAATGCCATGCAACACAAAACGACCGAGACTACGACAATGCTCAACTAAGTCACGTTCACCTTGTACCACATGAATCAGCATAGCGGTCTGACCATCTTGATATGTCGTAAATTCTTGGCGACGCGCCACAGGAATTGCAGTATTACGTGAAATTAAACGTTCCACCAAACCACCCATGGTTTCAAGACCTAACGAGAGTGGAGTTACGTCCAATAACAATGAACCGTCTTTACTGTTGCCGATTAATTGATTAGCTGTAATTGAAGCACCGATTGCAACCACTTCATCTGGGTTAATCGTGCAAAGTGGTTCTTGGTTAAATACTTCACGAACGGCTTTTTGCACTGCATAAGAACGTGTTGAACCGCCGACAAGAACAACATTTTGAATATCATTAAGTTCAAGTTTGGCATCACGCATTACACGTTTACAAACACTAATCGTTTTGTCTAAAGCAACTTTGATGATCTCTTCAAATGTTGCACGATCTAAGGTAAGCGTTTGGTCTAAGAGTTGTAATTGTGTTGTTTCTCGATCAGATAATGCTTCTTTAGCTTTACGTGCAGCAACAATCAGATGTGCATATTCAGCGTCATCTAAAGTTTCGATATTTAACTGTTTTTTTGCCCACTTTAGAATTAAGCGGTCAAGGTCATCACCACCGAGTGCTGTATGACCACCAGTCGCTAAAACTTCGAATACACCTTGGCTAAAACGTAAAATAGAGACGTCAAAAGTACCGCCACCTAAGTCATAAATCACATAGTTGCGATCTGTGCTTAGATTAGTGTCTTGGTCTAAACCATAAGCAACTGCAGCAGCAGTCGGTTCGTTTAATAGACGTAGAACATTTAAACCTGCAAGTTGTGCTGCATCACGTGTTGCCTGACGTTGTGCTTCATCGAAATAAGCTGGAACAGTAATCACTGCACCATTAATCTCATTTTTCAAACTTGCTTCAGCACGGTCTTTGAGTTGTTTTAAGATGTCAGCTGAAATCTCGACAGGCGTTTTACGACCCTGAGCAGTATCAAATGCTGGCATTTCATTTGCTTCACCCGTTAAAGCGTAGGGATGCTGGAATTTAATATCAGCAGCTGAACGTCCCATAAAACGCTTTACAGAAACGATGGTATTTTTAGGATCATTCGTAATAAAAGGCTTAGCTTCATCACCGTATTCGGTGCTTTGTGCTGCATAATGAACAATAGAAGGAAGTAACACACGACCTTGTTCATCTTTGAGTACTTTGGCTTGACCTGATAGAACCGTGGCAACCAAAGAGTGGGTGGTGCCTAAATCGATACCAATCGCAATGCGGTGTTCATGCGGTGCACTTGATTGACCTGGTTCTGCAATTTGCAAGAGAGCCATTGTGTTACATCCTTTGCACGTTAAATATTAAAAAGAATTTTAAAAATCATCATCTAAATCAAAGCTGTCATCATCTAAAAAGCGATCTTCCGCTTTATCGATATCTGCCATTACTTTGACAAAGAAACGTAGCTTACGTACGGTATCGCGAGCTTCACCCCAATCTTCATCCGTGTAATCAATTTTAAATTCACGAACTAAGCCATCAATCCATTGCTGAACTTCAACTTTTAAAGATTTTAGATCATCTGCAGAGCTTGCTTCATCCAATTGTTCGCGAATTTCTAAAGCATCTTGTAAAAACTCGAAATCGCTAATGGATTGATCTAAATGATAATCTTGTTTTTTGAGAGACAACAAATAAGCAGCGCGACTATCGACCGCAGAAAGTACTTTAAATGCTTGATTGATTTCACTTGATTTGATTAAAGCAAGATCTTTGTCTTCGGCTTTATCTGGGTGATATTGTTGCTGCAACTTTAGAAATTCAGACTTTAAAGCTGCTAAATCAATATCGAGTGCTACTGGAAGATTGAACAACTCAAAATGATTCATGGGAGATTGTGTCCGCGATTATTTTGCAAAAAAGAGCAAGCTAAATACAATTAAAACAGTGCGTTATACACTGTTTTAATCTTTTAAAGGTTTGTGGTATGGCTTAAACCGTAAACGATTCGCCGCAACCACATTCACCTTTTTTATTGGGGTTATTGAATTCGAAGCCTTCATTTAAGCCATTTTTTACATAGTCCATCTCTAAACCTTCGAGATACACCAGACTTTTCGGGTCAACAAATACTTTTACACCAAACTGTTCAAAAGTTTCATCGTGTTCATCAATTTCATCAACGAACTCGAGTACATAAGCTAAACCAGAACAGCCTGAAGTTTTCACACCAACGCGAATGCCTTCACCCTTACCGCGATTTTTTAAATAATTGCTGATATGAGTTGCAGCATTTTCAGTTAAATGGATCATGAAAACTCCGTTAAAATTTCAAAACGTGGAACAATTAAGCTTTAACTTTCTTGCTACGGTAGTCTTCTACAGCTGCTTTAATCGCATCTTCAGCAAGAACAGAGCAGTGTACTTTTACAGGTGGAAGCGCAAGTTCGTTTGCAATATCAATGTTCTTGATTTGTTGAGCTTGATCTAAAGTTTTACCTTTAAGCCATTCAGTAACCAATGAACTTGATGCAATTGCAGAACCGCAACCATAAGTTTTAAAACGAGCTTCTTCGATTACGCCTTCGTCGTTCACTTGAATTTGTAAACGCATTACGTCACCACACGCTGGAGCACCGACCATACCAGTACCAACGTTTTCAGCATTTTTGTCTAAAACACCAACATTACGAGGATTTTCGTAATGATCAATTACTTTTTCGCTATAAGCCATGTTGCTTCTCCAAACCTCGGGGTCAGCCTTAATTTAAATATGGGGGTTAAAAAACATTTATCAATAAGATAGCCATTAAAAAATGACTATCTTATGAGTGAAATTAGTGCTCAGCCCATTCGACTGAAGAAAGGTCAATCCCTTCTTTATACATATCCCAAAGCGGAGAAAGTTCACGTAACTTCTCAACAGCTGCTTTAGTGACATTTAACACGTGGTCAATATCAGCTTCTGTCGTATATTTACCGAAGCTAAAACGAATTGAGCTGTGTGCAAGTTCGTCTGAAAGACCTAAGGCACGAAGCACATAAGATGGTTCAAGTGTTGCAGATGTACAAGCTGAACCTGAAGATACTGCAGCATCTTTAAGCGCCATCATGAGTGATTCACCTTCAACAAAGTTGAAGCTCACGTTCAAGTAGTTGGCAACGTTTTGAGTAGGGTGACCGTTAAGGAAAACTTGTTCCATTGAGTTCAAGCCATTCCAAAGTTTGTCACGTAGAACGCGTAAACGAGTTTGTTCAGCTGCAAGGTTTTTACCTGCAAGTTCAAACGCTTCACCCATACCTACGATTTGGTGTGTTGCTAATGTACCAGAACGCATACCACGTTCATGACCGCCACCGTGCATTTGCGCTTTAATACGTACACGTGGTTGACGACGTACATAAAGAGCACCAATACCTTTAGGGCCATAAATTTTGTGACCAGAGAAACTCATCAAATCGACTTTCATTGTGGAAAGATCAATTTCGATTTTACCGGCAGCCTGTGCAGCATCCACGTGGAAGAAAATTTTCTTCGCGCGAGTGATTTCACCAATCGCCGCAACATCAGTCACGGTACCGATTTCGTTGTTCACCATCATAAGTGAAACAAGAATCGTATCTGGACGGATCGCAGCTTCAACCATTTCAGGGGTAATTAAACCTGTTTGTGGTTGTGGCTCAAGATACGTAATTTCAAAACCTTCAGATTCTAATTCACGGCACGTATCCAAAATTGCTTTATGTTCAATTTTAGATGTGATGATGTGTTTACCTTTAGAACCGTAGAACTGAGCAACACCTTTAAGGGCTAAGTTGTCAGATTCTGTTGCACCTGAAGTCCATACGATTTCGCGTGGATCAGCTTTAACAAGGTTTGCAACTTGTTCACGAGCGTATTCAACTTTCTCTTCCGCTTGCCAGCCATAAGCATGTGAACGAGATGCTGCATTACCGAAGGTACCTTCGAAAGTTAAACACTCCATCATGCGTTCTGCGACTTGAGGGTCTACAGGAGTTGTAGCTGCATAATCAAGATAAATCGGACGTTTCATGTCAAATACCTGTAACCGATAAAAGGGCTGAATCTAAGTTTGCTGAATTTTGGCGAAGTGAAACCGTTTGTACGTTGTCACGAGCGACGAGATCAGCAAGAGTGATTTTTGCAAGATAATCGGCGATGTGGTGGGAGAGTTCCTGCCATAAATCATGAGTTAAGCACATTGCACCGTTTTGGCAGTTACCTTTATGGTCGCAACGAGTTGCATCAACAGTTTCGTTTACAGCTTCAATAATTTCTAACACGGTAATTTCATCAGCGTTACGTGCCAGGTGATAACCACCATTGGCACCACGAACACTCGACACTAAGCCATGACGCTTAAGTTTTGCAAATAACTGCTCCAAATAAGCAACAGAAATCGTTTGACGAGCTGCAATTTCAGCAAGCGTGATCGTTTGTTCAGTTGGCTGCAAAGCTAAATCAAGTAGAGCAGTCACTGCGTAGCGACCGCGAGTGGTTAAGCGCATGATTCGATACACATGGTTAGACTAGATGTATCGATTTTATGAATCCTGACTAAATTAGTCAAGTATTTTTATGAGGACTTAAGACTAAAGAATTGTTCCCTAAAAAGAACAATTTAGGGATTTATCCAATTATATACTAATAACGTAATAAGGAGTATAGAAAAAATGCTAAAGCCAATATTAATCCGCTTCTGACGACGCTCAAGACGTTTCAGACGATTCTTATATTGCTTGACTTGTACTTGAAGTGTATTGATATTTGAACGTTGTTGTTCAATCTTCTCTAAAAGTGGAGCAATACGATTTTTAGAGGCAATCACATCATCACTATCACGTGGTTCTGACAGCCAGATTTTCCAGTCCGATAATAATTTTGGTAATGCGAATAAAGTTAAAAGATCACGAAATTCATCTTTTAGGACTTTATTGCCATCAATACGCATGGCTTTAATACTGCGGCGGTTACCAAAAATAAAGATTTTGATCAGATCAGGCAGCGTAGTACGGATATCAAGGTCAATGATTTTATTCGGTGCTTTATGATCAAACAGCAGACCATTTTCCGTAAATTGTAAAAAGATGTCGAAATAGGGAATATAACTATTCAGCTTGATCGCGATATTTTCATCAACAAATTTTTTCGCTTGTAATGCCACAACACGGTCATGTTTAAGAATAAACGTGAATATCGTTTCTAGAACGATTAAAGTCATGGTTAACAACAAAGGGGGTTGTTTTTGACTCTCTTGCGATTCACTCATAAATGCAATTAATCCTTACCTGAAAAGTGAAATAAATTAAGCATCCTGCTTGTCATAATCTTTCAGGGTTCAACAAAAAGACTTGAAATAAACTGCTTTGTAGAACAGTTTAGCAAATGTATCAAGTACTATATTTGCTATTATGGTGAGGTTTTGTAGATTTATTTAATGTATTTGCTGTAAAAATAATCTGGAGATGTGCGCATGGATAAGACTAAAATCGCGCAAGATGATCATCAAAATTCAAATGAAAAAACGGTTAAAACCAAGACGAGATCTGCATCTGATCGTAAGTCGGTACTCGATTTTAGAAAATACACCAAACAAATTTGGTTGGCCGGATTAGGGGCTTTTTCTCGTGCAGAGGAAGAAGGCAATAAACTGTTTGACTCATTGGTCAAGGTTGGCGAAGAGCTAGAATCTAAAACCACAGAAATTGCTGACCAAACTGTCGAAAAAGTCTCAGAAAAAGCCAAAGAATCTGTCACTGATACCAAAGATAAGGTTGAAAAACTGATTGATAACTCTGTTCATCATTCTTTGAATCGGATAGGATTAGTCACGTTGAAGGACGTACAACATTTAGAAAGACTCATCCTTCAACTGCACAGTAAAATCGATTTGTTGACTGCTGAGCAGGAAAAGCTAAAGGCAGAATTGTCGAAAAAAAACCAATAAAAATGACTTTATTCATTATTCATTGTTTTTTTCGCATATTTTTTGAATAAAAAGAGGTTCAAGAGTATTGCGTTTAGACCTAAAGCATTGCTATAAAGTCGATATGGCAATTTATACAAATTTCTTGGATCTTAAATAAACGAAATTAAGAGGACGTAATTTTCATGAATAAATCAGAATTAATTGATGCAATTGCAGAGAAAGGGGGATTATCTAAGGCTGACGCAGGTAAAGCTTTAGATGCTACAATTGCTTCTGTTACTGAAGCGCTAAAAAATGGCGACACAGTTACTTTAGTTGGTTTTGGTACTTTCGGCGTTAAAGAACGTGCTGCACGTACTGGCCGTAACCCACAAACTGGTGCAACGCTTGAAATTAAAGCAAGCAAAGTACCAAGCTTCAAAGCAGGTAAAGGCTTGAAAGACGCTGTTGCATAAGTCTATTCAGCGATGAAACGCGCCAATCTTGGCGCGTTTTTTATTGAATAAACAAATTGAACCGATGAACGCATTCATTCATAGCGCATTTTCGGGTAAAATTCCACGCAATTAAAATATTGGAATACTTATGGAATCTTTTCGTAAAGTTATTAAGGGATGGTTGGGCAAGGTCTTGCTCGTTCTGTTTTTGACCCCTTTAGCGCTTGTAGGTATTGAAGGATATTTTAGCGGGGGCAGTAAAGACAGCGTTAAATCTGTGAACGGTACTGACATCTCTGAAAAAGAATTAGAGTCATTAACGAAAACATTCAAACAACAATACCTTGCTTATGCCAATAGTGATGAAACTTTATTAAATCAAAGTTTTATTGATCAAAAAGCAATGGATACTTTGGTTGCACGTACTTTGTTATTGCAACAAGCTGAAAAATTAGGCATTAGCTTGAGCGATCAGCAAATTGCCCAAATGATTTCACAGCAACCTTCATTCCAGCAAGATGGTAAATTTTCTGACGCACTCTTTGAAAACTACTTAAAGTCTGTAGGTATGACCAACCGTGCATTGGTTGAAAGTTTACGTAAAGACCATGCATTGAAAATGCTATCAACGACTTTTACCGATTATCCATTGGTGAGTACGATTGATATTGCTCAAATTGCAAATTTACAAACTGAGCAACGTCATATTCATATTGCGAGCGTCAATCTCGAAAGTTACAAGAAAAATGTCAAAGTCAGTGAAGCAGAAATTGCCGCTTATTATGAAAAGCATAAAACTGCATTTAAACAACCAACAAGCGTTGATGTAGATTATGTGGTTGTGAAACCAACTGATATTCCAGCACAAACAGCACAAGCGACTGATGCTGAATTACAAGAAGCTTATCAATCATTTGTTGCTGAGCAAAAGAAATCAGTCAAGCCACAAGTGAAGCATATTCTGATTACTACAGATAATCGTGATGATGCTGCAGCTAAAAAGTTAGCGACTGAAGTTGCTGCAAAAATTAAAGCAGGCACGACTTTCGCTCAAGCTGCTGCTCAGTATTCTGAAGATACAGAATCTAAAGCGAAGGGTGGTGTATTGGCTGCCTATGAAGCGGGTGTATTTGGTACAGCGTTTGATAGTGCGGTAAATGCATTACAGTCTGGTCAAGTTTCAGCGCCGATTAAAACTGAATACGGTTATCATTTAATTGAAACCAATGCGCCAGCGGTAAAAGTTCCTTCGTTTGAAGCTGAGAAAGCACGTTTAACTGAACAAGTACTTGCAGCGAAGAAAGCCAATGTTTTCTCTGATACTGTGAATAGCTTAAACGACATGGTGGTTGGTAGTGATTCACTTGATGTTGTCGTACAAGAGTTGAAAACTGTTCGCGTACAAACTGCAAAAGGCGTAACACTTTCTACTCAAGATGAATTGTTAAGCGATCCAGCATTGAAAGTGAAACTGTTCAATGATGATGTGAAGAATGGTGATCGTAATGCATCTTCAAGCATTCAGTTGAAAAATGGTGATGTGGCTTGGGTAAAAGTACGTAATTACCATGCAGCAGGTGAACAAACTCTTGCTGAGGCAAAAGCCAAAGTTAAAGCGAAATTGATTGAAGAAAAAGTATTTAATGCGGCGAAAGCAAACATTCAAAATACATTGAATGAATTTAAAACTAAGCCTACAAGTGCTGTAAATAAAGGTCAATTGAACTTTACCGATGCCGGTCTATTTACACGTGCAGATGGTTTACTTAAACGTGATGTTCAACGTGCTGCATTTAGTGTGAAAACACCAGCAGCAGGTCACTGGTCAGCTACAACAGCATTATTGCCAAATGAATTGGTTGTTGTTGCAGTGTCTGAAGTGAAGAAAAATCCAGCGTCTGTATTGAGTGCTGAACAACGTGCTGAATTGTTGAAATTGTATCAACAGTTACGTGGTCAACAAGAATTTGAAGATTACACACGTTATTTAAAAGCACACGCAAAGATTAAGTAAAGCTGTTTGCATAAAAAACCAGCCTAAGGGCTGGTTTTTTTGTCTTAAGATAAATATAAAAGCGATATAAATATAGAGAGAACTTAAATTACTCTGCACGAATTTTTAGTTCATAGCCAGTATATTTACGAATATTGATGACACCCGTATCTAGAATTAAATACTGACCTTTAATGCCTTGTAGTTTACCTCGAATAATTGGGGTTTTATCAAGGTTATGCGATTTGATTTTTTCAGGATATTGTTCAACAGGATAGATGAACTCACGTGGCAATTCTTTTTCCAGAATCTCTACATTTTCATTAAAGTCAAAATTCATGCTGAACTCATCACGAATCTGCTGAATTTGAGGTGAAAATTCTTCCAAAAGATTATCTCGGATTTCGAGTAAATTAATAGGCTCAGCTTCGCCTTTTAAGAGTTTACGCCAGTCAGTTTTATCTGCGACTTGCGTACCAAACATGGTTTCAAGCTGACCTGATAAACGTCGAGAGCCGACTTGCATGATCGGTAAGGCTTGCGTTGCACCTTGATCGAGCCAACGCGTTGGCATTTGACCGAAACGTGTTATCCCTACTTTTAAAGCACTTGAGTTAGCTAGATAAACAATATGTGGTTGGAAGCAGACTTCTTGGGCAAAACTTTCTTCACGACATGTGCCTAAATGATAGTGGCAGGTCTCTGGCTTCATAATACACATATCACATGAAGCTTTGGTTTTAAAACATTTGAAACAATGTCCTTGCGAGAAGGACTTATTAGTTTTATTTCCACATGAAACACAGATAATTTTACCTGTCCATTCAATTTCAATTTCTTGACCTAAACTAAAAGGCAGATCAATTTGTGAACGGTCTAAGATAAATTTATACTCAACATTTGCCTGTTGTACGTGTTGATCAGTTACACTTAGGTTGATTAAACCAGCGTGCATTTTATGGCAAATGCCCTGAAGTTCCATAAAAATTTCTCACTTAAAACATAAGGATGCAGTTAATGGCTGAACAGAATGTCATAACTTCTATGCTAGACGATTTTGCAAAGGAGCAGCCAATCCATACTGCGATTTGTATTGGGCAGGACTTGAGCCTCATACCATCAAATCAGTCCATTCAATGGCACTATTTTAACGTATCTGAGTTTTTAAATCTGCCTTTTCAGCAACGTTATGATATGGCGATGGTTTTGTTAGATACTCAAGAGATGCAAACGCTGAGTGCACAGCAAGTGAGTCAAATTTTAGTAAAATTACGTGATTTGTTTGCCAAGCGCTTATTGGTCGTCAGTCGATTACAAGATGAAAAATTATTGCGCTCATTGGGATTGACTCAATTAATTGATAAAACCACCCATGATGCCGACTTTGCTTTGTGGCAGTTTAATATTTTGACTTATAAACATGTGCCGGACTGGTTTAACTCGAAATTCTGGGCGAATCCGGAAAATTGGGATAAGTTCCGCTGGTAAGCGTCTACAGGAGTTGTCCATACATTGGGTACTTTGCAAAATAGTAACAATTTCATCATCGATCGTCCTTAAGTACACCGTATGCTATAAATAAATAGCAGTGGAATAACAACATGACAAATTTAAGTAATATTGTTGAAATTTTGGCGAAACAGGCATTGGGTCAGCAAAATCAACAATCTTCAAACCAAGGCGGTTTAGGTGGTATTTTAGGTTCTGTATTAGGTCAGCTTGGTGGAAATACAGGACAAAGTCAGAATCAATCATCACAAGGTGGATTGGGCGGCATCCTCGGTTCTGTATTAGGTCAATTGGGTGGTCAAACAGCGACAAATAGCTCATCTACACGAGGTGGTTCTACTGGTACAACGCTTCTTATTGCAGTATTACCGATTGTATTGGCTTGGATTCAAAAACAAGGTGGCATTCAAGGTGCTTTGGATAAACTCAAAGGGCAAGGCTTAACTAGTCAAGTGGAAGATTGGGTATCAACAGGACCTGGTGAGAATGCACCAATTCCAACCCAACAAGTTCAGCACTTATTTGACGATCAAGACATTGAACAGGTTGCCTCACAAGCGCAAGCACCAAAGCAAGATGTTTATCAAGCGATTACACAGGTTCTGCCGCAAATTATTGATTCTTTGACGCCAAAAGGTGAGCAAACAGATAAACAAGAAGCCAATGATGATATTCAAAATGTGTTGAATATGGTCTCAGGTTTTTTAAAAAGATAAGCTATTTATAAAAGTAGATAGATAAAAATATAAGCCTAGTGAAAACTGGGCTTTTTTAATGTTATTTGTCTAAGCCGAAAAGTCGATTCGATTTGCTGATTTTCTTGGCGACATAATGAGACTTACGTAAACGCACCAGAATAATCTGCGATTGAAATTCAAGTTCACCAAATTCAGGTTCGACTTGAACATAATGCAATTGTCCAAATTCATCACGAACCCGTGCCTGGGCAGAAAATCCTGGACGTGCATTACCACTCGAGATGGTCGCTAGACGACCTAAAAGATGTGAATGTTTCTTTTTAAATTTAGGTGGAATAACTTGATCCAGACAATGGATCATAAATACGGTAAAGAATAGCGCGATGATGAGTGCAGGAACAATCAGGTAATATGCGGGCAAAAATTCTCGGTCTTGCGCGTAAACCATGAGTTGTAAAACATAGCCTGCAAAACTGAAGTTCATTAATAAAAAAAACACAATTAAGGTTTTTGAAAATTTCACATTAAATAATGCAACATGATCAAAACGATAAGGTGAAACTTTTTGAATAATACGACTCGGACGTAGATTAAAATAAAAACCTAATGTTTCGAGTAAGCCAAGCAACAATACGGCGAATAAACTTAAATGAAATGGCATCAAGTTATAGTCAAGTAAAAATGCTGGCATACTCAAAACCTATGTGATTATTCTGACAGGTAAATTCCACCATCGGAATGCACTTCAATATTCACTTTTTCAAGCGCTTGTCCTTGGCAAGGACCAGAAATACATTCACCACTTTCTACCATGAACAATGCACCATGGGTTGAACACTCAATGTATTCTTGATCGCGGTCTAAAAATTGATTCTCAAGAAACTCGAGTTCAACTTGTAAGTGTGGGCAAATATTCTGATACGCATAGAAGCTGCCATCACGCTGAGTGATAAAAATGATCTCACCCTCAGGTGTTTCGAATGATCGTGCTTCGCGCTCAGGAATATCTTCCGTCATGCAAATCTTAAACATTAAGCACATTCCTTTTGAAAATCTTCAAGTAAAGCAGCATAGTCACGAATCGCTAAGCGCGGACCATACTGAGAAACCACTTGGCTAGAAATTAAAATGGCAAGTTCAGCGGCAGTCGTAAAGCCTAAATTTGCATTTAAGGCATATAAGAACGCACCTGCAAATGCATCACCCGCACCATTAGTATCTACAGCGATAACCGCACGACCCGGAACTTTAAAAGTTTCTGAAGGGGTAGAAATCAGCGCGCCACTTGAAGAAAGCGTAATCACCACATGCTGGCTTAATGTTTTTAATTTTGCTAATGCTGAATCAATGTCTTGAGTTTGTGTATACATCAAAGCTTCTTGTTCATTACAGAACAACAGGTCCACACCGTCAGCAATCATTTCATCTAAACCAGTACGGGCATATTGCACCATGGCAGGGTCAGAAAGCGTAAGTGCGATTTTTACATGATTGGATTTAGCAATTTCACGCGCTTGTTTAACTGCTAAACGTGCTGAATCTGAAGTCGATAAGTAGCCTTCAATATATAACCATTGTGCAGTTTTGAGTGGTTCAAAATCAATTTGCTGTTCGGTCAGTTCTGCCGTAATACCCAAATAGGTATGCATAGTACGTTCAGAATCATCGCTGACCAAAACCATACATGTACCTGTGGTACCTTCACTGATCGATTTTTTTGTGGTTTGAATATGAGCTTCGTTTAAACCATCTAAATACACTTGACCTAAATCGTCATTACCGACACGACACGCATAAAATGCTGAACCACCTAGAGCTGCAAATGCAACGGTTGTATTGGCTGCAGAACCACCTGATGCCTGACCTTTATAAATTTGGCTTTCTTGAAGTGCATTAAATAATGCTGCTTGTGTTTCGCCATCGCAAAGTTGCATCGTACCTTTTTGCAGTTTTTGTGCAGTTAAAAAGTCGTCAGTCACTTTAAATTCTTGGTCAATTAGTGCATTACCAATTGCAAAAAGATCAACATTTGCCATGTCTTACATCACATCAAAAGAACGGAAGGTTTTAGTGTACACCAATGTTTTCTTTAGCTGTAGCATGCTGAAACGTTTTCAAAAAAAAATCAAAAAAGCATCGAATATTTCATGATGTTAAATTAGTGTAATTTTCATGTAAATGTGAAATTTATATGCGGTTGCCATTGCGTTAGTAGGCTTTTTTTATTTATAAGTAATGTACGGTTTTAAATAAAAAATCGTGTTCACTCAAAATTGATTTAGTAGTGTGTATATGGATATTAAGATTGTAAAGGCTGAACAACTCCCTGAACAAATGCAAACACTGGCAAAACAGGCACGTAAAGAGGGCTTTGATTTGCTGGATAAATTAATCGAGGAATATCAAACTGGTAAAAATAGTTTTAGTCGTGACAATGAATATCTCGCATTGGTTTATGATGGTGATAAATTAATTGCCTGTGGTGGCTTAAATCAACAATGGGGTGATCAGGAGATTGAGGCGCGTATTGGTCGTGTACGTCGTTGTTATGTTCATCCTAAATATCGTCAACATGGTATAGGTCGTCAATTGCTGGCATTTTTAGAAAAATTAGCGCGACCACACTATGCAGCGCTTTGTTTGCAAACCGATACTAAAAATGCCGCAAGTTTTTATCAAAAGCTGAATTACGTTTTTGTGGAAAGTCATCCAAATTATAATTATTTCAAATACCTAGTTTAATTTTTAGCTTTATTTTTTCCTTTTATATTGTTGCATAAAGCGCGATGATTTTGACAAGGAATCATCGAGCTTACTTAATTTGACTAAAATGATCGGTTTTCAACGTGAATATTCCGAATAACTAAAGCTATAATGTTCTCAGTTAATCATAAATGAAAATTAGGAGATCGCATGACTGTAGATGTCACTGAAACCATTTCAAATACTGTACATCCCGCGTTTCAGTTGGTACGTCAACACCATGTTGAAGCTTTAGACATTGCGGTGTCTGAATATAAACATAAAGTGACTGGCGCCATTCATTATCACTTGGCGACAAATCACGACGAAAATGTATTTCTAGTAGCATTTCGTACCCAGCCAATGGATTCGAAAGGTGAAGCTCACATTCTAGAACATACAGCATTATGCGGTTCTGAAAAATTCCCTGTGCGTGATCCATTCTTCCTGATGATTCGCCGTTCTTTAAATACCTTTATGAACGCATTCACCGCAGCAGATTGGACCGCTTACCCATTTGCGACACAAAATAAGAAAGACTTCCAAAACTTACTTGAAGTTTATATGGATGCTGCATTTGCTGCGAATTTGAATCCACTCGATTTTGCTCAGGAAGGCATTCGTATTGAGCTTGAAAATGGTGAGCCTGTTTATAAAGGCGTGGTCTTTAATGAAATGAAAGGGGCTATGAGTTCACCTTCAGATCAGTTGTATCATGCAGTTGCGCATCATTTATTCCCAAATACAACGTATCACTACAATTCAGGTGGTGATCCTAAAGATATTCCTGATCTGACATACGAAGAATTGGTTCAGTTCTATAAAACGCATTATCATCCAAGTAATGCGGTGTTTATGACCTTTGGTAATACGCCTGCGTATGACTTACAAGAACAGTTTGAAACACTCGCATTATCTAAATTTGATCAAGGCGAAACTTTATATTCAACACCTGAAACACGTTTAGCAGCGCCAATTACTGTCACAGATACCTACGCGGTTGATGGTGAAGATCTTAAAGATAAGACTTATCACGTATTGTCATGGTTATTGCCTGAAGCGAGTGATATTAAACTTCGTCTAGGTATGCGTCTCGTTGAAGGTATTTTACTTGAGGACTCAGCTTCACCACTGCGTCATTATTTAGAAACCTGTGGTTATGCTGAAGCAACCGGTCCATTCATGGGTGTGGATGACTCTAACTTTGAAATGACCTTCTACTGCGCAGTTCAAGGTTCTAACCCTGAACACACTGAAGAATTTAAAAATGGCGTTTTCAAAGTCTTAGAAGAAGTCGCTTCAAAACCTGTTGATCAAAACATGGTGGATGCGATTTTACATCAAATTGAATTGCATCAACGCGAGATCAACGGCGATGGTACACCGTATGGTCTAAGCTTAATTTTAAGTGGTTTAAGTAGTGCAATTCATCATCGTGATCCAGTTGAAGTCTGGGACGTAGATTCTGCAATTGCAGCGGTGAAAGAAGAATTGAAAGATCCAATGTGGCTTTCAAACTTAATTAAAACCCATTTAATAGATAATCCACATCGTGTGCAGTTGACACTTGTGCCTGATGCAGAAAAATCTGCGAAAGAAATTGCAGATGAAAAAGCACGTTTGGCTGAAATTGGTAAAAATCTGACTGAAGAGCAAAAAGCTGAAATTGTGAAACAAACCGAAGCTTTGAATCTTCGTCAAGATACACCTGATGATCTTAACCTATTGCCAAAAGTAGGTTTGGAAGATGTACCTGCTGAGCTGCAAATTGTGCGTGGTCAATTGCGTGAAATTATCTGTAATGGTATTGATACACCATTAAACCTGTATCATGCGGGAACCAATGGTATTTACTATCAACAGGTATTGGTGCAAATTCCTGATGAAGTTGTACAGTCGCCGTATTTTAACTTGCTTTCGATTTTAGTCGGTGAAGTAGGTGCGGGTGAATACGATTACTTGAGCTTCCAGCAGTTACAAACGGCTGTTAGTGGTGGCTTAGGTATGGGCGCATCGCTACGCTCAAAAGTTGATGATAAAAACAAAATCTCTGCGTGGTTGACCTTAACGACTAAATCTCTTGTTAATAACTTACAAGCCATTCAATTGTTAAAAACGGGTTTTGAACAACTTCGTTTTGATGAAAAAGATCGCATTATTGAGTTACTGCAACAACGTAAGACACGTTGGCAAGCACGCGTTTCAGGTTCAGGTCATAGTTATGCGATGCAAGCGGCTTCTCGCCATCATAGCGCACTCGCATTACGTGACTATAAAAACACAGGACTTGGCGCGCTCAATTGGCTGGTTGAATTGTTAGCAAGCATTGAGAATGACGCAGCTGCTTACGATGCACTAATTGCAGAGCTTCAAGCGATTCACCGTGTTTTACTACAAGCGCCAAAACAGTTCTTATTGGTTTGTGAAGAACATCAATCTGAACATTTAGTTGAAGAAGTTCAAACTGTTTGGGACAAACTTGCAGTTGATCGTGCATCTGTTGAATTAAAAAAAGTCGATACTCAAGTTAATGAAAAAGATGAAGCATGGTTAGTTCAAGCCAATGTACAGTTCTGTGCAGCTGCTTATCCAACAGTTGAAGTGTCACATCCTGATGCTGCGCCTTTGATGGTGCTTGCAGGATATTTACGTAATGGTTTCTTGCATAGTGCTATTCGTGAGAAAGGTGGAGCTTATGGTGGCGGTGCAAGCTACGATGGAAATGCATGTTCATTCCGCTTCTATAGCTATCGTGATCCACGTCTAGCAGAAACTTTCCAAGACTTTGAAGCGAGTATTGATTGGTTGCTCAATGCACCACAGCAACCACATCAGCTTGAGGAAGCGATTTTAGGTCTGATTGCAAGCATGGATAAACCAGGTTCGCCAGCAGGTGAGGCAATTACGGCATGTTATGCATATTTACATAAACGTACGCCTGCATTCCGTAAGCAAATGCGTGAGCGTTTACTCTCTGTAACCTTGGATGACTTGAAAAGAGTTGCACAACAGTATTTATTGAATCAAACAGCATCAAAAGCTGTTGTGGCTCCAATGGCAAAACGTGAAACTTTAGAACAACTCGGATTTGTGATTAAACAAGTTCAATAAAATTATAAAAGGACCCTCAGATGGCGCTTAATGCTTTTAAGCGCTCAACAATGGCACTGAGCATTTCGCTCGGTGCTTTTGTTGTAGTGCATGCTGAAAATGGAACAATTCATGCTGTACCTGACAGTCCGATGCCAGCGACTGCAGAAGCGTGTTCAGCTGTTGAAACCAATTCAGAACGTTTGGCTTGTTACGATGCTGTATTTAAAGCAAAACCAGATACTCAGCCGATTATCTCTGAACGTCGTGCTGCAGCAGAATTGGCCCCTGAACCGGATAATCTAAAAGCGAAAATTAGTAGTGCAGTGTCAAATATCTACGCGACTGAAGCCACGAAACTGACGCCTGAACTTTCTTTAATGGATAGCCGTTGGGAACTATCTCCTGAAAGTAAGTTGGGGACATGGAATATTCGAGCTTACCAGCCTGTCTATTTGATGCCAGTGTTCTGGACCAGTAATAAAAACGAACGTCCACGTAGTGAAAATCCTGAAAATACGGTTTCTGCTGAAGATGAACGTCCCTTAACTTCTAATGAAGCAAAATTCCAGCTGTCGCTCAAAACCAAAGCAGTTGAAAATATCTTTGGTGATAACGGTGATTTGTGGCTGGGCTATACGCAAAGTTCACGTTGGCAAGTCTATAACGGGGATGAGTCACGACCGTTCCGCGAAACCAATTATGAACCTGAAGCAACCTTGATGTTTAGAACTAATTACGAGTTATTAGGTCTGAACTGGCGCTTATTGGGTTTAACTTTAAATCACCAGTCGAATGGTCGTTCAGATCCTTGGTCACGAAGTTGGAATCGCGTGATGCTGAACTTAGGTTTTGAGCGTGATAACTTCGCCCTGATGATTCGCCCTTGGTATCGCATTAAAGAAGATTTTAAAGACGACAATAACCCGGATATTACCGACTATATTGGACGTGGTGATATCAACATGTTCTACCGCTGGAATGAACATGATTTTTCTGTGCTACTACGCCATAGTTTTAAAGATGGTGAAGATAACCGCGGTGCAGTACGCTTTGATTGGTCATTCCCAATCAGTGGACGCTTACGCGGTAATTTCCAACTCTTTGATGGCTATGGTGAAAGTATGATTGATTATAATCACCGTGCGACCTACTTGGGATTGGGTGTTTCACTGATGAATTGGTTCTAAATATCAGTTTTGGAATAATAAAAAACCACGCTTTTGCGTGGTTTTTTTCATCTAAAATTAACCGACTTGAATTTCTGCCGATGGATGTTTAATTCGGCTTCTTTTCGGTGTTGCAATAAAATATGCCAAGGTTAGAGGACCTAAACGACCTGCAAACATTAAAAGCATAATAATGAATAAACTGGCAGGTTGCAGTTCTTCGGTAATACCGCGAGATAAACCCACGGTGCAGGCTGCAGAAACTGCTTCAAACAGAATGTCTAAAAAGTCTAAATCAGGTTCTAAAATCAATAAGGTAAAGAAGCCCATCATGATCAGACCGGCGGTGATACACACGACAGATAAGGCTTTAAAAGCTGCTTGTTTAGAAATCGAGTGTTTAAATAGTCGCGTTTCTTCTTCACGGCGTAAGAAGCTAATGACACTTAAAATCACCACAATAAACGTTCCAACTTTAATACCGCCTGCAGTACTTAGTGAGCCACCACCAATAAACATCAACATCATGGTGACTAAAGTTGAAGCATCGGTCAATTGATCCATCGGTAAGCTATAAAACCCTGAAGAGCGGGGTACAGTGGCATGGAACCATGCATTTAAGGCTTGATCACCTAAACTCATTAAACCTAATGTTTGTGGGTTAGATGCTTCTAATAGCCAAATCACGATAAAGGCAGTTAAGTTCAAACCACAGATGGTGGTAATGATTAACTTGCTATTGGGTGTCAGTTTTTTCCAGCGTTTATGGCGTTTAATATCCATTAGCACTAAAAAGCCGATACCACCGAGGATATACAGCATACTAATGGTAAAGGTAACAAAGTACTGTCCTGAAAAGCTCATTAAACTGTTGGGGAACAGCGAAAACCCTCCATTGTTAAAGGCTGAAACACTATAGAAAGCTGCATAGAAAAAGGCTTGATTGAAATTGTAGTCTTGCATCCAAGCAATTGTGAGAATAATGGTGCCAATTGCTTCAAAAAATAGTGAGTAAATAAAGACCGCTTTAATCGTGTGGGTAACTTTCTTTAAACTGGTTTGACCAATAGACTCTTGTGCCATCACTTGCTGTTTTAAGCCTAATTTGGGCGCAAGGCTGACCACTGCTAAGATTGCAAAGGTCATAAAACCTAAGCCACCGCACTGTAGTAACAGCATAATCACGACTTTCCCAAACACGGTATACGCTTCACCGACATTAACAACAGATAGTCCTGTAATCGTTACGGCGGATGTTGCAGTAAAAATTGCCTGCATCCATGTGACATCTTGATGATGCGCAACGGGCAGCATGAGAAGAATAGATCCGATAATAATCAGCACCAAAAAGCCCAAGGCCAATAAACTGGGTGGGCTTAAATTGATGGTTCGATTTTTCTCTACTAGTTTTTTCATGCGTGTTTAAAATACTTAGAAAGACGGCGCAAAGGTTCTAATAGACCTTCAACGACAAGGAAATCATCGGTCTGTAAAATTAGATTTGGGTCTAAAGAATATTGTAATTCTTCACCACGCTTATGCATTAATGTTTTAACTTCAGGCACATGATCCATTAATTGATGTAGACGCATACCGTTTTGTTCAGCATCAATTTTGATTTTTACAATAAAATGATCATCTTCTAATGCCATATAACGGCTGACCATTGGGTAGCTTAATGACTGTGCCACACGGACGCCCATGTCTTCTTCAGGATGAATAATTTTATCCACGCCTAAATGGGTTAAAATCATATGATGCGCTTTCGATTTGGCTTTAGCCCAAATTTTTTTAACGCCCATATTTTTAAGATGGAGTACGCATAAAATACTGGCTTCGATGTCTTCACCAATCGCGACCACAACGGCTTCACATTTTTGAACATTAAGTTCATCTAAAACGTGTTCATCTGTCGCATCAGCAATCACGGCATGACTTAGTTGATCTGAAATATTTTCAACGAATTTTTTATTTGAATCTATGCCAATGACATCATGATTTAAGCTCATGAGTTGCGTGGCAATCGTGGCACCGAAGCTTCCTAGGCCAATCACAGCAAATAGTGCCATGGATATAAGAACCTCTATTTTTAATCATGCAGATTGAATTAGTAAAATTTTGCCATAAATTTGAAAGATTTAATCCAATCCTGAAGATTTAATTGTTGTGATCGGGTTAATACTCAAATGAAGCTATTAAAAAACCGCCTCGAAAGGCGGTTTCAAAAAGTTTTATCTTATTTCAGGAAACGTTGATAACCTAAGTTATTGGTAATTTCTTGGTATGGATAAGTGATATTTTCTAGGGTTTCCACTAAGCCATCTGGGTTTTGTTGAGCATCTTCCGCTTCAAGACCAACCAATACACGACCTTCTGCTGCACCATGGTTACGGTAATGGAACAGGGTAATGTTATGCGTTGGACCAAGACGTTCCAAGAATGTTAATAGCGCGCCTGGACGTTCAGGGAATTCCACACGGAATAAACGTTCATTCTCAATATCAGCATGACCACCGATTAAATAACGAATATGTAGCTTCGCCACTTCATCATCCGATAAATCATCTACGTCATATTGGAATTTCAAGGTTTCATAGATTTCTTGACGTTCTTTTTCGCCGTTTTTCAAACTAATGCCAACGAACACTTGTGCAGCTGTTGCATCACTCGCACGGTAGTTAAACTCAGTAATGTTACGACCCTGAAGTGCACGGCAGAATTTTAAGAACGCGCCTTTTTCCTCAGGAATGGTCACTGCAAAAATCGCTTCTTTGCGTTCACCAAGCTCTGTACGTTCCGCAATATAACGTAAACGGTCGAAGTTCATGTTGGCGCCACACACGATCGACACCATGTTTTTGCCTGTTAAGCCATGTTCAGCGACATATTTTTTGATCCCTGCAAGTGCCATTGCACCTGATGGCTCAACAATGCTACGGCATTCGTCATAAGTATCTTTAATTGCAGCACAGATTTCGTCTGTATTCACAAGTACAACATTTGGCTCAACAATTGGACCAGAATTGTCAGATTTTTGCAGACGAATCACATCAAATGGTTTTTCACCAATTTGTGCAACAGCTGTACCATCGGCAAATAGACCCACAGAGGGCAGAATTACACGTTCATTGGCTTCTAATGCAGCTTTTAAACATGCGGATTCGTCATATTCCACAGGAATGACTTTGACATGCGGAGCAACATCACCAAGGTAAGCTGCAACACCTGCGATCAAACCGCCGCCGCCTACAGCAACGAAGACATATTCCACATCACGCCATTGACGTAAGATTTCATTGGCAATAGTTCCTTGACCAGCCATCACGAGTTCATCGTCATAAGGTGGAATAAAGGTCATACCATCTTCAGCCGCACGCGCGATGGCATATTTATTGGCAATATCAAAAGAGTCGCCATGTAAAACAACTTCACCACCTAAGCGTTTTACTGCCTGAACTTTAATATCTGGTGTGGTTTTTGGCATCACAATAATCGCACGAATGCCGAGTTTTTTTCCTGAAAGTGCAACACCTTGCGCATGGTTACCCGCAGATGCCGTAATGACACCACGTTCCAGTTGTTCTTTTGGGAGTTGACTAATTCTGTTATAGGCACCGCGGAGTTTAAAAGAGAATACGGGTTGGAGGTCTTCACGTTTAAAACGAATATTATTATTAAGACGTTCACTAATTCGTGGTGCCGCTTCGAGTGGAGTTTCGATCGCAACATCGTAAACCGTTGCTTGTAAAATTTGTCGAACCAAACGAGACAGCATGTTAATTTTCCATCTAACAGTTTAAAATAGACCTTTATTGTAACAAACCATGCGGCTTTGCGGGTCAAAAATACTGCGAAAGTCCAAAATAGTTGAGTGAAGTCATGAGTCTATATGCAACCCAAGATGAGAAAAAGCAAGCTGCAGCCAAAGCGGCTTTAAAACACTTACCAAAAGGCGGCATTTTAGGCGTAGGTACTGGTAGTACTGTTAACTTCTTAATTGATCTTCTCCCAGAGCTTCAATTGGAAGCGGCTGTTGCAAGTTCTGAAGCAACTGCACAGCGTTTAAAAAAATTAGGTATTGAAGTGGTCGACATGAATTCAGTTTCAGGTCTTGACGCTTATGTCGATGGTGCAGACGAAATCGATCGTCATATGCACATGATTAAAGGTGGTGGTGCTGCGCTAACTCGTGAAAAAATCGTGGCGTCTATTGCGAAAAAATTCGTATGTATCGTTGACGATTCAAAATGGGTTGAGCAATTGGGTCGTGATTTTCCGCTTCCTGTTGAAGTGATTCCAATGGCGCGTTCTGCTGTGGCGCGTAAAATCGTTTCTTTAGGTGGTGATCCTGCTTACCGTGAAGGTGTCGTGACCGACAATGGCAATGTGATTTTAGATGTTCATAATTTGAATATCTTAAACGCGCTTGAACTTGAAAAAACTATTAACGACATCCCTGGTGTTGTATGTAACGGTATTTTCGCGTTAAACAAAGCTGATATTGCAATCGTTGCGACCAATAACGGTATTGAAGAACATACTGCTGTCTAATTCTAAATCTCCCTAAATCCCTCTTTAATAAAGAGGGACTTTTCTCTCTCCTTTTTTAAGGAAGGACTTCCCCCTTAGAAAAGGTGAGAAGCACTGCTTCGCAAGGAGGGGGATTAAAATAATGATTAAATAAAAAAATGACCCTATCCCAACTCCCAGAAATTCAAATTACTCGTAATCTACGCTCAACTCGACTGCGTCTAAGAATCGATGGACAGCAGATTAAACTCACAGCACCTGTATTTTGTACGCAGCGTCAAATACAAAATTTTATCCAGCAATCTGAAGGTTGGATCATTAAAACATGGCAGGCACAGCAGCAGCGCGTTGAGAGCATTGAGCGGATTTTGCCCAGTGAAATTCAGTTATTTGATCGAAGTACAGCGATTCAAACTCAATACAACACACAAAAACAAAACTATATATACGACGATGTACAGAATGTACTAACTGTAAGTACCCGCCAACCTGAAATTTATTTAAAGCAGTTTGTGATCGAATATGCTAAACAGGTTTTGCCTCTGTATTTGAAAGCTGTTTCAGAACAAATTGGACTGAATTATCAGCAGTGTAAAATTCGGCAGCCCAAAACACGTTGGGGGAGTTGTTCAGCGAAGCATGACATTATGCTCAACAGTGGCATTGTTTTATTTCAAGAATCAGTAGTGCGTTATTTATGTGTGCATGAGTTGGCGCATACTCGGCATTTTGACCATAGCGCACGTTTTTGGGCATTAGTACAGCAGTTTGATCCAAATCATAAAATACATCGACAATTGTTAAAAAATACACCACTGCCGTATTGGTGGAATGAAAGTTAATTTGTATTTTAATTCACCATAAATCTGCTAAAAAAAGCATAAAAAAATATAAGTCAGTATCGAATAAATTCTTGATAACTTATCACTTTTGATTGTTTTTCAAACCTAAAACTCTTTTCTAGAATGGCGAAAAATAAGGCGTTGCATAGTCTAGTTCAAAGTGCTGAGCAGTCGTAATTCAACTCATTTTTGTGGAAAATTTTTATGGTTCATTCAAAGTTATTATTCACTTTTTCGCTTATATCGAGCATTTTTCTAACTGCGTGTAATAAGAGCGAAGCACCAAAAGTTGAAACGGCTGCTGCAGAAGCAAGCTATAAAGCAGATACTGTGCGCATTGGTTATCAACGTTCATCAACACTGATGACTTTATTAAAAGAAACCGGGGAACTTGAGCAACAACTGGCTGAAAAGAAAGTCAAAGTCAGCTGGCATGAATTTACCAGTGGTCAACCACTGGCTGAGGCGCTCAATGTTGGCAGTATTGATGTCACCGCCGATGTTGCTGACACCGTACCTGTCTTTGCACAAGCAGCGAAAGCCAATCTCACTTATTATGTAAAAGAAACAGCATCACCTAATGCACAAGCGATTTTGATTCCACAAAACTCTTCGATTAACACCGTTGCAGATTTAAAAGGTAAAAAGATTGCAGTGACTAAAGCTGCAGGTAGTCACTATCTATTAATTGCTGCTTTAAATAAAGCGGGCTTAAGTTTTAAAGATATTGAACCTGCATGGTTAAGTCCAGCAGATGGTCGTGCGGCATTTGAACATGGTGGTGTCGATGCATGGGTAACATGGGAACCGTATGTATCAAGTGGTACAGTCGTGCAACATGCGAAGATTCTAGCTTCTGGCGAGGGCTTGGCAAGCTATACACGTTATTACTTAACTGGGCATAAATTTGCTCAGGAAAATCCAGCCATCTTAAATGACATCGTCAATGCATTAAAAGAAAAAGCGGCTTGGGTAAAACAAAATCCCGACGATGCAGCAAAAGTCCTTGCACCTTTATGGGGTAATTTACCAACAGAAGTTGTTTTAAAAGCGAATGCAAATCGTAGCTATGATGTTCAAGGCGTCGTATTAGATGACATGCCAGAGCAACAAAAAATTGCGGATGCTTTCTTTAATGAAAAGCTGATTCCAAATACGATTGATGCAAAATCGTCAGATATTTATCCATTGAAATAATACGTAAAAGCCTCGAAACAATCGGGGCTTTTTTACTTGCATAAATAAATAGCCTAAGCAAATTTAGAGATCTTCCATGTCAAATATTCCAGAACTTAATTTTGTTCAAATCCGAGAAAAACTCATCAATGGTGAAGAAATTGCAATCGTTGACCTGCGCGAAGAACATATCTATGCGCAAGCGCATCCGCTGTTTAGTACCAATATTTCGCTTTCTCGTTTAGAAATAGAAATTCTTAATCGTATACCACGTTTAGATACCACGATTGTTATTTATGATGATGCAGATGGTCGCGTAGAACGTGCATTTGAAAAATTGACACGTTATGGCTATAACCGAGTTCATGTCCTGCAAGGGGGAGTTCAGGCATGGGAGCGTGATGGTGGTGAGCTATTTATAGATGTAAATTCTGCTACCAAAGCCTTTGGTGAATGGGTCGAACATTTTAAACATACGCCGTCTTTAAGTGCTGAAGAAGTGCTAGCCAAAATTGATGCGAATGAAAATATCGTGATTTTGGATGCACGCCGTTTTGATGAATATAACACCATGAGTATTCCAACAGGTCAAAGTGTGCCAGGCGCTGAATTGGTTTTACGTGCACCATCATTAGTCAAAGATGAAAATACGACGATTATTGTCAATTGTGCTGGACGTACAAGAAGCATTATCGGAACACAGTCTTTGGTCAATGCAAAAATTAATCATCCCGTTTATGCACTTCGAAATGGCACTATTGGTTGGACTTTAGCAGGTCAGGAACTAGCGCACGGTCAACAGAAATCCTTTAAAGATCAAAAAACATCGCTGAAACCTGAACTTTTAGAAAATGCAAAAGATTTAGCACAACGTGCCAAGGTGAAGACAATTTCTTTGGATGTGTTAAATACATTAAAAGCAGATGCTACACGCACGACCTATGTATTTGATGTGCGTGATGAAGATGAATATATTACAGGACATCTTGCGGGTTCAAAATGGGTGGCTGGCGGGCAATTGGTTCAGGAAACTGACCATAATGCTGCTGTAAGAGGTGCGCGTATTGTACTGATTGATGATCAACTCATACGTGCTTATATGACAGCTTCGTGGTTAGGACAAATGAATTGGGAAGTCTATGTTTTAGACACGGATTTTAGTGCAGTATTGACTGAGCAAGGGGCTTGGCAGCCGAATGTGCCTGCGAGTAAAGCCATTTCAACCCTTACACCACAGCAACTTGTTGATTTGCAGCAACAGCGCGATGTCGCAATTTGGGATGTTCTACCTTTTGCACAATATAAAAAAGGACATATTCCAGATGCTGCTTGGTTACTCAAAGCTGATGCGATTGAATTGATCCAGAAACCTGAATGGCAAGCCAAAGACGTGATTGTGCTGACATGTGGTAAATCTGTATTAGCCAAGTTTGCAGCCGAAGACATAGAGCCATACTTAGCGGAACATCAAACACTTTATGTACTTGAAGGTGGAAATACAGGCTGGAAAACGGCTGGATTTCAATTGGTGACTGATAATGTCATTACATTGTCTGCGCAAATTGATCGTTATAAACGTCCCTATGAAGGAACAGACAACTCTCGTGAAGCAATGCAAGCATATTTGGATTGGGAGTTTGGACTTGTAGATCAATTGAAAAAAGATGGCACACACGGCTTCTTTGTGGTTTAAACACAATCAAAAAAGAAATAACCAAACTCATGAAATGGGTTTGGTTATGTAAAATGAAGGAGTTCAGTTTTATATTTTGGATTTGATCCAGCTTTCGCTGCTAATAAAACAGCCAATTACCCCCAAAACAGTTCAGAAAATAAGAACTTCCTGTCATACTAGCTACATATAAGAAACATCTATGCAGAGGTAGCGATCGTGATTTCAGTGGGTATTGTTGGTGGTACAGGTTATACAGGCGTTGAACTTTTACGTCTTTTATTACGTCACCCAAATGTACAAGTAACAACACTGACTTCGCGTACTGAAGCAGGTCGCCGCGTAGACGATATGTTCCCAAGTTTACGTGGTCATACCGATCTTCAATTTTCAGATTTAAATATTGAAGTATTAAAAGCATGTGATGTGGTGTTTTTTGCAACACCGCATGGTGTGGCTATGAAACATGCAGAAGAGTTAGTGGCTGCGAATACCAAAGTCATCGACTTGGCTGCAGACTTCCGTTTACAAGACTTAGAACAGTTTGAAAAATGGTATGGTTTAGAGCATGCCTGCCCAGCGCTTCTTAAAGAATCTGTATATGGTCTTTCAGAATTAAACCGTGAAAAAATTAAGCAAGCCAATGTGATTGGTAACCCAGGTTGTTATCCAACAACCGTTCAATTGGGTCTTGCACCTGTTTTAAAATCTGCAGAAGCTTTGGTTAAACCTGAGAGCATTATTATAGATGCTAAATCAGGCGTATCAGGTGCAGGGCGTAAAGCAAGTCTTGGCATGATCTATTCTGAAAATGCAGATAACTTCAAGGCTTATGGCGTTGCGGGACATCGTCATCATCCTGAAATTGTGGAAGCGCTTGAAAATATCTCAGGTCAAAAAGGTGTGTTTGAACATATCTTATTTGTTCCTCATTTGGTGCCAATGATCCGCGGTATGTTGTCGACGATCTACATTGATTTAACCGAAGCAGGTCAGTCAGCTGATTTACAAGCATTGTATGAAGCATTTTATGCTAACGAAGCATTCGTTGATGTTATGCCAGCTGGCAGTTCACCAGAAACACGTTCTGTGCGTGGTGCAAACCAGCTCCGTATTGCACTTTATAAACCACAACCAACGAAGCTTGTGATTTTAGTGGCTCAAGATAACTTGGTAAAAGGTGCAGCAGGTCAAGCAATTCAAAACATGAATTTGATGTTTGGATTTAAAGAAGATGCTGGTTTAACTCAAATTGGTTTATTACCATAAAAAAACGTATTTGAACTTCACACACATTTAAATTTCGATTTAAATGTGTGTCTTGAATAAAGAAAAGAGATCACTATGACGCAGCAAGAGTCAAACGATACTAACCTCTATCACGAGTATGATAAAAAAGCATGGACGAAAACCAATATGCCTCTGGTTATTGGTGGCGTTATTATTGCTGTCAGCAGTGGTTTATTAGGTTATACAGTTGGACATCGTCAAGGTCTCACTGTGGTTGGTTTCGATGCAGATGCAGAACAATTGGTTGAAGTGGTGCAAAAGCAGAAAGCCAGCCTAGAAACATTGAATAAAAACTATAATGCAGCCGTTCAGGAACGTGATCTCGCTGTAAGTAATTCAAATGACCTGTATACCGCGATGAAAGTTGCACGTGATGAATATGCACAAGCTGAAAGCTTAAGTGTGATTTATCGTGAAATTTTACGCCAACGTGGTGGGATTGCATTGGCAGTTCAGCATTTAGGTATTAAACCACTGCCTGAAAATGCCTTTGAATATCACCTTGATTTAGTTCAAGTGAGCCCAAATCGTGCGCGTGCTACAGGTACAGTCGAAATACGTTTAATCAAGGGTACCGAAATTTTGGTTGTACCACTTGAAGATAAAAACTTTAATTTTGAAAATTTTGAGCGTCTTACAGGTCGTTGGACGATGCCAAAAGGCTTTGTTCCACAATTCGTTGAAGTTCGCTTATCCGGTGGTTCTAAACCTGTGGCACGTCGCTTCAGTTGGGGTCAGGGTAAACCAATCGAAAACCAATCTGCATTTTTGTCTGAAATTCCTCAAACAGCCGCAAATGCAAATTAAGTGTGAATATTAATTTTATGCCAAGCAACAAGCGTCATATGTCTCTAAGCGACATTCAGAATTCTTTTTTCCAGTCTGGTATAATTGACTGGCATCTAAATCCGCGCCTAGAAAATGAATCTTTTGATGATGAAGATTCTGACATTGCAGTGCAAACGGCACCACCAGAAATTAAACGACCGCCCATGTATGCTGTTGTTTTATTGAACGATGATTACACCCCAATGGAGTTTGTAATCGAAATTTTACAACAATACTTTGCAATGAATCTTGACCAAGCCACACAAGTAATGCTAACTGTACATTATGAAGGAAAAGGTGTTGCTGGGGTCTATCCAAGAGACATTGCAGAGACCAAAGCGAACCAAGTCAATAATTACGCTCGATACCAAGGTCATCCTTTATTGTGCCAAATCGAGCCTAAAGATTAAGGGGGTTGCATGCTCAGTCGTCAATTAGAAGTATCACTACGTTTGGCTGTAAGCATGGCTCGTCAGAAGAGACATGAGTTCCTGACTGTAGAACATTTATTATTGGCATTACTTGACAATGATTCTGCTGTAAATGCATTAAAAGCATGCGGTGCAGATATTATTGTGCTTCGAAAAGAACTTGAAGAATACGTCGAACAACATACCCCTAAATTGGGTGAAAATAACGAACAAGCCCCACATCCGACTGAGAGTTTTGACCGCATTTTACAGCGTGCCATTTTCCACGTTCAATCGAGCGGTGGAGATCGTACTGTAGAAGGTGCGGATATCTTAGTTGCAATGTATTCTGAGCGTGATTCTTTTGCGGTTTATCTGTTAAAACGTCATCAAATCAATCGTTTGACCTTAACCCAATATTTGGCTCACGGTACACGTAAAGAAGAAGTTCAAGCTGAAGAAGAAATTGAAGAACTCGATGGTGAGTCAACTTCTTCTAGTTCTTCGGGGCCACTCGATCTTTACACGACAAATCTCAATATTGAAGCGCAAAAAGGTAAAACCGATCCATTGATTGGACGCGAAAAAGAGATTGAACGAGCTGCACAAATTCTATGTCGCCGTCGTAAAAATAACCCGCTGCTAGTAGGTGATCCAGGTGTAGGTAAAACATCGATTGCTGAAGGGTTAGCGTGGTTGATTGTGAATGGTAAAGCACCGAAACCACTTGAAAATGCTGAAATCTATAGCTTAGATATTGGTGCTTTGGTTGCAGGTACTAAATATCGTGGTGATTTTGAAAAGCGTTTAAAACAACTTTTAAATGCTTTAAAGAAGAAACCAGATGCAGTACTGTTCATTGATGAAATTCATATGATCATCGGTGCAGGCTCTAGCATGGGTAGCACTATGGACGCATCGAACCTCATCAAGCCTGCTTTAGCTAATGGTTCTTTACGCTGCATCGGTTCAACAACGTTCCAAGAATATCGTCAAGTTTTCGAAAAAGATCATGCCTTGTCTCGTCGTTTCCAAAAAATTGATGTCAATGAGCCATCAATCACTGAAACAATCGACATTTTACGTGGTTTAAAAACCAAGTTCGAAGAATTCCATTCAGTTCAATATGACGATCAAGCTTTGGTGTCTGCGGTAGAGTTATCGGCGAAGTTTATTAATGATCGTTTCTTGCCCGATAAAGCCATTGATGTCATTGATGAAGCAGGCGCGCAGCGCCGTCTTAAAGCTGAGCAAGAAGATACTTTAATTACTGTTGAAAACATTGAAGACATTGTGTCTAAAATTGCACGTATTCCACCAAAAACTGTATCTAAAGATGATAAGACAGTTTTAGAAAATCTTGAACGTGATCTGAAACGTGTAGTCTTTGGTCAAGACGAAGCAATTGAAGCACTCGCTTCAGCGATTAAACTGTCTCGTGCTGGCTTGAAGTCGCCAGATAAACCAGTGGGTAGTTTTGTATTTGCTGGTCCTACTGGTGTTGGTAAAACTGAAGTCACCAAGCAGCTTGCCAAACTTATGGGTGTAGAGCTTGTTCGTTTCGATATGTCTGAGTATATGGAACGTCACGCAGTATCCCGTTTAATTGGTGCACCTCCAGGTTATGTTGGTTTCGACCAGGGTGGTTTGCTGACTGATGCGATTCATAAAAATCCACATTGTGTTCTACTCTTGGATGAAATTGAAAAAGCGCATCCAGATGTGTTTAACCTGTTATTACAAATTATGGATCATGGCTCGTTAACCGATAATAACGGTCGTAAGTCAGATTTCCGTAATGTGGTATTGGTTCTGACTACGAATATTGGTGCGGAAAGTATTTCTCGTGTCAGCATTGGTTTTATGGATCAAGACAATAGCAATGATAACCAAGAGGCAATGAAAAAAGCATTCTCACCAGAGTTCCGAAACCGTTTAGATGGTGTGATTCAATTTAAAGCACTGCAGACCACAATCATTGAAAATGTCGTGGATAAGTTCCTGACAGAGCTTCAAGCACAATTGGATGAGAAGAAAGTTATTCTGGAAGTGGATCAATCTGCTCGTGAATGGATGGCTGAAAATGGCTATGACCGCTTGATGGGTGCTCGTCCAATGCAACGTCTAATTCAGGAACATTTGAAGAAACCACTTGCTGAAATGATTCTGTTTGGTGAACTTGCAGAAAACGGCGGTAATGTTGCTGTATCTGTGAAGAAAGAAAATGGCAAAGCAGTAGGTTTAAATCTTGAAGTATTTGAAGATTCTACGGCTGAACCTGCTTAAAATTTTCAAAGAGAAAAACCCGTGTTTACACGGGTTTTTTTGTATATTTCATTTGAGTAGAATTAAAAAAGATGATGACTGATTTTTCATTGACTAAACTTATGGTCACCGTAGGATTATTTTTTCTGACGGCTTTGATGGAAATACTGGGGTGTTATTTTCCTTATCTAATTTTAAATCAGGGGCGTAGTCAGTGGCTATGGATTCCAACCATATTGGCTCTGGCTACATTTGTCTGGTTACTGACATTACATCCTGCTGCATCTGGACGTATTTATGCCGCTTATGGTGGTATCTATATTTGTTCAGCACTCTTATGGCTACGTTATGTTGATCAAATTGCACTGACCCGTTGGGACTTTCTGGGTGGATGTATCGTCATGGCAGGTGCACTGCTGATTATTCTGCAGCCACAAGGTTTTGTGCGCTAAAGTTAATAGTTAGAGTTTGCAATCTTGTTGTTTTAGTTCGAGTTCATAAGACTTTTCAGGTGAACTGAGTTTAAATTCAACTTTATAAGGATTTTGTCGTTGGTACTGATGCTCATAAAAAATGCTGCAATTCTTTTGCAGGTGATGGTGAATCAGTTTTTTAACTTCCTTTGTCCCCATTTCTTGTTCAAACTGGCTAAAGTCAGGAGTAATGATCAGACCTTTAATTTCAGAATGATTGGCTGTCAGGGAAAATTGCTCAATAATTAAATTCTCATCAATTTTAATCGGTAAGGTTTTAGAGTCTTCAGCAGATAAAACCTCAAGAATTTCATTTAGTTGCTTTCTATCTTGTATCTGATATTGTGCATTTAAAATCTTCTTATCTTGTAAATAAGTATCAAAGTCAGAGGCTTGTAGGCTTAGTGAAGCTATACTGCAAACCAAACCCAGTGCTGCAATTTTCATAGACATATTGTTATCACTTTATAATATTCTGTTTTCAGTATAATCAATTGCATATAAAAAAAGCACCCGAAGGTGCTTTGATTTAGACTAATGAATTAGTCTTTTTTTAGGTTTTCATTCAGTAAAAATTCAACCAAAGCTTTTTGAGCATGAAGGCGGTTTTCAGCTTCATCCCAAACAACTGCATTTTTGTGATCAAGCATATTTTCTGAAATTTCTTCACCACGGTGCGCAGGTAAGCAGTGCATAAATAAACAATCTGGATGAGCTAGATCCATTAAGCGTTCATTGACTTGGTAATCAGCAAAGGCTTTCTCACGGATTTTTTGTTCTTCTTCCTGACCCATACTTGCCCAAACGTCAGTCACGATCAAATCTGCATTGACAGCTGCATCTTCTGCAGATTCAACTAATTCTACACAGTGAGCAAATTCAGAAAGGAATTTTTCTTGTGGCTCATAGCCTTTTGGTGCAGCAATTTTAAGTTTAAAGCCCCACATATGCGCTGCTTCAATATATGAATTACACATATTGTTGCCATCGCCAATCCAAGCTACAGTTTTGCCTTCAATTGAACCACGATGCTCAATATACGTTTGCATGTCTGCAAGTAACTGACAAGGGTGGTGGTCATCTGTTAAAGCATTGATTACTGGAACTTTTGAGTAAGATGCAAAACGTTCAACGATGTCATGACCAAAAGTACGAATCATGACGATATCAAGCATGCTTGAAATAACGCGAGCAGAATCTTCAACCGGTTCACCACGACCCAATTGTGAGTCACGTGATGAAAGGAAGATCGCGCTACCGCCAAATTGGCTCATGCCAGCTTCAAACGAAACACGTGTACGAGTACTCGATTTTTCAAAAATCATACCCATGACTTTACCAACAAATGGTTGGAAAACTTCATTGTTATGCTGCTTACGTTTGAGTTCAATCGCACGTTGCAAAATTTGGTTAAGTTCTAAAGTCGATAAATCACGTAAAGTTAGAAAGTGACGGAGAGCCATCAGTTACTCCACAATAATCGCTGAAAATAAATCATCAACAATCAGTTGTTGGTTAGTTAAGAAAAAATACGGAATCAGCTAATATACTATATGAATATCAAATTTCAAAAATAACTAGCGTTTTTGATGAGCGTCTAAGAAGCGATCGACACAATAACTGATGTAATTGATTATTTCTTGATCTGTTTCGTGCGGTGGAATACCCATTAAAATACGCCATTCCAAATTTCTTAAAATACCAAAGTAAAGCTGTGCTGAAAAAAGCGGATTTTCACAGTGCAGTAAACCTTGTAAGTGAGCTGTTTCTAAGAAATACGCAATTGATTGTTGAATATGTACAGGACCACGTTCGTGAATATGCAGGGCAATATCAGGGTCGCGTTGACTTTGTTCCAAAATCAGCCGCATAAATGCTGCATTTTCAGGTTCAAGAATATGGCAATAAAAGTTTAATAAAGTATCAATCAGATGTTGGCGTAAATCACAGTTGGTATCTTCAGTATGTACATTTATATCTGCAAAGAACTTCTCCCGACGGTAATCACAAATTGCCTTAAATAGACCTGCTTTATTCCCAAAATACTTATAAATGGATGCTTTAGAGCCGCCAGCGTGATTCACGATGTCATCTAAGGAAACATTGTCATAACCACGTTCTAAAAAAAGCTCAGTGGCTGAGAGCAAAAGTGCAAGACAGCGTTCATGTCCACGCTTGGTTTGTGGGACGTCTTTGGCTAAAGGCTCAAGCTGAACGTGTTCATGCATAAAAGAAGTATCTAAGATTTAGAAATTTAGTTGCTATTATAGCAAAGTTGTGAGCACATGATGTGAAAAGACCATCTTCACTATGTTGAGAATAAGCATAAATAAATAGTGGAATATTTGACTAAAGTTTTAGAGTATTTATTCTATTTGGTCATGGTCTGATGGGTACAAATGGGTATACTCGAAATTCAATAATTATAGTGAAACTGTGGAAAGGACTATGACACAAAAAACGTCTGCAGGTTTGAGATTTAGACAAGCACTCGAACAAGAACGCCCGCTACAAATTATGGGTACAGTGAATGCCTATTCAGCCATGATGGCAACCCAAGTCGGTTACAAGGCTATTTATGTTTCTGGTGCTGGTGTCGCAAACTACTCTTATGGCTTACCTGACTTAGGTATGACCAGTTTAGACAATGTCCTTGAAGATGTTCGACGGATCACGGAACGAGTGGATACGCCACTTTTGGTTGACATCGATACAGGATGGGGTGGTGCATTCAATATTGCACGCTCTGTTAAGCAGATGATTGCTGCGGGTGCTGCTGCAGTACATATTGAAGATCAAGTGGCACAAAAACGCTGTGGTCACCGTCCTAATAAAGAAATCGTGACACAACAAGAAATGGTAGATCGCGTGAAAGCCGCCGTGGATGCAAAAACAGATTCCGATTTTGTGGTTATGGCACGTACTGATGCTTTGCAAAAAGAAGGCTTACAAGCGGTAATTGATCGTGCTTGTGCATGTGTGGAAGCGGGTGCAGATGCGATTTTCGCTGAAGCAATGACAGATATCACCATGTATAAAACCGTTTGTGAAGCGGTTGGTGTACCTGTCCTTGCGAATTTAACTGAATTTGGTGATACACCTTATTACACCGTCGATGAGCTTGCTGAACAAGGGATTCGCATGGTGCTATATCCTTTGACTGCAACGCGTGCAATGCAAAAAGCTGCCTTAGAAGTCATGCAATCTGTACGTCAACATGGGACACAAATCCATGTTCTTGATAAGATGCAACAAAGAAAAGAACTATATGAATTTTTAGATTATCACAGCTTTGAAAATACATTAGATAAACTGTTTAAGCAGGAGAATTAAAACAATGGCTGAAGGAAAAGTACTCACAGGCGCTGGATTACGTGGTCAAGTTGCAGGGAAAACAGCATTATCTACCGTAGGTAAAAGTGGCGCAGGTTTGACTTATCGTGGTTATGATGTCAAAGATTTAGCTGAGCATTGCCAATTTGAAGAAGTGGCTTATTTGATTTTCTTTGGCGAACTCCCTACATCTCAACAATTGGCTGATTATAAAGCTAAACTCAAATCTTTACGTCGGTTACCGCAAGCTTTAAAAGAAGTCTTGGAACGTATTCCTGCTGACTCACATCCAATGGATGTGATGCGTACAGGTGTATCGATGCTAGGTAATTTGGAAACCGAGCAAAACTTTGCTGAACAGCAAGATGTTGCAGATCGTATTTTGGCGACCTTGCCAGCGATTATTTGTTATTGGTATCGCTATAGCCATGATGGTGTACGTATTGAAGAAAATACTGATGATGATTCAATCGGTGCACAATTCTTGCATTTACTCCGCGGTGAAAAACCAAATGCATTACATGAACAAGTGATGAATGTTTCATTAATTCTTTACGCTGAGCATGAGTTTAATGCATCGACATTTACTGCACGTGTCTGTGCATCGACTTTATCTGATTTACATTCATGCATTACTGGTGCTATTGGTTCACTGCGTGGTCCACTACACGGCGGTGCCAACGAAGCTGCGATGGAGATGATTGAGAACTGGAGATCCCCTGAAGAAGCTGAACGTGAAATGTTGGGGATGCTTGAGCGTAAAGAAAAAATTATGGGCTTTGGTCATGCGATCTATAAAGACAGTGACCCACGTAATGAGATTATTAAAGTCTGGTCAGAAAAACTGGCACAGGATGTGGATGATACCGTGTTGTATCCAGTATCTGTACGTTGCGAAGAAGTCATGTGGCGCGAGAAGAAGCTGTTCTGTAATGCTGACTTTTTCCATGCATCTGCCTATCACTTTATGGGCATTCCAACCAAGCTGTTCACGCCAATTTTCGTGATGTCACGCGTAACAGGTTGGGCAGCGCACGTGATGGAACAACGTGCAGATAATCGTATTATTCGTCCGAGCGCAGACTATACAGGTCCTGAATTGCGTAAAGTTATCCCAATTACGCAGCGTTAATTTTCTGTAGTTATAAAAAAGACCTCCAAATTAGAGGTCTTTTTTACGACTTATTTTTATTAATTTAGCTTAAGAATGAGGATGCTGAATAATATTAAGTATTTCTTGTGCCATGAGTTTAGTTAATGCATCTAATCGTTGCTGCGCTGTGCCATTGATGAGGTAGCGAAACGGATAAAAACGATTATGATAGTTGATACAAATAAAAAAAGTTCCTTCAGGCTTTTCAGCCGTAGCACTTCCTCCAGGCTTTAGTAGACCTGTACAAGCGACAACCAAATCTGCATCTTTAAAAAGTACCTTGCCGCGTTCAGCCATCGCCTGTGTGACTTCTGCTGATTCAGGTGTGTATTGCTCAATGAGTGTTTGAGGAATATGAAGAATTTGTTGCTTAATATTAGCATCATAACTGACTAAACCACCAAGTAAAATTTCAGCACCACTATTTTTATAGATTGAGATCTGATTGCACAAATAACCTGAGCTGGCACTCTCAATGAACGCGATTTTAAGGGTTAATTGTTCTAATTCAGCACAGCACTGTTTAATAATTGACATATATTGCTATTATTTACAAGTTTGTATGAAAAACATACTCTAAGATAAGTAAATAAAATTCAAAATACAATCCGTGTTTAAGTTTGTATGCGTCATGAATTGTTTGTCTAAACACTGATCAGTTTCAGAAATTAAAGGTTTTCACACCGCGCAATAAATGGTAAAAATAAAAATAAAGTGCATAACGAAAGTGGGTTAAATGAATGAAAACTACAGTTAAATATGTTGTCCTTAAAAGTTTAGATTACCAACTAGGAACGCCTTTATATCAAGAAGAAATTGAAGCAGATGGTCAGTATTTTGATCAAATCCCGAGTACATTTGAGTATCAAAATTTAAAACTTAAAGTCAAAAGTAAAGAGTTAAAACGAATCTATCTGGCTGAGGAAAATGAAGACACCCAAACGATTATTGTCAAAGTTGTTGTGATCTAAGGCCAGTATGTCAGCATCAAAGGCTAGCGCTTAGTCTTTGATGTGTGATATTTAAACTTATTTTGCAATAATGTTTATTTATGTAAAAATAGAGGATTAAAACTGGAAAATTAACTGGAACATTATTATTTTGTCGGTGTTTTATTTAGTAGCACCATATTTATGAATATTTTAAAATTTTTAAATGGTTTTAATACCACTTCTACCTATTTAGTTATCTCTCTTGTAGTTCTTATATTTTTAGTCGCTTATTTCTACTTTATAAATCCAGTTTAAATATCAAATGTTGATTGATTAAATTGATCTTATTTGCCTCTATTAAAATGAGTGAATATTTACGTTAAATATGTTTTAAATGTTACTGAGTGGATGCTATTTCAGTAGCTTAGCGATATCTAGATTACATTGAATTATGTTGTAACAGTAGATCAGATGAAAACAATAAAAATAGGTTTAGGATGTTCATTCGAACTAGAGGAGTACGAACATGTCTAATCAAGAACGTAATCAACAGGGTATTCCAAACCAACAGCAACAAGACCAACAGAATTTAAATCAAAGACAACAGAATCAACAAGATCAACAGCAGCAACAACAACCCAACCATCAAGGTCAGAGAGACCAAAACCAGAGCCAACATCAACGTGATCAACAGGATCAGCAAAACCAACAACGCTAATAATTAAAAAAAGCCCTCAATCGAGGGCTTTTTTATCGTCTAAATTTAGGGTCTGTTGACATTTGTTGCTTAAAAAAATAGCGAGGTAGTAAAATTAAATCGCCAAACCCAATTTTACTCTCGCTATGCCTCGTACAATGCTGAATGATCAACACTGGTCTAAGTTACTTTCTATTTTCCGAAATTTTGATATCTATTTCAAATCTAATTTGAGAAATTTTGTCGAAGCCATACTTTATAGAATAAGAACAGGCTGTCCTTGGCGTGATTTGCCTAAAGAATTTGGTTCGTATAACTCAATATTTAAAAAATATAATCGTTGGTGTAAAAATGATAAGCTAATGAAAGTATTTAAATTAATTTCTTCAAATGCTGATATGGAATGGGTTTTTATTGACGGTAGTCATGTTCGGGCACACCAACATTCTGCTGGAATAAAAGATCAGGATATTTCTAAAAGCATTGGTGGAAATAGTTCTAAAATACACTTAGCTGTTGATGCAGATGGCAATCCAATTGAAATTATTATCTCCGATGGAACGACGCATGACGTCAAGATTGCTCCAAAAATGATTGAAAAACTGGATTTGAGTGAAACGGAAGTATGTTGTGCAGACAAGGGATATGACTCTGAATCATTAAGGGAACAAATATCTGCGAAAAAAACTAAAGCTAATATTCCAAGAAAATCAAATACACAGTCAAATAATGACCATATGGATTGGTATTTATATAAAATCAGGCACTTAGTTGAGAATGCATTTTGTAGGTTAAAGCAGTTCAGAGGAATAGCAACACGATATGATAAGCTAAAGTGTAGCTATGAGGGTGCAGTTGCATTAGCTTGTGTATTTATTTGGCTACCTTTATCGGGTAAATTCTATACTTGAAATGTCAACAGACCCTAATTTAAGAAAGAATAAAAGGGATAATGTAGATAGATAAAGGCAATATAATAAATGCTTACATTTAAATAAATTGACTTCAATGTTGCATCTTGCGAATCAGACCAAACTCGGTGGATTTTATTTTTTCTACTATTCCATTGTTGGTACCTTCATGCCATTTTGGAATTTGTACCTCGAGGATCAAGGTTTTAACTATCAAGAGATTGGGCTGCTTTCCTCCTTAGCCATCATTACTCGTTTTTTTGCACCATTTATCTGGGGCTGGATTGCTGATAAATCTGGCAAACGCATGTTATTAGTCCGCATTGCAACATGGGTCGAAGCATTTATTTGGCTGATCATTTTTGTTATTCCCAATGACTTCCAATCCATTGCATTACTGATGTTGATTTTTAGCTTTTTCCAAAATGCAATATTGGCACAGTTCGAAGGGGTCACACTGTTTTGGCTCGGTGATGAGCGCGAAAGACTATATGGCAAAGTACGTAAATGGGGCTCCATTGGCTTTATTGTTGGGGTATTTGCCATTGGTGCCATTTTAGATGTGGTAGACATTCAATATTTACCTGTCATGTTACTGAGTATTGCTGTCCTGACATTTATTTGGTCGTTTAGTATTAAAGAGCCTACAGGTGCGCCGACATCACAAAAAAATCTAGAATCGATTTTCCCCATTCTTAAACGTCCAGTTGTCGCTGCATTTTTTGCTATTGAACTGATTTTATTATTTTCACATGCGCCGTTTTATAGTTTTTACAGCAATTATTTACATCAAGTTGGATATAGCACCACAGAAATTGGGATGCTATGGTCTGTCGGGGTAATTGCTGAAATTATCATGTTTGCCTATGCAGCAAGTTTACTACAGCATTATAGCTGGCGCGGGTTGGTGAGTCTTTGTTTGATTTTAACCGCGATGCGTTGGTGTATGGTGGGACTGTTTGCGCACTCATTTATATTACAATTTTTAGCACAAACGGTGCATGCCTTTAGTTTTGGTCTATTTCATATGATTGCGATGCGCATTATTTTCCAAAATTTTAGTGCAGGGCAACAAGGGCGAGGGCAAGCCTTGTATAGCACCATGTGGGGCTTAGGCGTGGCAATGGGTAGTATATTGGCAGGACAGTATTGGGATATTCTGGGGGACAGAGTATCTTTATATTGGCTGGTCTAGCCTGTTTAATGGGACTTGTATTCGTCCATAAACTGCCACATAAAATAGCCAATACAGTCTAATTTAAAAAGCCCTTAATCACTTAAGGGCTGTTGATATTAGATTTTAATTTCTTGATAGCGCCACCACCACGGCTGTGCTTGTTCTAGTTGTACTGCGAGTTGCAATAACACATCCTCACGGGCAAAAGGCGCGATAAACTGCGAACCTAAAGGTAAACCTGCTTTATTCCAATATAAAGGAACTGACATAGCGGGTAGGCCAGTAATGTTGGCAAGCTGTGTAAAGGGTACCCATTTCAGATTTTCCCGAATCATCTGCTCAACTAACTTACCTTCTGCCAAAATATGCGCTTTGCCAAGTTTTAGTAAGCCTTTAAGGATGGGCTTTTGCCAACTTGGGGTTTTGACTTCACCATTTTTAGGTGCAACGGATGCAGTGGCAGGCAATAAAAATAAATCGTATTGGCTGAAAAAGGTATTCATTTGGGCAACATAGGTTCCCCATTGTTCAAGAGTATGTAAATACTGAGTGGCTGTAGTCCGTGCACCAAAGGCTTCAATTGCTAAAGAATCGAGTTCAAAGTCAGCGTCAGTGACTTTGACCGTTTTACGAATTTGATCCATAGCGTAAGTAAACTGACTAAACCACGTCACAATAAAATCTTTGGCAAGGCTCATACCATCAATTGCGGGCTTGGCTTCAACCACATCATGTCCTAGCTGTGTCAGTAACTTCGCCGTATGTAAGACCGCAGCTTTTGCATCCTCAGAAATTTTGGTGTCAATGGGTGACTCTATACAAAAACCAATACGTAATTTCTTCGGCGGTCTTTGAATGGTTTTTAAGTAACTTTCATGTGGTGCAGGGATTTTAAATAATGAATGAGCATCTTCACCCTGTGTGGCATCGAGCATTGCAGCACTGTCACGCACCGATTTGGTTAACACATGTTGCATGGCTGCGCCGTGCATAGCCTCACTGGTGTGTGGTCCCCATGGTGTACGTCCTCGACTAGGTTTTAAACCAAATAAACCACAGTAAGAAGCCGGAATACGAATTGAGCCACCACCATCACTGGCACCGGCTAAAGGGACAATTCCTGCAGCAACGGCTGATGCAGAGCCGCCTGAGGAGCCACCACTATTATGTTTGAGGTTCCAAGGGTTTTTACACGTGCCCCAAGCATCGGGTTCGGTAATGCCTTTAATGCCAAACTCAGGCGTATTGGTACGACCAAAGGTGATAATGCCTGCATTGTTCCAGCGATGCACAATTTCAGAGGTGGTTTCTGCTATATAGCCTAAGCGTTTAAATGCTTTACAACCATAAGTCGAAGGATATCCTTCATACTCTTGATATAAATCTTTGACTAAAAAGGGTACACCTGCAAAAGGACCAGTTAAATGAGTTTTTGCACGTGTTTCCGCATAATCCTGCATGGAAATAGTAATGCAGTTCAAAGTTTTAGTTTGTTCCGCACGTGCTAATGCGACTTGCAGCAATTCTTTTGCTGAAACTTGCTTCTTTGCCACAAGTTCCGCAAGTCCTAGACCATCATATTGTAAATATTCTTTTAATTGCATCGCTGATCCTTAGCGTAAGATAAGCCTTATTTGTATATAAAACCTGTTTAAGAAGCAAGCACGACCTGGTTACGCCCAAGGTGTTTCGCCTTATAAAGTGCTTTATCTGCTTGATTGATTAAAACCTGTAGATCTTGGGTTTGTGGTGCTTCACGATGCAAAATGCCCAAGCTGACTGTAATGTGTAATGGCTTTCCAGTAGCTTGGTAAATTGGTGTTTTTTCAACGATATCACGTATCCGCTCAGCAATATATTGTGCTTCTCCAGGATCAATATCCCAAAGCAAGATGACAAATTCTTCACCACCAATGCGTGCAAACAAATCATTCGAGCGTAAATTAACTCGCACTAACTCAACAAATTGTTGTAAAACCTGATCACCCATATGATGACCATATTGGTCATTCAAGCGTTTAAAATGATCGATATCGAGCATAATCACTGAAAACGATAATTTTTTTGCTTGCTTCAGCCGATTTTCACCTTCCTGAAAAAAGTAATGCCGGTTCATCGTACGGGTGAGGCTGTCATGATTCGCCAAATATAAAATACGTTTAAATAATTCATTTCTATTTTGACTAATAATGCAAAGAATTAGAGGGGAGAGCGCCAACATAAATAGTCCAATACGAATGGAAATAAATGTTGCAGAATCGATCCCAGTCATTTGGTCAAGATAATACTGCGTTAAGCTGTGATAACTCATAAGTACAACAAACGCATTTAACAGGGTGACCGTAAACAATCGATAGGTTAAAGCAACCCATATTAATGCAGCTAAAGGATAAAGGAGCGAGCCTGGCCCGACAAACATATGCGTAAGGATGACACAGGGCAAAATGCTGAATATGGGTAAGTAGTATGTCGCTTTATGTCTACGCTGACGGCGATTTTTAAAATAATGTCGTATTTCTTTTTGTCGTGGAAATGCCAGGACTAAAGGCAAGACGAGAATGTAATTCACCATTTCGCCAGTCCACCACATGGCAAAATCATGCCATAGGTTGGCTTTCGTCATAAATGAGCCAGATACATTGGGCAATGTAAATACTGCAAAAGCGGCACTGGCTAAACAGCCTGCAAAAGCAAAAATTCCAAATAAATGAATAAAAGTAAAACCTGTATTGTAGTATTTATAGTTGATGTTAAAAAAACGTATAAAAAACAAAGATACAATAACACTAATTAAGTTGGATAAAGTCAAAAAAAGTGACAAGGTGAAATAACTGCCCGTCAATAGGTCGGCAAACATATAGCCACTGAATGCGCCGAGCCAACCACCTTTTAGATTTAAATTTGGAAAACGTAGAAAAACAGCAAGTAAAGCAGCATTTGCCGGCCAAAGAAATGCCAGATGCTCGATTGGACGAGTCGCTATACCAAATAGACTGCAGATGAGCACCAAAAAAGAAATCAGCAAATATGCATGTGTCTCAGGGTCAATTTGCAGCTTTTTAATTTCTGCTAATCGCAAGTGTTTATCCTTAAAATAAATATCTATAAAAACCGCGGTTTCTATGCAGTATTTTTGTTTTAATCTTACTTGTTAGTTTCTGAAATATTTAAAGAAACGATTTAAGTACAAAATATATACAATAAAGTTTTAAAAAGAAATGGTTTAGAACGTATTTCAGATGAAAGTATGAAAGGAATAATGAATGACTTGAATCAATCCGATACATCGTTTAAAACTATGTTAAATTCATAAAAACTTTTTTATTGATCGCTAAAATATGAAAAGAATAGGTTTGTCTTTACTCTGTATATTAAGTTCATCTTTTGTGTTGGCTACAGATCAAAAAAATACGGTTAAGGCGGATGTACCCAATACCTTTAAAGTAGTGACACGTCCTGAAATTACCGGGTTGTGGGGCATGCAAATTAAGCCAAATAATCAATGTATTGAGTACTACAATTTTAAAGCGAATAACAGTGTAATTATTAAGAGTGGCGAAGAATGGTCATCAGGTATCTATAACTATCAACCTGTATCGGATCCAACCCAAGAAATCCCAGCATTAGTATTACAAGTTAAATATGACAACAATGAAAAAGACTGCTCTGGAAATCAGGAAGACCAAACAGGGGAAATCAGTCAATATTTCGTCAAATGGAAAAATCCAACCACGATTGATTTTTGTGTGAATGAAAAAGGCGAACAGTGTTTTGCCACGCTAAAGCGTGTTTTACCTTAAGTATTCCAATAAAAAACCGCTGATCATCAGCGGTTTTTATATAAAGAAAAATTAAGATTTTTCTTCAGCACCTTCAAGTTGCTTTAACAAATGTGTTTCAAGATAATGGATATCCATTGCTTGTGCACAGAAGTTTTCATCTTGAAGAATAAGATCTTTATGAAGTGGAATATTGGTTTTGATTCCTGTCAAAATGATCTCATCTAATGCTTGTTTCATACGGGCAATAGACGTTTCACGATCTTTACCATGTGCAATAAGTTTTGCAATCATAGAGTCGTAATACGGTGGAATGCTATAACCTGGATAAATATGTGAATCTAAACGAATACCTGCACCGCCTGGGGCGTAGAAGCTTTCAATCTTACCCGGTGATGGCATAAATGTTGAAGGATCTTCAGCATTGATACGACATTCGATCGCGTGACCATGTAACTTAATATCGTCTTGTTCGATATTCAGACCTAGACCTGCTGCAACACGAAGCTGTTGTTCAATAATATCAACGCCTGTTACCATTTCAGTTACAGGGTGTTCAACTTGAACACGTGTATTCATTTCAATAAAGAAGAATTCACCATCTTCAAATAAGAATTCGAAAGTACCCGCACCGCGGTATTGCATCATCTTACATGCATTCACGCAGGCTTCTAAAATATCTGCACGCGCTTTTTCAGGTAGGTTTGGAGCTGGTGCTTCTTCAAGCACTTTTTGATGGCGGCGCTGTAATGAACAGTCACGATCGTACAAGTGAATTGCATGACCATTACCATCACCTAAAATTTGCACTTCAACGTGGCGTGGTTTTTGGAGGAAACGTTCCATATACACGGTGTCGTCGCCGAACCACATTTCAGCATCACGTTGTGCTGCTTGAACAGATTCAAGTAGGGTATCGAGGCGTTCAACAATACGCATACCACGACCACCACCACCAGAAGCTGCTTTCACGATTAATGGGAAGCCAATTTGTTTTGCTTCAGCCACCGCATTGTTGGTTGTCACTGCATGAGCAGAACCTGGAACTGTAGGAACACCTGCCTTACGCATCGCGGTAATAGCAGAAACTTTGTTCCCCATTAGTCGAATATGTTCAGGACGTGGACCAATAAAGATAAAGCCAGAGTTTTCGACAATTTCAGCAAATTCAGCATTTTCTGATAGGAAACCATAACCAGGGTGAATGGCATCCGCCCCTGTGATTTCTGCCGCTGTGATAATGGCTGGAATATTCAAATAGCTATCGCTACTTGCACCCGGACCAATACATACCGCTTCATCGCAGAAGCGTAAATGCATGAGATCTTTGTCTGCATCTGAGTAGACACCAACGGTCTTAATACCCAAAGTTTTGCAAGCACGGGTAATGCGTAATGCAATCTCACCGCGGTTTGCAATTAAAACTTTTTGCAACATTTTAAATCCCCGAGGTGATTAGGCGCGGTAGCGGAAAAGTGGTTGACCAAATTGAATCACTTCGCCGTTTTTCACTAAAATTTCTTCAATCACGCCGCTTTGAGTTGCTTCAATCGGGTTCATGATTTTCATTGCTTCGATAATACCGAGGGTTTCACCTGCCGCAACAGTTTGACCAACTTTAACAAAATTTGCTTCGCCTGGACTTGGTGCTGCATAGAACACACCAACCATCGGAGATTTTTCCACAGCACCACGTGGTGATTTTGCTGCAGGGACATCAGCAGCTGGTGCAGGCATTGCAGGAACAGCTGCTGCAACAACTGGATTACGACGAGTTAATGCAATCGATTGATCGCCTTCTTTAACTTCGATCGCCTGTAAGTCAGATTCAATCATCAAATCGATGAGTTTCTTGATTTTACGGATATCCATGAGACAGTATTCCTAATTAAGATTGCTTAGAAGATTGAATTTTTTCAATGACGTAGTCGAGTGCGGCTACATAACCTTTTGCACCTAAACCACAGATCACACCAATCGCTTTATCGGACAAATACGAGTGATGACGAAATGCTTCGCGTGCATGTACATTGGATAAATGCACTTCGATAAATGGAATTGCTACGCCAAGTAGAGCATCACGTACAGCAACAGAGGTATGTGTTAATGCTGCTGGATTAATAATGATGTATTCAACGCCATCTTTTTGTGCTTGGTGGATACGGTCTACAACCGCACCTTCCCAATTACTTTGGAACGTATCAAGAGAAATTTGGGCTTGATTCGCCTGAGAGACAAGCTGCTGATTGATATCATCTAGAGTTAGGTGACCATAAACTTCCGGTTCTCGCTGTCCTAGCAAATTAAGATTCGGTCCATGAATGACCAAAATGGTCGAACTCATTCAGCATGCTCCAATAAGAAATTGTTAATGAAACTTTGCAAGATGCTTGCAAAGTTTGATCATTATTGCACAAAAATCGAGGTTTTTTCGAAAATTTCTTATAAGTGGTTAAGAAATTAACTGCAAAATGTGGACACTATAATGAAAAACTTGCAGCGATTTAGCAATGTTAAAAAATGACATTTCTTCTAATTTGCATTGTTTATGTATTGTAAGCAGGATTGGCAAAAAGGTTTAATCGCATTTTTGTAACTAAAGAAATGAAACGAACCTAAAACATCCTAACTGTTTTTATTTTGATCAGATTAGCACGACAATTTGTCTTTGAATAATATATTTTTGTCAGTTCGTCACAAATTTTACAATGCTTAAAAAAATTGAAATACAGATAAAATAAAGATAAGGATATGCTTTCATTTAAATTAAATATTTGAAAATAAAATATATTCTATAAATTATGAAATACTGGTGAATCTAATTCTGGTTCTAAAATACTTACTTTGTTCTTGTGAGCAATTTCATGAGTTCCAGACAATTTTATTTATTTTGTATTTAAGAACTTAATTTTTATTTAAGCCAACTCAATGTTCATTTTATTTCACTTCATACAAAACAATTTAACGGGTCAATGTTTTATAGGTGGCATAAGCTGTTGAAATTTTGAAGTAGCAATAGACTAAGACCACCAGTAACGTAGGATATGAAAGAAGATCGGTGCAGAAAAACAAATAGAATCTATACGATCTAACATTCCACCATGTCCTTGTATCATTTGTCCCCAATCTTTGACCCCGCGGTCGCGTTTGATTGCTGACATGACTAAGCCACCAAAAAAACCAAAAATACAAATGACTAATCCAATACCTGCAGCTTGAAGATAGTTAAAAGGTGTCAGCCATGACATTGCCACACCGAGTAGCGTCGCAAGTAATATACCGCCTAAAAGTCCTTCAATCGTTTTAGAGGGAGAAAGCCGAGGTGCGACTTTGTGTTTGCCAAATAATTTACCGCAGACATACTGCAATACGTCTGAGGCTTGCACCACCATAATGAGCCAAATCGCCAACCAAATTTTTTCACCCTCAAAGCCAGGTAATTTGAGATTGAGTAATGCGGGAACGTGCGAAATACAGAACACGCTAACCATTAAACCCCATTGGATTTTTGACGAACGCTCAAGAAAACGCATCGTGTCTTCAGTTTTTAAGCTGGCAATGGGTAGCAATAAAAATACATAAAGGGGAATAAAGATTGAATACAACCCGTACCAATCTATATAGACCAAATAATATTGATAAGGAATAACAAAATAAAAAGCGATCAGAAGTGGGAGATAATCTCCCATCCGTGTAGGCAATAAACTGATAAATTCTCTGAGAGCAAAGAGCGAAATCAGCCCAAACAAAATAATAAAAGCTGCCTTACCTAAGAAAATGGCAATCCCCAAGACAATCAGCATCACCCACCAAGCATTAATTCGGGCAACGAGATTTTCCACGACAGGTGAAGGCTGAACTTTGTGTTTGCGGCGGATAATAGATGCAATCGTTGAGGCAATAATCAGAATGACCGCAAATATAGCAAACAGTAGAAAAGTGGATTGATGATTGGTCATCTTATAAATACTCCACTTCTTTTAATGCCAAAAGTTGTTTTCTAGCCAACTCTAAAAATAATGCTTTATCCATATCTTGGGAAACGGCTAAGGGTTGCCCAAAACTAACTGTTGATAATAGAGGAAGAGGAATAAGTGCGCCTTTAGGCATGACTCTTTTTAAATTTGAAATCCAAACAGGTATAATTTCGACATGAGGATGATTTTGATATAAATGATACAGCCCACTTTTAAAAGCTAAGAGTTCAATATCATCATCAAGGTTGCGTGTTCCTTCTGGGAAAAAAATGATGGAATCACCAGATTGAAGTACATCTTTGACACTTTGTAGCGGGTCTTGTGTATCTGTTCGCGTGCGCTGAATGGTAATTCCTGAAAAGGTGTCTTCAATTAGAAAACGGCGAAAACCATCTTTAAGCCAATAGTCAGAAGCTGCGACAGGACGTGTTCGACGACGCAGTGGTGTTGGGAGAGAAGACCACAATAAAATAAAGTCGATGTGACTATTATGATTGGCATAATAAATACGTTGTTTGAGTTCTGGTTGACAGCCAAACCATAAGCTACGTGCACCGGTTAACAGTCGCGCACTACGACGAATCGTAAAAGAAATAAAAGCAGCGAGAGATTGAAATAAAAAGCGTGGTTTATATGCCATAGGAACGCTGCTCGTGTGAATTAAATTTGAATTGTTTTAGATCGTATTTTTATAAGTGCAGACACTGAGTATGAGTAATACATACTGTATCATATTCAGCATAATTTGGATTTTAAATAATCGCAAGCAACCCTTTAAACGTAGTGTCCAATCCCGATTCTGCTTATCTGAGGATAATAATTTGAGTGTAGTCAGGGTTTGGTCTAATTCTTGTGTAAATTGCGGGAGCTGATTTGCTTCTTCTGGTATGTGTTGTAAGAGATTGAAATCAAAATATAAGCGAATAAAGATGTATTGATGTAGTAACATGATTAAAACAGAAACAATCAATACCGTGCACCAGTAATTGGGCATTAGAAGAATAATCAAGATGGTAAAAAAGAACGCGATATAACCTGAGATTAGTAGTGGTAGTGATGATTTTAAAAGTGCTGCCATTGTCTTGATTTGTGTGATCATGGCGCTAGACCTTTAAGTTTTAACTGATAAATTTGTATTTGCTTAATTTGAGCAGGCTTGAGTACTACATGTGGGCGAGCTTGCGAGATCATTGCTATGGCTTGTTCAATACTGCTGATAGCGCCATGACTTATTAGATAAGCACATAAGATTGCACTACTTCGTGAATAGCCAAGTGCGCAAAAGAGTAATAGTTTTTGCGGATCTTGCTTAAAATTTAAATTTTTGATTTGAGTATCAAGTCGTTCTACAGCCTCAGCAAGTTGATTGGCTGCTATTACAGTTAAATCCAAATGTAGATACTGGCAATAAGAACTAGCATCTGATGTCATATGTTCAGAAAGAGAAACAGGTAGTTCAGCACAACAATCAAAAAGTGCTGAATAGGCTAAGCTCTGTTGAATTGAAGGTAGACGACCCAGATAAATTGCTAAATTCCCTGAGTGTATAATATATGAATCTTCAGGATGTTTCTGTGTCCAGATCCGTGAATTAAGCCAAGCTAAAGCAATATAAGGCGAAAATAAAATCCAAGAGGCGCTTGTAAATCGACCATGATTATTTTTTTGGAAGAAATGTGGACGCGCAAAAAAGTACGCGAGCGCAACGAGTAGTAAACTAAATGCTGGATAGAGAAGCCAAAGTGCCCAAGATTGAAGATGGAGACTCAGTACAGTAAGCAGAATCACACCAATTAAATATAAAAGACCAAGTTTGATATGTTTTAAACTCAGTTTTAGACCCGATTGCCAAGGTGCTTTAGCGTGAATAGGAAAAAGCCATAAACAGAGTGCACCGACAAGAAGTCCCGTAGGAACATCAATAAAATGATGCTGCCATGTAGTGAGTACAGAAATCCCAATCAGCAGAGACCAAATATCGACTAGATTTTTGAAATAACCATTGCTATGACGGCGATAAAAATCCCAAAGGATAACTAAAAGCACAATATGTAGCGAAGGTGCTTGATTAAAAGGCTGGTCAAAACTCATTAAAATATCAAACCAATGACCAAAAAAACCTTCTATAGACGGGCGTTCAAAACTAAATGCAAGTGGATAAATAAAAAAGCAGGTAACTGAAATGAGCTGCGCAAAAAGCAATCGCAAACTCTGTTGTTTTAATTCAAATTTATTGCAACAGAGTAAAAGTGATAGTCCATAAAACAGATCAATCGACCAATAAGGCACAATGCTCCAAGACCAAATGGGAATGTTTTTTTCCCACGCAAAGACAACACTTGGAACATGAGTTAATGAAGAAGCATATTGATTGGCTAGTCCATAGCTCCAAAAGAAGAAAGGTGCAAGGAAGAGCAAAATAATAACACCATATTTCCATGTTCCATTTTCTCGAGGCATATCATCGATATTCTGCATAATTGAATACTGCTTTAATCATTATTTTTGAATTTTTCGAGCCACGGAAACGGTGAAAATGCCAAATTCATCGATACATTGGTCAATTTTTTCGAATCCCTCAGCTTCAACTAGAGCATCCATTTCAGCTTGTGAGCGTAAGCGCATGACCCATGCTTGACCTTGACGATGTGAACTTAACGCACGGGCTATAAACTCTTGCTGCGGATGCCAAATTTGTCCTGTATATAACAGATAACCTTCATCTTGCATGGCTTGGTAGATGCCTCTTAATGATTGACGAATGAGTGCATTGTCGCTGAAGAGTTCATATAAGCCTGAAACGACAGCAAAATTGACTTTTGGTTCAGTGCTGGCTAATGACTGCTCATCAAATGCATCAGCTTGAATAAACTGAACGGTGTCACTTAGTCCGCGTTCTCGAATTAATTTTTGACCGGATTCCACATTAATCGGACTGTAGTCTCGTAATGTCACTGATTTTGGTGGCACACTTAGAGCATGAATTGCATCTAAAATATAACGGCCATGACCCGCTGCAATATCCATCACGTGGAGTTCTTTGCCTTGTTTTAAAAGTGTGTTGGCATATTGCGTAAAGAGTTGTTCAATATGTTGCTTGCGCACACGAATGCCGCGCCAGCCAATTGCATTTAAATAGTAATGGTCGATTAATTTACCGATGAGGTTATGACTTTCAGGTTGGTTGCGATATACAAAATCGAGGGTACTGCCTGAGTCGTATCCGGTTTGTTCTCCAATTTCTAAGCCTCTAGAAAAATGGCTTCCAATTTTTAAATTCTGTTTCGTTAAATCCCAGAAACGCTGCTTTAAAGAGCCTTCTGGAAGATGAGTGGATAGTTGTTCGGCTACAGCGCAACTGTGACCAATTTTATCTGCATGAAGCAGCTCAGGTGCTGTATAGGGTTGCTTAAAACATTGCTGAATAAAGCGCCGTATTTTCTCAACGGCAATAGCACGGTCTTTTTCACCCAATGTATCGTGATAGAAACCCTCTAATACATGAAACTCTTTTAAGGGATTGGGTAATTTGTCAAAGAAAGCCTTTTGAGGTTTTTGATGAACGACAAAGTCTGCACCTGAACTGAGGACTTGAGTGGGCACATAAATATGTGCTGCATCTTCCACGATACGCTTTGATGCTTCATAGAGTCCTAAAAGCATACGAACCGAAATCGCTCGGGCAATTTTAGGATCGTGCTCGTAGCTTTGAGAACGGTCACGGTCATGGGTGAGCATCTTCGCTTTCACATAGCTATTCACAAAAAAATTACCGCGTATTTTTTGCATCGCGGTTAAGCCTTGTTTAGCGAAAGGGATATATAACTTAATATCAAAAGCAGGTGAGGCTAAACATAAGGCACGTATCTTTGGCGCATAGTCATGTACCCATGTCGCAGCCAAGACTGCCCCAACACTTTGAGCCACAACTGCGATATTTTGTGGTGCAATGCCATAGTGTTGTTGTAGATGTTTTACAAAAAATTGAATGTCTTTCACACAAGCGGAAAAACTGGGTGCATCGCCACGTTCACCGGGCGAATTGCCATGACCGCGTGCATCCCAAGCAAAAAAATCAAAATCATCAAGCTGTAGTTCATTGACTAAGTGAGCCATACGGTCTGAATGCTCATGTCCGCGATGAAAAAGTAAAATTGCTTTTCGAGCAGCATTATTTTGGTTGTGCGAACTCGACCAATGTTGGTAAAAAAGCGGTGTGCCATCATGTGTAATAAATTGATTTTGATTATTTTTATACATGGCATTATTCCTTATTTTTAAAAATCTAAGCCAATGAAAGTCTAATTCGATTAATGACCGTCCAAATGCAAAGTATGCTGATGATGGCGAGCAAGCCGTTAATAATTAAACTTTGTAGTTCAGTTGCTAAGCCATAAAGCTCGAAAGTTAAAAGCAGTATAGTGATAGCACTCAACCAAAAAGCACGGTCACTTTTACCCATTGGACCTGCATAGCAGCGTGGTTTATGGATGAGTGTGGCGGTAACACCTGTAAATTCCGTTAGAACGGCGAGGAAGCAAAGCAATAACAGTAAATGGGCTTGAATGGGTGAGATGACGATTAAGCAAATATATAGGGCAGTATCTGAGATGACATCGCAAAGCTCATTGAGAAAAGCGCCCAAATCGGACTGCTGCAAAAATTCACGAGCCAACATGCCGTCTATAGCATTGAATGCCATGCGAATCAGCATCCAAATTGGAAATAATAAGATCCAGTAATTCACTGCATGATTTGAGTAATAGCAATAAAGACCGACACTTAAACCAACAGACAACAACATAGCTGCCAATGTGACATGATTTGCCTGAATGCCGAGTTTATACATCCCGCTGACTAAAGGTCGGAGCATATTTTGAAATGCAGGTTTCAGCTGATATATAGAGGGCATTTTAGTGTTATATCTGAGCTTTTATTTTAATTGATTATATTTTAAGCAGCGAAGTTTAAATCTTGCAATCTGAAAATTGTTGTGTAAATGCAAATACTTCTGAAAGGTCTATAATAGATCATTCGTCATTTTTAAGCTGAAAAATATTATGACTCCTGCCTGTAAATTATTATCGAGCAAAAAAATCAATTACAGCATTCATGAATATACACATGATGTAAATGCCAAAAGTTTTGGTTTGGAAGCGGCAGAAAAATTAGGTCTACATGTCCATGAAGTGTTTAAAACATTATTGGTCACGGACGAAAAACAATATTTTGTCGCAATTTTACCTGTCCATCATCAATTAAACCTCAAGAAAGTGGCGCATGCATTTGGCTGTAAAAAACTACAAATGGCAGACCCAAAACACGCAGAACGCTTAACAGGATATTTGGTTGGTGGAATTAGTCCGATTGGACAAAAGAAACGTTTAAAAACAGTGATAGATGCATCGGCTGAAACACTTGAGAAAATGTATGTCAGTGGTGGTAAGCGTGGTTTAGACATTGGCTTAAAGCCACAAGATTTATCCGATGTACTGTCAGCATCTTTTGTAGATATTGTGGATGAATAATCCTATTTTTTAAATATAAGCTTTTGAAATAAAATGAAAATATCAGGCCGACGTTAAGTTTTTGCTTTGGTCGGAAAGCGCTGCAAAATTATTTATACATTTGTATATTGTTTGAGCTAAACATCAAGGAAAGGTGTTTGGCTTTATTACATATAAAACAAAAACAAAGATAATGCGGAGCATATCCATGAATTTAAATAATAATGTGTTTAATCGTATGATGTTGGGGATGGCTGCAATCGCTTCCGTCACAGCGATGACAGTCGGTCATACGGATGCAGCGACATTACCGCAACCGCCAAATAGCCAGCAAGTTTTTTTTGTAGGAAATAACTGGGATGGTACTGTGACGGTCATTCGTCCATCGGGCGATTTTGGCAAAATTGGTGTCATTAATATGATTCCAGATCGTAAAGAGCGCCTTAAGGAAATTCATTTAAATCCTATTAAATTGATTGCCTACACTTACATCCAAGCGACTGCAGGTGAAGGAAACGACCAATTGGTAGATGATATGTATTCCACACCAGATGGCCAGTCTGTGGTTGCATCACGCCCAAGTTTTGCTGATGTGGTTTCAATTAATATCAAAACGGGAAAAATTAACTGGCGTACACCAGTAGAAGGCTTCCGCGCAGACCATATGGCGGTTTCACCGGATGGTCAACGTGTTGCAGTATCAGCATCCTCTGGCAATGTTGTTCATGTACTTGATATTCATACTGGTAAAGAATTAGGTCGCTTTGCCACAGGTGATAAGCCACATGAAAATATCTATTTCGATGGTGGGAAAAAGATTCTAAATTCTGCGATTGGTAATGTTGAAACAGCAATGGATGCAAGCTGGCAGGATTTCACCAAGGGTAAGCGTTTAATTACCATTGCCGATGCTCAAACACATAAAGTACTACGCAAAATTGATTTTAGACCTGCTTTAGATGCATTTGGTCGTAAGGATTTATCGAATTCTGTGCGCCCAATGGTGTTTAGTAAGGATGAAACCAAACTCTATGCACAAGTGTCATTCTTTAATGGCTTGGTGGAATACGACTTAAACCAAAACAAGGTGACAAGGATTGGTCAGTTACCGGGTAGCACGACAATTCCAAGTGATCGTACCAAATGGGTGAATGACTCTCGTCACCATGGTTTATCCATCAGTGCGGATGGTGAAAAACTCTGTGTTGCCGGTACGATGGACGATTATGCAACGATTGTAGACCGTAAAACACTGACTGCGAAAAAGCTTATTCCAGCGGGCAAGCCTTATTGGGCAACACGCAGTCCAGATGGCAAGAGCTGTATCATTTCAGAAAGCCAAACTGATGTTGTAACGGTGATTGATTTTGAAACAGGTAATAAAGTCTTGAGCGTACCAGTGGGCAATCATCCACAGCGTGTACGTATTGGTTATGCACCTGCAGATTGGTCTACACCTTAAGAAGACTGTCAGGATATGAGTGTGTCTTAACTGAAGGCACACTTTCAGGAGAAATGATATGGATAAATCATCGCAGAAATATGCCGTGATTGCCTTGTTTCTTGTAGTAGTCTTAATGCTCATCGGTTATCAAGTCCGAGAGGTCATTTATACTCAGCAGACTGATGATGAAATGAATGTAGACGCTGAACAATTAGCTGACACTCAGGTAAATGTCATCAATGCACAAGCGCAAATGCCGAATACTGAACTGGATCAGCTTACTCAGAATCAGCTGATTGAACAACGTGATCGTTTATATGCTTCATTTGCAGAACTGACTTCAGGCATGAGCAAAGGGCAAAAGCCTAAAGCTGAGCATGTGGTACACATGTTAGGGCAGCAACAACAGTTGGTCAGTGCCAATTTAGTGACTGTAGAAGAAGCCAATGCACAAATCGTGTTTTTGAAGAAAGTCTTACCTGAGCTAAATACAGTCTTGAACCAAGCTCAAACTCAGCTCGAGCAACGTCAGTTATAAATCCAAATTTATAAGCAATTTGGTGGTTTGGGAATGCCTGCTAATCGACTAAGATGGCGGGCAACCAACCCCGTGTTAAATTTTTCTTGAAGTACTGCATTATTGATATCGCTACTTACAGTTTTCATCAGAAACTTAATCAATGGTCGTGTAGCAGGTGAATGACCAAACTGTTGATAGAACTGACGTACTGCATTTAAGACTTCAAAATGCCACGGTGTGAGCTTGAGCTCCAAACTCTCAGCTAAGACTTGTGCAACGTCTTCATTCCAAATGGTGTAATCGACTAAATGACCATCTTGGTCTAATTCTAAATTCATCTTTAACTCTAACTCAGTCTTATTTCATTGAAATGCAGCGGGTGAATTGCAAGCATAAGGCAGCAAATTCATCGTAGCTTATGATTTGAATATTTGGGTTGATTGGTTCAGCTAAGAGCTCTGACTCTGTATCTAATACAGCAATCTTTGCAAAAGCATCAGTTAAGCCTTGTAGATCATTTAAGACAAGGACTGATTCACCCATAAATACAACTTGATCATTGCTGCTAAAGATTTGTTTTAACTGTTTAAGGACAGCAGCTGTTGCGCCGTATTGGGATTGAATTAAATAAAGTGTTGGATTTGACATATATAGACCTATAGCATCTTACCAATACAGCACGTGATCAAATTTTTGGATAAAAGCGCTATCAAGTTGAACAAATTCAATCTCTTGTTCGCTATCTTTCACGAATGGATGGTTTTGAAACTGATCTTCAACATAGAGTGGTGTTAAATCATAAAACTCAAAACTGTCGACCATATTTGAAGCGATCTTAAATGCATGTTTCACTTGGTCAAACGCTAAGTCTGACTTTAACAAGCTAAGTGCAGCACCTTGTAGTAAAACTTTGACTTCAGCACCGAAGGTTGCAAGAACCATGGTCGCAGACAAACTTTCATGTACTTGCAAGCTGGTGAGGTTGGCTTGGGTTAGAATGACGAGTACAGATTTCACACAATTTACCTTTTAAAAGCAACAATTCACAAAAACATAAGCATTAGAATTGAATAAGACGTTGGGCGGATTGAACAGCATCTGCAAGTTCACCTAAACCGACCAACTCAAATTTTTCAGCAAGATTATGTTGTTGAATGTTATGACGTTGTGCATTTTCTGCATCGGTAATGCCTCGTGCTAATGCAGCACTGACACATACAGGCAGTCGAATTTCTAAAGATTGCCATTGCTGTGTCAATCGGCGTTGATCATCAGGCACCCATTGTAGTGAATTAGCGACTGATACACCGTCCTGATAAAAGAAAACACGAAAATCTTCTTTTTTCTTTTGTAAGGCTTGTGCTAAACCTAAAGCATGCCATGCATGTATAGAACTAGGTGCGGAGGTAATCAGGATTAGTGTGCTCATGGAATTCACTACAGGCTGGATCAATATGATCTGGGCTACATAATAAGAAGGTAGTATACAATGATTTTAGTGACGGGTGGATTAGGCTTTTTAGGTTCACATATTACTTTAAGCCTGTTGGCACAAGGGCTAGAGGTCATTGTGGTGGATAATTTATCCAATGCCAGTTTACAAACCCTCGAACGTCTCGAATATATCTCAGGTATGTATGTGCCTTTTGTGAAGGTCGATGTTCGAAATACGCCTGCATTAAATAAAGTTTTTGAGCAACATTCCATCCAAGCTGTGATTCATACGGCAGGCTTTAAATCACTAGAAGAATCTGTGTTAAAACCTCTTGAATATTATAATGATAATGTCAGTTGCATCATGAGTTTAATGCGCGCGATGCAACGTACAGGTATTCGTCATTTAGTGCATTTATCTAGTCTAGCAGTCTATGGTCAATCAGGTACTACACTTGATGAAACACAAGAATTTAATTACACCTATCCAAATCCGTATGTGAAATCTCAGCAGATGGTTGAAGAAATTATTCGCGATACTGCACGAACGGATAGTGAATGGAAAATAGCAATTCTACGACTTTCCAATATTGCGGGTGCTTTTGAACATGGTGTCTTGGGCGAATGGGTTCCTCCATTACCTAAAAATATTATTCCGTTGGCTTTACAAGTTGGGGCATTGCAACGTGATGCGATTGAACTTCGCCAACAAGCAAAAACTGAAGACCAAACTGTAGAGCGCAGCTTTTTACATGTATTAGATTGTTGTGACGCCGTTTTGAAGTCACTTCAATGGTTAATGCAGCAAAACGAGCACACTTGTGAAGCATTTAATATCAGTGGTGAATTGACGTCTATTCAGAAACTGCTTGATGAAGTTGCCGAAGTCACCCAAGTGACCATCAAAACTGAAGAAGCCCATTACTACACCAGTGCGGAGTTAGATCAACTGGGTGCAAGTAATGAAAAGGCTGAAAAACTATTACAGTGGAAGCCGACACACTCCATACGAAAAATGCTTGAAGATGAGTGGCGTTTTTATCAAAACACGCTTAGAGGTCAATAAGGCGTATCGAAATAAATGATAATAAGTATCATTTACAATATTATATCTTTCACATAAGATCGAAATATAGAAGGGAAGATAAATCCTAAATAAAGACTTGAGGTGAACTAAAAATGCAAACACGTATTGAACATGACACGATGGGTGAAGTCGCGGTACCAAGCGAAGCACTTTGGGGTGCACAAACACAGCGTAGTTTGCAGAACTTTAAAATTGGACAAGAGCGTTTACCTCGTCCAATGATCCGTGCAATGGGTTTAGTTAAAAAAGCGGCTGCATTAACCAATGCTGAGTTAAATCAAATTCCGCAAGAACTTGCAGATTACATTGTTGGTGCTGCTGAAGAGGTGATTTCTGGTCAATGGGATAGCCAATTTCCCTTAGTGGTTTGGCAAACCGGTTCAGGCACGCAAAGTAATATGAACTGTAATGAAGTTATTGCCAATATTGCTAATCAAAAATTGGGCAATCCTTTAGGTTCACAAAAGCCTGTACATCCAAATGATCATGTCAATCGTGCCCAGTCAACCAATGACTCATTTCCAACCGCAATTCACGTCGCTGCAAGTCTACAGATCAATGAACTTTTGATTCCGGCCGTGACCCGTCTACGGGATACTTTAAAAGCAAAATCTGAAGCATTTTCCGATATTGTGAAAATTGGACGTACTCATTTACAGGATGCGACTCCGCTGACCTTAGGGCAAGAGTTTAGCGGTTATGTGTCACAGCTCGAGCATGCTTTAAAACGTTTAAATCAAGCACTCGAGGGCTTATATGAATTGCCTTTGGGTGGTACTGCAGTGGGTACAGGTTTAAATGCACATCCTGACTATGCGGTTAAAGCTGCGAAAACCTTAGCGGATTTAACTGATCTGCCATTTGTAACTGCTCCAAATAAATTTGAAGCTTTAGCTGGTCGAGATGCCGCCGTATTTGCTTCAGGTGCTTTAAAAACACTTGCTGTAAGTTTAAATAAAATCGCAAATGATATTCGTTGGTTAGCGAGTGGTCCACGTTGTGGCTTTGGTGAGCTTCGTATTCCTGAAAATGAACCAGGCTCAAGCATTATGCCGGGTAAAGTGAACCCAACTCAAAGTGAAGCAATGACGATGGTTGTGGCTCAAGTTCTAGGAAATGATACGACCATTAATGTTGCAGGAGCTTCAGGTAACTTTGAACTAAACGTGTTTATGCCTGTGATTGCATTTAATCTTTTACAGTCGATCCAACTTTTAGGAGATGCATGTAATAGTTTTAATGATCATTGCGCCGTCGGTATTGAACCCAATCGCGAGCAAATTAATCATTACTTGCATGACTCTTTAATGTTAGTCACTGCGTTAAACCCAGTCATTGGTTATGAAAATGCTGCAAAGGTTGCTAAGACGGCCTATAAGGAAAATAAAACACTGAAACAGGTGGCTGTAGAACTTGGTTTGGTGACTGCTGAACAGTTTGATGAAGTCGTTAGACCTGAGAAGATGGTTTCAGCAAATGTGAAGTGATTTAAAGTTATACATAAAGCCCTCGATTGAGGGCTTTATAAAGTTTAATTTATAATATTGTCAAACATTGGTGCTAGGATTTTATTACCATATTGATTTATATGATCACCATCACTGTATAGCGGATGCCCATCATAGTTTGAAATACATGTTCCAGTTTTACATAAAATTTTAGCAGGGGATAAAATTTTAGCACCACATTTACTAGCAACAGATTCAAGTATTCTGTTTATTTTATTAGATCTTTTTTCATATTCGATTTTTGATATCCCTATCTCATCTTGATTAACCTTTAAAATTAAATTTTTAGCCATAACTTGAGGTACGTTTTTTCCTTGTTCAGGAATACTTTGCACTACAAAAACAGGGTTTTGCTTTGAAATCCCGCAAATTGTTTTTTCAAAATTCGTTTCAAAATACTCATATTTAAGATTTTTATTTTCGTGCTTTTCAGTAAAGTAGATAATTTGTTTATTTTCTTTACTAGGATCATTTTCTCCTTCCATTCTCTGTAGATATCGGCTGACCAAAATAATAGGGGTGTCTTTTATATTTGATAGATAATCAAATCGTATTTTATTGACTTCATCACAATAATTATAAGTACTATTGAAATGTGCATTTAAGATGAAGGGGCAACCTGGTGTAGAGATTGATAGAATTCCTTCTTTATGCAAATTTATCTTAGAAGTTAGATTAGGTAATAATGAGGAAGCATGGCTATCACCGACTATAATAGCTTTAATATTAGTTTTATTACCAATCGTACAATTCGTAAGCTTTGAATTAACTGATGAAGTTTCACATTCCTGTTTTAAATCTATTCTAGCAGGCTCAATAATTTCAAGCACTTCTTTCGAATAGTGGTTTTTGAAGCCATCAGTATCTTTTACAAGATAACCACTTATAAAAATGAATAAGAAAAGATAAAAAGGTTTTACTTTTAGAATATCTTTCCATGAATTAAAACGAGGAAAATTAATTTTTTCAATGAAATTATAGCTTAAAAAACCTAATAGAATTGAAAGAGGAATCCCCAACATCCACCAATCTACAATTGCAAAGTAGAATCCAAAAACGACTAATGGCCAATGCCAAACATAAATAGAGTATGACCATTGACCAATTTTATTTGTCATAGCATTATTAAGAATGATATTATTTTGATAGTGACTTAATATAATTAAATATGAACCTAACACTGGGATTAATGCCATATAACCAGGCCATGGCATATTTTTTGAAATAAAGAAATAAGATGAAATAATTAATATTAAACCACAATATTGTAATACAATTCGGTTTATATTGTTCTTGAATGACAATGGATATAAAAAAGCTAATCCACCTAAAAGCATTTCCCATGCCCGACTTGTAAGAACAAAATATGCTGTTTTACTATCTTTATATGTGGCATAGATGCAGTAAATAAAGCTGGCTAAAAATAAAGCCAATATTACCCGTTTGATTTGCATTAAGTTTAAATACTTATTAAGTAAAATGATAATAACAGGAAATAAAATATAGAACTGCCATTCAACGGAAAGTGACCAAGTGTGTAGTAACCATTTCGTGTGTTCTGCTGTATCAAAATATCCTCCACCTCTCGAAAAGAGAATATTTGAAGTGAAATAAGAAGTTTTCTCAATTTGCCGACCTAAATTACTATAATCATTTGGTGCTAAGTAAAACCAACCAAAGATTAGTAAACAAACAGACATAGCTGCTAATACAGGAATAATTCGATTAGCACGTGAATTATAAAATTTAAATAGATTAAAAGAGTTTTTATCTAATTCATTAAAGATAATTGATGTCATCAAAAATCCAGAAATGACAAAGAAAACATCTACTCCTGCAAATCCTCCAGGTAGCCAATTCGGATTAAAGTGAAAAATAACAACAGCTGAAACAGCTATTGCACGAAGTCCATTAATATCGTAGCGAAAATTCATCAGTAAAAAACTATTGTATATTCCATGTGAGATACACTTAGTTTACCTAAAATCGTGCAATATTTTTTCTTATTCGATGGAACAAACAGTTTTTTTAAATATAAATATTAAACTATTAGTCTTTTTTTTGAAAAAAATGAGTAGACAAATTGCTGTTGTTTTATAAATCAGGCTTCTATTATTGAAATGAGAAATTTTAATTGTATTAGCAAGATTGAATAACCTGCCATACTTGGTAAAATAGCTTTTGCTATTCATTGCCGCACCTTTATCTCTATAAACAGATAATCTCCCGTGTAGCGGCCAATCTACGGAAATTTTCAATGCTTGATGTATATTTAACAGATGTTCAAAAAAAGGTTCAGTTCAAAGATTATCCAGGTGAGCATCCTGTTAAATTTATTTTGAATTTTAAAAAGATTTTCCCATCCATTATGGAACTTCTTTTACCTGTTCTTCCTGAGAACGAAAACCTTGAAGAAATGTCTTGGGAATCGACAACGAAAGACTTTGAAACTTTCCAAATGTTTTTGACAGGTTGGGGCGTAATCGAGCTTCGTTTAAATGCGATTGTTCAGTACAAAGACAAAGCATTTGCAGATAACTTAATTAAAAATGCTCAGCAAAAACGTCGTGAATACCAAAAGAAACACATGAAGCTGAGTTCTGTAGAATTAGATTATCTATTTATGCATGATGTTCATGCATCGATCGATGCTGAATTGGTAGAGCTTGGTGAGAAGTTCTATCTGCCAACACTGCGTGATTTATGGAAATCTAAAGTGTCTAACCAAGTGTTAAATGCGAAGTTTTAATCCTGTAAAGATTAAATAAAAAGTCCTCCAAAGTGGAGGGCTTTTTTTATGCTTAAGATCAGCAGCAATGATCTTTAAAAAGATAGTTTGTATAAAAAATGATTAAAAAAGCACGATATATTCAACATTTGCATAAACTTATCTATAAAACTGCATGGCTATTTAAGAGCATTTTTCATAAGGTATATACACCGTAACACTTATATTTGTGCAAGAAATTAAGTTAAGTATTTCTACACAAATAAATGTGAAGGTTCAAATTTTCCCGAAGATATATCCAAGGATTTCCAAGAATGTCGAATCAGTTTTTAGATTTAATAACTAAACGCCGTACAATTTATGCAATTGGTAAGAACGTTGAACAAACGCCAGAATACCTAACTGATTTGATTCAAAACGCGATTAAGCAAAGCCCATCGTCATTTAACTCACAATCATCACGTGCTGTAATTTTGTTTAATACAGAACATGAAAAATTCTGGGGCTTTGTAGCGGATAAACTAAAATCTTATGCAAAAGATGAAGAAGGTGCTGCAAAAACAGCTGCAAAAATGGCAACGTTTGCAGCAGGCGTAGGTACAGTTTTATTCTTTGAAGACCAAGAGGTGATTAAAGGTTTGCAAGAACAATTCCCATCGTATGCTGAGAACTTCCCAATTTGGGGTGAACATTCAACTGCAATTGCGCAATTCGCAACGTGGACAGCATTGCATACTGAAGGTTTAGGCGCATCTTTACAGCATTACAACCCAATTGTAGACGAGCAAGTACATAGCGAATGGAATGTTCCAGCAACTTGGAAATTACGTGCACAGCTTGTATTTGGTTCTGTCGAAGGCGAAGCACGTGCTAAAGACTACATTGCAGACGAAGCGCGTTTCAAAGTATTCAAATAAAAATGATGTTATTCACTGCTTGAGCAACTCAGGCAGTGAATCTTAAAAACAAGATAAAACAACATTTATAACGGCTCAATTTAAGCTAAACTAGCTGCGTTTTATAAAGTTTCTGAGTATTCAATCAATGTCAAAAAACACGCAAAAATTATCTCCATTGCAAGAGCTCATTGCAGAGCAAAAACTTCTATGTGAAGAAGTTGGTTCTGCATATATTGAAGTGAGTGGGGACGATGTCGTTGCAGTTGCCGTGAATACTTTGGAACAAGATCCAATCGTAGGTATTCGTAAACAGCCTGAAGGCGAACAAAATGTCAGTTGGTTCATTTATGGCGGTGAACAGGTTTCAAATGAAGAAGCCTTTGAAACAATGACTGTACGTGAGCTTCAAGATATTATTCCAGACGTGCTTCCATACTTGGCGCTTGAACAAGGTTTCCGCTTTATGATCGATGGTGATGATTATGAAGATGTTTGGAAAGAAGGCGCATAAATGATTTTGTCATGGTCTAAACTAGGTTTAAGCTTGAGTATGTTGATCAGTCTGTCTGTACATGCAGTTCAACTAACACAGGCTGAATATGATCAATTCATTGATGTTCAAACCAAAATTGTCAACGAAACAAAACCTATTTTAGATCAGTCTAATCCAGATACGAGCGCTTCGGCTCAGCGTGAAGCATTTTGCTTACGCTTGAAGGCGTATGAAAATATCAAAGCGACATCCGAAGAAAATATTAACTTAAATATGGCACCGATGATGAAAATCGTGGCGGAAAGCTATTTATCACGACAGCAGGAGAGTTTAACAAATTCAGGTATGACGACTTCTGTATTTTGTGCCAGTGCAAAACAAACTAAATAAAAAGTTATAAATATGAAATTAATAATAAAAGAGTTTATTGCAATTTTATCGGGCTTACATCTGTGTAAATATAGATTTTATAAAGTATTTCTTAATTAATTTTATTAAAAATAGTGTGAGTTAATCAGATATTTAGCCTAAGCAAAAATTATAATTTTTATGAAAATCATTTGATTAATTCCCATTATGACCCAACTTAATCTACAAAAGGAAAGTCATCACGGAATTCTCAAAAATGCTACTTCATTATGATTATCAAGCTCACCCAACTTCAATTGAACCAACCATTGTGTTAATTCATGGATTATTTGGGAGCTTAACCAATTTAGGTATATTGGGTCGGCATTTTGCTCAAACACATTCAGTCATTCAGCTTGATGTGAGAAATCATGGGCAGTCAGGGCATAGTGAAAGCTTAAATTATGAGGCTATGGCAAGTGATGTATTGGAAACATTACAAAGTTTGAATATTGAAAAATTTATTGTGATTGGTCATTCCATGGGTGGAAAAATCGCAATGAAACTTGCTGATCTAGCTCGTGATGCTGTTCAGAAATTGATTGTGCTGGATATGGCACCAGTTCAATATTTGCAAAGGCATCATGACAATATTTTTAAAGCGTTAAAAGCGGTTGCTGAGCAAAAACCAAATTCACGTACTGAGGCAACCGTAATCATGCGTGAATTTATCCAAGAAGATATGGTGATTCAGTTTTTAATGAAATCCTTTAATAAGGGTGAATGGCGATTCAATGTGGATGCCTTATATGAACATTATGATGATATTTTAAATTGGGAAGAGATTTTACCAGTCGACACGCCAGCATTGTTTTTGCGTGGCGGGTTATCGCATTACGTATCTAAACCTGAATATTTTGAGGCAATTCAACGTCAGTTTAAGCAATCTAAAATTGAGGTGATTGAAGGTACGGGACATTGGTTGCATGCAGAGAAACCACAAGATGTTATTCGACATATAGAAGAATTCTTGAAGAACTAGTATCTCTGAATTTTTATGAAAGAGCTATTACAAGCTCTTTTTTTATATCTGTAAAAGATACGTTGGTATTGATGCTCTGTATGAAAAGTTGAGTTGTCTAAGCAACACTTATATAAAGCAAATTATATTTTTGTTATTCCCAAGTAGAAATGTCCTACCTAATAACCAAATAGAAATGTCCTATATGGACATTTCCAAGTCAAGCACAGGATTCAGATTTCGTTGTTCAATCGCTGTTTTCTGTGCTCGTCTACGTGGCATCTTTTGAGAACGATTGCGTTTGTTTTGTTGTTCCAATTGTTCATGCTGTTGTTGAATATGTGCCAGCACAGAACCCAAACGTTTATTCTCAACGATCTCTCGTTGATTGAGCTGACTTAATTTATCGAAGATGCTGTAATTGATTTTTCTTTCCTGATATTCAATGGCTACAGTACCATTTCTTCGGCTGTTTCAATGACAGTCCGATGCAGATCCTTGGGATTAAAGGCCATCTTTGCAAACTTGAGATTGAACCGTACCGGGTTTGTCGGAGAGTCAATATTCTGAGAGACTACCCCGATGACAAAATTAAAATATACCCCTGAAATCAGAGAAAGAGCGGTTCAATTATTGATTGAATCCGAGAAAGATTATCCATCGAATTGGGCTGCAATCACAGCAATTGCTCCTAAAATTGGCTGTACTCCTGAAACACTACGTGCCTGGCATCAAAAGCATTTAGATCAGCAAAATCCTATTAAAGTACAACAGATATCTGATCAAGAAAAAATGAAGCAAATGGAACGTGAAATTAAAGAATTAAAGCGTGCCAATGAAATTCTACGTAAAGCAGCCGCTTTTTTCGCCCAGGCGGAGCTCGACCGCCCACACAAATAATGGTGGATTTCATCCATAACAATAAAGACTTATATGGTGTTGATGCGATTTGTAGGATTTTACCGATCGCAGCTTCAACCTATTACCGAACTTTAGATCTCGCTGACAATCCAGAACATCGAGCGAAACGAGATCTACATGATGAGCATCATGCTGAACAAATTAAACGAATTTGGAAGGAAAGTTTAGGTCGATATGGTGTACGTAAAGTTTGGCAAAAATTGAAACGTGAAGGCTATGTGATTGCACGTTGTACAGTTGCTCGATTGATGCAGAAGCTAGATATACAAGGTGTTTGGCGTGGTAAGAACAAACAAACTACCCGCAACCGAGATGATCAAAAACGAGCAGATGATTTAGTGAAACGTAATTTTACTGCTGATCGACCTGACCAATTATGGGTCAGTGACTTTACGTATATTCAAACTCATTCAGGCTGGGTCTATACCGCCTTTATTATTGATGTGTTCTCACGAGCAATTGTTGGATGGAAAGTATCTACACGGATGAATACAGATATGGTGCTCGATGCACTTGAGCAAGCATTGCACGATCGAGGCATGCCAAAGAATGTGATTCATCATTCCGACAGGGGTGTGTAATATCTTTCGATTCGCTATACCAATCGTTTAGAAGCAGCAAATTTACGAGCATCAGTCGGTACAACTGGTGATTCATACGATAATGCTTTGGCTGAAACGGTGAATGGCTTATACAAAACAGAGGTGATTGAATATTTAAAAGCAGATTGGCAAGGTTTAGCGGATGTACAACTTGCGACATTAAATTGGGTAGATTGGTTCAACAAAAAGCGTGTACACAGTGCACTGGGTTATGTATCGCCTTTTGAGTTTGAAGCAATGTACTATGATAAGATTAATCCGTTAGGTCAGGTGGCCTAACTTAAATAAAAAAGTCTCCGACAAACCCGGTACGGTTCAGATTGAACTGCTCAATGAAGCAGGGTAGCCAGGCATTCGCTTGCTCAATCGAACAGATGCCTTCCAGGCGCATCTCCTTGATCAGACGGCCCTGAAGGGTTCTGTTGGCACGTTCCACACGGCCTTTGGCCTGTGGTGAATTGGCGAAGATGATATCGATATTTAGGGTGCTGAGTACACGTCCAAACTGGGTAATCTTGGTGTCTTTCTTACTGCTTTGATTCACCCTAAACACTGAATGTTTATCGCTGTAAAATGCTAAAGGTTTGCCATGCTGTTCGACATACAGGCGTGTCGAAATCATATAGTCAAAGGTTGATTCTGATTCACAGAAGCGTAAATGCTGCAATTTTCCTGTAGCATCATCGATAAACACCAGCAGACAGCATTTAGCAGCGCGTCCTTCAAACCAGTCATGGTGTGAGCCATCAATTTGAATCAGTTCACCAAAGCAATCCCGGTTGTAACGAGGCTGATACGGGCGTTTCAGGCGCTTGGATCGAGGAATCCATAAGTCAGCTGAAATCATCCAAGAACGCAGGGTTTCTACTGAAAGATCGAATCCATGTACGGTAGTGAGCTTTTTATGCGCTAAAGTGGGTCCGAAACCATGGAGTTGGTCAGAAACAATATTGAGGCACTTGAGTCTGAGTTCTTCAGGAAGTTTGGAATTGCTAATTTGGCCATGACCGGCATGGGCTAATGCAGAGGGACCTTGAGCTTTGTATTTCTGCAGTAAGCGTCTGATCTGACGTTCTGAGATATGAATTAGCTGAGCAGCCTGGGACTGGGTTAAGCGTTGATCACAGATTTCCTGCAAGACTGACAATCGTTTAAGTTCGGCGGATTCAAACGGCAAGTGCAACAGTATAAAAACCAGCCATAACTTCACTCGGTGTATACCAACCTAGTGTTTTTCTAGGACGATGGTTGAGTGCAAATTCTATCTGCTCTATTTGTTCGTTTGACACATCATCAAACGATGATGATTTTGGCAGATATTGACGGATTAAACCATTCGTATTTTCATTTCTAGCTCGCTGAATAGACTTGTAAGGATCAGCAAAATACGTCTCTATCCCAGCATCAGTAATTCTTTTGTGTTCGGAAAATTCTTTGCCATTATCAAATGTCACACTATAAGCATGGCTCATTTGTAAACGATCTAATGCACAAGTAATCGTTTGAGAGGATGCTCTCGTTGGCCCTAAATGAACAATATGTACATACAGGCTCTTTCGATCAACGAGTGTCAATAAAGCACCTTTATGATGTTTACCAATCACCGTGTCACCTTCGAAATCTCCTAAACGTTGTCGTTGATCAATGACCTGGTCTCTGCAGTGAATACTTGTTTTATCAATGATTTGCCCCCTACGATCCGTGTTTTTGTAACCGCGTTTTCGATATTTCTTCTGATGCCTTAAGTGTAGATGGAGTTTACCTCCTTGTGATTTATCTTGATAAATGTACTGGTAAATCCACTCATGTGAAGGTACATCCAGCCAACCGCGTTGTGTTAAAGCACCTGAAATTTGTTCTGGTGACCAGTCCAAACCAATCAAATAATCAATATAAGCGAAGGCAAATGCTGTCATTGATGATGAAGGACGGTACCGTCTTTGACTTGCAAATTTAGCTGCCTGTTGAGCTCTATATCCACGTTGCCCAGTATTTCTTTTTATTTCACGGTAGATGGTTGATCGTGAACGTCCTAACTCCCGAGCAAGGGTAGCAATTGAACTTTTACTTTTCAAAGTAGCATAAATTTCGTATCTTTCATCTTGAGAAAGTTGGGTGTATTTCTTCATTGTGTGCTTTCCAATTGCGAGTTGAAAAAGTCTAATGATTCTATGAATACACCTAACTTTTTCAACTAACTACAAATGTGTTGCACTTGGGATTTGAATCTGCGTTCTTTATCCGACATAGACACCAACATATCAAACCGTCCGCTTCGATAATTGCAAAAGCACATATTCTAAAAGCGGACATTTTTACTTTGGAGAAACCGGACATTTCTACTTTGGGCTTACAAATCTAATTTCGTATAATGTATATTATGTTAAATACAATATATGTCGTTGTAGCCTACTCAACACTAAACCTATTTTTACATCGAAAATTTAAGATCTTATTAAAGTTACTGCTAATTAAATTTCTTACCTCAAATCATTTTGTTTATACCACTTATTACAGTGATCTTGTTTGCTATTGAAGCTATACATATGTAGCTAAAAGCCAATCAAAATTAAGCGCTATTTTAAAACCTAAAATATGAGAACTCATCCCTTGGTTGGGTCTTATTTTATCGTTGTAAATTTTATCTGACGTCCTCTCATGTTATTTCATGATGTACTCGCGTTATTTTTTTTCGCTGAAATGTTTTTATGTTTTGAAATTACCGCACACAAGTATCTAAGCGTGTTATACCAATACTGTATTGTGTGAATTTTACACAATATGGAGATTTTTTTGAATTTGATGAAAGGAACCATTTTCTAAAACCAGTTACACGATAACCGGACTAAAACTATGTTAAGCCAAGATAATCCTTTATGTCGTATAAAAAACATACTGGAAAGTTATAACAGCAAACCAAGCGATTCTAAGCCCTCACCTTTTTTATTGTTGTTAGATATTGATGGAACAATCTCAGAATTTACCTTACATCCTGATGATAGTTTTATCGCACCTAAAATTTTATCGACATTGTCTAAACTACAAGATCAACTCAGCCTTTATTTCGTTACCGGGCGTTCCATACAACAAGCGCAAAATATGATTGCACCATTTGATTGGAACATCATTGGATCACACGGTTTAGAAATTTATCAAAATGCTGAGTTAAGTTTGCTAAGTCCGTTCAATACGGCGCAACTCGCTCAATTAAATCAATTTATAAATGAAAGTTTTGATAAAAACGGCTCTGTATTTATTGAACATAAAACTTATTCCACAGCGATTCATTTCCGTGAACAGCCTGAATTACATAAGCAAATAAAAAGTTTTGCTTCCCAATGTGCTGAAAGATTTAATCAATTTGAAGTTAAAGCTGGGAAATATGTCTTTGAGCTTGTCCCTAAAGGTATTTTAAAAGGAAAAGCAATTGATTTATTAATTCAAGATAATGATTTTAAAGAAAAAATTCCAATTTTTATTGGTGATGATATTACCGATGAATCAGGTTTTGACGTTGTCAATTGTTATGAAGGTATCTCCATAAAAGTCGGAATTGGTAATACACATGCTTCTTATCGACTGAATGATGTTACAGCCGTACAAAACTTTTTAATTGATTTATGCACAGGTTTACAACAACAAGAATTAAGCATTGGAGAAACAGGAGAAAAATATGTCAAAACTCATTGTACTATCTAATCGCGTAACACTACCTCAACCTCAAAAACAGCAAGCTGGTGGTTTAGCTGTCGCGTTAGAAGATGCCCTGAATGGTATTGGTGGCATATGGGTGGGTTGGCATGGTGAAAAATCAGATTTACCACAGGATCAATTTGATCAGCTGATTGATGGTGCTGTTGAATACCATACCTGTGCATTAAGTCATGATCAGTACGTTGGATTTTACTGTGGTTTTGCAAACGATGTGTTATGGCCGTTTATGCATCAGCAACAACAATATATTCAATTTAATGAGTCCGATTATCAGACTTACCAGAATGTGAACCGAAAATTTGCCCAACATTTACATCGTATCTCAGATGACGACGATATTATTTGGGTACACGATTATCATTTTTTAAGTGTTGCGCATTACTGCCGTAAATTAGGAATGAAAAACCGCATTGGGTTCTTCTTGCATATTCCTTTTCCTTCTGAACACTTATGGCAACAAGTTCCACATGCGAAAACCTTAGCCCGTGATTTGGCTGATTATGATTTATTAGGTTTGCAGACGGAATATGATCAGGAACATTGTTTCCAATTCCTACGCAAAACACTTAATCTTAAATCTGTACAGCAAAATGTACTGATTCATGAAACCCGACAAGTATCCGTACAATGTTATCCAATTGGTGTGCATCCAAGCGCCATTCAAAAACGAGCAGCTGCGGAATTTAGTGTACCTTTAGATTTTAACCTAAACCCAAACAAACCCATCAAGAATATAATCTCGGTCGATCGTATTGACTACAGTAAAGGTCTGCTCGAAAAAATCAGTGCTTTACACCAATTTTATGCAAAACAGCCTGAAATGCTGGAGCAAGTGTGTCAACTACAAATTGCCTGTCCTTGCCGTTTAGATGTAGACACCTATCAAGACCTTTATCAGCGATTTAAAAAAGATGTTGAGAGCTTAAACCAAGCCTATCCAACGCAACATGGTCCTGTGTTTGATTGTCGTTATGATTCTTTAGATCATGTAAATTTAATGCGCTTATATCGCCATTCAGATATCTGTTGGGTCAATTCTGTAAAAGATGGAATGAATCTTGTCGCAAAAGAATATATTGCTGCACAAGATCCTGAAAATCCGGGTGTCTTAATTCTATCGAAATATGCAGGTGCCTCTGAACATATGGCAGAAGCAATTATTGTCGATCCTTACAATACTGAAAGTATGATTCAAGGATTAAATCGTGCAATCACAATGTCTAAGGATGAACGCATATCGAGATATCAGCTGCTTTACCAAGGTTTAAAGGATTTCGATATTATAGATTGGCGTAATCAATTCTTAGAGGATCTAAGAAATACGGGACAAACTTTTTATTATATTAAACGTCCTAATCAGGTTAGTCAGTATCAACCTTACTTCTAATCAACCAAATAAAAACACCAGCATTAAGCTGGTGTTTGATGATGTGTTTCTATATCAATGACCGTTGCATGATCGTTTGTCATTTGATTCATCAGTGCAATCGCCAACAAAGCAAAAGCAATGATGGTAAATACAGCTGCCAATCCAAATATGTCACTGGCAAAACCAACGAATGCAGGTCCCATCAGTGATCCACTATAAGCAAATAATGACACATAGGATAAAGCCGTATGCGATGGCATTTGTGTTTGACGACCCGCTTTAGAAAACATTAATGGAACAATATTGGAACTTCCCAAACCTAATACAGCATAACCCATTAGAACGATTTGCCATATTGGTGCAAATACCACAATCATTAAACCTAAACTTGCCAATACGGCGCTCATTAAAATCGTATTTCGTTCACCTAAATGATGGATAATAAACTGCCCTGCAAATCGTCCTGTCATCATCAATGCAGCAAAAAAGCTATAGGCTAATCCCGCTTGAGATGCATCAACTTTAAAATGAGTATTTAAATAAATACCACTCCAGTCCATCGCTGCACCTTCAGACAAAAAAGAGACAAAACAAATCAGTCCGATAAAAAGAATCGTGACACTAGGTAAAGCTTTTTTCTCAATAACCTGATCAGAGGTATTTTCTTTTACTACCTTTTGATGACCTAAACAGAATGGAAGAGCAGCGAAAACAATCAACAATAAAATAAAGCTGATCGTTAGTGCACTGAAATGAATACTAAACCCAATACTCATCAAAAATGTCACTAATGACACACCGATTAAACCACCTAAACTACAGATGCCATGAAAGAGCGGCATAAGATTTTGTTGGGTGATTTTTTCAATTTGGGTTGCTTGTAAATTTACGGTCACCCCTAACCCACCAGCACTAAAACCAAACCCGAATAACGCAATCGCGAGCATCCAAACACTAGAGCTCATCGCAAGTGCAGGTAGAATTCCCATAAAACAGAAAAGAAGAACTGCCAGTATTGGGCGACAACCAAATTGATTCGCAAGTTTGGCTGCAATCGGCATAGCTATCATAGAGCCAATACCTGCACCTAATAACAAAATACCAAACTGAGAATGGCTCAGCTGTAAGTGATGGGTCACATTGGCAATCATCGGAGCCCAAGCGGCTGTACTAAAACCTAAACTGAAAAAGCATAGTGCAGTTGCGATTTTTTGCCATACAGATAAAGGAAACTGACGAACTTTGAGGAATAAAGTTTGGGTTGACATAGTGCTGGAGTGCATCCAAAAAAATTGCAGGCATCCATTACCCGTAATCCATAGAAAAACCCCATGTAAATGCAGTCACGTTAATGCATCACATAGGGTTTAATTTGTGCAAATTATAATCAATTTGCTTTTAAATGGAACACTTTTCAATTAAATATTTTGTAACAGTTGCAGCCTCTTCTTTTATTTGGAATTTTATATTTAACTCAACAGTCTTTTGCTTTCTAAATTTTCTAAAAAATGAGCAAAGCCATGGGTCACTCTAGATTGCAAGCGGCTACTGGTTTTCACACGCAATTGATTGGTCCAGAGGATATTGAAATGATGAGCTTCTGCACGCTGGATAAATTCCACATCTTCATGACACGTTAATGCTTGGAAGCCACCTAAAGCCTGATAGACCTTGGACTTGAAGCACAGATTTGCCCCATGGATATGTCGATGATTCATACAATCCTGATAATGAGATAGATATTCATGTTGTGTTGTCTGGCTCAAATGTGCCCAAGAACTTACTTCAACGACACCACACATAATATCTATAGCATGTGTTTGATATTCGCGCATAGTCTCAAACCAATTCTCACTGACTGTAGAATCGGCATCTGTACAGCAAATCCAATCAAAACCTTGTGATATGATGCTGTATGCCTAAATCACGTGTTTTGCCTACACACTGAAAATCACAAACTAAAAAATTGATATCTAAGCGTTCTAAGATGGTCTGTGTTTTATCCGTACAATGATCCAATACGACCAATATTTCGATTTTAAAAGAAATTGAATCTTGACTTAAACTCAAAGATTGATGGTATTGAGTCGCTTTAGTTAATGCTTCAATACATGCTTCAATATATTGTTCTTCGTTACAAGCAGGGATAACAACACCAAGATGCTTCATAGCAAACCTTCCTGCTCTGCCACACTTTTGTTAGAAAATGTCCAAAGATCCATTTTAAAGTCCATATCTTCAACATGTGCATAATGCCTATATGGGAGTGCGTTTATGAGATGTTCATGGACATCCACCCCTGTAAATTCAAAATGGCCAATCGGATGTATCCAGTGACATGCGACAATACAGCCATTTGGTTGGAGTGAAACTTTGAGCCAGTCTATGACTTGAGCCACTGACTTACTATTTAAGTAATACAGTACTTCACTCAATACAATTAAGTCATATTTTTGCGCGGGCAATTCTTGAGGAATCTCTGCTTGCAGTATTTGAACATGATTTAATGACTTTAATCGATGGCGTGCATGTTCGATCGCTTTAGGGTGTGCATCTAGTACATCTAATTTTTCACATCGATGAGCCAACTGCTCGCTGAACACGCCCGTACTACAGCCAATTTCTAAAGCATACCTATAATATTGTTGCGGTAAGAGTGCCAAAGCCATGGCACGTTTGCGTGCTTCATACCAGCGATGTTCGTATTGCCAAGGGTCGCCATCATTCTCCTGATAAAGTTCATCAAAATACTCAGCATCATAGGCTGTGTTCATATTATTCACAAATATAGATCTCCCATGGCTGTAATAATCGTTTTAAAGTAGCTTCAGAAACAATCGGCTGTTGTCCTGTTGAAGAGTCAGGCTCTAATTGGCTTTTAAAACATAAACTGGCTTGTCGTTTTAGGTTTAATTGTTCTTGAGTGAGCTGAAGTTGAAAAGCGTGTTCCCATGGGATACGAGGATCTTTAGGTTCAGCCCAATGCCACGCCCAAATGAGTACGCGATAAATGGCTAAACCTTTTTCATGTGCGAGTTCAAGCGCTACTTGTCCAGTTCCCTCATGATCAGGATGTCCATCATGCTCAAAGGTGGTAATCAAAATATCGTCCGCTTTTAGGTGACTAGCCAATAAATGTTTTAAATGATCTTTGTGTTCAAAAACCTGACCATCCTGAATATTTAACGCTATCCGTTTAATCTCTTGTTTAAGATTCAGTATTGAAATTGCTTGCTTAGTTTCTTGTGGGCGAATGACATTTAAACGTTCTGACGTATAGGTTTTGGAATTGGGATGACTGGCTGTTCCGTTGGTCACTGCAAATAAAACAATTTCATGCCCTAGTGCATCCAATTGTTGAATTAATCCAGCGCATCCCAGAATTTCATCATCAGGATGCGGTGCAAGAGCACAAATACGACTCTTTCTCGGAAATAACTGCATAAGATTAAGCTGAGGAAGATGACTGAGTGTGATGTCATTTTTCCATGCAGATATAGGTGTACCTTCCCCCTGAATAACACGATCACCGACAATAGGATGTTCTAATCTAGACATAAATCATCCTCCAATGCTGCTAAATCTCCTATTTTTTCTAAATCAAATGCAGCATGACTTTGTCTAATAAATACTGGTAAATCAGCTGCTAATCTTGAAAAGTGTGCATTATTACAATACGGCGCTGCGCCGAGTGCTTTCCCCACATTTTCTAAAATTTTTAAAGCTGTTTGTTCAACTTGTGCTCGTAAAGCGCGGATAATTAATTCATGTGAATGGCACGGCTGAGTATCGATTAAATTTGCCACCTCTTTAAATAAAGTTTTCGTTGCCAAAATCGATGTATAAATTTCACCGTGATACATCGACTTATACGCATGAGGTTTATTTTGAACTGAATTTTTTAAAAATTGTGCGATTGCAAGACTTACACCAAACCAACATGCAGCAACACCTGCCGCACCATGCCAAAATCCGGCACGATCTAGATACGCATTGGCTTTACCTAATTTTTCAATAGGCACATTGATAAACTCGACTTGTGCTGTTTGAGTGGCTTGCATGCCGACGGCTTGCCAGTGTTCCTCTGTTGTCTTTATGCCATCCTGTTTTAAGTCAACAACAATCAATTGAGAGCATTTTTGCTCATCGCGGTAAGTCATTAAGGCCTGATCAACATAAGCTGCTGCTGAACACCAATTTTTGCAGCCATTTAATAATGTAGGTGCACTAATCTTAAGCGGATTTACCCCACCTTCTGCCGCCCATACTGCCCACAGCTTATTTGGGTCAAAGTGATAATTTGGTGAAACTTCTTGAATAATGGCAACAGCATCTAAATGTGATTCAAAAATTTTGGCTAAACTCAAATTGATTTGAGCAATTTGACTCAATATTTGCCAGCGAAGAAAAGTCTGACCATGCCCAGGCAATGGAATTTCATAGGTATATGGGACAAGAATTTTTAAAGCAGACTGAATTTGTTGTTCTAAATGATCTTCTTCATGGACCCAGTTTTGTTGAAGATTATCCAAAACTGTACTGAGCATGAGTATCTCCCTCATTTTTGTATTTGATCTTATAAGTTTCTTAGTTCAATTTATTTGAAATGCTCAATAGAACTTGTAATTTTTATAATGACTTATGTTAAATACAATGTTGAAAAAAAGATGTAGCCTGATCTCTCATCATCCTTACTACTGAATGGTTTAAATGTATCTGTTTTTGGTTCTAAGTTTGTATTTACAAATAATTTAATCGAATGATCACGCTATGATGAGCTAAATTAAAAATAAGACTGATAAATATGGATTTGATTAAAATTTTCTTCAATGACACCAGTCTAGCGTTCGTCTTTGAGATTATGTTGCGCTGCTTTGTCATGTATGTCTTGATTATTTTAGTGCTGCGCTTTTCGGGTAAACGTGGTGTAAGACAACTGTCTATTTTTGAAGTTGCGATTATTTTAAGTTTAGGGTCTGCAGCCGGTGATCCGATGTTCACTGAAGAACTCCCTATTCTGCATGCTGTTATTGTGTTTAGCATGATCTTATTGTTGTACCGCATTACGACCTATTTGATGATGAAATATCAGCCACTCGAGGATATTCTCGAAGGTAAGCCGATGTATGTGGTCAAAGATGGTTTACTTATTGTTGAAGATATTCAGCATGAAAAATATTCGTATGATGAGTTTTTTGCAGAGCTAAGACAAAATTCGATTGAACATTTAGGTCAAGTTAAAGTTGCACTACTTGAAACAGATGGATCCCTAAGTGTGGTTGCCTACCAACAAGAAAAAATAAAATGGGGTTTACCCATTTTCCCTGACCATTATAAAAAAGCTCAAAATTATGAGTCAGATCATTACTACTCGTGTATGACCTGTGGTTATACTGAAAAAATCCAACAGCTAAAAGATTGTTGTCCGCGGTGTAATTGTTGTTCTTGGACACAATCTCAGCTAGAGATTCGCTAAAACAACATAAATATTAAATTTCATCATTCGTCATAAAGATTTAATTTTTTGAGCTGTCGCATACGACGAACCAAACCCAATGCCTTACGTCTTGCCATAATCTCATCTTTTCCAAAAGGTAAATGCTCAGCTAAGACATCAAGTTCTAAATGATTATGTTCAATCAAATAAATGTCATGCGCTTGAGTCCAGTTTTCAAACGTATATAAACTTGGCTTTTTAGAATGATAGCTTCGCATACGTAAGTTAAGAAGAAATTTGCTTAAAACAATGTTAACAACAAGGTTTGTAAGTATGGGTATGAAAATTTATAAGTTTAATAATGAATAAAACTATAATTCTGCTGTTTCTATAGATTTGAGCACAGTAGAGGCCATCTTTTCATCAAAGAAATTGACTTGATTCCGACCATGAGATTTGGATACATACAGTGCTTCATCTGCAGCAGTGAGTAAACTCTGTAATCCAGCCTGATTTAAGTTTTCACAATATTTTATCCCGATACTCACTGTGATTTTTATCTTTAAACCTTTGTCTGTATAGATTTCTAAATCTTCAACTGAATTGCGAATTCTTTCAGCAATTTTAGCTACCTCCTCACGATTCGTTTGCGTTAGTAATATTGAAAACTCTTCACCACCAATACGGCAAAATAAGTCATCCATACGTAAATTTGATTGAACTGTTTGGGCGAACTTTTGCAAAGCCAGATCGCCATAAGTATGCCCATATTGATCATTTAATTTTTTAAAATGATCAATATCTAGCATCATGATGCTCAGTGGATAATTTTTAGTTCGCAGCAACAGTTGTTCTGCTAATTCAATAAATCGACGACGATTCAGCGTTTCAGTTAAACTGTCATGACCTGCAAGATGCTCAATTTCATTAAAAATACGGCGGCGATGTAGATTCATCACGGCAATATATAAAGTTGTAATACCCAAGATAATCAGTCTAACGCGAATTGAAATCATCGGATAGACAAAATTAGTATCTACGCTTTGTAGGTAAATACCGGACAAACTATGATAAAGCGTTAAACAGACGAAGGTGGTAATTAAAGAAATATTAAATAAACTATAAACCGCTGCTGCCCACATCATGGTCGCTAAAGGATAAAATAACGCACCAGGACCAAAATAATAATGTGTTAGAACACATGAAATAATCACAGCAATACATGGCAGAAAGATATAGAAATCTTGAATTTTCCAAACCTGTTTCCATGATTGAAGAACTTTTGAATATATTTTCTTAAAGCCAGGAAAGCTGATCAGTATGGGCACTAACATGACAAAATTCAGTAGCTCGCCACTCCACCAATTTAAGAAATTCAATAGTTTTTGTTCATGCCCCATAAACGTATGAGGTACATAAGGAAGTATCGATACTGCTGCTAAAGCACAAAAGCTACTCGCAATAATCGTTGAAAACATTAATGGAAACGATGCACGGGCTATATTTTGATTTGGGATATGAATCTGTCGTTGGTAAAAATAGCGATAAAAATAATATGCGCCATAAACTGCAATAAAATTAATCAAAGTTAATGACAATGTAAGTACAAAGGTATTACCACTAAAAATATCAGCAACAATATAGCCTAGCGTGGCACCTATAAATGTCGCAAAATTTCTAAATCTAGGATAACGAATTAATATACCCAATAAGATCCCATTTGCTGGCCAAAAGAATGCTGAATAAGATAAAGGTCTGGTCAGTATTCCAATACATGCAGCAGCAAAGATCACTATAAAAATAATGATCAGACTAGAAAAAAGGTATGTGTATTTTTGTGGTGATAATACTTGGGTCACTCAAGAAGTGCTCGATTTATATAGGGTTGATAAAATATGACGATATAATTTTAATCGTTATTGTATAATAAATAATCAAATATAAATGAGTACTACTCAGCTAAATTGTATTAACACCGTTAAGCCAAGCTATATAATTTTGAATTAAATTATTTTGTAGTGTCTTTCTCTATCTTCTGTACTTGAAGATTTTCACTACCCTTTTTATTAACTGCTTTCTGATCTTGCATAGTTTTAGCTTGGAGCATATGTTTTTCTAAAAAGTGCAAACCACCATCTCCAGCCATACTAATTGAAGATGCGACACACAGACATAAAGCAGCCAAAAGTTGGATTATTTTCATTGTAAGTCCCCTTTATTTTTAAGAAATTTATTATTTTTATAAGCAAAGATTATTCCAAAATTTTTTTATTTATGATCATGTAGATGGCAATGATCTTCCTCAATTTGTAAAGTGACATCTGTAATATGATGTTCATGAGCAAGTATTTCTACAGCCGCCTCATATAATTTTTTTTGTTCAACACTTGGCGCAATTAGATGTGCAGTTAGATGGATATTTTGCGAACTAATCGCCCATACCTTAAGCTGATGAATGCTGACTACGCCATCCAAAGATAATAAATCTTTTCTTAATTGTTCGATATCAATTTCGTCGGGAACGCCTTCAAGTAAGATATTGATGCTTTGTTTTAATAATATCCATGTACGTGGTAACACCCAAAAACCAATTAATACCGCAACGATAGTATCTACCCACATCCAGCCGGTAAAATAAATAATTGCTCCACCAAGAATGACACCTATTGAGCCTAAGGCATCACTGAGTACTTCTAAATATGCACCCTTGATATTTAAACTGTCTTTTGCACTCGATGCCAAAATGGACATTGAAATTAAGTTGATGATTAAGCCAATACCAGCAACGACCATCATTCCTACACTTTGAATCTCTGGTGGTTGATTTAAACGGATATATGCTTCGTAAAGAATATAAATGGCCACAACAAATAGCATCAATGCATTAAATAGTGCCGCTAAAATTTCAAATCGTTGGTAGCCAAAGGTTCTTTTGTTGTCAGCAGGCTTTTTTCCAATTTTTATGGCAGCTAATGCAATGGCTAAAGCAGCAGCATCGGTAAACATATGTGCTGCATCAGATAATAATGCGAGACTCTGTGTCATAAATCCGGCAATCACTTCGACAATCAAAAAAGTGACCGTCAACCCAAGTGCAATGAGCAATTTTTTGCTATTCGATTCGGTTACAACCGCATGGTTATGATCATGAGAATGATTCGCTGACATCTAAAACCTAATTTTAAATTTTATGTTTCATTTTTAACTTATTTAAATAAGAAAATTCAGTGGTTGATACGTAAAAAAATCCTCAATAGAAACCTATTGAGGAGTACCTAAACCTAAATACGAATTGATTAAGTCTTTTAGAAAAACTTAGCTTTAAAGACTTGTAGCTTAGATTGAACACTCGGAATACGTTGCTTGAGTTCTGCTTTCCAGTCATTTGGAAGTGAACATTTTGCTAAACGTACCCAAACGGTTGAAAACTGCTTCATAAAGCTCGCTTCGTTATAATGAATGCCATACTCTGCACAAAGTGCTTTAATTTTTGGTGCGACCTCAGCGTAACGATTTGCAGGCATATCTGGGAATAAGTGGTGCTCAATCTGATGACTTAAATTCCCACTTAGAATATGCAACCAAGTTGTACCACTGAAATTACTTGAACCACGGATTTGACGTACATACCACTCGGCACGTGTTTCATTATCTATATTGTCAATTTCGAAGTTTTCAGCATCTTCGGTAAAGTGACCATTAAAGATGACAGCAGACGCCCATAGACTACGAATCACGTTAGCTACCGCATTTCCAGCAAAAACCGGAATTGCGTTAGGCCCAGCAATAAGAGGGAAAAACACATAGTCTTTTACTACTTGACGGCGCATTTTTTTTCTTAAAGGCGCAGCTTCATCCCACACTTGTTTCCAAGTTTTTGTCTTATACACTAAGACATCTTCTAGATGTAAACGTTGTACACCGACATACCATTCAAAGAACACCATAAGTTGGATGCTAAGTGGAATATTAAATAAGAAACGAGGTTCCCATTTTTGTGCATCGCTGACACGAATCAGGCCATAACCGACGTCATGATCCATACCGACAATATTGGTATAAGTATGATGGATATAGTTATGGGTATATTTCCAGTCATCTCCAGTTGAAATAGTGTCCCAGTCATAAGTAGAGCCATTCAAACTTGGATCATTCATCCAGTCAAATTGACCATGCATGACGTTATGACCAAGTTCCATATTTTCAACGATTTTAGAAATCCCTAGAAGACCAGTTCCTAATAACCATACAGGCGGAATCCATCCACCAAACATCAACATAGCTCGTGAACTAATTTCGCTATAACGCACAAAATTTCGAATCTTATAGATATATTGAGCGTCTTTTTCGCCCAAATCATCCATCACTTCACGACGAATCGCATCAATCTTCTCACCTAACTCTTGTACTTGCTCAGGTGTCAAAAATTTTGATTTGCTCGTGGTATTTAATTGGATATTCATGTTCATCGTATTTGCCTCATTCTTTTTATAAGTTAATGACAACGGGACTGATGGCTTGAGAAATACACAACTTAATTGGTGTATTTGCCTCATGATCGACCTCACCTGTCAATACATTACGGACTGAGCCACTGACTTTGGTACATGAACAGGTATTGCAAATCCCCATGCGACAACCATGCGCAGGTTTTAAGCCTGCTTGTTCAGCACTTTCTAATAAATTCGTTTTTGCTTCAAAATCCTGTTGCGAACGTAAAAATTTTACTGGCTGCGCTTCTAAGGATTCATCCACCACAATCTGGAAAAATTCAGAATGGTATTGTTCTTCTAAATTCAGTTTTTTTACGACTTTTTCTACACTTTTCATCATTGCAGATGAACCACAGGCATAGATTTCGTGATTTTCAAGGTTCTGAATAAGTTTGTTCAAAAGTGCTAAGGTTAGATGCTGCTTTTGTTCAATGGTGTTGAAATGATGATAGCGAAAATGCGGTGTCGCTAATGCCAAAGCCTTAAGCTCTGCATGGAATGCGTCATCTCGAGTAAAGTAAATCAAATCAATTTCTTGATGACTCTTTACGACAGCTTTTTGAATCAAGGAATAAATAGCAGTGATTCCACTCCCCGATGCTAAAAATAAGATTGGACGCTCAGCTTGGTTGAGAACAAACTCACCTTGCGGCTGAGATATTTCAACAATAGAACCGATTGACAGTGAAGTCATTGCTTTTGAGAAATTGCCCTGCTGTTTTACAGCAATGGTAATTTCACCTTTTTTAGAAAGATTGACTACAGAATATTGACGTTGTTGACGCACGCCATTTAGTACTAGCGTGACAGCGATACTTTGACCTGCTTCAAAAGCATCTGCTTTAAAATTTTGGTTTGGGCGAAGTTGAATTTTAAAAAAATCTTGGCTTAATGACTGAATTTTGATGACTTCAGCTTTTACTTTTTTTAAAGCCCATGTTGGATGAAATTTTTCCGCAACAAAATCAATGAAATCTTCACGAATCCATTGAGGTTGGTAAGTCGTTAAACTTGTCATAATCGATGCCCCCTAATTGCATAAAGCAATTAATGTACATTTGTCTATTTATTATGTTTACGAGCATAGACTGATTTTATGAATGAACCATGTCATTTGGGGTCAAAATAATCCATTTTCTAATTTTTCTATTCTTATTGTCTAACAATTACAAACACAAAAAAGAAATGATACTTTTCAGTATCATTTCTTACTTTTTATATTTTCAATAACTTACAGTGGGAACGACCTTTTAATCGCTTTCAAGCAGTAAATGTCCAAATTGTTCACGTAAATCTTTTTTCAACATTTTACCTGTGCCACTTAATGGGATCGCATCCACAAATACTACTTTATCAGGAATCTGCCATTTCGCGACTTTATCTGCGTAATACGACAGTATTTCTTCCTCGGTCAATTGAGATTCAGGTTTTTTAATAGCAATGAGAATGGGACGTTCATCCCATTTTGGATGCTGTGCAGCAATTACAGCCGCCATTGCAATTTCTGGATGCCCCATTGCTAAGTTTTCCAGTTCAACAGAGGAAATCCATTCCCCACCAGACTTAATTAAATCTTTTGAACGGTCACTGATTTTTAAGAAACCATCTTGATCTAAACTGGCAATATCACCCGTATCAAACCAGCCATCACTGGTCAGTGCAGATTCCTCTTTACCAAAATACTGCTCAATAATCCAATGCCCTTTGATTTGTAAATTACCTGTGGTTTCACCATCACGTGCAATCTCATGTGTGCCATTTTCAGCATCAGTTAGTCTTAAATCGACACCAAACGGTGGGCGACCTTGAGATAGTCGAATATTGAATTGTTCTTCTGTAGGCAATGACGAATGTTTCGCTTTAAGCTGATTGGCTGAACCTAAAGGACTGGTTTCTGTCATGCCCCATGCATGAATCGTTTCACAATCGAATTGTTCTTTAAATGTTTTCAGCATTGATGGCGGACATGCCGAGCCACCCACAACATTGCGTTTTAAACTTGGTAACTTTGAGCCTGTTTGCTGTGCTGCAGCAATCAAGCCTTGCCAAATGGTTGGTACACCTAAAGCAACAGAGACTTTATAGGTGTCAATGAGATTGACCAAACTTGCGCCGTCTAAACCTGGTCCAGGCAGAACTAAACTGCTGCCAACCATCGCGGCTGCATACGGCGTACCCCAAGCATTTACATGGAACATAGGTACGACGGGTAACATCACTTCTTTGGCAGAAAGATTAAGCGAGTCCGGCATAATAATCGCGTAACTGTGTAAAACCGTGGAACGATGACTATAAAGCACACCTTTTGGATTGCCTGTTGTTCCTGAGGTATAACACAATGAGCTTGCTGTATTTTCATTTAATGATGGCCATTCAAACTCATCAGATTGCCCTGAAATCAGATCATCATAGAATTTAACTTCAGGCACTGCTTCACGGATGGCATCATCTGCAGCGTCTAAGCAAATATAATGCTCTATAGATTTAAGCAAAGGTTTAACAGCTTTGATCAAAGGGGCAAATGTTTTATCAAATAAAATGACGCGATCTGCTGCATCATTAATAATAAACACCAATTGCTCAGGGAAAAGACGTGGATTGATGGTATGGCAAACGTAACCACTACCTGAAATGGCATACCATGACTCTAAATGTCGCTGGTTATTCCATGCGATCGTCACAATACGATCGCCATGATTCAGATTAAATTGAACAAGTACATTGGCAAAACGTTTTGAATTTTGATGTACCTCACCCCATGTTGTGGTGGTGATTGAGGTATCGGTATTTTTGGAAATAATTTGCGTATCTGAATGATAGCGACCTGCATGTTCAATCATGCTACTAATCAATAAAGGCTGGAACATCATATTGCCAAGCATACCTAACTCCCTTGTTGTTATCGTTTTAAATAAGATTTGATTTTTAATTAAATACTGAAAAATATGAGGGCAGAAATCCGCTGCATTTATTATTTATTCCTCAATACCATTCGAATGTAGCAAGCTTTATTTACTTTGTAAGTGACAATTTGTGACAAGTGAATGTGACATATTTTACGGATGCATTATCCATCTTTTCATCTGTTACTGTTTTAGAATAAGTAGAATTTTTTAGCCAACAAAAAAGCCACGAAAATTGTGGCTCTTGTTTTACATGTTTAGGTTATGCCCAAATCACCAAGATCGCGGCAAGTACGACCAATGCTAATCCCCAATGTTCTGCGCGGGCTAATTTTTCTTTGAAGAAATACGCTGAGATTAACAGACTAAATAAAATTTCGATTTGTCCAAGTGTTTTGACAATCGGTACGCTGACCATACTCATCGCGGTAAACCAACCCAATGATGCCATAAAACTGCATACACTGACTTTAAAGGTTAGACCAATACGTTGCCACATGGCAGCTAAAGTTTTACGGCTAAACAATCCTAAATACAACAACATACTGATACATTGAAAGCCAATAACGGATACTAATACCCATGATGCGCGGTGTAAAAATGGTAAATTGGTTAATTCCAGACTTGCTTCACGAACTAATAATGATGTGATAGCAAAACAAAGACCACTTCCCACACCAATTGCCAAAGTTTTTAAAGATAATGCAGCGAGTTGATTGCCTTTACTAAGTAAAAATACGGCGTAACCACCAATTAATACGCCTACCCATGCTAAAAATGATAAATGATCTGATAAGAATATGACGCCAATGATTGCCGCCAAAATCGCTTCACTTTTGGCTAGTCCAACCCCAATGGCAAAGTTTTTTTGTTTAAATAGCTGTACCATCAGTACAGTTGCTAAGATTTGACTCACACCTGCAATCAAAATATAAACCCAATACATGGGTGTGAAATGCACTACAGCACTGACAGGTTTTACGTGATAGAGCCATTCGATATACAGAAATGCAATTGGAAAACCAAATAAAAAGCGTGCAAGTGTCACGCCCCATACGTCGACAGTTGAACTCAGTTGTTTTTGAAATGCATTACGCCATGCCTGCATAAATGCAGCCATTAAGGTAAAGAAAATCCAACTGATCGTCATGTCTCATCTACTGTTAGGTTAAAAGTGAAATAATTCTATGCCTTTGTAGATGAGATGACTAATTAAAAAAGGGTTTAAAGTAGATAGCAGAAAGTTTGGATTACTTTCTAAACTCATTTACTAATTTCGCAAGCTGTTCCATACCATCAAATGTGGTTGGAATTTTATCGTCTGATGAAACTAAGGGTGAAAAAATAATATTTTCAAATTTCTCAAAACCTGCTGCATTTTTCTTATGTAGTTTTTCTGAGTCTTCGGCATAGTTATGTATAAACTGACAAAGTGCCATGCGAAGTTCAAGCTGCATCATTTGAGATTGAACTGAACGAATATGTTGTAATCCAACTCTAGAAAAGTAAAATAAAAAAAGCATCAGAGTTGAAATTGGTATAGCTAAAAACCACAATGAATGTAACTTACTTTCAAAACCAAAGATGACAAGTAAAATCGAAATAATAATCACAGCTACTGGTGTACAAATTAACCAAGATGCTAGATCAGAGTAGCTATCCCTTCTTTCTTTTAATTCTAATTTTTTCTGCTCATAAAGCTCTTTAAAACCTTTATTAAGTAAAACAAAATCGTATGTTTGTTTGCTTTTTTCTAGACGTTTTTCTAACTCTTTAACAGCATCTTTTTTATTCTCAAAATCATCTTCCCACTGTAGAATACTTTTAGATGTTTTTTCGGTAGTTTCTACTAATTTCGAAAATTCAGAAAAATCTTTTTCTTTTAAAAATTTTCTTATTTCATTTAACTTTGAATGACTATAAATTTCACCACAAATCACAAAAGGTAACTCATCGACAAAGTCATAATGTGTTTTAAACTCTAAATAGTTAAATTGTTTTTCAGTATAGATAAAATTATACAAGCTACTTATGGTTGTATTTAATTCTTCATTTTCCTTAATTCCTCTTCTAAAATTCCATTCCTTAAGATAGACAAAAAATGTTACAGCACCATATTTTAAATGATTTAAATCATCATCAATTATGTTCTTGCTAAGCTGATGTAAGTCAAACAGTGCCCACTTTTTTGTTTCATATAAATTTTCATCTAAATAGTTTAAATTTTCATCATTAAAAAAACTTTTTAATGATCTAACTTTGTGTGCCCATTTTTTAATTTCTTCATTTTCGGAATTTAAGTTTTTTTGTGCGGTTTGAAATAAGCTTGTTAATGCATTTTCAAAATAAATAGATTTAAAAGAAAAATTCATGTCTTACTCTTATTTTTGTTTAAATATATAGTTTTATTATAATTTAAAAAGCCCCAAACATGGGGCTAATTTCATTAAAACAAGAAATACCTTTGCGCCATCGGCAATACTTCCGCAGGCTCGCACGTCAACAATTTCCCATCCGCACGTACTTCATAAATCTCAGGATCAACCTCCATTACTGGACAGTAATCATTATGCTTCATATCTGCTTTCGAAATATTACGTGTGTTCTTGCATGGACTAATTAATTTCTGTAGTCCAAGTTTTTTATGTACACCATCTTCAATTGCCGCTTGAGATAAGAAAGTAATACAGGTGTTATGAACTCCACGTGCATTGGCTCCAAACATCGGACGATAATGCACCGGCTGTGGAGTTGGAATCGAAGCATTAATATCACCCATCGGTGCTGCTGCAATCATACCGCCTTTAATAATCATTGAAGGTTTAACACCAAAGAATGCAGGTTTCCACAGCACTAAATCCGCAAGTTTTCCCTCTTCAACCGAACCAATTTCATGACTTAAACCATGAGTAATTGCAGGGTTAATCGTATATTTCGCAATATAACGTTTCACACGGTTGTTATCGTTTGCAGCATTATCACCTTCCAATGGTCTACGTTGCACTTTCATTTTGTGCGCCGTTTGCCACGTACGAATCACTACTTCGCCAACACGCCCCATAGCTTGCGAATCCGATGACATCATCGCGATCGCACCCATATCTTGCAAAATATCTTCAGCAGCAATGGTTTCACGACGAATACGACTTTCTGCAAATGCTACATCTTCAGAAATTGCTGGATCTAAATGATGGCAAACCATCAACATATCTAAGTGTTCATCAATGGTATTGACGGTATATGGACGTGTTGGATTGGTTGAAGATGGCAATACATTCGACTGACCAATGGCTTTTAGAATGTCAGGCGCATGTCCACCACCCGCACCTTCGGTATGGTAAGTATGAATAGTACGGTTTTTAAATGCCGCTAAAGTTTCTTCCAGAAAGCCACTTTCATTCAGTGTGTCAGTATGAATTGCAACTTGCACGTCAAACTCGTCTGCAACACTTAGACAGTTATCAATCGCAGCAGGTGTCGAACCCCAGTCTTCATGCAGTTTTAAACCGACTACACCTGCTTTGATCTGCTCACGTATCGGATCAGGTAAGCTCAAATTACCTTTACCCAATAAACCAATATTCATTGGTAAATCATCTATGGCTTGTAGCATAGTTGAAATATGCCAAGGACCCGGTGTTACCGTAGTTGCAGAAGTACCCGCTGCTGGACCTGTACCGCCACCAATCATTGTGGTGATACCAGACATCAGTGCTGTTTCAACCTGTTGCGGGCAAATCCAGTGAATATGCGTATCCACACCGCCTGCTGTTAGTATTTGCCCTTCACCTGCAATTACCTCGGTTGCAGCCCCTAAAGGAATGGTGATGTTGGGTTGAATATCAGGGTTACCTGCTTTACCTATTTTCCAAATACGTCCGCTTTTAAGTCCAATATCGGCTTTAACAATTCCCCACCAATCGACAATCAAAGCATTGGTAATTACAGTATCCGCCACTTCATCTGCTAATAATTGTGATTGTCCCATTCCATCACGAATGACTTTACCACCACCAAATTTAACCTCTTCACCATATGTTGTGAGGTCTTTTTCAACTTGGATAAACAGCTCTGTATCTGCTAAACGAACACGGTCACCTGTAGTGGGACCAAACATTTCCGCATAAGCGCGGCGTGACATTTTCATTTTATTTTGATCCCCTTAATCCAACTTGCCCATCACACGACCCGCAAAGCCATAAACTTCACGTTTACCGACCAAAGCCACCAATTCGATATCACGACTTTGTCCAGGCTCAAAACGAACGGCTGTACCTGCGGCAATATTTAAGCGATAACCTTTTGCCAGCTCGCGATCAAATGACAATGCATCATTGGCTTCAGCAAAATGAAAATGTGAACCCACTTGAATCGGACGATCTCCTGTATTGGAAACAGTCATTTTGAGGGTTTGACGACCAACATTCATTTCAATGTCAGTATCTGGTGTAAAAATTTCTCCAGGAATCATGTCTCCCTCCTACACAATAGGTTGATGTACGGTGACAAGTTTGGAACCATCAGGGAAAGTAGCTTCAACCTGAACTTCAGGGATCATTTCTGGCACACCGTCCATCACATCCTCACGTTTCAATAAAGTCGTTCCATAATGCATCAGCTCATTGACACTCATGCCATCACGTGCACCTTCAAGTAGTGCTGCAGAAATAAAAGCAATCGCTTCTGGATAATTGAGTTTTAGCCCACGCGCCTTACGACGCTCTGCAACCAATCCAGCAGTAAATATCAATAATTTATCTTTTTCGGTGGGATTGAGTTCCATATCTCTTTCCTAATTAATTTCAATTCTTTATATGCAAAATGTGTGCAAAAATTTCCTTTGTTTCCCTCTCCTTCTAGGAGAAGGTTAGGGAGAGGTGAACTTTCATCATCATAAACCTTCCCTTTAGCTCCCTCCCAAAGGGATGGAGAATCCAGTTTTTCCTCTCCTCTTAGGAGATGAGTAGCACCGGTACGCAAGGAAGAGGCCTATTAAGTCCGCCAAATCCTTGGAAATTCTTCATCTAGACCAAACCAATATCTGCGTAAACGTGCTCGTATTGCGGCAAAAGCATCATGACATTCACGTACATCGTCACCGAGGTAACGTGCACAAATCACATCATCAAGCAAAGTGAGCGTTACACGAATATCCATACGCATAATTAGATCTCGGATTAGTTCAAGTTGACCTTTAAGGACTTGCTGATTGCGAATAGTCACAGGTGGAACTGCCCATAAACTGCCCATCACAGCATGACCATTCATACCTAAGCAGGAACTGAGCCAGCGGTCATTGCCTCCAAATCGCAATTGATCGGTGACTAAGAGATTTTGGTTTCGATAGAGCAAAAAACGACTTTGATAACTACCTTGAGCAAACTGTTCTTCACGAGCCTGACGTCCAATCACCAACATATCCCAACCGATAAAACTGGCTGTTTCGTCTAGATGAATTGTGGTGGCTGAGTTGGCATGTGCGCCATCAAATAACATGGTTTCTTGTGGAAGCCATTCAAAAATACCTTGATCTTCAACATGAATATCAATGTGTTGATAGGCTTGTTTTTGATTGGTCTTGTACCATTTACCTGCGCCGGGCGTGGTCACAAGCGCATGTGCTTGTGAACCTACATGCATATCGAAACTTAAATGATCTCCGCCCGCAATGCCTGCGGGTGGATGTACGATAATCGCGTGGCATACCCCTGTTTTTTCTGGCCAAAGCATTTTTTGAACACGAACCGGACCTTCATGCTTACGATGCTGAAGCACCGTACGCCCTGTGGTAGCGTCTGCTTTAAATCCAAGCTGTAAACGCGCAAACCACAATTTTTCTTGGCGATGTTGCGTTTTTTCTACAGCGATATTCATCGTGATCTACTCTTAGCAAAAGGTCGGGGATTAAGACTTAAACAAGCCTTGTTTTTCGATGAACTCAATAATCTGATCTAAGCCATCTTTAGTTTTCATATTTGAAAATAAAAATGGTTTTTCACCACGCATACGTTTCGCGTCTTGATCCATGACATCCAAATTTGCACCAACCATTGGCGCCAAGTCGGTTTTATTGATAATTAATAAATCGGACTTTGTAATTCCGGGGCCACCTTTACGTGGAATCTTTTCACCACCGCCCACATCAATCACATATAAAGTTAAATCAGACAGTTCAGGGCTAAATGTTGCAGCAAGGTTATCGCCACCACTTTCGATAATAATCAGTTCCAAACCATCAAATTTTTCACAAAGATCATCAATCGCAGCAAGGTTAATTGAAGCATCTTCACGAATCGCAGTATGTGGACAGCCGCCTGTTTCTACACCGACAATACGTTCAGGTTCCATCGCTTCATTACGCGTTAAAAAGTTAGAATCTTCTTTTGTGTAAATGTCATTGGTCACGACCGCCATGTTGTATTTATTGCGTAATGCCTGACATAAATTCAGTGTAAGCGCCGTTTTACCTGAACCGACTGGTCCACCAATTCCTACGCGTAAAGGACTACGTTCTGACATGAGTATTTCCTATTTTTTAAGATCTAAATAATCGTGAATATTGATTTTCATGTTGCATGCTGAGCATGGCGTAATTCGGCAAAGCACTACTGAGCTGATCATCTTCAAGCTTTAAAGCTCGCTCGATTGCATCGGGAATAATTTGGTGTAATTCCCATAAAATGCGCTGTCCACTCATCTGTCCTAGTGGTACGGTTTTCACCGCTGCCAAAACCTGATTTTCCAAAACAGCAAATGCATAAGCTGTGAGAACTTCATCGACATTGAGCTGTAATTCACCACAAAGCTGTGCATAAACAGGGACATAACCGAGCTGCTTTTTAACTTTGACTGGCTTTTTTAAAACATCTCGAATCCATGCATTCAAAGAAAATGCCAATTGTTGAGATTCCGCCAGTAATTCACTGCTTTCTCGGCTAGCTTTGTACAAATTTGCCCAATACAAAAATGCCTCTGGTTGATCATAGTTTTCCATCAAGCGCTTCAATAATGGGAGTTCAAAGCGAACCAGCAGCATTTCCAGTACTTCATGAAAATAAGCAATACTGGATGCTTCGTCATAAACCATGCCGCGATCAATCGCACTTTCTACACCCTGCGAATAACAATATGCGCCAATAGGCAGTGCGGTTGATGACAGTGTTAATAAGCTCAATAACTGTGATGCTTTAATGGCTGACATGATGAATCGCTTTAATTGGGCTTAAACGATGATCATGTTGATGCTGTGCATAAGCACCACTTTCAGGTTCAAATGGATGCATGACGTTTTCTACATGAAGTCCTAAACCTTCTACCATTTCTGCCAAAACATGATCAGGCTCAAAGTACAATGCCGTTGGTGTGAGCATTAATGGCACATGACGATTACCCAAATGGTAAGCTGCTTTAAGCAACTCAAAAGCATCTGAACTACTGACACACATCAATTGTTCAGGCTTGGCTTCTACTTTTAAAATTTCACCCGCATCAGTGGCAATAAAAGACCCACTTCTTAATATTCCCGTACGGGGTAAATCTGCCCCAATATCGTGACCATTTTTTAAAGTGGCACGAAAACGACTTTTTTGCCGTGTATCGAAGTTCAACTCAATACTTTCATAAACAGCATCTTGGTCTAACTGCTCTAAGCGTTGTGTGTAAATCTTCATCGAAATCCTTTAGCACTTATTTAGGTCATCCACATTGCGTTTTTGGAACATTTTTATGGATGCCATGAAAACTTGCATCAAAATAAAGCAGTTATCGTGCCAAAATTATGTTTTGGAATTATTTTTTATTGATTGAATAATCATATTTCATACAGCATCAAGCTAAGCTAAACTATGATCAAATAAAGGACAGAGTATTGAGCGAAAAAACAAACCTAAGTCACTCAAATCTAAATGAATCAATATTTTAAAATGTTTTTATTTTCAATATTTTCTTTAGAGACCGCGCGTGACTTTGGTGCAAATATCGCCACAAAATCACTATGAAATATTTTGAATGTGCCGTATGTCAGCAGCAAATCTTTTTCTCAGATACGATTTGCATACATTGCCAATCTCCCATTGGTTTCGTTGCGTCTGAACGGGATATGGGTACGTTTAAAAAATGTGATGAAAACTCTTGGCAAGCTCAAAATTCGCACTATAAAACCCAGTTGTTTAAACCTTGTTATAACTATCAAAACTATCAGGTCTGCAATTGGATGATTCCTGCACATGCTGAAGATGAATATTGTGAATCCTGTCAGCTCACGACGGTTATTCCAAATTTGGACAATGATGAAGTATTTACCTATTGGCGCCGTCTGGAAGATGCAAAACGGCGTTTTCTCTATTTGGCACAGCGCATGTTTATGTTGCCTCGTCCGAAACGCACCATAGATGATCCCTATGGCTTGAGTTTTGAATTTTTGATGCCGATAGATGGTCAACCTGTATTAACAGGTCATGCCAATGGTGTCATTACACTGAATGCCATTGAAGCTGATGTGGTTTATCGTGAAACAACACGAGTTAATATGGGTGAAAACTATCGCACTCTTTTAGGGCACTTCCGCCACGAAAGTGGGCATTATTATTTGAATTTGATGCAATTATTGCATCCAGAATTAATTGATGAATTCCGTCATTACTTTGGGGATGAACGCATCGATTATAAAAAAGCACTAGATCGGCATTATGAAGACGGCGCACCTGAGAATTGGCAGGAGCAATATATCAGTACCTATGCCAGCTCTCATCCATGGGAAGATTGGGCTGAAACATGGGCGCATTATCTGCATATGATGGAAACGATGGAAACTGCTTACTATGCAGGATTACGTGTGGATGGCAATGGCACGACCTTAAACAGCATGGCATTTAAGGAGTGTCCGATCGGAGCCAAAGACTTCGAACATGTACTAGAAAATTGGATTACCCTGACCTTTAATTTAAATTCGCTGAACCGAAGCATGGGACTTGAAGATGCTTATCCATTTCAACTTAGTGAATGTGTAAAAGATAAACTGCGTTTTATCCATCGTCACGTTTTAGATAAGGCATTTAAATCTCAATAAACGATGTTTTCCATTTTTCTATTAAATGCTTCAATTTTATAATTAAATGAGATGTTTGATTAAAATATACACAAATAATGCTTTAAACGAGACCTTAGTTTTATATTCAGAACAATTTGAATTCAATAGTCTTAATACAGCTGTAAACAAATTGAGATGTTTTAATGAACAGTTTAAGGCAACAAAACTTTAATCAACGTAAAGAAAAAATTCTCGCACAAGCTGAAATTTTACTTCTTGAAAACAATGAAGATATTACCTTAAATGATTTGGCCAGCGAAATTGATGTCGCAAAAGGGACCATTTATAAGCATTTTAGTAGTAAAAATCAGCTTTATCTGGAACTGATTATTTTAAATGAACAACGTATTTTAGCGCTTTGTCAAAAGAGTGAACTGGATTTTAAAAGCTATGTAAAAGAATATATGCTTTATCATTTACTCAATGCTCAGCGTACGATTATGTTCCATATGATTGAGGAACGCTTAACCAATACTGAACGCAATTTAAAAGAACATTTTCAAAAGTTGTATCAAATCCGTGAAGAACGTATTTTATTGCTGAAAGATCTGACCCAAGACTATTTAAAATCGATTCACAGCACATTATCCATTCGAGATTATTTATCTTATATTTGGACGATCACGCATGGTGCGGCATTGCTCCTCAATTCAACCAGTTATCAAAAAGCCATTGGTTGTCGTGAGCGCATGATTCAACTCTATATTGATCAAGCCCTATTCTTATCGCCTCAACAAAAAACGGCTTAAGTTTTCTTAAGCCGTTCATTTTTATTTTTAGACATTGACGGGTGGGAAACCATCTTCATTCAATGCTTCTATTACTTCCTGCTCAGGAACATTGGTGTCCACTTCAACCCATTTTGATTCAATATCAATATTGACCACAGCATTTTGATCTAACTCTTTAATCGTTGCTGTTACACTGCGCGCACAGCCACCACAGGTCATATTTTCAATTTTAAATTTCATATCACTTTTCATTCCTTATGTTTAAACGTTTGAAGCTGTCCGACATGAAGACTCATGCGGTACGCCCTGTTCTATTTGATTTAAAATCTCACATTCTGATGCTGCATTCCCAGCACATTGATTCACGGCATGCTGTAACACATTGACCATCTTTTGCATTTCAGCAATTTTATCGGTTAAAAGCTGAATATGCTGCTGTGCTAAGACTTTGACATCTAGACTTTGTCGCTGAGGATCTAACCAAAGCTGTAATAAATCTTTCATCTGCTCCGATGAAAAACCCATTAATCTGGCATTTTGAATAAACTCTAAGCGCTTTATATCCTGTTCAGTATAAATCCGATAGCCTGAGTCACTACGCTGTGGGCTAGGCAATAGACCGATTTCCTCATAATAGCGAATCATTTTGGCAGATAATTCAGATCGTTTTGCTGCTTGTCCGATATTCATACCAGCTCACTCGTGTTTATCGCTTTAAATTTTTTCAGTCGAAGTGCATTTGAAATCACAAAGACCGAAGATAATGCCATCGCAGCGGCTGCTAAAATCGGAGATAACAGTACACCATAAAATGGATATAACACCCCTGCCGCAATCGGAATTAAGGCAATATTATAAACAAAGGCCCAAAATAAATTCTGTTTGATATTGGTCATTGTTGCATGACTGATGGCAATACCAGTTGCAACCAGTTGTAAATTTCCTGCCATGAGAACCACATCTGCGGCTTCAATTGCAATATCGGTTCCTGTTCCAATCGCAATTCCGACATCGGCTTGCGCCAAAGCAGGTGCATCGTTTATTCCATCTCCAACAAAAGTCACTGCGCCGTATTGGTGTTGCAATTGTTGAATTGCTTCGACTTTTTGCTGCGGTGAAACTTCCGAAATGACATGATCAATATGGAGCTGTTTCGCCACAGCTTGCGCTGTAAATGCATGATCACCTGTAATCATCGCGACTTTTAAACCTTGTTGATGCAATGCTTGAATTGCAGTAAAAGTTGTTGGTTTAATCGGATCTGATACAGCGATAACACCTACTAATTTCTGATCAATCTGAATATAAATAGGTGTTTTGCCCTGTTGTGCCAGTTGATGGATTTGGGTTTTAAAAATGGCAGTATCTAAACCATTTTTTTGTATTAAGCGTTCTGCACCGATCCATACTATTTGCTCATCACTTTTTGCTCGAATACCTAAACCAGTAATTGAATCAAACTCTTCTACATTGACGAGTTCAATATTGCGTTCTCGTGCAGCATTCACAATCGCATAAGCAATGGGATGTTCAGATTTGACTTCCACAGAAGCCACCCACTGCAAAACCTGATTTTCATTGAATCCATCTAAGACATAAATATCTGTGAGCGTCGGTTTTCCTTCGGTCAATGTGCCTGTTTTATCCAATGCAACAACTTGACTCTGTTGCAGTCGCTGTAAAGCATCACCTTTTCGAAATAGAATTCCCAGCTCAGCGGCACGGCCTGTACCCACCATGATTGAAGTCGGTGTAGCCAAACCCATCGCGCATGGACAGGCAATAATCAGAACCGCAACGGCATTTACTAATGCGTAGGTTAAGCTAGGCACAGGTCCTAACAAATACCATAAGATAAAGGTCAACAATGCACAGAACATCACAGCGGGTACAAACCAAAGAGTGACTTTATCCACTAAGGTTTGAATAGGTAATTTTGCCCCTTGTGCTTGTTCGACCATTTGAATAATTTGCGCAAGTACCGAATCTTGCCCTACATGTGTTGCACGTATCGTCAATGTACCATTTTGATTAAGGCTACCACCGACAACCTGATCATCGACCTTTTTTGCTACTGCCAAAGGTTCGCCGCTAATCATCGATTCATCGATATAACTTTGTCCTTCGGTAACCACACCATCCACTGGGACTTTTTCACCTGGACGGATTTGAATCAACATATCTTTTTGCAAATCTTGAATCGCAACGTCAATCCAATCATGACCTTGCTGAATACGTGCACTTTTGGGCTGAAGCCCAATTAGGTATTGAATGGCTTGGGAAGTTTTTCCTTTAGCTTTAGCTTCTAAATAACGTCCGAGTAAAATGAGCGCAATAATGACCGCTGCTGCTTCAAAATAAACATGTACCGTATTGGCAGGTAAAAGTGTGGGAAAGAACGTTGCGACCACAGAAAATGAATAAGCGGAAAATGTCCCCACGCTGACCAAAGAATTCATATCAGGGGCTAATCTTAATAATGCAGGGATACCATGCTGATAAAAACGGCGTCCGGGGAAAAGTAAAATGAATGTGGTAAGTACAAACTGGATATACCAACTATTTTGATTGCCAGTGACGGTATGAATAAAATGATGAAATGCAGGAATAAGATGCGAACCCATTTCTAAAATAAAAACAGGCAGTGCTAAAAATAAAGCGAGATAAAAATCTCGTTTTAACTCGTGTGCTTCCTGATTGCGCTTGTTACTTTGACTGATTGCATCACTGCTCTGTTCTTGTGGTTTAAGTTCAGCGTGGAATCCAGCTTTCTCTATGGCTTGAATAAGATCTATAGCTGAAAGCTGCTGTCCTAGTACAACCGCTTGCTCATTTGCTAAATTGACGGAGGCACTCTTAACACCATTTACCTTACTCAGTGCTTTCTCAACCCGTGCTACACATGAAGCACAGCTCATACCTGAAATATTCAAATAAATGGGTGCTGAACCAATATCGAAACCTGCCTTCTCTACAGCTTTAGTGAGTAAGTTAGGCTCTAAAGTATTGACTGTCTCTAACTGTGCTTTTTCTGTAGCGAGATTAACTCGTGCTGAAATGACACCATCTACTTTTTTGAGTGCCTTTTCTACCCGAGCAACACAAGAAGCGCAGGTCATTCCTTCAATATTTAATTCAATTTTTTTGGTCGGGACATCAAAGCCAGTCTTTTGTATTTTTTCAATCAGATCAGTTATTGCCAACTTCTTTGAACTATATATTGTTGCTTTTTCAGTGGCTAGATTGACTTGAGCTTCAGTCACACCTTCGATGTTCTTAAGTGCTTTTTCAACACGTGCAACACAAGAGGCACAGGTCATTCCTTCTATCGGGATATGTATTTGGAATTGTGTTGTGCGCTCTACTTGCATTGTTAACTCCGAAAGCCTCAATATTGTCTAAGCTTAAACCTTCCCATTATAGGAAGGTCAAGTTTTCACACTGAAATACAATTTTATGGCAAAAAAAAGCCTGAGATAAACTCAGGCTCTTTAAATTAATGGTGTTATTCAGCTGAAATATTTTCAAACAGAATTGAAGATAAGTAGCGTTCACCCGCATCTGGAAGAATCACCACAATATTTTTACCTGCATTCTCAGGACGTGCAGCAAGCTGCGCAGCTGCTGCCATTGCAGCACCACTTGAAATACCAACCAAGATCCCTTCTTGAACTGCAGTTTTACGTGCCCATTCAACTGCATCATTGCTTTGGATGGCAATAACTTCATCTACTAAATCTAGGTCTAAGTTACCTGGAATAAAGTTTGCGCCGATACCTTGGATTTTATGTGGTCCAGGTGTTAGGGTTTCACCACGTTTTGCTTGACCAATAATTGGTGATTCAGCAGGTTCTACAGCAACTGAATAAATTGCTTTATTTTTTACTTTTTCAAAGTAACGTGAAATACCAGAAATCGTACCACCAGTACCTACACCTGAAACGAGAATATCAACATTACCGCCTGTTGCTTCCCAAACTTCAGGACCAGTGGTTTCTTCGTGGATTTTAGGGTTTGCTGGGTTTTCAAACTGCTGTGGCAAGAAGTATTTTTCTGGTTCTTCAGTCACCAAACGTACAGCTTCGTCAACCGCACCTTTCATCCCTTTCGCAGGTTCAGTCAAAATCAGGTTTGCACCCAAAGCTTTGACGACTTTACGGCGTTCAATACTCATACTTGCCGGCATAGTCAAGGTAATGTCATAACCTTTGGCAGCTGCAACGAAAGCAAGCGCAATACCCGTATTACCACTAGTTGGTTCAACAATGTGCATACCTGGTTTTAATTTTCCAGACTTTTCAGCGTCTGCAATAAGCGCAGCACCAACACGACATTTCACAGAAAATGCAGGGTTACGGCTTTCAATTTTTGCAAGGACTGTCGCACCGCCTGAAATTGCACGGTTGATACGTACTAATGGTGTATTCCCAATCGCTTCAGCATTGTTATTGTAAACCGCGATACCCAAGTTACTTGGTGTTGGAAAAGCAGAATCTGTAGTCATTTCAATATCCCTAATCATCTATAGCTGAAAATAATATGCTCAATTTGAGTGCAAATGGCAAATTGACTCAGATCAAGTACCTATTTTCATAGAAATTTATTTAACCTAAAAAATTATAATCCTTTAAAAGCAATCACTACGTATATAGAACGTATTATTTTATAATTTATTCTGATATACAAATTCATAAATATTAATCAAGAATTAGCATTTTAGATAATAGAATGAAGAAACTTACTCATATAATCAAATAAATATTTTTACCAAGAATGGATTCATTATGACCACTGATCAGGACTTAACTCAAATTAACGAATCAATTGATCAAGTTCTCATCACATTAAAATCAATCTCTAATGCAGATCGTTTAACCATTTTATGTCATTTGTCCAAGCAAGAATTAAACGTTACACAAATCGAAGAAATAACAGGTGTACGCCAGCCTACACTTTCACAACAACTCATGATTTTGCGTAAGAGTGGTCTTGTACATACACGTCGTGAAGGTAAACAAATCTTTTATTCTCTACAGGATGAAAAACTGATTGAACTACTTAAAACCTTACACCAGTTATATTGCCCACAACTCAATAATGAGTACGAACAAGCATCCTAACTGAATCAATATGTGTTGAGTTAAATGCTAAAAGTTAAATCATTCGATCCGCTGATTAAGTGAGCTTGACAAACTAAGACTTCTTAGCAGTTTTTGTGCATAATATATCTATATTTGTGATTTAGAAGTTTTCATGTCTGCCAATAAGTCAAAACTGCTTCAATTTCTTCCCGCATGGGCATGGCTCAGTCAATATAACCAAATCAAATTTAAATCTGATTTGCTTGCTGCATTGATTGTGGTTGCCATGCTAGTTCCGCAAGGAATGGCATACGCAATGTTGGCAGGCTTACCACCCATTATGGGCTTATACGCCAGTATATTACCTATGCTTGTGTATGCCTTATTGGGTGGTAGCACGACTTTATCGATTGGTCCAGTGGCCATCATTTCAATGATGACCTTTGCCACGCTGAATCCTATGTTTGAGGTGGGATCACCTGTTTATATCGAAGCTGCGACCTTGCTTGCGATGATGGTCGGTATCATTTCTCTATTACTCGGCATCTGTCGTTTTGGCTTTCTCATTCAGCTGATCAGTCATCCGGTGATTAAAAGTTTTATTATTGCCTCTGCCTTACTCATTGCCTTGGGACAATTAAAATTTATCGTCAATGTCCCATTAAATGCCAATAACATTCCTGAATTTATTCAGACACTGCTTACTTATTTCCCTTTTATCCATTGGCCAAGTGTGGTCTTTGGTGTGATTAGCATCGCCATACTGATTTATTTACCTCAGGTATTTAAAATTGAAAAAGTGAAAGCACTGCTTGGCTCTACAGATTTTCTGATTCGAGCAATCCCCTTACTTTTAGTGATTACAAGTATTGTGGCTGTCGTTATGTTGAATTTAACAGGTTATGGCATTAAAACTGTGGGCACTATTCCATCAGGCTTTCCACCTTTGTCATTTCCACATTGGAATACTGACCTTGTGCTGAAACTGCTACCCGGCGCAACCATGATTGCCATGATCAGTTTTATCGAGTCCTTATCCATTGCACAGGCGACCGCACTACAACAACGCAGTCAACTGAATAGTAATCAAGAATTGATCGCGCTAGGCGTAGCCAATATGAGTGCAGGGATGAGTGCGGCATTTCCGGTAACAGGGAGTTTGTCGCGTACTGTGGTCAATGCAGATGCTGGGGCAAAAACGCCTATGGCGGGTGTTTTATCGTCTTTATTGATTGTAGTGGTCAGTCTGTACTTCACCCAGTTTTTTGAAGATCTTCCACTGAGTATTCTTGCGGCTACGATTATTGTTTCGATTTGGAAATTGGTTGATTTCACTCCCTTTGTTGATGCATGGCGCTATTCTAAAGCTGATGGTATCGCGATGTGGATTACCTTTTTGGGCGTTATCTTTATTGATATCTCAACTGGCCTCATTATTGGTATCGTTTCTACATTTATTCTGATGTTATGGCGGATCAGCCGTCCGCATATTGCGGTTGTCGGATTGGTTGAAGGAACACAGCATTTTAGGAATATCCATCGTCATCAAGTGGTCACTTCCAATCACGTATTGTCATTACGAATTGATGAAAATTTGACGTTTTTAAATGCCAATGCACTAAAGGGATATTTGATTAATCAATTGAGTGATTATACTGATATTCATCATGTGATTTTAAATTGCTCAAGTATTAGTGCGATTGATTTAAGTGCATTGGAAATGCTTGAAGATTTAAACGCCGAGTTGTCTAAACTCAATATCCGCTTACACTTTGCTGAAGTTAAAGGTCCTGTAATGGATCACCTGCAAAATTCCAAACTGCTAACTCATTTAAGTGGACGGATTTATTTGACCCATTTTCAGGCTTTAAAGGATGTTGCACCTGAAATTTTTTCACAAAATAAAGATTATTCGATATAAATAATCTCGTCATAAATCACGTATTTTAAGTTTAGAAATACGTGATCATTTTGACTAAATGGTCAAATAAAACTAAAGAACCTGATTTATTTTGTGTCCGTTTATCAATTCATATCGTGCTAAATTTATGATAAATATCAACTATATCGTTTAAAATTAGTACAAATAGAATAATTACACTTTAATAATATTATTAATTTTCATTAACTTATATTTTATCTAAAAATATATTTTAAGACATTTTGCTTTTGAGTATAAAATAGTGAAACTTTTTATCGAAATTCGCCCTCGTCACTCAAACAAGGCACTTTTATGTTCTCTGCCCTCATGCGTATGAGTTTAGTCTCCCGTATTATTATCGCCATTATTTTAGGTGTAGCTGTAGCTCTCTTCTTCCCAGAAGCTGCTCCTTCCCTAAGTTTACTTGGTGACTTATTTATTAAAGCATTAAAATCAGTCGCACCTATTCTTGTTTTTGTTTTAGTTATGGCTTCCATTGCTAACTTCAAAGTAGGACAAGGTAACGCCAAAATAAAACCAATTATGTATATGTACGGTGTGGGCATGTTCCTCGCTGCATTTAGTGCAGTGATTGCAAGTATTGTTTTCCCAAGTACCTTATTCCTTGATGCGAGTGCACAAGCAGATTTACAACCACCAGGTAGTTTGGTCGAAATCCTTAGAAATTTGCTTTTAAGTTTTGTTGCGAACCCGGTGACTGCAATTGCTGAAGCAAACTTTATTGGTATTTTAGCGTGGTCTGTGGCCTTGGGTACTGCTTTCCGTTATGCATCAGATACAACTAAAATTGTTTTAAATGATGCTGCAAATGCCATTAATCACGTGATTCGTTTAGTGATCAGTTTTGCACCGATTGGTATTTTTGGTTTAGTAGCAGTCACTTTCGCTGAAGCAGGTTTAGATACTTTAGCAAGCTATGCGCATTTATTGGCGGTGTTAATTGGTACTATGGCATTCGTTGCCCTTGTAATTAACCCAATTATGGTTGCAATTGTTTCTCGTCAAAACCCATATCCTTTGGTATTCACTTGCCTTCGTGAAAGTGGAATCACTGCATTCTTTACGCGTAGTTCGGCCGCGAATATTCCTGTAAACATGGACTTGGCAAAACGTCTTGGTGTTTCAGAGTCAACCTCAAGTGTGGCTATTCCACTTGGTGCAGCCATTAACATGGCAGGTGCTTCAGTCACGATTACCATTTTATCATTAGCAACTGTACATACCTTGGGTATTAGCGTTGACTTTATGACAATGCTCATTCTATCTGTAGTTGCCGCAATTTCTGCTTGTGGCGCTTCAGGTGTCGCGGGTGGTTCGTTACTACTTATTCCAGTGGCATGCGGATTATTTGGTATTTCTACCGATGTTGCGATGCAAGTGGTCGCGATTGGTATGGTGATTAGTGTGCTTCAAGATTCAACCGAAACAGCACTCAACTCATCTACGGACGTCTTATTTACTGCAGCAGTAGACCTCGCAAAAAAATAATCTTATATTGAAAATTAATTCATTTTCTTTATTTGCATTATGCCTTTGCAACGTTTGCCCGCGTGGATACAACTGGGTGCATTTTTCTTAGCCTTTAATGCAGGCATGATCAATGTACTCGGTTTAATTACGGTTTTACATCAGTCTGTCTCACATATGACTGGCAATGTCAGTATGCTGGGAATGGCACTCTTGGCAGGTCATATTGACCAAGTCATCTATCTTGCCATTGTCATTGTGTGTTTTTTGATTGGTTCGCTGATCAGTGGATTGATTTTGGGAAATAGTCACTTTTACTTAGGATTACGCTATGGTTATCCTTTAAGTTTAGTGGCTTTTTTTATTGTCCTCTGTTGGCTGTTATTACCGTATGTACCGCAATATGCCCTGTTATTTGCTTGTGTTGCCATGGGTATTCAAAATGCCATGGTCAGCCACTATAAAGGCGCCATCATACGTACCACACATTTATCGGGCGTATTGACAGACTTAGGCTTGGCATTCGGTTATCGCTTAAGAGGTTTAGTATTAGATACTAAACGTGTCATCTTGCATGTTTTAATCTTGCTCGGATTTTTATTGGGTGGCATCCTTGCCAGTTGGATTTATCCTTCTTTAAAATTAAACGCATTCTTGATCCCTGCTGTACTGAGTCTCATCATGAGTTTGGTATATTGGGTGATCTATTTACGTTATCGACATCTTCACAGTTAGTTTGGAAATTCTTATGGTTAAAAATGCATTACAGGCACAATTGTTAAAAGCAGGTCTGGTCGATAATAAAAAAGCAAAAAAATTGTCAAAACAAGCGGTACATGAAAAACGTACCGGTGAAAGCTCAGAAGCGGAAATTAAAGCCAATATTGAAAAAGCCAAACAAGAAAAATTAGCGAAAGATCAAGCGATTGAACAAGAGAAAAAAGCCGCACTGCATGAAAAAGAGCTGAAAGCTGCCATCATGCAAATGATTAACCAGCATAAAATTCGTGATATTGATGGTGAAATTGCTTATCAATTCATCGATGAAAAAATTAAGAAGATTTATCTCAATCAACAAATTTACAATGCTTTGGTAGCAGGTAGCCTTGTGATTGCCCGTGAAGGTGAAGCTTATGCCGTGTTGCCAAAAGCACTGGCAGATCGTATTGATGCCAAAATGCAGGGCTTTATCATCGTCAATAATTCTGAGAAGAATGAAGAAACTACAGATGAAGAAGATCCGTATGCAGCATACGTGATTCCTGATGATTTAATGTGGTAATTCATAAAAATTAAAAGCCCCGCTATGGGGCTTTTTTTATACGTTAAATGAATCATAGAAGGTTTTATTTACAGATTAAAAAATCTAAAACCATCAGCAAAATAAACACAGACTTTAGTGTTTCATTTCACTTAGAATATATGCCAATTGATGAAGTTAACTTAGGTGAATGAATGTTTAAATGGTTTGAAAATTTGGTAGACCCCTATCCTACAAACAATTTAAATCAACCATTACCGAAAACATTCTTTGCTTTTGTTTGGCAGGCTGCCACTGGTGTACGCCGTTATTTGCTGCTATTGGTGCTATGTACTGCAGGAGCTGCGAGTTTCGAAGCGTTGCTATATGCCAAAGTGGGTGATTTGGTCAACTGGCTCAGTCAAAGCCAACCTGATACATTTATCGAACAGCATGCCACCAATCTGACCATTTTAGCTTCTGTGCTTCTTGCGAATATCGTATTTGCAAGTATGCAATCCATTATTAAACACCAGATTCTATTTAGTAATTTCCCAATGCGTTTGCGTTGGCGCTTTCACAATTTATTGCTGAAACAAAGTTTGGACTTTTTCCATAATGACTTTGCCGGGCGTTTATCTGCCAAAGTCATGCAAACAGCGCTCGCAGTACGCGAATTCTGGGTGATCTTGGGCGATATACTGGCTTATGTGCTGATTTACTTTGTCACTATTAATATTGTGTTGGGCGGGATCTCTCCGCTTCTGATTGTACCGCTTTTTATTTGGCTGATTTTATTTGTCAGTGCAGCGCTGTACTTTATTCCTCGTCTGAGCAAAATCTCCAATGCTCAAGCGGATGCACGTGCTGTTATGACCGGTCGTGTCACCGATGCCTATACCAATATTCAAACGGTTAAACTGTTTGCCCATGCAGGACGTGAGAGCCAATATGCCAAAGCCTCGATGCAAGAATTTATGGTGACTGTGTATAAACAAATGCGCTTGGGTGCACAGTATGAAATTACAATTTTATGCTTAAGTGTGGTGCTGTATGCCGGTGTGATTGGGACAGCCGTTTGGTTATGGATGCAAGGTCAGGCACAATTGGGTGTGATTGCAGCCACCACAGCCATGATTTTAAAACTGAACAGTATTGCTGAATTTATTATGTGGCAAACCTCTGCCTTATTTGAAAATGTCGGTACCATTCAGGATGGCATGAAAACCTTAGGTCGCCCAATCAGCATTGAAGATAAGCCTAATGCACCTGAATTACAGCTGAAGCAGGGTGAAATTAAATTTGAAAATGTCAGCTTTGCCTATAACGATAAAAATGTCATTCAACAGTTTAATTTAACCATTCGCCCGGGTGAAAAAATTGGGGTTGTAGGACGCTCTGGTGCGGGGAAATCCACATTAATTCAGTTGTTATTGCATTTCTATCAGGTCAATCAAGGTCGTATCTTAATTGATGGACAAGATATTTCCGAAGTTACCCAAGACAGTTTGCGGAAAAATATTGCGTTGGTGACTCAAGATACTTCGCTCTTACACCGTACCGTGGCTGAAAATATTAAATATGGCCGCCCTCAAGCCTCCGATGAAGAGATGTTTGAAGCGGTTCGCAAAGCCAAAGCTGAAGAATTTATTCCACAACTGACCGATTTACGCGGTAAACGTGGCTATGAGGCCTACGTCGGTGAACGTGGTGTGAAACTTTCAGGCGGACAGCGCCAACGGATTGCGATTGCACGGGTATTTTTAAAAGATGCGCCGATTTTAATTTTGGATGAAGCAACCAGTGCCCTCGACTCTGAAGTTGAAGCCGCTATTCAAAGTAGTTTAGATGACTTGATGCAAGATAAAACCGTCATTGCAATTGCACACCGACTGTCGACCATTGCACAGATGGATCGTTTAATTGTGCTTGACCAAGGTCAAATCGTTGAGCAAGGCACGCATGATGAATTAGTTGCCTTAGATGGAATATATGCAAAACTGTGGCAACGCCAAACAGGCGGATTTTTAATCGAACAAGACACCAAACAAGGATGATGTGAATGCTGTATTTGGAAGATTTAAATATAGGTGATGTATTTGAAAGTCGCCCATATTTGATGGAACTTGATGAAATCATAGAATTTGCACAACGCTATGATCCGCAAGTATTTCATACGCATCCAGATGCAGCGCAGCAACATCCCATTTTTAAAGGTTTGGCAGCCAGTGGTTGGCACACAGCAGCTGTCGTGATGCGACTATGGACGGAATGTTTTCCAGTTGCCTATGGCCTCATTGGCTCCGAATCACACCTACAATGGCCGCGTCCAACTCGACCGAATGATCAGATACGTGTTCGAGTAAAAATTACAGATATCCAACCTTCAAAACGTAAAAATGATCGTGGGATTGTGAGTTATGAAACTGAAGCACTCAATCAAAATGATGAAGTGCTTCTTCAATCCACAACCAAAATTCTTGTATTTAAACTCGACTTTACACTGAATTAGTTTGATTTTTACCCAGAAATCAAGCTAATCTGCACAAGTCATTTACACAATGCTCAACGTATTGTCTGACAATAAATACTTAAAAATAGACTGTTTCATGACAGTATTTATTCGATAAGAAAAATTTGAAAGAATGCAACGGATCGCGCATGAAGACAATTGTTCCACGTCAAGACCAAGGTATTCCAGGTGTATATGGTCTTTTACTTCTCGATGTTATCTCCCGCTGGGGTTATAACGACGAGTCCTTATTTAAACCTTTTAATTTAAACAGTGAACAATTAGCCGATCCTGAATTTCGTATTCCGACACCGATTGCCAATGAATTGGTCAAACATGCGCTTAAACTCACAGGTGAACCGACCCTTGGGTACCATTTGGGTACGCAGATGCGTATTTCGATTCATGGCTTTATTGGCTATGCCATTATGACGGCGAACAACATTACCGATGCCTTAGTCTTGGCCAATCGTTTTGTACAACTTCGTATGCCATTTTTGCAGCTGTTTTTCTCCACCTTTGGGGAAAAAGCCACTGTTCAACTGCAAACTGATGTGCAATTAGAACCGCTTCGTACTGAAATTTCAATCGCACTGATTATTGGCATGATCAGTATGGCAAGTGCGATTACAGGCGTTGATAAAGCCAGTGGCGATATTGATTTTGACTTTAAAAAGCCTGACGGGTTTGAGCGCTTTATGGCAAAACTGCCCTACCATCAATTCCGTTTTGAACAGCCACATTTATTACTAAGTTTTGATAAAAGCTATTTAGCCAATAAGTTGGTACATGCTGATCCAATTGCCAGTCAGATTGCTATTAATCAATGTGAAGCTGAACTATCGGCTTTAGGTGAAAGACACCGAATTTCCATGCGTGTCCGTGACATTTTGACCAATTCTGAACAGCATTATTTAAGTATAGAAGCAGTTGCCGATCGTTTGCATATGTCTGACCGGACGCTCAAACGCCAATTGGCTGCAGAAGGTACATCATTCTCTACCATTGTCGATGAAGTACGTTATCGCCATGCAACTTCTTTACTTTCACGTACAGACTTTACGTTAGAGCAAATTGCTGACGAACTCGGTTATAGCGATGTAGCGAACTTCAGTCGTGCTTTTAAACGCTGGAGTGGTCGTAGTCCAAGCAACTGGCGTAAAGATCCGTACCTTTAAGCCTTTCGTTTTGCCACAAAAGAATGTATAAATCATGGCAAAAATAATCTTTAGCTATATTTAGGGAGTTATCCGTGAATCATCCTTCAGAATTAAAGTACGCAAGTACGCATGAATGGGTTCGTATCGAAGGTGATCTTGTTGTAACAGGGATCTCTGACCATGCACAAGATGCGCTTGGTGACTTGGTTTATGTTGAAGCACCAGATTTAGAGAGTCATATTACTGCTGGTGAACAAGCAGGTGTGGTTGAGTCTGTTAAAACTGCGTCAGATATTCATGCCCCTGTTTCTGGTGTTGTCGTAGAAATTAACCCTGCACTTGAAGATGATCCTGACTTTATTAATGACGACCCATATGGCAAAGGTTGGATCTATAAAATTAAACCTGACAATATAGCAGATGTTGAAAAATTACTTTCAAGTGCTGACTACGAAGCTGGCCTTTAAGACCTGCACTCCAAGTTAATTTCAAAAACCAGTCTTCATCGGCTGGTTTTTTTGCTTAAAAAAAGCTCAATTACGTTTAATATGTTAATCATTTCGCGTTTTTGACCAAATAATATTGTAATTTTCACATATTTTGCATAAAATTCACTCACCTCGAATCGCCAAGAGCTGAGGGGTTAAAACAATAATCATAATTCCCTCTCTCATTATTGCGTCTCATCCTGTATATGCTTAGGACTCCTAATGAACGTCTCAACTGCGCCGTTGTGGACAAAGCCTTTTATGCTTTGTTTGGCAAATAATTTATTTTTATTTGTTTTCTACTTCGCTCAAACCACAATTCTGCCCATTTATATCTTAAAAGAACTTGGTGGTACGCTGACACAAGCGGGACTGACCATGACAGTCTTTATGGCAGCAGCAATTTTGGTGCGTCCATTTAGTGGTCTGATTATTCAGAAGTTTGGTGTGCGTAAAACCCTGATTATTTCTGAAACCTTCTTTACCTTATTTACGTTTACGTATTTGCTTGCAGATAATCTAACGTGGTTATTGATCATCCGCTTTCTACATGGGATTTGGTTTAGTATTTTATCGACTGTGGTTGTGCCTGTGGTCAATCAATTTATTCCAGAAAAACGTAAAGGCGAAGGCATGGGTTACTTCGTCATGTCGATTAATTTAGGCATTGTGTTAGGCCCATTTCTTGGCTTAAGTTTAATTCAATATATGAATTATCTTTCAATTACCGCGATTTTAAGCGCGATGGTGTGCGTCGGTTTTATATTCTGTTTCCTTATTCCAATGAAAGAGCCTGTGAAACCTGTCAAAGTCCAATCTCAAGGTTCTTTCTTTAATATCAATAATTTTGTAGAGAAAAAAGCTGTTCCCATCGCATTATTGGCTATGCTGATTTCATTTTCATATGCCAGCATTATGTCGTTTATTGCGCCTTTTGCCGCTTCAAAAAATCTGATGGCTTATTCAGGTCTCTTCTTTATTGTATTTGCAGTTTCGATGATGAGTCTAAGACCCATCACCGGCAAAATATATGACCGTAAAGGACCTAAATATGTCATTTACCCTTCACTTGTTACTTTTAGCTTAGGTTTATTTATTTTAAGCCAAGTTGAAACATTAACAGGCTTTTTAGTTGCAGCGGTGTGTATTGGTTTAGGTTTCGGCAGCGCACAGCCATGTATTCAAACCCTGGCACTACAACGTGCACCGAAACATCGTATTGGACATGCAACTTCGACTTTCTATACTTTATATGATTTAGGTATTGCGATTGGTTCAACTGTGGTTGGACTTATTATTGCAGCGCAAAGTTATAGTTTCGCTTATATTTTCTGTGCAATATTAACTTTGCTGAGCGTGTTGTACTTTAAAGTCTTTATTGATCGAAAAGCTGTAAATGCCTAATCAATAAGGGATGCATTTAGCATCCCTTATTGATTTTATGCAGATTCCTTTTCAGCATCTTCATCTTCTTCAGGTTTAGGCTCTTCATACATGGTAAATTCAGTTGCAGCGGTTGCACTTGCTGTATTTTGGCGTGTCCCTTTTAATTTAATTTGTAGACGTAATTCATTGGTTGAATCAGCATTTCGTAATGCTTCTTCATACGAGATTGCGCCTTCGTTATACAGATCAAATAATGCCTGATCAAAAGTTTGCATACCCAATTCACGCGACTTAGACATAATTGCTTTAAGTTCGTGAAATTCGCCTTTTAAAATTAAATCTGAAATCAGTGGTGTATTCAGCATAATTTCAATCGCAGCACGACGACCTTTGCCATCTTCCGTACGAATCAAACGCTGCGAAATAATCGCCTTCATATTGGATGATAAATCCATTAATAACTGATTACGGCGCTCTTCTGGGAAGAAGTTAATAATTCGGTCTAGAGTTTGATTGGCATTATTAGAATGCAATGTCCCTAAACATAAATGCCCAGTTTCAGCAAAGGCAATCGCATGCTCCATGGTTTCGGTATCACGAATTTCACCAATCAAAATCACATCGGGCGCTTGACGTAAAGTATTTTTTAACGCGTTATGCCATGAGTGGCAATCAACGCCAACTTCACGATGAGTAATCATTGATTTTTTATGTTTATGCACGTATTCAACAGGGTCTTCAACGGTAATGATATGCCCTGCAGAGTTTTCATTACGATAGTCAATCATGGCGGCAAGTGACGTTGATTTACCAGAACCTGTACCACCCACGACCAAAACTAAACCTCGTTTTTCCATAATCACATGTTTGAGCGACTCAGGAAGTTTTAGTTTTTGAAAGTTTGGAATTTCAGCGGTAATGGTTCGAATGACCATACCGACATTGAGCTGTTGCTGAAACACATTGACACGGAAACGCGAAACACCCGGTACGGTAATGGCAAAGTTACATTCGAGTTCAGTTTCAAATTCTTGACGTTGACGCTCATTCATTAAGCCGTAGGCAAACAGTTTGGTTTTTTCAGCAGTCAATGTTTGCTGACCGAAAGGTTTCATCAATCCCTGATGCTTAATACTTGGAGGGAAATCTGCAGTAATAAAGAGATCGGAGCCGCCGTATTCCACCACTTTAGTCAACATATGGTGCATAAAGCGTTTCGCTTCTTCCAATAGATCTGCCGTAAACATACTGTAACCCCTCGGCTTTTATATTATATAAACTATTGATGATGTTAATATTTTGTAGAGATATTGATTGTGTAATGAATGCTGATAACTTTCAAATCATATTTAAAATTCAAACAAAAAAGTTTAAAGGATTCTGTGAACCAATTCTTATTATTTTATTAAAACGTTATGTTTATAAAATAACAGCTCCCTCATTTATGAGAGAGCTGATCATTAAGTTTAAGGATTATGCACTGCGTTTTAGATTAAGTCTTGCCAATGATTCTGCAACATTTAATAAAAGTTGTTCGGTTTTTTCCCAGCCCAAGCAACCGTCTGTAACAGACTGACCATAGGTCATATTCTCAGATATTTTTTGATTGCCATCGACTAAGTGGCTTTCTAGCATCACACCACGGACATGCGTATGCAGACGTTCAGCAACGATTTGCTCGAGTACATTTGGCTGTAATAATGGATTTTTACTGCTGTTACCATGACTACAATCAATGACCAGAGCAGGTAATTCTGTTTTTGATTTGGCTTTTATTTGATTAATTTCAGTCAAACTGAAGTTTGGACCACTATTTGCACCACGTAAAATCAAATGTGCTTTCGGGTTACCTTGAGAATGAATCATGCAGGGTAAACCGTGTTGGCTCATCCCCATGAATTGATGTGAATGAGAAGCAGATTGAATGGCATCTAATGCAATTTGAATTGAGCCATCTGTGCCATTTTTGAAACCAATGCTGTATGGCATATGACTTGAGATTTCACGATGAATTTGTGATTCGCTGGTACGTGCACCAATGGCACCCCAAGCCAATACATCATCAAAGTAAGCGGTCGCCATTGGATTTAAGATTTCAGATGCGATTGGCAGACCGAGTTCAGCAATTTTTATGTAAAGTGCGCGAGAACGTTCCAAGCCTTGATTCATATCTGATGAATCATCTAGGTTTGGATCATATAAAAATCCTTTCCAACCTACAGTGGTACGTGGTTTTTCAATATACGCGCGCATAACAAGGAAAATCTGATCAGCCACTTGATCCTGTAATTTTTTTAATTTTTCGGCGTACTCAAGTGCAGATTGCTCATCATGAATAGAGCATGGTCCTGTGATGACCATTAGGCGATGATCTGTGCCATCTAAAATATTTTGAATGGTTTGTCGATGCTGCGAAATCTGAATCTGTAAAGCATTTGATAATGGTAATTGTGCTTTAAGTTGATGCGGTAAAGTAAGAAGTGTTTCTGCTTGCTGTTGTTCTGAAGTATGTAAATGTGTCATGACTATTTTCCTTTGGACTGGGTCATCAGTCCGAACTTTTATTTGAGCGTTATGGGTCTAAGGTTTGATGAGCTGAGCGTCATAAACTTGTTAAAGTAAGTCCAATAAAAGTTGCTAAAGTAAAAATAGTTAAATGTAGTCATGAGTTATCTCCTAAAATATTATAAAAATCACATGCATAAAAAAACCTGATCAGGGTTGCCGATCAGGTATTAACTGGTGGGCAACCTTTCTTTGCCCGAACGCGTTCAGGCAATTATCTAAATTGCCAAAAATAATACACGTTAGTTTGAACAGGTTGCTTTAACATGAGATGTATTCATCAAAATGTATGTCTGAATTAAAAATACGCGTTGTTCGCTAATTTGACAAGCACTAAATGTGTAATTTCACGTATCTTTAAAAGATTTTTTAATTTGTTGCATTAAAAATCATAAAAATATGCAGCGCTGATCTTTTTCTCTATTCGTCTACGATGTAAATCATTTTCTATCTAAAAAAAAAGACGGGATGAACCCGTCTTTTATGCAGAATTAACTCAAATTAGTAGTTAATCACGGTACGAATTGATTTACCTTCATGCATCAAATCAAATGCCTCATTGATTTGCTCAAGTGGCATCGTGTGGGTCACAAAAGGTTCAAGTTGAATATCACCTTGCATGGCTTGTTCTACCATACCTGGTAATTGTGAACGACCTTTCACACCACCAAATGCAGTCCCCATCCATTTACGACCAGTCACCAGTTGGAATGGACGTGTAGAGATTTCTTTACCTGCACCAGCAACACCAATAATCACAGATTGACCCCAACCACGGTGTGCACATTCCAGTGCAGAACGCATCACATCGACGTTACCAATACATTCAAATGAATGGTCAACGCCCCAACCGGTCATTTCGACAATGACTTGTTGAATTGGTTTATCAAAATCTTTTGGATTTAAGAAATCAGTCGCGCCAAATTCTTTTGCTAATTCAAATTTGTCTGGGTTGGTATCAATGACAATAATACGACCGGCTTTGGCTTGACGCGCACCTTGGACAACAGCTAGACCAATACCACCTAGACCGAAGACTGCAACGGTATCACCTTCTTGAACTTTTGCCGTATTGTGTACAGCACCAATCCCTGTAGTTACGCCACAACCTAACAAACATACATGCTCATGGTTCGCTTCAGGATTAATTTTAGCAAGGGATACTTCCGCAACAACAGTATATTCTGAGAACGTAGAACAACCCATGTAGTGGTAAATCGGCTGACCGTTATAAGAGAAACGTGTTGTACCGTCCGGCATTACCCCTTTACCTTGAGTTGCACGAACCGAAGTACACAAGTTGGTTTTACCTGATTTACAGAATAAACATTCGCCACATTCTGCTGTATAAAGTGGAATCACATGATCGCCTGGCTGAACGCTGGTCACGCCTTCACCGACTTGAACCACAACACCTGCACCTTCGTGACCTAAAATGGCTGGGAAAACACCTTCAGGATCTTCACCTGACAAGGTAAATGCATCCGTATGGCAAACGCCTGTATGACTAATTTTAACGAGAACTTCACCCGCTTTTGGTGGCTCAACATCCACTTCAACGATTTGTAATGGCTGGCCTGGGCCAAATGCAACGGCTGCACGTGATTTCATCGAAAACGATCCTTTGTTTGCTGTGTTAACAGATGAGTAACAGTAACCTCTTTTTATTATGAGATTCAACCTATAACATCAAAATATACCTTATAAAAAAATAGATCAGTTGTAGGACTTTAATGACAAAATTGCATTTGATGTGGGTGGCTTTATTTTTCAATCTTTTTTTGCTGACAGGTTGTGATTTAGCCGCTAATACAGCCCAATCCGCAAAAATGACACCCATACACGCTGATCATTGGTTTACATCTGAAAAATCAAAGCAAAATTTGCAGCAAGGACAGACTGCATATTTACCGTTATATGACGGATTTATGAGTATTTCTGCACGTCTCTATATTATTAACCGTGCCAAATATAATTTAGATTTACAGTATTACATTTGGGAAGATGACCATATTGGTAATTTAATGTTAAGCCAATTGCTAAAAGCCGCCGATCGTGGTGTGAAAGTCAAACTATTAATTGATGATCAAAATGGCACTAAGTTGGACGACACCTTAAGAACACTTAGCCAACACCCTAATTTTGAAATTCGGATTTTTAACCCTTACAAATTTAGACATTTCCGAGTTTTGGATTACGGCCTACGTATGCGCCATGTGAACCACCGTATGCACAATAAATTAATTGTTGCAGATGGCAGCGTTGCTGTAACAGGCGGACGTAATATCAGTAGTGAATATTTTGATGCCAGTTATCAATTTCAGTTTACCGATGTTGATATTTTCTTTGCAGGCACAGCGGTTAAGGATGCCAACCAAAGTTTTACACAATTTTGGAACGATGACCTAGGTTATGACATTCGTCAAATCGCCCGCAAAAATACACATATAGATGATTTAAAAAATTTACGTCGGTCATTTGCCCATGATTCAGGCGCAGAACAGAAATTAAAACAACGTATAGAACTTGCGGAAAAAGAAATAGCCAAACAGCTTGAGCTACAGCCTGTGCAATGGGCAAAAGCGCATTTCGTTGCCGATCATCCGAATAAAATTCGTGGGCAAGCCCAAGATGCTGAGTATATCTATGATCAAATGATTCAAATTATGGGTGAGCCACAGCAACATTTGGAATTGGTCTCGGCCTATTTTGTTCCAACACAAACCGGAACGGACTATTTAACTAAACGCGCTAAAAATGGCTTAAATGTCAGAATATTAACCAATTCTTTTTTAGCCAATGATGTCGCGATTGTGCATGCGTATTATCAACAATACCGTAAAGCCCTATTAGAAAGTGGCGTGCAATTATGGGAGTTTAAACCTTATATCGAACGCCCAAACCGCACATGGTATGAAAAAATGACTGGCAATATTATTCCAGCTAAAAATAAAAACAGCTCGAGTTTGCATGCTAAATTTTTTGATGTAGATGGCAAGGTATTTATTGGCTCATTTAATTTTGATCCACGATCCGCCAATTTAAATACAGAGGTTGGATTGGTGATTGAATCTCAAGCCATACAAGATCAAATCACACAAAACTTAAATCATTACTTACCCCGAATCGCCTATGAGCTAAAGTTAGATAAAAATGGAGAAATCATCTGGCTAGATCATGGAAAAAATAAAGCGACGATTCAACATACAGTTGAGCCTGAAACCACAAAATTTCAGCGTTTTATGATAAATACCGTAGCAAAAACACCATTTGAATGGATGATGTAATGACAAGGCAATGATACAATTTACTCATTTGTCAATTTTAATCAAATAAAGCGTCAATTTTTTTATGGCAATAGTTTATGAAATAGATTTTACCTGAACGTCATATTGATCTAAAATTACACTTTTCTCGTATTCTGCGAAATTTTTCGCTCATTTCCCATGCAATTTTTTGATTTAAACCGTCAATTCAAGTTAAGTGATATTTTAACCCCCTACAAAACCTTAGATGAGCTTGCCCAACAAGAATGGTTTTTATCAAAAGTTCGGGTGGAACACGACTGCTTATCAGATTCAGACGTTCTTGAAGGACAAGCCGTTTTAAAATCCAATGAAAATATTCAAATTGAATTGGAATGGCTTATTCAAGATACGGGTTACGAGCTGCAAGTGCTGTTTAAAGGCATAGAGACTGAAGCCAATGAAGAAACCTTGGTTATGGTCAAAGGTGCGCAGTTAGTTGATTCACAGCAGCAGTTAATTACAGCTCAGACACTCAGTCTTTGGATTGATGGCACGTTATTGCCAATGCTACCGCATATTCGTCGTGAGATTAAATCCCGTCTTAATCTTTGGGATTATGTGGAATACGATGGTTAAATCGAAATTAGAAAAGTAAGGTAATAATTCTCGGATCGTTATGATTTATTATTTCTGCCCAATTTCAGTGTCTTCTCCATTTGGGTTTGGACTTTTTTCTTGTGGTATAGATGGTATTAGAAAACCCAACTGTTTTTTCATTTGTTCAAGATTAGGCTGACTTGCAAATCTTACGACACGATACCCAGCTTTAGAACATAGCTCATCCCGTTGTCGATCTTGATCAGCACGATTACGGTGACTGTTATCATCCAGTTCAATTAAACATGCAACCTGATAATCGCCATCTAAAATGACAAAATCGATGATCTTACGATTATAAGTTGCGCGTGTTGCATAGTCTTTTGAATATAAAAAGGCACTAAATGAAACTTGTGAAAAAATTGTATATTGGGGCAAAAGTTGTTTTAGCTTTTCATATAAATGTATTTCATTTTCCGTCATGATTCTTTTAGATGAAATTTCACCCGTTGCACTTTTAGATTTTGACTTCCTATCTTGTACATTATTCTTTTGAGACCTCAATATAAATTGAAATGCTATAAAAATAATAATAATCGTAAGAATCAGCCACATCTGAATCATCCTCTCTTTATTTATACATTGCTTTTGTTTTTAGCTTTCTTAAAGTAAGCCTATTTCCTTAAATAAGTTTAAGTAGGCTTCTGCTTTTATTTCAAGTTTTAGTGGATATGCACGAGATGACGATGGCATACGATGTAAAGTTATTGTTCGATTAGCAAAATAGCCTTGTGAACTTTGACCAATAGTTGGTTTTTCAACATTCATAGGCATATTCAACATCAGTGTATCGGTCGCTTTATCACCTGTCGTCATAATATGTGTGCATTCAGGCATTTTTTCTAAAAGTTTAGTTAAATCTGTGGGTGTAACGATTTCTAAAAATTTATCCGATGCATTGCCTTTAAGCCGTTTGACTTGATACGCCGTATCAAAGATCGCAATGCCCTTTTCTGTTAAAAAATCTCGAATGGATTGTTCATGAAAATTTTTATTCGGGATATCTAAAAAATAGTCTTTGTTGTTAAAGAAACACAAGCCGAATATACGCCACATGTCGTTTTGGTAATTGGGATAATAAAAACGCATTTTCCAACGAGTTTCAGGCGGTGGGAAACTCCCCAGCATCAATAGTTTGGCATTGCTTGGAGTAAATGGCGCTAAAGGATGCGTTTCTATTTCAATATCAAGCATAGAATTTTATTTTTAAATAATGAGTATTGGATTTTAGACCTTTATTGCTTCGGTATAAATCTGTACTTCATTTTTTAGTATATGAGATGAGTTTTATTCATCATATAAAAAGCCCATCGAAGTGATGAGCTTAGTTTTATTTATCTTGATCCATAGAATGTGGGGTCGTAGATTGGTCTTGTTGGTTGGTATCTGTATCACGCTTCTGACAAGCAGACAAACCGACCATCAACACTAAACTTAAAATCGCTACAGCTTTCATCCGTCTTCTCTGTAATGAACTCAAGTTTTAATCTAACAAAAACCATTTTAGCCAATGTTATTTTATGCAATAAAATAGCCTTGATTTGTTAGTAAATCACACTCTAAAACTGTTTGCGAATTTTATTAGCCACTTCTTTGCCCCATAAGGCATAAATTTCTTTGCTTGGATGAAAACCGTCATCAGCCATGCTTAGATTGAGTTTTTTATAACTTTCAACATCATACTCGATCCATTGTAGATTATGTCGTTCTTCCACCAAGCGATTAAGTTTCTGATTCATTTCATGCGCATATTTACCAAATAACCAACCTAAAGGTTTTGGTAGTGCTGGGAACATATTCATCGGAGGAACACCCGCCGCAATAATTAATGAGGGTGAAAACTTTTCATCAATGAACTTGTACATATTTTGCTGGTTTTCAATCCAGTTATCGGGATCCATAAATTTCAATACATCATTTACTCCCACAGATGTAATCACAACATCATAATGTGTACTGTCTAAACGTCCAAAGTTCTGAATTACTTTTGGTGTGGTATGGCCTGATTTTGCATGTAATTTCCATTCAATCGCATATTCATTTTCCAGCTCTTTGAGAATGGCACCAGATAATGCATCTTGTTGCGATTGGACACCCACACCTGCAGCTGCGGAATCACCCAATATAAGTATAGATAACGGTTTCCCCTGACCCCAGTTTCCTTGGCGTGTACCTTCTGGCTCTGGTAAACGAGGTGTATTTTTTTTTACTTTTTTGCCCTGAAAAAGTAGAATAGGTATAAGTGCAATGGTCGTGAATTTAAGCAACATGGCCATATCTAAAATGATGAATTATTATAAATTTTATACTGATTTATAAATTTTCACATAACTATTTATTGGATTATTAACATTAAATGATTTATTAAAAATCCCGCTAATAAGGCGGGATTTTTAAATTTATTTTATTTTGCGTTTACTTCATTCCAGCGGTTCATACGCTTGAATGTGCCAATATCATTAAAACGGACACCCACTTCTTTCATGACTTTGTGCGCCGTTTTTGCAGTCATTTGACGAATATAAAACGGTTCTTTAACCACAAAGTGATGAATTGCATGGGTTGCACCAAAGTTAAAACAAAACAATTGAAAAGGTGCTAACCACCATGGATTTAAAACTTGAGTCTGTTTAATCACATCACGAGGATCAATGTCACCATAATAATGCATGTTTGAGCTCACAAACTGTAAGCTAAATGAACGTAAGTAATTCGGTAAGACCCAAATAACTGCGAGTAGATTAACCCATGGCATCATTTCTATCACAGTTTCAGACCACAACATTTCATAGCCAAATACAGATGCAATTAAGTTTGCACCATGGTAAACCGCAAACAAATAGCACAATCCATAGTAGACAATACTTAAAGGCAAGAAACCTAGAATGTTCATCACACGTGTTAAAATACGTTCTTTTTCCGGTTGTTTTTCGACAAATGCTTCAATCATTTTAAACATTTGAATTGGACGTAGATATACCGACATCAGTTGATCGCTCATGACCAAAATACGTCGAATGCCCCATGGCATTCCATTACTGATGCCACGCTCTTCTAAATCGCTTTCTGTACCTGAGTATTTATGATGATGTAAATGCATACGGCGGCGTGCCCATGGACTAATCGTATTTGGGCGTGCTAACCATACCAGCGCCAGCATCAAATGATGAGCCCAGGGCATTTTTTTAAAATACATATAATGAATCAGATCATGTTCAAGTTCATGCGTCAGTGATGCAAACATTGCAATCAATGGCACGGTGACCCATGCATTAATATGGCCATAGACATATGCCATAGCTGAAGCGATCATCCCTGCCCATGCGAAAATTAAAATACTGGCACCAATAAAATTCTGATGTTTAAGTATTGGATAACGCTCGCGTAATTCTTCACCAGCCTGAATCACAACTTTTCTAACCTTAGAAATACGCTGTTGATCAGTCATATCCGAAGATAAAGACATAGGGACAACCTTTAATTTATGAACACTTGTACATTAAAGGAATTTAGAAAAAAAAGAAGATCAAAGCGATCATTTTGAGTGAGTATGTATAAGCTTTAAGCAATATTTACATTTATTATTTAAGTAGATGAAAATAAATACATTTTTTGTATGTTTTATAGACTTAAAATCTCTTTATCTGTTTATGGATTCATAAATATGAAAAAACATCATATTTAGAAAATTATTCTAATCAAATTGAGAAACAATAGACATTAAATTCTAAATCAACCAAACAATTCATATTATAGATGTATGATTTTTAACAATTTTATAATTTATAAAATCCTTTAAATGACATATTTTAAAATTATTATGGGGTGGCAATGGTATATCAGATGAATATAAATAAATCAGTTCACGGCAAAAAATCACAGCCAATCATTGCCCAATCTTGGTTAAAAGATCTTCAAAAACATCAGGATAGATTGGATTTCCGTATAGAAACTCAAGCAATACTAAAAAAGATTATTAAATCACCAAGCATTGAAGAACAACAACAAGATTTGTCTAATAATTATAATCTTCTTCTACAACGACCACTGACGAAATTACAAAGCCAGCGTCTATTTCAAGATTTCAACCAACATCATTTGAGTTTTGAATACGCGTTTCAGACTTTTGAGCAAATGTGGCACGATCAATGTGTCATTCATCCTGAAACCTTGAAGCGGCTTGATCCACATTATATTAGTCAAAAATTTGCAAATGCAGATACGGCTAGATATCAAAATTATTTAATTCGACTACTCTTTATATTATTAAGCGTTCATCCTTTAGAGAAACAATTACCAGATTATATTCACGATTATGTGGCGTGGATGAATGGACTTGAAAAAGCGCAGACAACAGCAAAAGTTACTTTAAGAAGTCAGCCTGATATTCAAAGTGATGTTTTACTTGAGCTACCTAAACATAGCATTGTAAATGTCTATCATGATGATAATTCGCTATGGAAAAAAATCCGTTTAGCTGATGTAGCACAGACTCAAGATGGCTATGTGATGTCAGCGTATTTAAAATTCTAATTTGAATACATTAATAAAGCCTCAAGTGAGGCTTTTTAATTTTCGTATTAACCGAGTTTATTAACTAATTTCAATGGAAGGATTTTCATCGCTAAACCGATTGGCAACCAAGGCCATTTCGGTACATATGCTTTTACAGGTGCTTTTTCAATTTCAGCGGCTAATAAACGCGAACCTGTTTTTTCATCGACTTCAAATGGTAATTTTTTCGCACCTTCATTAATCTCAGTACGGATATAACCCGGGAAAATGGTCGTGACTTTAATCGGTGTATCAATGAGTTCAGCACGAATACCCTCAGCCAAATGTGCCACACCTGCTTTACTTGCGCCGTATGCCGTCAAATGTTTTGGCATACCACGCATGGCACTCATAGATGAAATCATCACGAGATGACCTGAGTTTTGTGCACGGAAAATTTCCACCGCAGCTTCACATTGTGCCAAAGCTGAAATAAAGTTGGTTTCAACTGTTGCTTTGTTAATCGCAAAGTTACCTTTACCAATACGACGACCTTCGCCCACACCTGCATTAACAATAATGCGGTCAATCGTGCCAAAATCTTCTTTAAATGCACGGAATACTTCAAACACTTGATCGTAATTGGTTACATCTAAAGTCTTTGCAATCACTTTGATGCCGTATTGGCTTTCCAATTCTTGCTTTAAGCTTTCCAAACGCTCTAAACGACGTGCGCACACCGCCAAGTTATAGCCCTTTTGTGCAAATTCACGTGCCATGCCTGCGCCAATACCTGAACTTGCGCCCGTGATTAAAATTGTTTTTGCCATCTTTATTTTCCTTTTTATTTCGTCATCCATACATACACAGATTGCGTTAGATCCAAGTCAGCAAATTAGGATCTTGTGCTTTGATAAAGTGATGTTCATTTAAACTCAGTAATTGAGGTTCATTGCCGACTAAACGAAGAGTCGTAATACTGGTATTGGCGATTGCCCAATTCAGTGCAAAAGTTTTTTCAGGACTCAAACCTAAAATTTTCCCCACTGCAACGGAGATCACACCGCCTGAAGTAAAGACCACTGCATAACGCGGTTGGGTCTGAGCCAGTTCATCACATAAGTTTTGCAAACCAGTCTCAACACGAGATTTAAAATCAGGCCATGATTCTTCATATTCATGGTGATATTCGCCACCTGTCCAACGCTCAATTGCCCCTGCAAAAATCTTGCTTAAATAAGCACGTGGATTTTCGTGTTGTGCCACATCGGCCTTTAATAATTCAGGTTGGTTAAATCGTGGTTCATATTGGGCAAAAACTTGTTGATGATTAAACTCATTCCACGCTGAATTGGTAACAATGTCACTTTCGGGAAAACATTCATCCAAACTTAAACGTGCAGTTTGCTGATGACGTTGCATTGAACCTGCCACAACCATAGGCGCTTCTTTGAGGATGTCATCAAAATAACGTCCCAAAAGCTGTGCTTGTAATTCACCATTTGGAGAAAGTTTGTCATAGCTCTCAGCACCAAAAGATGCTTGTCCATGACGAATTAGATAAATCGTGGTCATTTCGGCATCAGCTCTTTAAATTTAGCAATATACTTTTGCGCGATCTCATTGGCTTCAATTTTCTGTAAACCGATCAGTTTTAGCGCACGAATGTGTAAAGCATGAATGACAATCCAAAAATCTTTAAAGGCAGGATTATTGGTTTGCTTATGGTAATAACGATAGTAAATCTGCTGAGCAATCACCGCTAAACGGAACACGCCAAAGACTTCGTAGAAAGTCCAATTTTCAGGTTGCAGGCCTGTTTTTTCTAGGTAGTAATCCACCACTTCTTTACGGGTGAACATGCCTTTTAAATTGGTCGGCTGGCGACGGGTTGCTTTAAAAATGGCATTGTCGGTATCTTCCACCCAATAGGCTAAAGCTGAACCTAAATCCATGAGTGGATCGCCAAGCGTTGCCATTTCCCAATCGAGTACACCAATCACTTGGGTTGGGTTATTTGGATCTAAGATGACATTATCAAACCGCCAATCGTTATGAATTAGACAGGTTTTCGAATCGGCTGGAATATTGTCTTTCAGCCAATGACGGACATATTTAAACGATGGCACGTTCAAGGTTTTCGCCTTTTCATAGCGACTATCCCAACCTTCTACCTGACGACGACAGTAACCTTCGCCTTTGCCGAGTTTTTCTAAATCTGTGCCTTCATACGGTACTTGATGCAGTTCGATCAGTTTATCGATGACATTGATACAGAGTTCACGAACTTGAGCTTCATCAAAGTTTAAATCTTTGGGTAAATTGGCACGTGGGATAATCCCCTCAATGCGTTTCATCACATAGAAGTCACAGCCAATGACTGATTCATCCTGACACAGTAAAACCATTTCAGGTACAACAGGATAAAACTCAGCAAGTGCGCGTTGTACATGATATTCACGCGCCATGTCATGCGCAGATTTGGCTTTGGTGCCTTTTGGTGGACGACGTAAAATCAGGTCCGCATTGGCATACTTTAAACGGTAGGTCCAATTCGATGCACCGCCTGAATATTGTGTCACTTCGACAGGACCTTCAATCTGTTCACCGTGTTCAATCAGCCAATTCCCTACAGCACGTACATCGAGTTCTTCACCCTCGCGAACCGATCCACCGACATCAATGACTGTCATACTTTTTCCTTCAATCTTTTATCACTTCATTTGGATATGTTCTTTCATCATGTTGATCGTTCTGCTTAAGCAAAGATGACAAAAGAACCTGACTCAATATATCCAAATTTATTTTTTACGGCGTGTGCTATAACCACGTTTCGCCAATTCTAATTTTGCAATCATACCCTTATGCACTTCATCTGGACCATCTGCCAAACGTAAAGCACGTGCTTGAGCAAAGAAGCCTGTGAGTGGTGTATCACGTGATACACCTGCACCGCCGTGGATTTGTATCGCCATATCCACCACTTTTTCAAGCACACTTGGCGCAACCACTTTAATGGCAGAAATCTCAGTCAGGGCGGCCATATTGCCTAAAGTATCCATTTTATAGGCAGCATACAAGGTTAAAAGTCGAGCTTGGTCTATCGCCACACGAGCTTCTGCGACACGCTCTAAGTTGCCACCCAGTTTGAGAATTTCTTTACCGAAAGCAGTTCGGCTCATACCACGATCAATCATCAATTCTAGTGATTTTTCCGCTGCACCAATACAACGCATACAGTGGTGAATACGACCAGGTCCTAAACGACCTTGTGCAATTTCAAAACCTTGTCCTGCACCACCAATAAAATTAGCCACAGGGACACGAACATTATCAAAACTCACTTCGCCATGACCATGCGGTGCATCATAATCACCAAAGACAGGAAGCATACGTTCAATTTTCACGCCTGCTGTATCAACAGGGACTAACACCATTGAATGTTGATGATGTCGGTCTTTAGTTTCATCGGGTGTATGTGCCATAAAAATGATGATTTTGGCATTGGGATCGCCCAAACCTGATGACCACCATTTACGACCATTCAGCACAATTTCATCACCTTCGATGACCGCTGTCGCTTGCATATTGGTGGCATCACTTGAGGCAACTGCAGGTTCAGTCATACAAAAAACTGAGCGAATTTTGCCTTCAAGTAATGGCGTCAACCATTGCTGTTTTTGTTGTTCGGAGCCATAACGCCATAGTACTTCCATGTTGCCACTATCGGGTGCATTACAGTTAAACACCGTTGGTGCGATCAGGCTACGACCTGTTAATTCTGCAATATGCGCATATTCTTGCACAGACAAACCTTGACCCAACTCAGGACAAGGTAAAAACATATTCCAAAGCCCTGCTTGTTTTGCTTTCGCTTTTAGGGTTTCCAGCTCCGCAGGCCATTGCCATTGGGTCCAATCACCACCTTGATTCAGCGCATGCACTTGATGCCAAAAATCAGCTTCTATCGGCTCAATTTCATTTTTGATAAATTGCTTGGTGCGCTCAACATAATCTTGTGCGCGTGCTGATAGCTCAAACATGGCTTTCCCTCTGAATATGATTATTCTGCTTTACAACACATTAACGCAAAATCTATTATGAATAAAATGATTAATTTCCATACCATACTATGAATTATATTCATCAAAAAACAGTCATGGACTTGCGTCTTTTTCATGGCATCGATATCAATCTTTACCCTTTATTTGTGGCCATTTTTGAGCAAAAAAGTATTTCTAAAGCAGCAAAGATTTTGTCGATTACACAGTCTGCAGCCAGTCATGCGCTACAACGTTTAAGACAGCATTTACAGGATGATTTATTTGTACGTGCAGGTGCAAAAATGCAACCGACACCGTTTGCAGAACAGATTTATCCTGACATTAAACGTGCATTATTTACGATTCAAAGTATTTCCATACAACATCAGGATTTTGAGCCAAGTATGGTACAGAGCTTGCGTATTGCTGTGCATGATGAAATTGAACCGATGATCCTGCCGAAAATTGTGGCGCATTTTCAGCAGTTGAATCTAGATATTCAATTCAGCAGTATGAAGCTCGATCGTAAAAGCATTGTCACTGACCTTGCGACACAACAAGTGGATTTTGTAATTGATCTTGAACAAAATTTAAATGACAAAATTCAATTTGAAACCCTAGTGCAAGATCAGTTTGTAGTGTGTACCCAACAACCAGAAGTGACTGAAAAAAGCTATCTCGCTTCCCCACATATTGGGGTATCTTCACGACGAACTGGTGTGTTGATTGAAGATTTATATTTACATCGTAAGAAGTTATCGCGTCAGATCTTTTTGCGTTGTCAGCATTATTCTACCGCTTTACAAATTTTGCAGTTACATCCAACTGCAATGCTGACCCTACCTCGAAATGTGTTAAATCACTTGAATGTGGATGAGAAACTTAAAATTTTTGATGTCCCTGTAAAACTTCCAAATATTCATTTGGGGATGTATTGGCATAGAGATTTAGAAAGTAATAAGCGTCATGTGTTTTTAAGAAATGAAATTAATTTTATTTTTGCTTAGGCTATTTTGAATAGGTGAATTCATATGCTTAGGCTATTTACCTCAAGATAAGAGCGGTGCATGCTTGAAGCAAGATAAAATCATATTAAAAACAATTAGGCTATTTATAAATTCAGCATATTTAGCCTTTCTTTTAGCTTGAGAAGTTTCTATATCTCGCTCAGCAATAGAATGGTGCTTTATTCAGCAAAATTGGCGTATATGATGCTTTTCTAGGCATTGTCTAGGTCGAAGCTCGACTAAAATTTCAACTTTCTTTTGTGCTTGAAATTGTCAGGCGTGGCTTTTTTGATGATCTCTACTCTCCCCCTCGCGGCCAAAATCATCTTGGTGTTACTTACGATTGTGCTGGTGTTTTATGTGGTGAATAAAGTGACCGTATTTTTACGTGAACTTTTTAAGCCATTTAAAAAAGGCAAAAAATATTGGTGTCGTGTTAAAGCGGTTAGCGATGGCGATACCCTCACCTGTTATCGTTTCAACGTGCGTCGATCTGAAACTAAACTACGGTTTGCTTATGTAGATGCACCTGAATCCAGCCAAGCCTATGGCAAAGAATCACAAAAGTTAGTCAAAAAATTAGTCGGCGGTAAGTTGGTTCGTGTACACATTACGGACGTAGACCGTTATGGTCGTTGCGTAGGTATCATCTATAGATATCGTAAAAACATCAATGAAGAACTGGTAAAGCAAGGTGCTGCATGGGTTTATGAGGACTATATAAAAGACAAAACACGCTTAAAAGCCATGATCGCCATGCAGGAAAAAGCCAAAAAGCAAAAGAAAGGCTTATGGCATGGAACACGACCGATTAAACCGAGTACCTATCGAAAGCAAAGCAAGTAATGGTATCGATATTTGGATTCAAATTTTCATTTACATAACTTAACAATGTTAATTATTGATCAATCCATATTTTAGGCGTATCTTTCGCACAAATAGTTAACTTGGTTAACCAATAATGCATTCCTCCTCCCGTTTTAGGTTTGCTTTACTTCGTTGTGCACGTTTGCTGAGCGACGAAGTCAATAATGTTTTAATGCAGCATCAACTGAATTATTCATTGTGGCAAGCCTTAGTCATTATAGAAATGAACCCAAACTGTACAGCAATTGATATTGCAAAAGAGTTAAATATCTCTAAGCCTGCTGTAACTAAACGCATGAATACTTTGCATGATTTAGGTTTAATAGAGCAGTTACCATTGTCAGATAAAAGACAAAAATCACTCAAGCTCTCCCAAATCGGTGTGTCTTTATACCTACAATGCTCTAAAGAAATTGATCAACTTGAAGCAGATTTACTTTCCCCTTTTGATCAAGATGAGCTACAGCAAAGTCATGGCTTCATATTAAACCTGCTGGATAGCCTACAACATAGGAAAGATCAATATCATGTCTGAGAATCAACCCGCGCTTTGGACGCGAAATTTTATCTTAGTAAGTTTGATGAATTTCCAATTGGTATTAGTGTTTTATCTATTGGTTGTCGTCATCGTAGGTTATGCCGTTGCTGAACTCCATGCCTCAACCGCTCAAGCAGGATTAGTCTCTGGTCTATTTATTGTCGGTACTTTAATCGGACGCTTACTGGTCGGGAAATTCCTAAATCATTTTGGTCCTAAAGTCACTTTAGTCGTAGGCTTGAGTGGATTTTTGCTTTTTTCTGCGCTCTATTTTATTCATATGAGTGTACCTGCGCTGCTTTTTGTGCGCTTTACCCATGGTTTTATGATGGGAATGGCATCTACTGTATTAGGGGCTGTGATTGCGCAAATCTTGCCACCCAAACGACGTGGTGAAGGGATTGGCTATTACAGCATGAGCAGTACATTAGGCACTGCGATTGGGCCTTTCCTTGCGATTTGGATGATGCTACATGTCGGCTATAACGCAATTTTTGGTGTATCGACTGCCATCTCTATCTGTTGCTTAGTCGTTGCGTTATTGGTGAAATTTCCGAATTTCATTCAAAAGAAAACGGATGATACTTCGGTTAAAAACACTCAAAAAAGTAGTTTTATTTCTCAATTTATTGAAGTTAAAGCGCTCCCAATTGCAATCATTATGCTGCTTGCATCTATTTGCTATTCTGGTGTTTTATCCTTCGTAAATTTTTATGCCAAAGAAATTAATCTGGTTGAAGCTGCATCATTATTTTTCCTCATGTATGCCATTGCAATTTTGTGCTCGCGTCCATTTACAGGACCATTGCTCGATCGCAAAGGTGAAAACATCATTATGTATCCAGCCTTTGTGATTATGGCAATTGCGCTTTATCTTTTAAGTCAGGCGGAAAGCTCAGTAACTTTCCTCATCTGTGCTGCTTTACTTGGGTTAGGCTATGGTAATGTGCAATCTGTTTGCCAAACTGTTGCAGTGAAAAGTACAACGCTAGATCGTATGGGTTTTGCGACATCGACTTTCTTTATTTTCTTGGATGCAGGGCTAGGCTTTGGACCGTATTTTATCGGGATGGCGCTCGATTATATCGACTATAGCCAACTATATTTCTACAGTTCTATCGCAGCGCTACTTTGCATTGCTTGTTACTATGTTCTACATGGTCGACATACGAAAACTAAAGTTGCATAAAATGAAAAAGCGCCGAATACGGCGCTTTTTTATGGAAATATTTAAGCGTACTTCTGATAAATTTCATCACGCTTTGGTGCGTAGATATTAATCTTACTCAGGTCACCTTGATAATGTGCCAAAACACGTTTATCCATCATTTTGTACCAAAGTGGTGGCACCAAAGCGGGAATCAACATAGTTGCATAACCACTCGGTAATACAGGTGCCTCTTTAAAATTACGTAATGCCTGAAATGGTCGACTTGGAAAGGCATGATGATCAGAATGGCGCTGTAATTGATATAAGAATAAATTAGTCACAATATTATTATTATTCCAACTGTGTTCAGGTAAAGTTCTTTCGTATTTACCATCCTCTTTCTTTGCTCGTTTTAGACCGTAGTGCTCAATATAGTTCACAATTTCAAACAGTGAAATGCCATAAAGTGCTTGCGTAATCGAATATGGAATGACTTGCTTGCCAAACGTTTTCACCATAAGTGCATGATAAGCCGTACTCATCGCCCAACCATGGAATAGCTCATTTTCTTTAGAGAAAAACTTAAGCCCCTTACGTTTTAGACGGCGCGTTTCAATCTCAATAGCAGATTTAATTCCACCTACCACGGTTCTTGGTAAGAACCGATAGAATGATTCTCCCATTTGAGAAGATGCTGGATCTTCAGGAGTTGCCACGCGTTTATGATGACCATAAGGATGTTCAATACGGAAGTGGTTATACCCCACAGGCATCAATGTCATGTGTGATAAATAATGATCTTTTTTGTTCGGGCGATGACATAACTCATGTGCCGTATTAATTCCAACACCGTTAATTGCACCCATCGAAATGCCTAGTAAGACTTGATCGAGTAAGGAAACATTTTGGCGTGTAACGACATAACCCGCAAACGCGTTTGCTGCCATTTGTAATGGGATAAACATTTTAACGATGCGATCATAGTAAGGATCATCAACTAGAACTTTGATTTCATCATCACTCGGATTATTTTCATCATCACCAATTAAAGCATCTAAAGTTGGAATGATGACATGCAAAAGCAAAGGGCCACCCAATGCGAAGATTTTCTTGGTTTTTTTAGGTCCAAAGTGATAACCCGCAAGAATACCCATACCAATCACGGGTAGACCTGGACTCAACAACCAGCCAAAGCGCTTTTTATCAATTTTTGCAGCATTTTTTGTCGTATCTAACTGCTGATCAAATTTTTGTATTTGTGCAGGAGCATTCATCTCGACTTTCCTGTTTTATGTTACTCTGCATATATAGTTCAATATTTAGACATGCAAGAACAGTTGCAAACGTCCAAAAAAACTATGTAAACGTCCTTGTCACGAACTGCTAAAAATTGTCCTAAAAACACATCATCATATTGATTAGAACCGATAAAAACATTGAAAGAAAATTTGTTATGGATGCATTAAGTAAAATTTTTGATGATATACACTTAGCCAAATCTGAATATATTTATATCAATGCACCACATCCTTCCGCATTTCAATATGAAGATGAGCCATCCATGTTGGCTTATATTGTATTAAATGGAACAGCCCATTTAACGCTGCAAAATGAAGAACAGATTTTATTAGAACAAGGTGATTTGTTTCTTATTCCTTCAGGAAAGCAGCACTTTGTTTATTGTGATGAAAAATCAGATTTGCAGCAGACAATCTCTATTAATACATTTTTCATCACACAGTCTAAGCAAGTCATTGATCTGAATGAGACGCAGAGTGAGAACAAAACTTTTATTCTAGCTATTCGCTCTAAACTCGATGTTCAAATGGCCAAGCCTTTACTGAGTGCTTTACCGCAGTTTTTACATATCAAGCATATATCTGACGCGACCGCACCTGAATGGTTGCAAATTGGACTGCAGTTTTTGGCTGTAGAAACACAAACCAGTCGACCGGGACGAGATAAAATCTTAGACCATTTGGTGAGTATTCTTTTTATCGAGTGTGTACGGGATTACATCTTAAGTTTAGATCAACATGCCAATTGGTTAGGTGCATTAACTCACCCCGAACTAAGTAATGCGCTCACCGCAATTCATGGACAACCTGAGCAAAACTGGACCGTTGAATCTTTGGCAGAACAGTGTCATATGTCACGCTCTAAGTTTGCACAACTCTTTAATCAAATTGTGGGCGATTCCCCATTGGCTTACTTACAACAACATCGTTTAAGACTTGCCGCTCAATACTTACGAGATACAGGTCTCAGTGTCCAACAAATTGCACATTCTGTGGGCTATAACTCAGAAACAGCGTTTAGTCAGATTTTTAAAAAACAGTTTGGACTCACCCCGAGTATCTATCGGAAGCAAGCCCAAATCATTTAGTTTTATCTATTTAATGTTGCTAAAATCGCTTCAACAGGATTCTCACTATTTCCTGCCAATAATTGCTTATGCATCGTTAAATGCTGCATGGCCTGAATTTTAGCTGTTTCAATATTCATTAATGCTTCAATTTCATGGGCAAGTTTTTCAGGTGTGGCATCTGCTTGAATCAGTTCCTGAATCACTTTTTTACCTGCAATGATATTCGGCAATGAATAATACGGAATCTTAATTAAGAATTTCACTACGTGATAAGTCAACCAATTGAGCTTATAGAACGTCACCATCGGACGATGCAGCAGCATGGCTTCAAGTGTCGCTGTTCCTGATGCCAGCGCCACAATATCCGCAGCGTTCATCACCTGTCGGCCAATTTTAGATTCTTTATCTGTATTTTCCATGAGACGAATCTTTTGCTGTAAGGCTGCAGGATAATTTTTTAGTAAATCTTCGATTTGTAATTTACGAGCGTCATTAATCGCAGGAATCATAAACTGATATTCAGGATGCTGATCCATTAATATTTTGGCAGCATCTAGCAATAATGGTCCTAATTTTTCGATTTCTCCACGACGACTGCCGGGTAAAAGTGCAATATATTTTTGTGCTTTGTCTAATCCAAGCTCATCTTTCGCCAATTCAATAGGATTATGTAAAGGCAATTGACCTGCAAGCGGATGCCCAACGAATGCTGCTGGAACATTCCATTTTTCATAGAAAGCTTTCTCAAAAGGAAATAGGCACAGCACCAAATCAATGGTGGCTTTAATGCCATGCACTCGCCCTTGACGCCATGCCCATACAGATGGACTCACATACTGAACGGTCTTAATTGGAAGTTGTTTTTGTTTAAGACTTTTGGATAGACGTAAATTAAAATCTGGTGCATCAATACCCACAAAAACATCGACAGGATCTTTTGACCAAGTATCGACAAGACCATCACGTACAGCGAAAAGCTTTTTAATATCTTTTAGGACTTCTACAATCCCCATAACTGATAAAATATCCATCGGATAGTAGCTTTTAAAGCCTTCAGCAATCATTTGTGGACCACCAATTCCCTCAAATTCTGCCTCTATGCCTTGCTCACGAAAACTACGCATAAGCTGAGCACCTAAAGTATCACCAGACACTTCGCCCACAACAATACCGATTTTAAGTTTTCGAGTCTGCAAGTGAATTCCCTTTTAATCTTGGATTTAATGCGAATTTTAACATAGTCAGATCATTTCACTCATTCGCAATTATTTGTGTTTAATAAAATTCATTTAAGATATGGTTAATTCTTTCTGTCTACTGTTGCTTAGAAATATTTACTCATTCAATTTATGACCTAAGATGAGTATGTTCGGGTCTAAAATTTGTACGTTTGATTTAAAAATTGCTTAGGCTAATTTTGTTTTAATATCCACATTCCGGTCAAAAAGCCCATTCATACCTGCATTTTCCTTATATAAAACACTTTAATTTACTCTGATCAGTTACCTTTATCTTTTTTTTGCATAAGCAAATCTATAATCAAGACAAATACTTATCTTAAAAAGTCATAACATATGCTCGTTTTTTGATATTGGCATATATAGATGTTTAGTCCGATTGAATTTATTTTAGCTGGCGTATTGGTAGGATTTTGTGTCGGGATTACAGGTGTAGGTGGCGGTTCATTAATGACGCCCATTCTGATTACCCTACTCCGAGTTGAGCCACATATCGCAATTGGTACCGATCTTCTCTATGCTGCAATTTCTAAATTCTGTGGTTCATTAGTCCATGCAAAAAAAATGAATATTGTCTGGCCAATTGTGATTTGGTTGGCTGTCGGTAGTATTCCCGCATCTTTTGCTACACATTGGGTATTAGACAACTTCTTAAGCCAATCAAGCAGTTATAAAGCTGTACTGACTATGGTTTTGGGCTTTATGTTGACCTTAACTGGCGCTTCAATTGTATTTCGTACTCAAATTGAGAAATTCTTTAATAAATATCGCAAACAACAACCAGCAGATCTTACTTTAGATATGGATAAAGTAAGACAACAAGCCAAAGAAAAACGTTTCTATATTATTTTCATGGGCATTGTGCTTGGGATCTTTGTCACTTTATCTTCAGTTGGTGCTGGTGCATTTGGGATTATGGCCTTAATTCTAATGTTCCCGAACTTACCGATGATTCGCATTATTGGTTCAGATGTCGTACATGCCGTATTGCTAACTTTAGTGGCAGGTTTGGGGCATATGAGTGCAGGTAACGTTGACTTTACCTTACTTGGCTGGTTGTTATGTGGTTCTATTCCAGCAATTGTGATCGGAACGTTGATCAGTTCGCGCATGCCTGAGAAATTCATCCGTAAAATTCTTGGCATTACATTATTTTGCTTGGGTGTGAATTTTATTGTTAATCCAGTGAAATCAAAACCGGTGAAAGCTGCTGAACCTGTGGCGACTGTTCAAGCTGAAAACGCGCAGTCTGTTTAATATAACTATGCGATTCATCACTTTTTTTTCAAAGATTTATTCGTCTTTTTTATAACAAAGTGACGCAACATTCATGTTATATTCGGGCTATTAAACAACCTTTTGTATGATCAAACCAGTGACGGCAATGAATACACTACAGTCAAATCCAATTTCACAATCTGATATCGATGATGTGAATATCCAAAGCATGATTCCTCTTGTAACCCCTGCTGATCTTAAAGCAGAGTTACCTTTGACTGAGACTGCTTATCAAACTGTCCTTAAAGGTCGTGAAACGATTCGTCAAATTTTGGATGGTCAGGACAAACGTTTATTCGTGGTCATTGGTCCTTGTTCTATCCATGATCCTAAAGCTGCACATGAATATGCTGAGCGTTTAAAAGTACTCAGCGAAAAAGTAAAAGACAGCTTATACATCGTGATGCGTGTGTATTTTGAAAAACCACGTACAACGATTGGTTGGAAAGGTCTAATTAATGACCCAGACATGAACGACTCATTCAACATTGAAAAAGGTCTGCGTATTGGTCGTAAACTTTTGCTTGAATTGAATGAATTAGGCTTACCATGTGCAACTGAAGCATTGGATCCAAACTCTCCACAGTATTACCAAGACTTAATTTCATGGTCAGCGATTGGTGCACGTACCACAGAAAGCCAAACTCACCGTGAAATGTCATCAGGTCTTTCATCACCTGTCGGCTTTAAAAATGGTACAGATGGCGGCTTAACAGTTGCAACAAACGCGATGCAATCAGTAAAACATGGTCATAGTTTCTTAGGTCTTAATGATCAAGGTCAAGTTTCTGTAATTCGTACATCAGGTAACCCTTATGCACACGTTGTACTACGTGGTGGTAATGGCAAACCGAACTACGATGCAGGCTCTGTCGCAGAAGCTGAACTTGCGTTGGCTAAGGCAAAAGTTAGCAGCAAAATCATGATTGATGCCAGCCATGCCAATTCAAACAAAGACCCGTACCTACAACCACTTGTCTTAAAAAACATTACAGAACAAATTCTTGATGGAAATAAGTCAATTGTTGGTATTATGGTAGAAAGTCATCTTAAAGGTGGTCGTCAGGATATTCCAACGAACCTTTGTGATCTTGAATATGGCAAATCAGTGACCGATGGTTGTATCGATTGGGACACCACTGAACAAACCTTGCTAGATATGCATAACGCGCTAAAAGACGTTTTGCCTAACCGCTAAGCAAGAAAAACGCCATCAACAAGATGGCGTTTTTTATGAGCACGCATTAAAAGGAAAATTTTAGCTGATGAATGATATTGAAACGGCACTCAGTCATATTAAAAATTTTCAGTTTATCCATGAGCATCTTTTTAGCTCAGGTCAACCTACAATTGAAGAATTACAACACATTAAAGAATACGGCGTTTCGACCGTCATCAATGTCGCTTTGAGTGATTCAAGTCATTATTTAGAACATGAAGATAAAATCTGTCTTGATCTAGGACTAAACTACATTCAACTGCCTATCTCTTTTGATGCCCCTTCAGATGAACAATGTCTTTTCGTCCTCGACATCATTGACCATTTGGTTGAGCAGCAAACTGTTTGGATTCACTGCGATGAAGGTTTTCAGGTCAGCAGCCTAATGTATCTATACCGCCAATACTATATGGGGATGGATTTACCGACAGCGCATGAACTGCTGCATCAGGTATGGGAACCGAATGCAACATGGACAGGTTTACTTCATGCAGTTGGTCTACAACTTCAAGGTCGTAAAGCAACACAAGAATTACAACGCTCTTTGATCAATCCTGATCATTTTGCATGAGAGATCAGCACGGTCGCCATCGACATAATGCCTTCTTGACGGCCTATAAATCCTAATTTTTCAGTTGTGGTTGCTTTTACACTAATCTGTGTCACATCGACATTGAGTACATCTGCAATTGATTGACGCATAGCAAGGTTATGCGGTGCCAGTTTTGGACGTTCACACGCGACTGTAATATCGGCATTATTGAGCACATAACCACGATCTAAGATCAACTGATACACATGTTTGAGTAAAACACGGCTGTCTGCACCTTTAAATTTAGGATTATTATCTGGGAAATGCTGTCCAATATCTCCCAGTGCTAAGGCCCCTAACAGTGCATCTGCTAAAGCATGCAAAACCACATCACCATCTGAATGTGCTTTTAGTCCATGTGTATGAGGAATTTGAACACCAGCCAGTGTGACAAAGCTCCCTTCTTCAAATGCATGTACATCCAAGCCTTGACCTATACGAATTTGTGCAATCACGCGCTTTATCCTTTGAAATAACCGTTTGAAATCTTGTACAGTTCGTTTCGATTTCGCTATAGTTAGAGCATTCTAAACGAATTGAAAGTATAAGCGATCATGTGGCTGAAAACTGATTTAAATCGAGTGAAAATATCAGGGCTTTTATTGAGTACAGGCTTATTCATGGCATCTCCAAGCTTTGCCAGTGATCCTTTCTGTTCAAATTCGAATCAAAGCTCATTATGTTCAGCATCATTAAAAGAAGCACGCCAAAAATTAACAGAGCAATTCTTTACCGCATATTTGGTGACTGATGCGCCGGTTAAACTCCTTCAAGATACTCAGACACTTTGGCAGCACCGTTTACAACAATGTAAAACCATTCAGTGTTTTCAGCAGCAATTTGATACACGCTTAGATGAACTTAATCTGTTTATTTCACTGAATCAAACCCTAACACAACATTTCTTAAAATATGAAAATGGCAGTGTTGCCCGCCCCGCTGTGCATTTAAAAATACATCAACTGTCTAAAGACCGTATTAAAATCGAAGGACTTGCCTATCGTAGTCCTAAAAATAGACCTGAAACTCAAGTCGTTCCTTTTTTAGCCTACACAACACCCGATCAAAAAGCTGAAATCATCAATAACGAAAACGACTGCAAATATCAATTCAGCTATGAGAAAGCGATTTTAAAAGTCCTCAGCCAGCAAACCAATTGTGAACGCTTTAATGGTATTTATCGTCTATACGATTAAAGATTTGTTTAAAGTATAAAAGCTAAAATAATAGGCAATGAAAAAGCGGCTAAGACCGTTTGTAAACTGATCACACTTGCCATCAGCGCATAATCACCGTTATAAACCCGTGTTAGTACGTAAGATGCCGATGCTGTCGGTAGTGCAAAAAAAACCACCATCACTTGCATGACAAGTGTATTCACCTGAAAAATCTGACAGACTACAAATGCCAAAAACGGCATCACTAAAAGTCGTGCTACTGAGGTTAAAATCAGTGGAGATAGGTCTTGCTTTAACGATTGGAACTGTAAAGCTGCACCAACACACATTAAACCTAGTGGTAAACTGCACGCTGCCATGAGTGCAAAAAACTTATCAAAGCCAATCCAAAGACTTAAACCTGATAAATTATATAATGCCCCCACAATGCAACCTAAAATTAACGGATTTTTAAGTAACCCAAGAATGATTTGAGAAAGTTTGACTTGCTGACTATTGGTCAGTGATAAAACTGAAATCACATTGACGACTGGTATACAGATTACCATGACAATTGCAAAAATTGTTAAGCCTGCCGCATGAAACAAGCTACTCATAATGGCTAAGCCAATGTAAGTATTAAACCTGAGTAGCCCTTGTACATATACTCCAAAACGGGCAAAGCTCATCTTGAAATAACGTTTTATCATGTACATGATGGCTGCAATACACAGCATTAAACTGATTGCGACAAAACCGACTTGTTGAATCGCTTTAACATCAATTTGCGCTTGTGCTAGGTTGACAAACAACATGATGGGAAACAGCACATAATAATTCAGCTTTTCCGCACCGCGCCAGAAAGAATCCTCCAACCAATGGGTTTTCTTTAATAAATATCCGAAACTAATTAATGCAATCAGCGGAAATAATGCTGACAGGACAATATGTATCATTGAAGAATTCTCTGGACCGCACGATATGATTTCACATCACATCTTTCTATTATTCTTATAGCATCTCAGCAATTTTCTTTCTATATTTCAGCTATGAGCATCGAAATAACTGTTTAGAATCAAGTTTCTTATTTTTATTAAATGATAAAATTGCAAAATAAAATAAACAAATACCTATAAAAAAAGTCAGACCGAAGTCTGACTTTTTTTAAATGTAAAAGTACGATTATTTCGGTTCAATCGATTCAATCGGTTCAAACGGCGCAACAACATCTGCATTTTGCGCACGATGACGCATGAAATGATCCATGAGTACAATCGCAAGCATCGCTTCAGCAATTGGAGTCGCACGTACGCCCACGCAAGGATCATGACGACCTTTGGTTAAAACGTCTGTGTCTTCACGATTAATGGTAATGGTTTTACCTGGTGTTGTAATCGAAGCAGTCGGTTTGAGTGCAATCGCGACACGAATATCTTGACCACTTGAAATACCACCTAAGATACCACCGGCATGATTCGCCAAGAAACCATCTGTCGTCAACTCATCACGCGTTTCGTGACCAAATTGTTCAGCCACACCAAAACCATCGCCAATTTCTACGCCTTTTACTGCGTTAATGGACATCATGGCATGGGCAATATCTGCATCTAATCGATCAAATACAGGCTCACCCCAACCCACAGGGACTTTCGATGCAATAATTTCAAGTTTTGCACCACAGCTTGTGCCTTTCTCACGCAGTGATGTCACAAGTGCTTCAAAACGAGGAACGGCATCTACATCGCCACAGAAAAATGGATTGTTAGGAACTTCATTCCAATCCAGTTTTTCTGCTTTTTCAGTACCAATTTGAGTCACATGACCACGAATCTCAATACCGAATTTTTCAAACAAGAATTTTTTAGCAATTGCACCTGCCGCTACACGCATCGCAGTTTCACGCGCACTTGAACGACCACCGCCACGGTAATCACGGAAACCATACTTTTGGGTATAGGTATAGTCTGCATGACCAGGACGGAAAGTTTGCGCGATATTTCCGTAGTCTTTCGATTTTTGATCCGTATTACGGATTAAAAGACCGATTGACGTTCCTGTTGTTTTACCCTCAAAAACACCAGAAATAATTTCGACTTCATCAGGTTCTTTACGCTGCGTTGCAAACTTCGATGTCCCCGGCTTGCGACGGTCCAAATCTTTTTGCAAATCTGCAGCAGACAGCTCAATTCCTGGTGGAACCCCATCCACGATGGCCATGAGACCAACGCCATGAGATTCACCACAAGTCGTTACACGGAACAGTTGCCCTATACTATTACCTGCCATGTGAAACGACTCCTTATGCTTGTTGGATAGATTGAATAAATAAATCGCGATATTCGCGGCATTGCGCTGCTGTTAATGCAAAAATGCCTGTACCACCACGTTGGAACTTCAACCAATGGAAATCAATGGTATTGAAGTTTTGCTTCATTGCCCATTCAGAGTTACCCACTTCAATGACAATCAAGCCATCTTCAGTTAAATAATCTGCTGCTTGAGCCAGCATTTTACGTACAAGGTCTAAACCATCCTGACCTGCAGCCAACGCCATTTCTGGTTCATGATGGAATTCGTCAGGCAAATCTGCCATATCTTCAGCATCCACATAAGGTGGGTTCGATACGATCAAATCATATTGATTTTCAGCAGGGATTTTTGCAAACAAGTCAGATTCAAGTAATGCCACTTGATATTGTTTGTTATGGTGTTCAGCATTAATTTGTGCAACTTCTAAAGCATCTTTAGATAAGTCTGTCGCATCTACATCTGCATCTGGGAATGCATACGCCAATGCAATGGCAATACAACCTGAACCTGTGCACATATCTAAAATACGCTGAGGTGTCTTAGGATTTGGATTTTCAGGCAGATTATTGACTGCTGCACCCATGTCGCCATTTTCAGTCAAGCAATATGGTGCAAAGCGGTTTTCAATCAGTTCTACAATCGGTGAACGTGGAATCAGTACACGCTCATCAACGTAAAATGGTTTACCAAAGAAATATGCCAAGTTTAAAAGATAAGATGTTGGCATACGTTCGTTGATACGACGTTCAAGCAGGCTTAAAAATTCTGCTTTTTCACTTGGGAGAAGTGTTGCATCTAAAATTTCTGCGTCTGCATTCCAGTCTAGTGACAAAGTTTGCAATACAAGTGCTGAACTTTCAGCGAAATAATCTTCTGTACCTTGACCCAAGTGCGCATCGTATTGACGTAATGCTGTTACCCCAAAGCGAATAAAATCACGAATCGTGCTTAGGTTTTCAGCTGCTTCCTGTAAATGTTCAGGGCTAATAGTCGGTCGATCCACTTAAGGCGTCTCCAAGGTCATTTTTAAAACGCCTTATCATACCTTGTTTCCAACATATTGATAATGCTGAACGCATGAAAAATACGAATTGATCACCGAAAGCTTTAGTAATCATTGGCGATCTTCTCTGACCACAGAAGTAAATTTGTTCTATGAAAAAAAATATTGTCGATACATATAAACCTAAATGTCTCTGACGCTGCTCCACCTACAGTAATAAAAATTACAGCCTTAGCGTTTAATCACTTTAGAACGTGATTCATAGCGATTTGACTGTTCTATCGTCATTGCAAGTGCACATTCATACTGCTGAACTTTGGCATATTTACCCGTGCTAGTCATATTGCACTGTTGGTCACGTTGTTTTTCAAAGCGGCGATGTTCTTGTTTGATGGTTTCAACGCGCTGAGGATTCACTTTCAGATAATTTTTATAATTTCCTTTTAATAATTTTTGATGCGCTTTCAATTCTTTCTTGAGACATTTTTCTTTATTTGCAGTTTGCCCACTCGATTGACTCATACATTGGATAAATTGCTTGGAATAACCTGTTGCGGCTTGTGCCTGAAAAAATGTGCTTGCAACCATGACAAGACCAAATCCAAATAAACGCATAATGTCCCCTTCGCTAATACGACAATTTTTAAAATTTTGCTTTAGTTATATATCGATATTAACCCAAGCATTTCAAAAAACCTATGCTTGACGCAACCTTATCTAATTCTTACATGAATCATTTGAATCTAGACACTTTTAGCGCATATGATAGCTTTCATGTAATTCTTTATAGCGTGATTATGAGTTATAAGCACAACAATTTAATGGCAATGCGTGAAAACTATTGGAATGACCAAAATTCATCTCAAGTTATTCAGGAAAAAGCTGCACTGCAACGAACCTTAAACCAACTGGAAGTTTTTGAAAACGCATCTGAAGATGATGCTAAATATGTGTTCTTTAGTTTACCCAGCATTATTATTGTCAAAGGTTATGCCTTAGGCTTTTTAAATGAAACTGTACAGCAACTGATTGTTCAACATATCCAAACAAATAAGCAACAGTTACAACAAAGAAGCCCATTAAAAATTCAATATCAAATGTAATCTTTATACTGCATTGGCGAGTTTCAGTGCAACTTGCAAATCTTTACTGTGAATTCAGCAGGTTAAACTTTTTTAATACGTGAAGAAACGGTAATATCCGCTACAATGATTAATTCTGCTTTACGCTGAGAAAGGATTGAGTCTACATGTCAGATCAAAACGATAAGCTTAAACAATTGAAAACCTCTTCGATGGATCGACGCTTATCGATCGCTAAAGCATCTCTATTGGCGGGTACCCGTTGGGCTGCTTCTAGTGCAAGCTCTATGTTCTCAAATGAAGAAGAAAAAGAACGTAAACGCAAAAAAGCCATGAAAGAACAAGCCGATTATCTGGTTGCAGAAATTGGCAAACTCAAAGGCTCAATCGTTAAAATTGGGCAAATGATGGCATTATATGGCGAACATTTTTTGCCAGAAGAAGTCACACAAGCATTAAATACACTCAACAATCAAACCGTGGCTTTGGCATGGCCAGCAATTCAAGCTCAGCTTCGCGCGCAATTGGGCTCTAAACTTGATGATTTAGTCATTGACCATGAACCGCTTGGCACAGCCTCATTGGCTCAAGTACATCGTGCTAAACGTAAATCGGATGGTCTAGAAGTCGTCCTTAAAGTTCAATATCCTGGTGTTGCAGAAGCCATTGACTCCGATATGAGCTTGTTTAAAAACATGCTTAAACTGACTCGTATCGTTCCGCAAACGCGTGAATTCGATCAGTGGTTCGATGAAGTCCGTGAAATGATGCACCGTGAAGTTGACTATTATATTGAAGCTGCAACTACTCGACGTTTTGCCGAACGTCTTCAAAATGATCCGCGTTATATCGTACCCACCATCATTGATGAGTATTGCACCGACCGTGTCTTATGTATGACATTCGAACGCGGTGTACCAATTAATAGTCCTGTTATGCTTTCCCTCCCTCAAGAGCGTCGTAATAAACTCGGTGAAGCATCACTTGAGATTGCCGTTCGTGAGATTTTCGAATGGGGAGAAATGCAAACAGATCCGAATTTCGGTAACTATTTAGTTCGTTTAGCCACCACTGAAGATGGCATTGATCAGATCATTTTATTGGATTTTGGGGCGATTCGTCAGTTTGACGCGCATCTACTCAGCGTTGCACGTCATTTAATTCAGGCAGGTTATCATCATGATTCAGACATGATGGTTAAAGCCATGACGGGTTATGAGTTTTTTGATTCTATTCCGCAAAGCATTAAACCTGATATGGCAAAAGTGTTCTTACTTGCGACTGAAGCCTTTAGCTCACCAATCAATAATCATGATCTTCCAGTTGGCATTATGGATGAACATGACCGCTATGACTGGAAAAAGAGCCAGTTACATAGCCGTGTAATCCAACAAGCCTCTAAATCAATGGCATCACGTTATTTCAGTGTTCCACCAAAAGAATTTATGTTTATTAGTCGTAAATTCATTGGTGCCTATACCTTTATGACTGTCATTGATGCCAAAACCAATGTACGCCAAATGATTAAAGCTTATGTTTAATTTTCGGCTTTAAAATTACTAAAATTTGACCTAAGTGATTTGTCATTTAGGTCAACTTTTTTTATATTAAAAAAATAAATCAAACAATTAAAATTAAATTTTTCAAATACATATTATTAAAATCATCGGATATTCTTCCCTTTATCTATGACAATTTTTCTTGTCAAATCCGACATAGTAATTCAGCCATTTAACTGTCAGGATGTATGAATTGCGATATATAAAACTAGGATAAAAAAATGTCGAATATGATCAACAAAGCACAAGGAATGGGATTATCTCTGCTGACAAAACTTGCCAGCAGTGACTTACTTGATCAACTCAAATTACGTAAATTTGTAGAAACCTCGTTATATCAGGGTTCTAAAACAGGTTTTAAAGCACTCAGTAAAACTCAAAAAGTGTTTAAATCTGATCAAAAGGTCAATAAACAACGCTTAAATCCACAAAGTAAATCACTCTTCGATTTGAGTTTGAGTGAAGATCAGCAAATGACTGTGGAAGCTATGTCGAGCTTCGCCACTGAAGTGCTGTATAACTTAGCGCATGATGCAGATCATCAAGAAACATTCCCCAAAGAACTATGGCAACACATGACGGATCTTGGTCTAAATTATTATGCCTTACCTGAAGCCTTAGGTGGTGTTGCTCTTGAAAAAAATACAACGAGCAATGTGCTCATTGCAGAACATTTAGCCATTGGCGATTTTAGTTTAACTGCAGGTCTACTCTCGACTTTCAGTGTGATAAATACAATCACACAGTGGGGTTCCGAATCGGTTCAAAATACATATTTAAATGCTTTTGCTGAAGATCCTGATTTAAAAGCCACTTTTGCAGTTCAGGAAAATACACCTGCTTTTAATCCATTCCAGCTGAAAACTACTGCTCAAGAGAATGGCACGGACTATCAAATCAATGGTGAGAAAACCTTGGTGTTGCTTGCCGAATATGCAGATATTTTCCTAGTAAGTGCCATGCTCAATGGTCAAGCTGAAGTATTTGTCGTTCAACGTGATAACAGTATCAGTATTAAAAAATCTCCAGCAATGGGGTTAAAAGCGACTGAAACTGCCACCATCCAATTTAATAACACGCCTGCACAAAAATTAGGAGATCAAGACTTCAACTACACTGAGTTTGTCGATTTAGGCAATTTAATGTGGTGTGCTATGGCTGTTGGAACTTGTGAAGCAATTCGCAAATATTGCATTCAATATGCCAATGAACGTACCGCATTTGGTGAGCCAATCTCACATCGTCAAAGTGTGGCATTTATGATTGCAGACATGGCGATTGAAACTGATGCTATGCGTATGCTGATCTTAAATGCAGCAAGCCTTGCCGAAGCAGGCAAACCTTTCCACCGCGAAGCTTATCTTGCACGTTTACTCTGTGCTGAAAAATCCATGAAAATTGGTACAGACGGTGTACAGATTTTAGGTGGACATGGTTTTACCAAAGAACATCCTGTGGAACGTTGGTACCGCGATTTACGTGCCACAGCGATTCTCCACTCTGGCTTACATGCTTAATCAATCAATAAAAATAAGGACAGACTCATGAATTTACAAAATCCTAAAAAATTTAAGTTATTGATTGATCAGGCACATGAAGTTGCACTTAATGTTTTACGCCCAATTTCCCGTAAATATGATAAGGCTGAACATGCATATCCAAAAGAATTAGATATGCTCGCTGCTGTGGTCGATGGCATGAATCAAGGTAGTGACGGCATGAATGCCGGTGCAGCTGTCAATAAACGTGGCGATACCGATGACTCTAATAAAAATGGCGTCAATATGTCGACTGCACTAAGTATTGTTGAAATGTGCTATGGCGATACTGGTTTATTATTGTCTATGCCTCGCCAAGGTTTAGGTAACTCTGCTATTGCTGCAGTCGCAAACGATGAACAACTTGAGCGTTTCAATGGCACATGGGCAGCGATGGCTATTACTGAACCAAATTGTGGTTCTGACTCTGCTGCTATTCGTACCACTGCGACCAAAGATGGCGATCATTATATTTTAAATGGTGAAAAAATCTTTGTGACCTCTGGTGAGCGTGCAGATTCAGTCGTAGTGTGGGCAACATTAGACAAGAAATTAGGTCGTGCAGCGATTAAATCTTTTGTCGTTGAAAAAGGCACACCTGGGATGACCATCGAACGCCTTGAACATAAACTGGGAATTAAAGCCTCGGATACCGCTGCGATTAGTTTTGTTGATTGTCGCGTCCCTGCCGAAAACCTATTAGGTAATGCAGAAATTGATGTTGCCAAAGGCTTTGCTGGCGTTATGGAAACTTTTGACAATACACGCCCCTTGGTTGCTGCTATGGCAATTGGTTGTGCTAAAGCATCGTTAGAGCGCATTAAAGAGATTTTTAAAGACCAACTTGATGCTACTTACGCAACGCCTTATTTACAGACCTCAAATATCGCTGCACAAATTTACCGCATGGAGGCGGAATGGGAAGCGGCTCGTTTACTCATGCTAAAAGCCGCGTGGATGGCGGATAACCGCAAACCGAACTCGAAAGAGGCATCCATTGCTAAAGCAAAAGCAGGTCGAGTCGGTAATGAAATTACCCTGAAATGTGTCGAGCTTGCTGCGAGTGTCGGCTATAACGAAAATGAGTTATTGGAAAAATGGGCACGTGACTCGAAAATTCTAGATATTTTTGAAGGTACACAACAGATTCAGCAACTCATCATTGCACGTCGTGAATTAGGAAAAAGCTCAAGTGAACTAAAATAAATTATTTCACTGTATTTTAAGAGATTAAAACCAGGAACGATGGATTTTTAATGTGTTTAACGCTATAAAAGCTCATCGTTCCTATGCTTCATCTTAATATGTATTCAATTCGCCCAATTCAATCTAAAGATAATGCTCAAATTGCCCATGTGATCCGTCAGGTTTCTATCGAATTCGGCTTGGCTGCTGAATCAGGTTTTGCTGTAGGTGATAGCATTTTAGATCAGCTTTATCATGTTTATAACCAAACATGTTCTAAATACTGGGTCATTGTCAATGAAAATGATCAGGTTGTCGGTGGTGGCGGTATTGCCCCATTAAAAGGTGATCCTCAAACTTTAGAAATTCAAAAAATGTACTTTTTGCCGGAAATTCGTCAGCAAGGGTTTGCGAAGAAAATCCTTCATCTCGCTTTTGAATTCGCTCAAGAACAAAAAATACATCAGATTTATTTAGAAACTACAAAATCGCTTTGGCAGGCTGTCAAATTATACGAAAAACTTGGATTCATCCACTTAGACAAACCTATGGGTAATACTGGACATAGCCAAGCGTGTGAAATTTGGATGCTTAAATCAATTTAAGAAAAAATTTATCAAACAAGCCTTTCGTAAAATGAATATTTACGTGAATTTGTAAGCATCATGTGTCCTCACTTGACGCATGATACTTGTAAATTTAAGATCAAAGCACCAATAAATATGGATCTAAAGGTTTGCTTACTCCTACTCTGCACAAAAGACTTTATTCCCTAAACATGCCAAAATTTTTAAAAATTGGTTTTTGTTTGAGTTGTAGCATAGCGGTTACAGCTTGCTCATCTTTAGGCATGGGATCTTTAGAAAAAAAATCAGCTAAACTTTCTCAAGGTATTCAGCAAGCTTATTCTGTTTCTCCAAGCACAGCATCACGTGTTTCACCGATGATTATCCAAAGTGCAGAAAAACAAAATCTTGATCCATTACTCGTTGCCGCTGTAATACGCCAAGAGTCTACATATAGAAGCAATGCAACTTCACCTGCAGGTGCTGTCGGACTTATGCAAGTCATGCCTCGTTATTGGCAAAATACATGTGGTCCAAATCTTTATGATGAATGGACCAATATTCAATGTGGCTCTTATATTTTATCTAAATATGAAAGTTCAGCTGGAAATATTAAAAAAGCTTTGGCTTACTACAATGTAGGTCCTGCAAATTATGAAAATAATCGCAAAATGCGTAAGATTGGTAAGCGTTATGCAAAACAAGTTAAACAGCATCAAAAAGCTTTAAAAAGTGCTCTATAAGTATGTTAATAAATCGTTAAATGAAGGCTCATTTTGAGCCTTTTTTATTGTCTATTAATCAGAACCATAAAAAAATCCCCCTCTACTTTTCGTAGAGAGGGATTTTGGAATAATGAGCTGGCGATGACTTACTCTCACATGGCAAATGCCACACTACCATCAGCGCTAAGAGGTTTCACTTCTGAGTTCGGGAAGGGATCAGGTGGTTCACTCTTGCTATTGTCGCCAGCACAACTGTTTATGCTTACTCACTTAGGTCTTATTTAGATGCCTAGCTTTCGTCAAATAGAATTCATTAACAGGGATACTTGAGTTGTGAGTGTAACATAAAGCGTAGCTTTATGCCTTGCACTCAGGCAAACGCTTTCGCGTTTGCTTATTCTTCGTTCATCTTTAGCGTTAACTAAATCAAGTTATTGTGATGATGATTTGATCAACAACACCAACTGTTTGGGTGTTGTATAGTCAAGCCTCACGAGCAATTAGTATTGGTCAGCTTCATGCGTCACCGCACTTCCACATCCAACCTATCAACGTCGTAGTCTTCAACGGCTCTTTAGGAGACATAAAGTCTCGGGGAAATCTTATCTTGAGGTAGGCTTCCCGCTTAGATGCTTTCAGCGGTTATCCCTTCCGAACATAGCTACCCGGCGATGCGACTGGCGTCACAACCGGTACACCAGAGGTTCGTCCACTCTGGTCCTCTCGTACTAGGAGCAGATCCTCTCAAATTTCCAACGCCCACGGTAGATAGGGACCGAACTGTCTCACGACGTTCTAAACCCAGCTCGCGTACCTCTTTAAATGGCGAACAGCCATACCCTTGGGACCTGCTTCAGCCCCAGGATGAGATGAGCCGACATCGAGGTGCCAAACACCGCCGTCGATATGAACTCTTGGGCGGTATCAGCCTGTTATCCCCAGAGTACCTTTTATCCGTTGAGCGATGGCCCTTCCATACAGAACCACCGGATCACTAAGACCTACTTTCGTACCTGCTCGACTTGTGGGTCTCGCAGTTAAGCGCGCTTTTGCCTTTATACTCTACGCGTGATTTCCGACCACGCTGAGCGCACCTTCGTACTCCTCCGTTACTCTTTAGGAGGAGACCGCCCCAGTCAAACTACCCACCAGACATGGTCCTCGTCCCGGATTACGGGACAGAGTTAGAACCTCAATATTACCAGGGTGGTATTTCAAGATTGGCTCCATCGCAACTAGCGTCACGACTTCAAAGCCTCCCACCTATCCTACACAAGTAAGATCAAAGTTCAATGTCAAGCTGCAGTAAAGGTTCACGGGGTCTTTCCGTCTAGCCGCGGGTACACCGCATCTTCACGGCGATTTCGATTTCACTGAGCCTCTGCTGGAGACAGCGCCCCCATCATTATGCCATTCGTGCAGGTCGGAACTTACCCGACAAGGAATTTCGCTACCTTAGGACCGTTATAGTTACGGCCGCCGTTTACTGGGGCTTCGATCAATAGCTTCGCTTGCGCTAACCACATCAATTAACCTTCCAGCACCGGGCAGGCATCACACCCTATACGTCCACTTTCGTGTTTGCAGAGTGCTATGTTTTTAATAAACAGTTGCAGGGGCCTGGTTTCTGTGGCTGCTCTCAGCTCAGGAAGCAAGTTCCATCACCAAAAGCAGCGTACCTTCTCCCGAAGTTACGGTACCATTTTGCCTAGTTCCTTCAGCAGAGTTCTCTCAAGCGCTTTGGTCTACTCGACCTGACCACCTGTGTCGGTTTCGGGTACGATTCCTGTTTAACTGAAGCTTAGAGACTTTTCCTGGAAGTATGGTATCAGCCACTTCGCTGTACAAGTACAGCTTGCTATCAACTCTCAGCATAGAGCACCCCGGATTTGCCTAAGATGCATGCCTACTGTCTTCCACCTGGACAACCAACGCCAGGCTGACTTAACCTTCTCCGTCCTCTCATCGCATTAAACAGAAGTATTGGAATATTAACCAATTTCCCATCGACTACGCCTCTCGGCCTCGCCTTAGGGGTCGACTCACCCAGCCCCGATTAACGTTGGACTGGAACCCTTGGTCTTTCAGCGAACGGGTTTTTCACCCGTTTTATCGTTACTCACGTCAGCATTCGCACTTCTGATACCTCCAGCATGCTTCTCAACACACCTTCATCGGCTTACAGAACGCTCCCCTACCACTTGCAATAAATTGCAAATCCGCAGCTTCGGCATATAGTTTTAGCCCCGTTACATCTTCCGCGCAGGCCGACTCGACTAGTGAGCTATTACGCTTTCTTTAAAGGGTGGCTGCTTCTAAGCCAACCTCCTAGCTGTCTATGCCTTCCCACATCGTTTCCCACTTAACTATAATTTAGGGGCCTTAGCTGGCGGTCTGGATTGTTTTCCTCTTGACTACGGACGTTAGCACCCGCAGTCTGTCTCCCGGATAGTACTCATTGGTATTCGGAGTTTGCATCGGTTTGGTAAGTCGGGATGACCCCCTAGCCGAAACAGTGCTCTACCCCCAATGGTATTCGTCCGAGGCGCTACCTAAATAGCTTTCGGGGAGAACCAGCTATCACCGAGTTTGATTAGCCTTTCACCCCTATCCACAAGTCATCCCCTGGCTTTTCAACGACAGTGGGTTCGGTCCTCCAGTTAGTGTTACCCAACCTTCAACCTGCTCATGGATAGATCACCCGGTTTCGGGTCTACACCCAGCAACTAAACGCCCTATTAAGACTCGGTTTCCCTACGGCTCCCCTATACGGTTAACCTCGCTACTGAATGTAAGTCGCTGACCCATTATACAAAAGGTACGCAGTCACATCACGAAGATGCTCCCACTGCTTGTATGCATGCGGTTTCAGGATCTATTTCACTCCCCTCACAGGGGTTCTTTTCGCCTTTCCCTCACGGTACTGGTTCACTATCGGTCAGTCAGGAGTATTTAGCCTTAGAGGATGGTCCCCCTATATTCAGACAAGGTTTCACGTGCCTCGCCCTACTCGACATCATCATATAAGCCCTTTCGTGTACAGGACTATCACCATCTATGGTCGCACTTCCCAGAGCGTTCCACTAAAGCTTATATGACTTAATGGGCTGATCCCCGTTCGCTCGCCGCTACTGAGGGAATCTCAATTGATTTCTTTTCCTAAGGGTACTGAGATGTTTCACTTCCCCTCGTTTGCCTCATTAACCTATGTATTCAGTTAATGATACCTACCTTATGGTAAGTGGGTTTCCCCATTCAGAAATCTCCGGATCACAGGATATTTGCCGCCTCCCCGGAGCTTATCGCAGGCTATTACGTCTTTCATCGCCTCTGACTGCCAAGGCATCCACCACATGCACTTAATTACTTGACTATACAACCCCAAACAGTCGATCGATCCTACAAGTAGATCAACCAACAAGTCTTACGACTCACAGTTCGTTGTTCGTGTACTTAAACACTGTACAGCTTCAATCAAATTCACATACCAAAACGCTTGATTCAGTTTAATCGCTAGTACTCATTAATCTTTAAACAATTGCTTGTTTAAGTCTTAACGAGTATGAACAAATTATTTCAACTCAAATATATTCTGTTAATGATTTAATGCATCTTCGTCAGATTGCATTACTGTGATAAATCACAGAGATTATCAAGTGGTGCGTATCATAACGCTTCTACTTGTTAATCTCTAGGATCTAATCACTTGATCGCTTAGGAACTAAACATTCATCTTACTGAATGGTTATTCTTAACTCATTCTACTCAAATCTGATGATTTAAGTGATGGTGGAGACTAGGAGAGTCGAACTCCTGACCTCCTGCGTGCAAAGCAGGCGCTCTACCAACTAAGCTAAGTCCCCAGCTTATCAATAAGTCAATGTACTGATTACTGTCTATTGCAGATGGTGGGTCTGACAAGACTTGAACTTGTGACCCCACGCTTATCAAGCGTGTGCTCTAACCAACTGAGCTACAGACCCTCAGATACATCGTCATGAAGAACAACTTGTTGTGGATTCTTACCAATCGTCAATCTTTCGTTAAGGAGGTGATCCAGCCGCAGGTTCCCCTACGGCTACCTTGTTACGACTTCACCCCAGTCATCGGCCACACCGTGGTAAGCGTCCTCCCTAAGGTTAGACTACCTACTTCTGGTGCAACAAACTCCCATGGTGTGACGGGCGGTGTGTACAAGGCCCGGGAACGTATTCACCGCGGCATTCTGATCCGCGATTACTAGCGATTCCGACTTCATGGAGTCGAGTTGCAGACTCCAATCCGGACTACGATCGGCTTTTTGAGATTAGCATCCTATCGCTAGGTAGCAACCCTTTGTACCGACCATTGTAGCACGTGTGTAGCCCTGGTCGTAAGGGCCATGATGACTTGACGTCGTCCCCGCCTTCCTCCAGTTTGTCACTGGCAGTATCCTTAAAGTTCCCACCCGAAGTGCTGGCAAATAAGGAAAAGGGTTGCGCTCGTTGCGGGACTTAACCCAACATCTCACGACACGAGCTGACGACAGCCATGCAGCACCTGTATGTAAGCTCCCGAAGGCACCAATCCATCTCTGGAAAGTTCTTACTATGTCAAGACCAGGTAAGGTTCTTCGCGTTGCATCGAATTAAACCACATGCTCCACCGCTTGTGCGGGCCCCCGTCAATTCATTTGAGTTTTAGTCTTGCGACCGTACTCCCCAGGCGGTCTACTTATCGCGTTAGCTGCGCCACTAAAGCCTCAAAGGCCCCAACGGCTAGTAGACATCGTTTACGGCATGGACTACCAGGGTATCTAATCCTGTTTGCTCCCCATGCTTTCGCACCTCAGTGTCAGTATTAGGCCAGATGGCTGCCTTCGCCATCGGTATTCCTCCAGATCTCTACGCATTTCACCGCTACACCTGGAATTCTACCATCCTCTCCCATACTCTAGCCAACCAGTATCGAATGCAATTCCCAAGTTAAGCTCGGGGATTTCACATTTGACTTAATTGGCCACCTACGCGCGCTTTACGCCCAGTAAATCCGATTAACGCTTGCACCCTCTGTATTACCGCGGCTGCTGGCACAGAGTTAGCCGGTGCTTATTCTGCGAGTAACGTCCACTCTCTGTAGGTATTATCTACAGGAGCCTCCTCCTCGCTTAAAGTGCTTTACAACCAAAAGGCCTTCTTCACACACGCGGCATGGCTGGATCAGGGTTCCCCCCATTGTCCAATATTCCCCACTGCTGCCTCCCGTAGGAGTCTGGGCCGTGTCTCAGTCCCAGTGTGGCGGATCATCCTCTCAGACCCGCTACAGATCGTCGCCTTGGTAGGCCTTTACCCCACCAACTAGCTAATCCGACTTAGGCTCATCTATTAGCGCAAGGTCCGAAGATCCCCTGCTTTCCCCCGTAGGGCGTATGCGGTATTAGCAGCCGTTTCCAACTGTTGTCCCCCACTAATAGGCAGATTCCTAAGTATTACTCACCCGTCCGCCGCTAGGAATCAGTAGCAAGCTACCTATCCCCGCTCGACTTGCATGTGTTAAGCCTGCCGCCAGCGTTCAATCTGAGCCATGATCAAACTCTTCAGTTTAAAATCAGTAGCACCTTAAAGGGTGCTAATCTTGGCTCATCAATTTTCTGACAAATATTTCTCAAATAAACTTCGAGTAATTTCTACCATCAATCAATGAAAATAATTTCGATCAATCAACCGGTAAAAATCCACACAAGTTGTTCTTCATAATCTCTTAATGATCTTCTTAAAACCTCGTCAGTTTCAAGTATCAACCCAATCACTTAACGTTTCGTTTCGTGCATTGCGTTGGTGTGCTGCGTATTCTATACAGTTTAGAAACCAGTGCAACCCCTTTTTCATGATTTATTTAAAAAAGCATATCGAGCGTTTATTTTTTAATCCAAATCACAATATTTTTAATAAATAAGTTTATTTTGTAATCAAAAAAATTTTTTATTCCTTTAATAAGAAAGATCAGCATTATGCTGATCCTTTAATTCATCTATTTACTTTGAGTATCTAACCAATTCAAAAATTTCTGACGTTCTTCTGTATTTGCACGCTGCCAGATTTGAATCATTTGCACTTCTTTACCTTCATGCTGAATAACCTTTTCTAGTTTAACTTCATCTTTTAAAGGCTTGATGACAGGTTTCGTCGTTAAATCTATATTCTGAGTCAGCCCGATACTAGACAATAATGACTTGGAATTTGCCTTCACACCTTCTTGCTGAGCAACAACACGATTATTTTCATCATAAATTGCCACGATAGGCTGTTCTTTATATTTTTGCGCTTGTTCAAATGTTTTCGGCGCATTAACCAATCCTAAACGATAGCTTTGCCCATCAATTAAATTTAACTGTTCAATACTGACTGTTGCAGACTTTAAAATATCGTGAGTATCATTTAAATGTTCAAAATATTGTTGGTAACGTACACTAATCGATTTGATATTCGCATCTAACTGATAGGTTTGTTTACTTTGCAGCAATGATCCACTGACATCTTGATGATCCACTGCCATCAATTTAATTTCTTCTGGCACCGTTAATTTAATAGCCGCAAAAGATTGTGTCGCCGCAAATAACGTGGTTGCCATTGCTAAAACTGATATTTTCATCAAACCTACTCGTTTTATTTGTTCAATTTTATTGCATGATGCAATTTCATATTAAAAGTTTATGTCAAATATGCAGTTTAAGCATTAGACCTTTATCTATTTATTGTTATATAGAACGATGCATAACTGCTAAATATTGTTTTCTCAAATAAAAAAAGGAGCTTATACGCTCCTTTTTTAAGTATTCATAATTAGCCAAATGTTTTAAAGCGTTCAGCGTCGTCCATATAGGTTTTTTCACCCGCTGGAGCTTCAATTGAACCAAACACGAGCTGTGCACGTAATTTCCAGTTTGCAGGCACATCGAATTTTGCTCCAACCTCATCATCAACGATTGGGTTGTAATGCTGTAATGATGCACCAATACCTTTTTCAGCCAAAGCTGTCCAAGTTGCAAATTGTGCAATTGCAGATGAATGTTCAGACCAGATTGGGAAGTTATCTGCATACAGTGCAAATTGTTCTTGTAGACCTTTCACCACATTTTGATCTTCATAAAATAATGCTGTGCCATAACCTGCAGCAAAACTGTTGATTTTGGCATTAGTCGCATCAAATGCTTCAGCTGGAACAATTTTACGTAAAGTTTCACGTACAATTCCCCAGAACTGCTCATGTGCTTCTGCAAATAAAATCACCACGCGTGATGTTTGTGAGTTAAATGATGATGGACTTTCACGTACAGCATCTTTAATTGTTTGTTCAATTTCTGATTTGTCTAAGCTAACATTTTTACCAATGACATAAATACTACGGCGTTTTTTAATTTGGTCTAGAAAAGACATGTTCTACCTCGATATGTGTTTTTGATCTCATCTTGAAATTTATATTACGTGATTGTTTTTAGGAAAACAGGCTCATGAATATAACGTAGTGTTTTATATTTAGAACAATAAAGAATTTATCAACAAGTCATATTGCTTTTTTGTAGCCATGTATAGAAAAGCCTCGCATTGAGCGAGGCTTTCATTTTTAAAATTAAAATTTAAAAATTATTTGTTGTCTGTTTCAAACAATGCCGCAACAAATGATTTGGCAGAGAATGGACGTAAGTCATCAATTTTTTCACCAACACCAATAAAGCGAATCGGCACATGGGTACGGCTTGCAATATTAAACAGCACGCCACCTTTGGCAGTACCATCTAGCTTAGTAATAGTCAGACCTGTTAGACCTACAGCTTCATCGAACATTTCAACTTGGTTAATTGCATTTTGTCCTGTGCCAGCATCCACCACTAACATTACTTCATTCGGTGCAGTCGCATCAATTTTTTGCATAACACGTTTGACTTTGGTCAACTCTTGCATCAAATGACCTTTGTTATGCAATCGACCTGCAGTATCTGCAATAAGAACATCAACACCTTTGGCACGCGCACTTTCAAACGCATCAAAAATCACAGAAGCTGAATCTGCACCATGACCTTGTGCAACAACTGAAATATTATTACGCTCACCCCAAATTTGCAGTTGCTCAGTCGCAGCAGCACGGAATGTATCCCCCGCAGCAAGCATGACTTTTTTGCCTTCACCTTGTAGACGTTTTGCAAGTTTACCAATCGTTGTGGTTTTACCTACACCATTTACACCAACAACCAAAATAACATAAGGCTTTTTATTTGGGTCTATGTAAAGCGGTTTAACACGCGGTGCCAATAAAGCAACCAATTCTTCCTGAAGCGCTTTATACAATGAGTGCGAATAAATTAAATCACCACGCGCAGTACGTTCGGTTAAATTGGCAATAATGGTTTTTGTTGCATCAACACCGATGTCCGCAACCAATAATTGTTCTTCAACTTCTTCTAATAATTCATCATCGATTTCTTTACCACCGATGAGAATATTCACCATACCATCTGCAAGATTTTTACGGGTTTTAGTTAAACCCTCTTTCATGCGACTGAAAAAACCACCTTTTGATTGAGGTTCTTCTTGTGCAGCATGTTCTACTACTGGAGCAACGGGTGCCTCAGCAACAGCAGGTGTTTCTTTAATAGGCACATTGACAACAGGTAAACCCGGTAATGTGACATCGTCATCTCCGATATCAGCATCAATCAAAAATTTATTTTGCCCATTAGATTGTTGTTGCATGCCGAATCCTTGAAAAGCATAGCGTTAAAAACTTGGATTCTAACATAAGTTATTCGCTTTTAACCCTTGCAAGCAGTTACAAAGCACATCCGATAAAAAGAAAGCACTAAATTTGCTTTTAAAAATGAAAACGCGAACAATAAAGAATAATTTTCACGCTTGGACTTTATAGTGTTTCATCTCCATGCAGCAAAAATCCGCCTTACATTTAGGTTTCTTCCCAAGCATATATTGATGGGACTTTGCATTGTTGTGGGACTAAATACGGCGTTATATGCCAAATCAATAGAAACAACGTCAAAAATTACCGAGCATTCCCTAGAAAATGGTCTAAAAATTATTATTCGTGAAGACCATCGCTCACCTATGGTGATGAGCCATATTTGGTACAAAGTGGGCAGTGCCGATGAACCACAACATCTATTGGGTATCTCTCATGTGCTGGAACATATGATGTTTAAAGGCACAAATAAAGTCCCTAATAATGAATTTACCCGTTTAAGTCGCATCTATGGCGGCACCATCAATGCAGCTACATCTTATAATTACACCAATTATTATCAGCTTTATCCTAAAGCGTACTTCCCGATGGCTTTGGAGCTTGAAGCTGATCGCATGCAAAACTTACAACTTCGCCAACAAGATTTCGAGCCTGAATTAAAAGTGGTAATGGAAGAACGTCGCCAACGAACTGATGATAAACCCAATGCTAAAGCCTTCGAACGTTTTAAATGGTTAAGTTTCCCAACCAGTGCTTATCGCAATCCGATTATCGGTCAAATGAGTACATTGGAAAACATTACACTCAAAGATTTAAAAGATTGGTACGAGTCTTGGTATCAACCCAATAATGCAGTTTTGGTAATTGTAGGCGATGTTGACACGCAGCAAGCCATTCAAGAGGTACAAAAGTATTTTGCTCATATTCCTGCAAAAACCCTACCTCAGCGTGCCAGTGTTCAAGAGATTGAGCATTTTGGCTATCGGCACTTCGAGCTTTATAGCAATGTTCAAATTCCACATCTTTATTTGGCATGGAATACTAAAAGCATTGCGACTGCACAACATGTGAATGATGCTTATATTCTGAATATAATCCGAAGTTTACTCGATAGCGGCATTAACTCACGCTTACATGAGTCACTCATTCGTAAAGAACAAATCCTCACCTCGGTCAGCGTTTCCTATGATGCGTATAACCGAGGTGATAGCTTAATGACCATCACCGCGCTACCTACAACACAGACGACACTTCAACTCGCACAACGCTCTATCCTCGAACAAATTGAAAAGCTAAAAAAAGAGCCAGTTTCAAAACAAGAGCTTGAACGTGTTAAAAATCGGTTTATTTCGAATCTCGTCTATAACCAAGACAATATTGTGACGCAAGCGAAAACACTGGGAAATTTGGCAGTCAATAACTTAGACCCAAACCTGATGCAACAGATGTCACAGTATTATGAGAACATTACCCCACAAGATATTATGCGCGTTGCGAATCAATATTTAATCCAAGAGAATTTAAGCAGTATGCATTTATTGCCAGAATCTCTTCCATCCATTCGCCCTTAATGGATGACACTGACTATGTATAAACTCTCTCTTTTGCTGATGTTATTCGCTGCTGCACATAGTTATGCAGATGACGACTTTGATTTTGATACCGAATTCAATGAAGATACATCTCACATAGTTGCTATTGAGCGCCTAAACAGCCTACAACCTGCACCACTTGATAATGACATCCAAGTTCCTACAGTCATTGAACTCAATAATAAACAAAATGTACGTGCTTTATTTATTCAACGACATGAAATTCCAATGGTAGATATCCAGCTGAGCTTTGACGCTGGCTCTGCTCGAGACAATGAAGTCGAAAAAGGACTCTATGGCGTATCTAATATGGCAGCCAAACTACTTAAAGAAGGTACCCAGCGTTATACACCTGAGCAGGTGAATCGTATCTTTGAACAAACCGGAGCACAATTTTCTACACAAACAACGCGCGACCAATTTTTAATTAAATTACGTTCTTTGTCAGATGAGAATAAAATAGACAAAGCACTTGATCTCGTCATCGAACTAATTAATCATGCCGAATTTCAACCACAAAGTATTGGCTTAATTAAATCAAATACCCAAGTTGGACAAAAGCAGCTTCAAGAAAATCCCACACGTCTAAGAGATATTCAGTTTTATCGCACTGTCTACGGTCAACATCCGTATGCTGAACCTATAGCAGGAACAATCGGAAGTAACAGACGCATCAATACAACGCTCCTTAAAAAATTCCGTGACCAATTTCTAGTGGCACAGAATATGAATATAGCGATTACAGGTGACTTAACGCTTGCACAAGCACAAAAACTATCTGAGCGCTTGGCAACAAAGATACGTCAAGGACAAGCCACCCAACCTTTGGCACAACCAGTCCCAAATACAAAATTTGTGATTCGCCATATTCCACACAGTGCAACGCAGGCCTATGTCAGTTTTGGGCATATCGGAACACCCTATAATATTCCTGAACGCGTTGCGCTCGAAGTTGCAAACCGTATGTTTGGCAATAACAGCTTTAATTCTATTTTGACCCAAGAATTGCGGGTAAAACGCGGACTCACTTATAGCGTCAGCAGTGCCGTCAATTTTGGTAAAGCACCTGGATTATTTAAAGTTAGTTATTCCACACGGGAAGATCAGCTTTTAGAGAGTCTGGATGTCGCATATAAAGCAATGATTCACTTTATAGATCAACCGATTGATCCGCTTTTACTCAATGAAACCAAGGCAGGATTACTGCGCTCATTTCCACAGCGCTTCAGCAGTAATGCGAGTAGCAATGCAAAAATTTCAAATGTTGGGTTCTATGGTGAGTCTCTTCAGGAATTTGCCCAATATCCTAAGATCATTCAACAACTCACCACAACAGATATAGAAAACGCGATTAGAAAATTTTGGCATCCAGATAAACTGAATATTGTGATTGCATCTAAACAGTTGGATCAAAACCAACTCCTAGAGCGTTTAAATCAAAATATTCAAAATAGAACTAAAAATTAATTAAAACTCTTGTTCCACAGGCGGCAATTGTTTAGCACGTTTAGATTCCTGCTGATACGCCTGCATTAACTTTAAATACTGACCACGTGTAATCTGCTTTTGCACAAGTAATTCTTCTGCAAAGTTCTGTGTAAGTGGTAATGAGTATTGCTGTGCCAAATTTAATGTATGCTTCAATTGCACAGCATTAATTGGTCGATACAGTGCAAAAGTTGCTAAAACAATTGTGATGACAACAATAAAGATGATTGTAAAGTTATAAATTTTTTCTAGCGTAAGGTTTGAACAAAACGCTTTAATTTGATCAATATGCAAAGACATACACTACCTCAAGTTAAAAGTAGTGTATGAGCGTGTCTCAATAAGTTCAAGTCAGAATGTTAAACTTTGCGTTATGAAAATACCGCTTAATGATTCACTTCAAATATTAGTAGATCATCGTACGGATGACAGTGAAATAAAGAATCAGACAAATAACCGCTAAAACAACAGCAATCGCAAAGACGCTCACTCCAGTTTCAGCATGCTCAGGGTGTTCAGGATCTTTCTCTGCTAAGCGTGCCAATTCATCATTATAGACTTTATAAAATTGTGCGCGTTGCTCAACATCCAGTTGACGCGTGAAGTGATACACCTCTATACGCTGTGCGATGGTAAAGTTACCTAGGTGCACATCTTTTTCGAAAATTGCGTCATGAATATTCTGACTGTGTTTTTGCGCTAAAGCGATAATTTGTCCGGCGGTTGGCGGAGTGTCAAATTGAATTCCATCGAGTGTTCTTGTCATTGTACTCTCCTTATTTATAGCGGAATCTTTTATATGTATAATAGTGAATATTACATCTGTGTTCCGTTTAATCATGTAAACCAACATTTAGATCACGATAAATATAGGAATGGTTGACAATTCCATTATTTTGTAATATTAGTTTAATAATACTTTGTTATTTTAGTATCAGACCATATGGTCTAATCCTGTAATCATAATTAAAATTAAGGAGTTTTTATATGATGCAACAACTCTCTCAGCACGACTTAGAACACGTATATGCTGATGCGGTAAATACAATTCAATCACAAATGAATTTTGCCGACGCTGTTACGCAACTTGAAAATGCCGCACGTGCCGGTCACGGTAAAGCAGCGCTTTTTTTAGCTGAACTTTACTATCAAGGTTTCCGTGTAGAGCGCGATTCATTAAAAGCGCAATATTGGGAAAACCTAGCCACCATGCAAGCATGAAATAACGTCACCTAGGTGGCGTTTTTTTAGCCTTATTGATTGATAATTGACAAGATTTTTTACTTTTCTTTGCAGAGTTTAAACATTCATTTTCAGTAAAAGCCCTACAATGGGTCACCTTTTTAAAGAAAGATACATATTAAATCACCATGCAAGTCAGTCCTGTTTACAAACCCATTTCCAAAGATTTATTTCTCAAAGTGGGTTTATTTAAATCAATGATGTACTGCGGTGTGCTATGGGGGTTATATAAAGATGGTTGGGCTATGTCACGTCATCAAGATGACCCTATTTTTCCATTCTGGCTCAGTGCAGCACATGCTGAGCGCTATGTTAAGGCCTATTGGCCAAATTACACCGTGCGTAAAATTGATCCCAAAGATTTTAATAATGCACTCTTACCCACCTTACAACGCTTAAATGTGATCCCTGCGCTCTACACAGCAAAAGGATTAAAAGTAAAATTGACTGCGTTGCAGATGTCGCAATTCTTTTTTTCATCTCAAACACTGCACTTTATTTAAATATCGTGGTATTTATAAGTTAGGAAGAAAACTTAACCCATGGCATGTTCGACCGTGGGTTAAAAATCAATAATAAAGAAAGGACAATATAAAATGACTAAAGTTGCTCAAGTATTACTCGACAAACCTTCTCAGAATATTTATACCATTCACCCTGAAGCGACGGTATTAGAAGCCATCACCATTATGGCTGAAAAAGATATTGGTGTTCTGGTGGTCACCCATGAAGAAAATGTGGTTGGCATTTTGTCTGAACGTGATTACACCCGCAAAATTGTCCTAATGGAACGTAGTTCATTTGACACCATGGTCAGTCAAATTATGACTGAAAAAGTCTTAACAGTGAGCAAATCAACACCGATTGAAGATGGTTTAAAATTAATGACCGACAAACACCTGCGTCATTTGCCTGTGATTGAAGATGGAAAATTAGTGGGTTTAGTCTCAATTGGAGATTTAGTTAAGGCAGCCATGAAAGATCAACAAAACTTGATTGATCAATTACAACAGTATATTTCAGGCTAATTTACAATAAATTTTACATGAATATTATATTTGTAATGACAAAATAATGACACATGCAATACACATTAAAAATCCCGACGGATGATCGGGATTTTTTACAGCTACACTTTGCTCTTAATGCAAGCCTAACTTCGATGCAACATAATCTGCGTCTTTATCGCCACGACCTGATAAGTTCACCACTATTTTTACATTTTTATCCATTTTTGGCGCTTCACGAATTGCCCATGCCACAGCATGTGAGCTTTCTAATGCTGGTACAATCCCTTCAACACGTGACAAGGTCATAAATGCATCCAAGCATTCTTGATCCGTTGCAGTAGTATATTCGACTCGACCTAAATCTTTCAGTAAGCTGTGCTGTGGACCTACTCCTGGATAGTCCAAACCTGATGCAATTGAATGTACAGGCAGTGGCTGACCTTGTTCATCTTCCAAGACATAACATGCCATACCATGAATTTGACTTGGTTTTCCTAAAGTCAACGTCGCCGAGTGCATATCAGTATCTAGGCCATGGCCTGCTGGCTCTACACCAACCAATTTCACATTGTCTTCATTTAAGAAAGCAGTAAATGCACCCATAGCATTTGAACCACCACCGACACATGCCACGACATAGTCTGGATTTGCACCGAAACGCTCATTGGTTTGTACTTTAATTTCATCGCCAATAATCGATTGGAAATCACGTACCATCATTGGGAATGGATGTGGCCCAACTACTGAACCAATCGCATAAATATAATCTTTCGGATTTTTAAGATATTCCTCAAAGGCACTGTCCACTGCATCTTTAAGTGTTGCTGTACCGCGTGTAACTGAAATCAGGTTAGCACCCAAGATTTTCATTTTCACAACATTTGGATGTTCTTTTTCGATATCCACTTGCCCCATGTGAATTTCACATGGAATACCCACTAAAGCACAAGCTGTTGCCAATGCCACACCATGCTGCCCCGCACCTGTTTCAGCAATCACTTTAGTTTTACCCATGTATTTAGCAAGTAGTGCTTCACCCAAGCAGTGGTTAATTTTATGTGCGCCTGTATGATTGAGGTCTTCACGTTTTAAGTAGATTTGTGCACCACCCAATTGATCTGACAAACGTTTTGCATGGAATAGTGGACTTGGACGACCAACATAATGCGCAAAAAGTTCTTTAAGTTCAGTTTGGAATGCTTCGGTTTTACGAATTTCCTGATACGCAACATTAATATCATCCATCGCTTGCTTAAGATCAGGTGGAATTAACTGACCGCCGTATTGACCGAAGAAACCCTCTGCATTTGGTAATTCAATACCATTGATTTGATGTGACATCGTCTACCCTAAATTTTTATAATAAAAAAAGTCCGAATCGATACTAGCGAATTATTAACTTTTTCAGCAAGTCATAATTCGTCGTATTTCATCGGACTTTTTAAAAATGCACTTAGCATTTGTACCGTTTGATTGATTAACGCGCCAAATACTTGGTCATATCCTCGACACCTTTTAAGGTCATTGGGTACATATGATCTTCAAAGATTTGCTTAATCAAGCCAATGGTCTGGGTATAGTGCCAATAATTATCTTCTTCAGGGTTTAACCACGCCGTTTTATCGAAGTGTTGACGTAAGCGTTGTAGCCATACATGCCCAGCTTCATCATTCATATATTCAACAGAACCACCGACAGAATTTAATTCATACGGCGCCATGCTCGCATCACCTACAACAATTACACGGTAATCGCGACCATAGGTATTGAATAAATCCCACGTATTCATACGTGAGCTGGAGCGACGCACATTGTCTTTCCATACATAGTCATATAAACAGTTGTGGAAATAAAAATATTCAAGCGTTTTAAATTCAGTTTTGGCCGCGCTAAAAAGTTTTTCACACTGAGCGATATGCGCATCCATGGAACCACCCACATCAAACAGCATCAACACTTTAATGCGGTTACGGCGTTCAGGCACAAGCTGAACATCCAAGATGCCTTGCTTAGCTGTTTCACGAATCGTGCCATCAATATCCAGTTCTTCGGCAGCACCTTGACGGGCAAATTTACGTAGACGGCGTAATGCCATCTGCATTTGGCGACTTCCTAAGATTTGGTCGTCATCTAAATTACGATATTGACGTTGTTCCCAGACTTTCACGGCAGAACGTTTACGACCCGGACCACCAATACGAACACCTTCAGGATGATCACCAAAAGCACCAAACGGCGATGTTCCGCCTGTACCGATCATCTTATTTCCGCCCTGATGTTTTTTATGCTGTTCGCGTAAACGCTCTTCCAACATTTTCACCAGTTCTTCAAGTGAACCTGCTTTTTTGAGTTCTTCGCGCTGTTCAGGCGTTAGATGCTTTTCAAGTAGTTCGAGATCAAACCAGTCTTTGGGTAATTTATGGACTTGATTGAGGAGTTCATCGATATCAAAAGTTTGAATGCCATCGAAGTAATCTTTCATGGCACGGTCAAACTTATCGAAATAGCGTTCATCCTTGACCATCACGGTTTTGGTCAATTGATAAAATTCATCTTGATCGGCAAAAACTAGACCCGCAGCAACGGCTTGATTCAGATCAATCAGTTCACGGGTAGAAACCGGTACACCGTATTTTCTTAAGGTATAAAACAAGCGCACAAACATGCGTGTTTCTCCCTTATCGACGGGTCATAAATGCTAGACGTTCGAGCAATTGCACATCTTGCTCGTTTTTAATCAACGCACCATAGAGTGGCGGGATGGCTTTTGATTTATCCGCGTTACGCAGTACATCTTCAGGCATATCATCTGCCATCAGTAGGCTTAGCCAGTCGATCAGCTCTGAAGTTGATGGTGGCTTTTTAAGCCCAGGGATTTGGCGCAATTTAAAGAATATTTGTAAAGCTTCAGAGACCAACGTTGCTGAAATATTTTCGAAATGTACATCGATAATTTCACGCATGGTCGCTTCATCAGGGAATTCAATATAATGGAAGAAACAACGGCGTAAGAACGCATCTGGCAATTCTTTTTCATTATTTGAAGTGATGATAACGATTGGGCGCTGTTTAGCAGTAATGGTCTCGCCTGTTTCATAAACATAAAACGACATTTTGTCGAGTTCATGCAAAAGATCGTTCGGGAACTCTATATCTGCTTTATCAATTTCATCAATTAATAATACACAGCGCTCTTCACTGGTAAATGCTTCCCAAAGCTTGCCTGGCTTGATGTAGTTTTTAATATCGTACACACGGTCATCACCCAATTGACTATCACGTAAACGTGAAACCGCATCGTACTCATAAAGCCCTTGCTGTGCTTTTGTGGTCGATTTGATATGCCATGTGATCAACTTTAAACCTAAACTTTCAGCCACTTGCTCTGCCAAAAGAGTTTTACCTGTACCCGGTTCACCTTTAACCAACAGTGGTTTTTGTAAACTACGTGCAGCTTTGACCGCAAGTTTTAGACTATCAGTTGCAATATACTGAGCCGTACCTGAAAAGTGTTGTTGATCCACAGACATGACATAACCTTATTGTTTTATCTACAGCGGTGAACGCTCTCGATTTGAAACGGATTCTGATTGATTTGAACGATAATTCGACCAGCAATAGCCTAACAATGCACCAACACCTACGACAAATAAAATAAGTGACGCATTAATCCAAATCAGAGATTGATCCTTGGTTAAAACACCAAATAGTAAGCCAAAAATAGCAGGTGCAATTGAAGAATTAGGACCTTCAGAAACCGTTGGTGTGAGCAAAACTGCAAATAAAATAATCCATAGCAAGCCACCTACTGGTTTAGGGATACGTTTAGTAATGCCAAACCAGCATAACAGCGCAATGATGCTACCAATTAAGTAGACTGCTATGGCAATCGTGTCCTCAGGAATTGAATCCAATACAGTTACATAACCATTCATAGCACAACTCCTGAACTTAGCTTAAGCACCACGTAGACCTTCAGGCTCGACTGCATTCGGGTCAATTAAACCTTCTGGCGGCATTTGCAAGAAAAAGCCTTTTGTTTGAACAGAATCCATCACATGTAATACATTTGCACGTGCAAGTTTACGTGATTCGCTTAATTCAAGATCCATAACAAAAGTTGCACGACCAAATGCGGTACGCACGGCTTCAGGCAACACATTTAAAGGTTCGAATGTCTCTTTTTCACTTTCAGTGCTTGGACTTGCCACATAGAGATACATTTCGTCTTTCTTGCTTGATTTGTAGATAGATACTTGCATGTTTCAAATGGTTTTATAAAAAATCATTGGCAAGGATACATCAAAAGAAAATCAGATACATTAACCAAGCATATCGCATGAGTCGTGATTTTGTATAATTGGCTTTTCTTTAACCAATTTAAATTAAATCGAATCTGTAACTTTCATTTGCTTAGACAGATATGATTCATCCTCACGTAACAGTCGAATCAGTGGCAAGGTCAGCATTTCATAACGCCAGCCTAATAAGTACTGAGGTAAGTCTTGTTCGTCATTATGAAACACAACATGCTGATACAAGGCATTCATCCACTTCTTGCGCAGCAAGACTTCTTTTGGAATTGTGGTTTCATCTACAACAGATTGAATTAAAGCATCAATCTTCTGACCCATATCTTGTGAAGAATGACGGATTGGACGAGCTAGACGCAGTGGCCAATCTTTTTGTTCTGGTAAAAATTTGAGTAAATCTAAAATGGTCTTGCCATAATCTCGCACTGTTGTTGTACGAATATCCTTGGCTTGACTGAGCTGGAACATATTTTTGGGATTACGTTCCACTAAATCAATCATGGTTGAATTTTTAAGGATAAAACTACGCGGTTGATTCAGCGCCTTCACAATCTGTTCGCGCCAAAGCATCAACTGTTGTAATTGCATGAGTTGACGGCGTGAATGACGATAATTACCAATGTCTTGATAAAGCTGTTCAACAGGTGTTTCAGCACCTATTTCGTAGGTGAGATTTTTGCAGTCTTCAATCACAAAATCCAAAATCGACTTTTCACGTAAATCGGCTTTGATTTTGTCAGAAAGCTGTCCTAGATATTCCACGTCATTTGCAGCATAAAGCAACTGCTCATCACTCAAAGGACGCGCCAGCCAATTAGAGCGAGTTTGATCTTTATCGATGTCGATATCAAGCATATGTTTCAAGGCATTTTGATAACTGACTTGTAGACCATGACCTAAAAAGGACATCCCCACTTGAGTGTCAAAGACATTACTCAAATGTTTACTTTGGGTATAGTGATAAATGAGGTCAATATCTTCACTACAGGCATGAAAGATATTTTGCTCAGCACCAAAAAGACGTTGCCAAAAACCTGAAAAATCAAGCGTTGTACCATCCAACAAATAAACCTGATTATTGACATTGATCTGAAAGACGCCCAACTTCGGCCAAAGCGTGTCAACTTTGATAAATTCTGTATCTAAAGCATAGACAGAACTTTGATCCATTTGGCTTAAAACGTGATTTAAATCTTTTTGCTGCTGAATAAACTGAAACATAAAACAGAGTCTAAAATTAGATGCTCGATACAAGCTATCTTAAACGATATATATAAATTTTCTATAAAATTAACACATTTTTATAACAAATTCCGAAACTTATGATTTTTGTAATCGCTAAATTATTTTAATTAATAGTTTTTATATATAAGTAAAAATAACCATTACAGGAATGGTTATTTCATGCGCATACGATTATGTACAGCTTGGCTTAATGTATGACTGTCGACATATTCAAGTTCGCCCCCTTGTGGGACACCTTGAGCAATACGCGTCATTTGTAAAGGTAGATGCTTACTTGCTTCAACCAAATAATGTGCAGTCGCTTGTCCTTCAACCGTTGCATTGGTCGCAAGAATCACTTCCTTAATATTGCCTTGGCTTAAGCGCTGCAATAGATATGGAATGCCGATTTCTTCAGGGCCGATCCCATCAAGTGGTGATAAATGACCACCCAATACATGGTACTTGCCACGAAAACTGCCACTTTGCTCAATTGCCATGACATCTGCAGGTGATTCAACCACGCATAACAAGCTGTCATCACGCTCATGTGAAGCACAAATATTGCAGATTTCATCTTCCGTTAAAGAATGACAAACCGAACACTCGTGAATGTAATTGGTCGCTTCAGTTAGCGCATGCGCCAAGCCAATCGCCCCTTCACGATTTTTCATGATCATATGCAAGGCCATACGTTGAGCCGATTTCGGCCCAACGCTTGGCAAAATGCGTAATGCTTGAACCAGTTGATCAAAACGATCACTAAACATTGCGCATTCTTCCTTAGAACATACCTGCTAAGCCAGGTGGTAAGCCCATACCTGAGTTTGCTGATTTAAGTTTTTCTTCAGAAATAGCTTCTGCTTGACGTGCTGCATCATTCATAGCAGCTGCAATTAAGTCTTCAATCATATCTGGATCATCTTGAAGAAGTTCAGGATTAATCTCGATACGCTTCACCACATTGCGGCAAGTCATAGTGACTTTGACCAAGCCACCACCTGCTTCAGCATGAACTTCGGTTTGAGCAAGCTGTTCTTTGGCTTTTTTAATGTTATTTTCAGCTTCTTTCTGCATGCGCTGAGCTTGCTGCATTAACATATTAATGTTCATAAAGATCTCCGAACATAAATTTTAAAAATTAGATAAGGTCTAAACCACGTGTAATATCCGCGATAATATCATTGATTTCTTCCAAACCAACTGAAACACGGATTAAACCTTCAGAAATACCTGCAGCTTGTTTTGCTTCTGCTGAAAGTTTGCCATGTGTCGTGGTCGCAGGATGGGTAATGGTTGATTTAGCATCACCTAAATTACCGGTAATTGAAATGAATTTTGTGTTATCAATCACTTTCCAAGCGCCTTCACGACCGCCTTTCACTTCAAATGACACGATCCCACCGAAGCCAGTTTGCTGTTTTGCAGCAAGTTCGTGACCGACGTGTTCAGGTAAACCTGCGTAATACACTTTTTCCACTTTTGGATGGGCATTTAAGAATTCAGCCAATTTTTGTGCACTTGCAGAGTGTTCACGCATACGTAAACGAAGTGTTTCTAAACCTTTTAAGAACACCCATGCATTGAATGGACTCATTGATGGACCGGTTGTACGCACGTAACCAAATACTTCTTCAAGTAATTTATGATTACCCACGACTGCACCACCAAGTGCACGACCTTGACCATCTAAATATTTAGTCGCTGAATACACCACCAAGTCAGCACCGAATTTGATTGGTTGCTGTAATACAGGTGTACAGAAGCTATTATCAATCGCAAATAATGCACCATTTGCATGTGCGATATCTGCCAATGCTTGAATATCTGCTACTTCAGCCAATGGGTTTGATGGAGATTCTACAAAGAATAATTTAGTTTCTGGTTTAACTGCATTTTTCCATGCATCTAAATCGGTTAAATCGACAAAGTCGACTGCAACACCGAATTTACCAACGTATTTTTCAAATAATGATACAGTTGAACCAAATACAGCACGTGAACAAATCACATGGTCACCGGCTTTCAAATATGCCATTGCCACTGCCATAATAGCAGCCATACCTGAACTGGTCGCTACGGCGCGTTCAGCGCCATCCAAAGCTGCAAGACGTTTTTCGAACATTGCAACTGTTGGGTTGGTAAAGCGAGAATAGATATTACCTGGTCCTTGACCTGAGAATTTCGCAGCCGCTTCTGCTGCATTTTCATATACAAATGACGATGTTAAGTAGATTGGTTCTGCGTGCTCACCCTCGAAACTGCGCGTATGACCTGTGCGAATCGCTAGCGTTTCTAATTGGTATGAAATATCGTCTTGTTGGCTCATTACGTCTACTCAGTCCCATGGACTGCCTTTTGTAAAAAATTGCCAACATTTTGATCGTCTATGCTATTTAAGGTCAAGGCATAATACTCAAATATTGCTTAGACTTCGATCAATCCTCCAAGGACACGGATAAAATTTTCACATGAATCAATTCAAACGAAACTTTCAACATCAGCAAAAAAAACTCAAACATTTGAGCGCACGTATTTTTAATGCGTCTTCATTAGTCTTATCGCAACAAACCCCTTTTGAGTACATTGCTGAACATGAGTTTTGTAAAGTTCGCTTTTACGCTTCACCAAATAAACAATATCGCGAGCCTTTAGTGTTTGTTGCACCGCTTGCCATCAATATGGATATTTATGACTTATATCCTTATCGTTCTTTAGTAAAACACTATCAGCACAGTGGATTTGATGTCTACTTAGTTGAATGGAATAAGCTGAACTACAAACATCGTGAACTGAATTTTATGTCGTTTATCGATGATGCGATTCCTAAATGTATAACCCAAATCTGTCAGCATTCGGGTAGCGAGCAAATTTCATTGCATGGCTGGAGTATGGCGGGGATTTTTGTGACGCTGTATACCGCGCTTCACAATCCATCACAGATCAAAAACTTAATCGTGGTTGGCAGTCCAATCGACAGTTATGCTTCAGGCCGTGTAGGTAAACTTTTTGAAACTACCAGTCAACTGATCTCAAAAAATACCTCAATTCAGCAATTGATCCATAATGGACAAATTCCGAAACAGTATATCCATACCCCAGGTATTTTAAATGCGCTCGGTTTCAAACTGCTTGATCCTGTCGGTTGGTTCAAAAGCCAGAAGCAGTTCCTGTTTAATTTAGACAAACCTGAACACGTGTATGAACATGCAACCATGGGACAATTTTTAAATCGTATGATTGATTATCCGGGTGGCATTAATCAGGACATGGTCTTGCACCTTTGGCTACAAAACCCGCTTAAACATGGCTCAATCACTTTAGGTGATACCACCGTAGAACTGAAAAATATTCACTGTTCTTTATTGGTTGGTGCAGGTTTATCAGATCAAATTGTGACAGAAGAAGCAGCTAAACCTTTGATCGAATTGACAAACAGTCGTGATGTCACGTTTACTCAGATTCCAGGTGGGCATTTAGGTTTGATGTCTAATCAAAAATCTGCCAATACCTTTTGGCCGAAAATGACCACATGGCTATCTCAACGCTCTACACGTATAGATCACGTTGAATAAAAACACACTGTACTAAAAATTTGAGGGTATGACATGATTCAATCTGTCGCATTTATTGGTTTAGGGGCAATGGGTTATCGCATGGCAGCGCATCTCCCTAAACATTTTGAACAAGTTCTGGTGTGGAACCGTAATTTTGCAAAAGCTAAACAACATGCTGCAATGTACGGTACGCAAGCTGTTTCTTTACAAGATGCCGTTCAAGCCGATGTGATTTTTTCATGCTTACCCACAAGTGCAGATGTTGAGCAATTACTGGCGGATCTTCAATTAAAATCAGGCAGTATTTGGGTAGATTGCACCAGTGGTGTTCCCGAATCTGCTAAAAAATTGGCTCAACAACTCAAAAAAGACGGCGTCTATTTCCTTGATGCACCTGTCAGTGGTCAAACCATTGGTGCAGAAAAAGGCACACTCACTGTCATGATTGGTGGTGATGCTGCAGCATTCCAAAAAGCACTGCCTGCGATTCAGGCATTTGGTGGTTTGATTAAGCATGTCGGTGAATCTGGCGCTGGTTTTGCAGTTAAAGCGGTCAACAATATGTTAATGGCTGTAAATTTATGTGCCGTTGCTGAAGGCTTTACCACGCTTAAAGCACATGGAGTTGAACTGAGTGAAGCCTTAGATTGTATCAATGCTTCGAGTGGTAAAAGCATGGTGACAGAAACGATTTTCCCACAACGAGTGCTTACTCGTGAATTTCCTGTAACCTTTGCCCTGCCACTTCTTGCTAAGGATACAGGCATTGCTTTAGATCTTGCCCGTGAAGCCAAACTTGCAACACCGGTACTGGCTACTGCACGAAATATGATTCAAGCAGCAAACGCTTCATCGGATAATGTTGTTGATTTTTCAAGTGCTGTCAAAATGTATGAATCATGGAGTAAAATCACACTTGAGTAATATCTCGCCATTGAATAATCATAATTAAACCGCAATATTGTGTGTAAATAGGCACATGAAGTGAACATTTAAAGGAACTCTCATGAACAAATTTTCTGTTGCAGCTGTAATGAGTCTAGCGACTTTGTTTGGGGCTTCAACTACGGTTTTTGCATCTGAACAAGAATGCAAAAAGTTAAAAAATGAGCATGACATCATCTATGCAGCGAAAGGCTTCTGCTTTAAAGACCCTGAAGCAAAAGCGAAATTCAATGATGAATGTCGCACACCAAACCCGAAATTCAATGAAAAAGAGAAACAAAAGCTTGACGAGATTAAACAACGTCAGAAAGAATTGAACTGTAAATAATACGTGTTCAAAACATTCAAGGAATAAATCATGACATATGATGATCAGAATATTTTTGCAAGAATTTTGCGTGGTGAACTCCCTGCAATTAAAGTCTATGAAGATGATCAAGTTCTTGCATTTATGGACATCATGCCTCAGGCAGAGGGTCACACTTTGGTGATTCCAAAAACACCTGCAGTGACCTTACTTGATTTAGCTCCTGAAGCTGCGGCTTATACCATTCAAATCGTGCAAAAAGTGGCGAAAGCCATTGAAAAAGCCTTAGGTGCTGAAGGCATTGTGTTAATGCAACTTTCAGGTGCTGCAGCCGGTCAAACTGTTCCTCATGTGCATTTCCATTTAATTCCAAGCTCTATTCATGAACTTGGTAAACATGCCGCACAAATGGGTGACCAAGACAAAATTAAAGTGCTTGCTGAAAAAATCAAAGCAGCACTTTAATTTTCTCAACTGATTTATAAAAGGAGCCTCGGCTCCTTTTTATTTATGTATCCATTTATTTTTCTAACGCAAATTCATTGATTGTCACTCATATTCAATGCTGCATGTTTTTATGACAACAACATGACCAATAAACGACAAAGTTAATAAATTAACATTTTGATTATATTTAATTTTATTGAAATATTTCTTTAACCATACTGTCTTATTCATCATCAATACTGAGCACCAATAGAGATGTAGCGATCAACGTCACTACAGAGATTCAAGACCACCGAAGTCTTTATTGGAGCACACAATGAAAAAAACCTTTATCGCATTTACGCTTGGGGCAACCGTATTCACACCCATCCTTGCATCTGCTGCAGATGTAAAAATTTATGGACGCGCGCATGTTTCACTGGATTATTTAGATGATGGTCAAGAGTATCGCGATGTCAACCTATCTTCAAATTCATCACGTATTGGTTTTAAAGCTGAACACCAACTTGAAAATGATATGACCGTGTTTGGACAAATTGAACAGGAAATTAATTTTGCTTCCGCAAGCAAAGATTCTAAAGGTGTTGATTTTGCGACACGCGACACCTTTGTTGGTCTCAAAGGTAATTTTGGACAGGTGAAAGTTGGACGCTTCGATAGTCCGTTTAAAGTGGCTCGAAATCCCGTGAATTACTTTGGAGATATGGTGGGTGATGTGCGTAATGTCACCCGTGTAGGTAATCAAAAGTTCGATGAACGCAATGAAAATACCATTGAATATAAATCTCCAAACTTTGCTGGTGGATTTAATGTCGCCGCTGCTGTATCCATGCATTCAGCAACGGGTATTGCTAAAGATGCAGACGGATCAGATCAAGATGACAACAAAGCCTATGATCTTGCACTCACCTATAAAAATGGTCCTAGCGATATTGCTGTTGCTTATGAGAAATATGAAGAAAACTCAATTGAAGCGAAAGCACGTCATGCAATTCGTGTTGCTGGCGCATATGACATCTCAGAGCAATTCAAGCTTGGTGCGCTCTATCAACACTCCAAAGTCAATAACGAAGATCAAAATGCATCCATCTACGGCGTTGCAGGTGAATATAAATTGGCACCTAAAACCACACTGCGTGGAGAATACTTTTACCGTGATGTCGACATTGATGATGCAAACTCAAGTTTAATCGCAATTGGTGTAGAACATCGACTCGATAAAGACGTACGCCTTTATGCAAATTTGGCAACCATGCTCAATGATGACAATGCAAATTTAACACCATGGAAAGAAGGTCGTAGTGCACAAATTTCAGGTGCTACAGGAGAAAATGCAACTGCATTATCACTAGGTTTCCGCTACGACTTTTAACTTAAAAAGATTTTAACAAGGACACCATTTTGATGTCCTTTTTTATTCAATATTTAAAACCAAGTAAAACAATCAAGATTAAATATTATTATAATTATATTCCAACCATTTTAATCAGGTATTAAATATAAGTAATTTAGTCAACTTTAAAATAAGATAAATTATTATAAGACGAATGAATAAATGATAATAATTATCATCAAACAATCATTATTTATCTTATTAAATCAATAACTTAAAAATATATATTTGTTTAAACTGTGCCGTCTATTTATTTTTATTATTGTTTTGTTTAATAATATAAACAAGCAATAAAAACAGGCTTATTTTATGAGCTTAGTTCCTAAAAATTTAAACCAAAAAGCAGTACGAGATATTACTGTGATTTTAATTATTAAAGTTTCTTTACTCTTAGTAATTAAAAACATTTGGTTTGATGCCCCTACGATCCCAAAGAATTTTGACACTCAAGTTGCTGAGCATATTGCAGGCAATACACCCTTAAACAAGGAGACACGTTGATGATTTCTGAAAGCGTGGTCGATTTATCGCGGTTCCAATTTGCTATGACCGCGATGTATCACTTTTTATTTGTACCGTTAACTTTAGGTCTCGCATTTTTGCTTGCCATTATGGAAACCACCTATGTGATTTCTGGTAAGGAAATTTATAAAGATATGACCAAGTTTTGGGGAAAGTTATTCGGTATTAACTTCGCCTTGGGTGTAACCACTGGTCTGACTATGGAATTCCAGTTTGGTACCAACTGGGCTTATTACTCTCATTATGTCGGTGATATTTTCGGTGCACCCCTAGCGATTGAAGGTTTAATGGCTTTCTTCCTTGAATCAACATTTATTGGCTTATTCTTCTTTGGCTGGGATCGCCTGTCTAAAGTTCAACATTTGGGGGTAACTTGGTTAGTTGCACTCGGTTCAAATATGTCTGCACTTTGGATTTTGGTTGCCAACGGTTGGATGCAAAACCCAGTTGGTTCTGCATTTAACTATGAAACCATGCGTATGGAATTAATTGATTTCGGTGCACTGATTTTTAACCCAGTTGCCCAAGTCAAATTTGTTCACACCGTTTCAGCCGGTTATGTAACGGGTGCTATTTTCGTATTAGCGATTTCAAGTTACTACTTACTCAAAAAACGTGACTTACCTTTTGCTCGCCGTTCATTCGCGATTGCAGCCATCTTTGGTTTAGCATCCACACTTTCAGTGATTCTACTAGGTGATGAATCAGGTTATGAAATTGGTGACGTACAAAAAACTAAACTTGCTGCGATTGAAGCTGAATGGGAAACAGAACCTGCACCAGCTGCTTTCACCTTGTTTGGTTTCCCAAATCAAGACACCATGCGTACCGATTATGCAGTGAAAATTCCATATGTCATGGGGATTATTGCCACTCGCTCTACTGATACTCAAGTAATGGGGATTAAAGACCTGATTGAGCAGCACGAAGCACGTATCCGTAACGGTATGGTAGCTTATTCACAACTTGAACAATTACGCGCAGGTGACAATTCGGAAGAACTTAAAGCTGCATTTGCTGAAACACAAAAAGACTTAGGCTATGGCTTACTTCTTAAAAAATATACATCCAATGTAGTCGATGCGTCTGAAGAGCAAATCAAAGCTGCTGCTAAAGACACCATTCCACATGTACCAAGCTTGTTCTGGTCATTCCGTGCCATGGTGGCATCTGGTTTCTTGATGTTGCTCTTGTTTGTACTTGCAGCTTTTGCTGTCGCAAAACGTAATGCAGAAGATAAACCTTGGTTACTTCGTTTTGCACTATTTGCCTTACCTCTCCCTTGGATTGCAGCACAAACAGGTTGGTATGTCGCTGAAGCTGGTCGTCAACCATGGACTATTGGTGAAGTGCTTCCTACTCACTTATCCGCATCGAGCTTAAGTACAGGCGATGTGATGGGTTCAATTCTCGCATTGGCTGCCTTCTATACAGTATTACTCATCATCGAAATGTATCTGATGATTAAATTCTCACGCCTTGGCCCAAGTTCTTTACATACAGGTAAATACCATTTTGAAAAACTTGAAGCAGCTAAAAAGGCAAATGAGGAGATTCAAGCATGATTGAATATGAATTACTCAAAATCATTTGGTGGGTCTTGGTCGGTGTACTCCTCATTGGCTTTGCCCTCACCGACGGCTTCGATATGGGCTCAATGGCGATCATGCCATTTGTAGGTAAAACAGATGATGAGCGTCGTGCCGCAATTAATACCATCGCCCCACACTGGGACGGTAACCAAGTTTGGTTTATTACTGCAGGTGGTGCGTTATTCGCTGCATGGCCAATGGTCTATGCCACTGCCTTCTCAGGCATGTACTGGGCACTTCTTCTCGTTTTATTTGCCTTATTCTTAAGACCTGTCGGTTTTGACTATCGATCTAAACTTGAAAATACCCAATGGCGTAATTCTTGGGACTGGGGACTTGCTGTCGGTGGTGCTGTACCTGCCTTAGTCTTTGGTGTGGCATTTGGCAATATGTTCTTAGGTGTACCATTTACTTTAGATGAAACTGTACGTTCAATGTATACAGGTAGCTTCTTTGCCCTACTCAACCCATTTGCAATTGTTTGTGGTTTAGTTAGCTTATCTATGCTCTGTGCTCACGGCGGTGCATGGCTCATGCTGCGTACTGATGGCGCATTGCGTCAACGGTCTGCCAAAGCAACACAAATCATGGGCATTGTTTACTTGGTTTGCTTTATTGTTGTAGGTCTATGGTTGTATTTTGGTGGCATTCAAGGTTATACCTTGGTTCAACCTTTCGATACCAATGCAGCAGCTAACCCACTTGCAAAACAAGTCTTAACTGACGCAAATCCAGGTTGGATGAATAACTATACGACTTATCCAATCACTAAAATCGCACCAATCGCAGGTATTTTAGGTGGGTTGATTGTTGTGTTTGCAGCCTCTAAAGCAAAAGCAGGATTAACGTTCTTAGGCACAAGTTTGGCTGTGATCGGAACCATCTTAACTGCAGGTTTTGCTTTGTTCCCATTCCTCATGCCATCAAGCTTAAATCCTGTTTCAAGCTTAACTATGTGGGATGCGGTATCGAGTCAAAAAACATTGACTGTGATGACCGTGGCAGCATGTATCTTCGTACCAACAATTTTGTGCTACACCACTTGGTGTTACTACAAAATGTGGGGAGTGGTTACCAACAAACACATTCAAGAGAATTCACACAGCCTGTACTAAGGCTGTGTCTTAAGGAGACTAAATTATGTGGTATTTCGCATGGATTCTCGGGATTCTGATGGCATGTTTTGCCGGTGTGCTCAGTGCCCTGTATATCGAACATCATCAAGATTTGGATGAGGAATAAAACATGAATGACGCTGCAATTGAAAAACCATTGAATGAAAAAAAATCCAATCCTTTTGCGATGGTGATTTCCTGCATGTTGGCATTTCCACTTGCAGCCGTTCTTCTCGTTCACCCAGCAGCAATGCTTGATGCAGATGGCAGTTATAGTCACAGTGTACTCATGTACATCATGATTGGTATTTCAGGTGGATTTATTCATGGTGTGGGTTTTGTTCCCCGTCATTGGTTTTGGAAATGGATTTTTAGTCCATTTCTCTCATGGCCACTCATGCTATGGGGCTATTACACTTGGTTCCTGCATTAACTTCACCAATCAAAAAAGCCCTCGTACGAGGGCTTTTTTAATGTAAATATTTGGATTTTCAGATAATATTTAGCTTAATATTTCTTTATAAGACTTCATTCCATGCTGAACATTCTTCTCAATAAAGCAAAAGATCAGATGAGCCAAGTCAATTTGGCTGACTTGTGGCAACAACATAGCAGCAAAGTAGAACATTTGGTGGTTGATGGTTTGCTTGGCTTAACGGAAGATAAATTGGTCAATGAAGCTGAAATTCGTGCTGTCATTGCTAAAGTTTATGAACTTTTACCAATGCCTGTACGTTTGGTACTCCCACGAGATTTCATCATTAATAAAATTCTTGAACAAAAAGGACCTCTTTTAAATAAAGTCAAAGAAGCCCGTCTAAAACGTAAAAAATAGACTTAATTTTTTTTGGCTTTTAGCTGAGCTTTACAACCAGTCTCATAGCTCGTACCTAATTCCGCCAATGACTGATTAAATCCATCATCCAATTGGCTGACAAAAGTATATTCTTCTTGTGCAAACGCCAAATGTTGATTCTTTTTGGAAAAAGCTTTGAGATTTTTAAGTGATGTTGAATAGCTACACGCTTTTTTAATCAAAATTGAAGGATGCTGTTTCTGATCTAATGCTTCATTTAAATCTGCCAACTTAAGCTCAGCATCTGCATAATATGCTTTATTTTGTTGTTTGAATTGTTCTGTTGTCAGCGGTGCCGCCCATAGATTTTGACTGATGAAAACCATCAGCACACCCCATATTGTCTTCATTTTAACATCCTAAATTCTTGCTTATTGATTGATTTATAACACATCACTATGCATTAAAAAAGCCAGCAGATGCTGGCTTTTTTAATCAATATTCTATCGATGAGTATGAATCGACATAACAATCCCCATGCCTGCCAGCATCGAAATTACTGCCGTTCCTCCATAACTCATAAGCGGTAATGGGTCACCTGTTACAGGTAAAATCCCACTGACCATGCCTGAATTTAAGAACACGAAGAAGAAGAACGTTAATCCCATAGCACCTGCATATAAACGCCCAAAGTTATGAAAACTTTGCATACCAATAATCAGGCAACGAATAATAATTGCAGCAAACAAACTGAAGAGTAAAAATACACCAATAAAGCCAAATTCTTCTGCATAAGTTGACATGATAAAGTCAGTATGGTGCTCTGGCAGATAACCCAAATGCGACTGGGTACCATTCGAGTAACCTTTACCAGTCACTCCACCTGAACCAATGGCAATTTTGGACTGAATAATATTCCATCCCGCACCCAAAGCATCAGATTCGGGATCGAACAAAGTTAAAATACGTTTCTTTTGATATTCCTGTAATAAGAACATCCATAACAGCGGTACAGCCAGTGCAAATACTGTCAATGCCCCAATAATAAGACGCCAAGACATACCACTTAAGAACAGTACAAAAATACCCGGAATAATCAAACCAATATTTAAGTCGGGCTGTAATGCCACCAGTACAAACGGCACACCCAATAATATCAAGGCAACAAAAATATGGATGAGTTTAGGCGGAAATGGACGCTGCGAAAAATACCATGCCATCATCAGTGGCATCGCAAACTTCATGACTTCACTTGGCTGCATACTGCCAATACCTGGCAACGTGATCCAACGTTTTGCACCCAAGCGCGTTTCACCAATCACAAATACCAGTAACAGCATAAAAATACCGAACAAGTAAAAGTATGGACTAATCGCCTGATAGACCTTCGGAGGAACTTGAGCGCACAGGAACATAACAATGAACCCAACACCAAAACTGATCGCTTGGCGCACCACCATGCCTGAGTTTTCAGAGGTCGCACTATAAACCACCATCAAACCCAATGCTGCATTCAATAACAAAAAACAGAGCAACCACGGATCAAGGTGCAGCTTGGTCCACTTTGAAGAATCGTGTTTAATACTCAATCCATCTCGTGCGGATTGTCGTAAAAAACGATACTGCTGTGAAGGTATCATTCGCTGAAAACTATTTAAATTAACAATAGCGAAATTATAAGTGAAAGAACACTTGAATTGAGCACAATGTCTCAATTAATTCTGTAGTTTTGGTTTTTAAATTGCTTGCGCAGTGAGAATCAGTTTTGCTAACTCTAAGTCTTCAGGATAGGTAATTTTAATATTGTCCGAACGACCATTCACCACAACAACTTTTTCGCCAATATGTTCAAGTGCTGAGGCTTCATCGGTAATGGTAGCACCATCTGTCAAAGCCTGCTCAATTGCTCGCTTTAATGTTCCCAGCTTCGCCATTTGTGGCGTTTGCGCTTGCCATAATGTTGAACGGTCAACTGTTTCTTGAATGTCGTGACCTTCTACAACGCGCTTTAATGTATCTCGAACTGGAATTGCGAGAATAGCAGCCTGATTGTGTGTCGTTGCAGTCTCAACCAAGGCTTGAAGACACTCAAGACTTACACAAGGTCGTGCAGCATCATGCACAAATACCCAATCATCTGATGATGCAATTTCAGATAAATAATTCAGTGCATTTAAAACTGAATGTACCCGTTCAGCACCACCCTGACAGAAATGTGCCTTTTCGATATTTTTCAAAGGAAGTGTTTGAGCGACATGATCTTGCTGACCAATCGCCAGCACATAACCCATTAAAGGCAATTGAGTCAGACGTGCAATCGTATGCTCAAGAACCGTTTGTTCCTGAATCATTTGATATTGTTTGAGTTCAGTTTTAGAGAAGCGACTTCCCGAACCTGCTGCAGGAATAATGGCCCATAATTTATGGGGTTGTTGGTTCATCAGCAGACTCATTGGTACGTAAATCGACTTTAGAATTCGGATTTAAATAAATAGGACTATATTGAGTACTGATGGTACTCATTTGTAAGAATGTTTCGTGTGGTTTAATCAGACCGAGGTCCAATCGTGCGTGTTCTTCGATGGCTTCAACCCCATTTTTAAGATCATACACTTCAGCCGCAAGAACGCGATTACGCTCTTTTAGGTCTTGATTTAGCTCAACTTGCTGTTGAATTTTCTGTGCCAGTTTCTGATGATCTTGATAACCACCTTCACCAAACCAGTATAAATATTGAAACCCTGCGATCAAAAAGATCGCAAGGCCCAACAGTACTTTACTCGCTTTGGAGTCGAATACATCTAACATAAACATGCGTGCTTAGTTCAAACCTTTGAACTCAGCTTTACCGCGATATGCAGCTTTAGTCAATTCTTCAATACGAAGTAATTGGTTATATTTCGCTACACGGTCAGAACGGCAAAGTGAACCAGTTTTGATTTGACCTGCACCAGTACCGACTGCAAGATCTGCAATTGTAGAATCTTCAGTTTCGCCAGAACGGTGAGAAATAACAGTAGAGTAACCATTTGCTTTCGCAAGATAGATCGCATCTAAAGTTTCAGTCAATGTACCGATTTGGTTGTACTTGATCAGGATTGAGTTACCAACTTTTTCGTTGATACCACGTTGAAGGATCTTCGGATTTGTAACGAACAAATCATCCCCAACCAATTGAATCTTGTCGCCAAGAATAGAAGTCAGGTAAGACCAACCTTCCCAATCAGATTCGTCCAAACCATCTTCAATTGAGATAATTGGATATTGCTTAACAAGACCTGCAAGGTAGTCAGCGAATTGGTTGCTTGTGAATGCTTTGTTGCCTTCACCTGCAAGGATGTATTGACCATCTTTGTAGAATTCTGAAGATGCGCAGTCAAGTGCCAACATGATGTCAGAACCTGCTTTGTAACCTGTTTGCTCAATTGCAGAAAGGATCACAGTGATTGCTTCTTCATTAGAACGTAGGTTTGGCGCGAAACCACCTTCATCACCTACTGCAGTATTTAAACCTTGTTTCTTCAAAACTGATTTTAAAGAATGGAAAATTTCGGCACCGGCACGAAGTGCTTCAGAGAATGAAGTGAAACCAACAGGCTCAATCATGAATTCTTGAATATCAACAGTGTTGTCTGCGTGAGCACCACCGTTCAAGATGTTCATCATTGGAACAGGCATGGTTAAAATGCTGTTGTTACGAAGGTCTGCGATGTATTGGAAAAGAGGAATTTTCTTTTCATCAGCAGCAGCACGCGCAGCAGCTAAAGATACTGCTAGAGTTGCGTTCGCACCTAGTTTTTCTTTATTTTCAGTACCGTCAAGCGCGATCATTGTGTTATCAATGTCTTTTTGTTCGAATACTGATTTACCAAGTAAAGCATCACGGATTACAGTGTTTACATTGTTAACCGCTGTTTTAACGCCTTTACCTAAATAACGCGCTTTGTCGCCATCACGAAGTTCTAAAGCTTCACGAGAACCAGTTGAAGCACCAGATGGTGCACATGCACGGCCAACTACGCCAGATGCTAAGATTACGTCTGCTTCGATGGTAGGGTTACCACGAGAGTCCAAAATTTCACGTGCACGAATGTCAACGATTTGGCTCATGAACAATTCCTCAGTTAATTAAAAGAGCTGCGGTTTAAAGGCAGCTCAAGGGGGTACATTCTTAGTGTGTATCTAACTTTTTGAAACCTTTGACCAAGGTATCGAGTTCTTTCAATTGTGCCAAAAAAGGCTCAAGTTGTGACATGCGCAGTGCACATGGACCATCACACTTGGCTTTTTCTGGATCTGGATGTGCTTCCAAGAACAAACCAGCAAGACCAGTTGCCATACCTGCACGCGCAAGTGTCGTAATTTGCGCACGGCGACCACCCGCAGAATCTGCACGGCCACCTGGAGTTTGCAAAGCATGGGTCACATCAAAGAACACAGGCACATTCATTTCTTTCATGATGTCAAAGCCCAACATGTCTACAACCAAGTTGTTGTAGCCAAATGCTGAACCACGCTCACAAAGGATCAGTTTGTCATTTCCTGCTTCCAAGCACTTATGCAAGATATGACGCATCTCATGTGGTGCAAGGAATTGTGCTTTTTTGATGTTAATAATGGCTTGCGTTTTTGCCATTGCTTCAACTAAATCAGTCTGACGACTTAAAAATGCTGGAAGCTGAATAATATCTGCAACTTCTGCCACAGGAGCCGCTTGGTACGGCTCATGCACATCGGTAATGATTGGCACATTGAAGTGTTTTTTAATGTCGGCTAACCACTCAATCCCTTTTTCGAGGCCTGGACCACGAAACGAGTTCAAGCTTGAACGGTTGGCTTTATCAAAGCTTGCTTTAAACACGTAAGGAATACCTAAACGTGTACAGATATCCACATAGGTCTCTGCAATTTCAAAAGCCAAGTCTTTAGACTCGAGTACGTTCATTCCGCCGAATAATACAAATGGCAAATGATTTGCCATTTGTATATCGCCTAAACGTACAATTTCTTGTGGTTTTAATTGCGACATTTAAACTTCCTAGTTGTGTCCTACAAATCCATTATTTGGTTTTTTGATACTGTTTTTTTGCAGCATCAATGAAACCCGCAAACAATGGATGACCATCACGTGGTGAACTTGTAAATTCTGGGTGGAATTGTACAGCAATAAACCAAGGATGTTGAGGAATTTCAACAGTTTCTACTAAACGTTGTACTGGTGAATAACCAGAAATCTTCATGCCTTTTTCTTCTAGGACAGGAATATAACGGTTGTTCATTTCGTAACGGTGACGATGACGTTCTACGATTTCATTTGAACCGTAAACTTGAGCAGTCTTTGTGCCTTCAACCAATTCAGATTTTTGAGCACCAAGACGCATAGTACCGCCAAGGTCAGAATCTGCTGAACGTTGTTGTACTTCACCACGTTCATCTAACCATTCAGTAATCAAACCAATCAATGGTGATTTGGTTGAACGATTAAATTCAGTTGAAGTTGCATCAGAAATACCCGCAACATTGCGTGCATATTCAATTACAGCCAACTGCATACCTAAACAAATACCCAAGAATGGCACACCGTTTTCACGTGCGTATTTGATGGCTTTCATTTTGCCTTCAGTACCACGTTCACCGAAACCACCTGGAACAAGAATCGCGTCAGCATCTTTCAATACTTCAGCTTCATCTAGGCTTTCAAGTTCTTCAGCATTGACATAGTCAATTTGAACTTTCACACGGTTTTGAATACCCGCATGCAAAAGCGCTTCGTTTACAGATTTATACGCATCTGGAAGTTCAACGTATTTACCAACCATTGCTACACGTACTGTGTATTCAGGGTTAAGTAATGCTTCAACCACGTTATCCCAATCTGTTAAATCAGCTTCAGGAAGGTCGTTATAACCAAAACGTTCACAAATTAAATCATCAACATTTTGTTCATAGAACGTACGTGGAATTTGGTAAATCGAACGTGCATCTTTACATACCACAACCGCACGCGCTTCAACATTCGTAAATAGCGCAATTTTGCGAGTTGTATCTGCATCTACATCGTGTTCAGTACGGCAGATTAAGATGTCTGGTTGAATACCAATTGAAAGCAACTCTTTCACTGAGTGTTGAGTTGGTTTAGTTTTTAACTCTTTTGCTGAGTTGATATAAGGTAACAACGTTAAGTGCATCAACATGGTACGTTTATGACCAAGTTCAACCATTAACTGACGTACAGATTCCATGAATGGGAGAGATTCGATGTCACCTACTGTACCGCCGATCTCAACGATCGCAACGTCATAACCTTCACCTGCGCGAAGTACACGTTCTTTAATATTGTCAGTAATGTGTGGAATAACTTGAACAGTACCACCAAGGTAATCACCACGACGTTCTTTGTTAAGAACATCCTGGTATACACGACCTGATGTAAAGTTATTCAATTTGGTCATTTTCGCACGACGTAAGAAACGTTCGTAGTAACCCAAGTCTAAATCTGTTTCAGCGCCGTCTTCAGTTACGAAAACTTCACCATGTTGGAATGGGCTCATTGTCCCTGGATCGACATTAATGTATGGATCCATTTTTACCATGGTCACTTTTAAACCACGAGCTTCTAAAAGTGCAGCAACAGAAGCAGCTGAAATACCTTTACCTAGTGATGAAACAACACCACCAGTAACGAAAATAAAATGGGTCATTGGGTTTCTCGTACAATCGAGCCTAAATCGGCCTGCAATGTTGCGCAATTTTACTTTACCTTGTGCCTAGAAAGCAAAGTCAATCCGCATCAATTCATAGAACAATAAACAATTGACTATTCTATCAGCATTTCGAGCAAAAAATTAGAGGCAGATAGGATGATTTCTATATTGTAATTTGCTGTTATAATGCACCTATCCAATCCACACTTTCGTTAGATGCAATGATGAATAAGAAACTTTTAATCTGTGGTGCTATTGCAACAGGCCTTTTAGTTACAGCATGTGTAAAAAAAGAAGCACCAAAGGAAGAAGAACAAGTTGAAGTAAGTGCAGCATCTGAAAATGAATCTGCAGAAGCAACAAAATTTGAAAATTTAGAACCTACTGAACAACAAGCACCTGAAGCTGACATTGAAGTAGTTGAAAATCAAAGAGAAAATCAAGCAGAAGCAGTTACTCCTGCACCAGAACCTAAACGTGAGCCAGCCACTCAAGCAGCACCAACAAATGTTGAAAAACCTGCTGTAGAAAAAGCACCAGTTGAAAAACTAGCTCAAGCGTCTACACCTAAAGTGAATACAGGCGCAGCTCAGTCTGAAGATGATGCTGTTGCAGATGCTATTGCGGCAGCAACACCAGCATTAAATAATTAATAAAAAAACTTAAAAAACCCAGCTTAAGCTGGGTTTTTTATATCATAAATTCAAAAACTAAGATTAATTTGAATGAAATTTAAGCAAATAGTCCGCCATTAATTTGGTCGCCCATGACTCTGTACGTGCCAATCCTTCATAAAATCCGCAATGACTCCCCTTTTTCGTCGTAATAACCGCAATATTGGGCATCGCTTGAATGGTGTCTTTATAAGGTGCCAAATTTTGAATTTTACAAATCGGATCATCTTCTGCATTTAAAATCATGAGTGGAATTTTGATATTTTCAAATACATAAATAGGATTAGTCGCTTTGGTATAACTGTCATAGTCATCAAAGCCTGCCAATCTAAAATACAATTTTTCAAATTCTGATAAATTTTTCACAGCTAGAATGTCTTGCCACGTGCTGACCTGCTGCCACGTCACTTGATAAGGCTGAATAAAACGCTTAATCAGCTTTTTTGCCATCACTTTGCTATAAAAAGGATGCACCACAGCAAAACCTGTTTCCGTGTTATAACCAGGACAGAGTGCAAAAGCAGCTTTTAACGGCGTTTGTTCTCCTTCTTCACCTAAATAACGAACCAGTAAACCCGTTCCTGCTGAAGAACCAACTGCATATAAGTCTGACTGAGGAAATTTATCCTGAATATATAAAAGTTGTTCGCGTAAATCTTGAGTGGAACCGAACAAATTGATTTTAGGAACAGGCATTGGCAAATCAGCATGTCCACGACGTAAACAGAGTGCTATCCGCCAGCCCGTATAACGATTCAAATCCCGTACCAGTTCACGCATAGACTCTGGTGAACCCGTAATAGTATGAAGAAGTACAACGGTCGATGTATTAGCGGGTAAGTTTAAGCCAAACCATGCAATCCCTGTAACGCCACCATCGGACATATTGAGTTGCTCGATCGCATCATATTTTAACTTGATGGTTTTTTTCTTAATTAAATCGAAATATAAAATATGCGCATGGGCATTTGAGAGCCATGGTGTTGGTCGATATTTCGCTTTGAGCTGGGGTAATCGGTCTACAATATCCTGAAATACCCCGTGCGGGTTGTAATATAAGGTTGGTGAGTCCGCACCAATCCATTGATCTAAATAATCAATCGATAAATCTTTTAGCTTTTTCGCTAACGCTTTCATTCAATGTTCCTTTTTACAGCACATTTCATGACAAACAATGATCATGCCAAGTTAAAAGCTAAACTAGGATTGGCCTACATATTTTGCATACGTCTTCCCATTTGTTCTGCCAATGCTTCAAGCCCAGACTTAGAACGAATCATCACCTCGAAATCCACAATTTGACCTTGATCATCAAATTGAATCATATCAATGCCTTTAAGTGACTTATCTCCTACATTGGCAGAAAACTCTAGTACAACATTGTTACCGTCTGCACTATAAAATTCACGGTGATACTTAAAATTTTCAAAGACCTGAATAACGTTCGTCAAAATAAAGAAAACGACGGGCTTAGAGCTATAAGGCTTAAATGCTACTGGCGAGTGAAAAACCACATTATCCGTTAATAAATCATTAAGGATCGACATATCACGTTTTTCTAACATTTCATGCCAACGTTGAATGGAGTGTTGTGTTGTTTGTAGGGTCATGGTGAGGTCCTTTTTTGTTCTAATATTTTTACGCCAATCTCAACTTTTTAAGTCATTGAAATAAAAAGGACATAACCTCATTTTAAATCCGTCTATGAAAATAAAATTACAGTTATGTCCACTGAAGAATTTATCATCATTGTCTATTTAATCATAGAGGAAATTTACCCAACTATAGTCTCTGAACCATTAAGAAAACGTGGTTTTCCACCGGCTTTAACCGATATTGAAATTATCACAATGCAAATTGTTGGTGAGTGTCTCAAAATGGATACGGATAAAAGCATATGGATATTTTTTAAAAACAATTACTTAAGTTGGTTCCCTCATTTAGGTTCATATCCTAACTTTTGTAAGCATTGTGCAAACTTATGGCAAGTTCATCAAAAAATCACAGCCCAATTAACTGCACATTATGGTCAGGATCATATTCATTTTATTGATGGATTTCCTATACCTGTTTGTCGTTATAGTCGAGCAAAAAGACACAAGAATTTCAAAGAACATGCAGGTTTTAGTTATTGTGCTGCACAACAAGAGAAATACTATGGTTTTAAAGGGCATCTTGTAATTAATTTGGAGGGTATGATTACTGGCTATACTTTCGCTCCAGCAAATGTAGATGAGCGTGATGTTGCACCAGAAATCACAGAAAATATTCATGGGTTACTAGGTGCAGATAAAGGTTACTTAAGACCCAGCTTGAAAGAATACTATAAATTTCAGTATGTTGATCTACAAACTCCTTTAAGAAAGAATATGCCGGACTCTAGATCTCAAGAATCAATGAGGTTGCTTATGAGAGCACGAAGGAAAATTGAAACGGTCATTGGTCAATTAACTGATCGCTTTAATATTCAAAAAGTAAGGGCAAGAGATTTATGGCACTTATCGCATCGTTTTATCAGAAAGATTTTGTCACATACGGTCTGCGTCGTTATGAATAAAAAATGTGGTTATTCGCCGATTCAATTTGAAAAGCTTATTTAAAGTTGAGATTGGCGTATATTTTTATAATTAAGTAGAGTCGCTTTTATAAAATGGAGAGCTATATAAGGTGTAAGAGAAGGATTCTATTGTTTCTGAATAGAATCCTCTCCATAGCCCCCTCCTTTAATAAAGGGAGGAGTTTTACATCATGATTAAATCTTGGCAGCTAACTCCGCACCTTGACGGATGGCACGTTTCGCGTCTAACTCACCCGCTTCTTTAGCACCACCAATTAAATGCACATTTTTACCGGCTTGTTGGAGCTGATCAAACATCGCGGTATATGATTCCTGACCTGCACAAATAATCACATGATCCACCTCCAATACTTGTGGTTTTTCATTGACTAAAATATGTAAACCTTGATCATCAATTTTTTGATACGTCGCACCAGCAATCATCTTCACATCACGATGTTTTAATCCTGTACGATGAATCCAACCCGTAGTTTTACCTAAACCGCCACCCACAGAGCTCGCTTTACGCTGCAATAAATAAATCTCACGTGACGGCGCTTCTACCTGAGGTTGTTTTAAACCTCCGACATTAGCATAAGCTGTATCAATACCCCATTCATCATAGAATTTCTGTGGATTCAGGCTGCCACTTTCACCTTCATGGCTTAAATATTCTGCTGTGTCGAAACCAATACCGCCTGCCCCAATAATTGCGACACGTTGCCCGACAGGCTTACGATCTTTTAAAACATTCAAATAAGACAACACTTTTGGATGATCAATGCCTGGAATATCAAGCTGACGCGGTGTCACACCTGTAGCGACTACTATCTCATCAAAGTCAGATTCATTGAGTTCTTCAAAATCCACCTGATGATTGAGCTGCAATTTGATGCGTGGTTCTAATTCAATCTTACGTTTGAAGTAACGTAAGGTTTCATAAAATTCTTCTTTACCGGGAATGGTTTTGGCAATATTAAATTGACCACCAATTTGATTTGATGCTTCAAAAATTGTGACTTGATGTCCACGCTCTGCCGCATAAGTTGCAAAACTTAAACCTGCTGGGCCTGCGCCAATGACAGCAATATTTTTAGCTTGATTTACTTCTTTAAAAATCAGTTCAGTTTCATAACATGCACGTGGATTAACTAAACACGATGCAATTTTCATTGAGAAAATATGATCTAAGCAGGCTTGGTTACAACCAATACAGGTATTGATCTCATCGCTACGCCCTTGCTCTGCTTTTAATACGAACTCAGCATCAGCAAGCATAGGTCGCGCCATAGAAATCATGTCCGCATCACCCGAAGCTAAAACATGCTCTGCCATTTCTGGTGTATTAATACGGTTTGAAGTAATTAAAGGAACTTTGACCTGACCTTTGAGCTTTTTGGTCACCCAAGTAAATGCCGCGCGTGGCACTTTAGTGGCAATGGTTGGAATACGTGCTTCATGCCAACCAATACCCGTATTAATAATCGTTGCGCCCGCTTTTTCAATTTCTTTAGCAAGCTTCACGACTTCCTCAAAAGTCGATCCACCTTCGACCAAATCAAGCATCGACAAACGATAGATAATAATAAAGTTCTCGCCGACTTCTTCACGTGTGCGTTTTACAATTTCAATGGGGAAACGAATACGGTTTTCATAACTACCACCGTATTCATCATCACGATGGTTGGTACGTGCAGCAATAAATTCGTTAATCAGATAGCCTTCTGAACCCATAATTTCCACACCATCATAACCTGCATATTGTGCAAGTTTGGCGCATTGTGCAAAGTCTTCTACGGTTTGCCTAACTTCAGCAGTTGTTAAGGCATGTGGCTTCACTGGATTAATCGGCGCTTGAATGGCTGAAGGTGCTACATTTTCTGCCTGATAAGAATAACGCCCAGTATGCAAAATTTGCATCGCGATTTTGCCGCCTGCATCATGTACCGCTTGGGTAATCACCTTATGCTTTTCTGC